>JACRPE010000001.1 GCA_016214055.1 Candidatus Roizmanbacteria bacterium
ACGAATAGATTTCATAGTTGCACTATTGTACAGAGGGATGTTTTCAAACAGAGAGAAGATCTTTATGGAGTGATTTGCAATACCTTTTCCCATGAATAAAATACATCCCTAAAAGTCTCATATGTATCGTAACTTATTCATCGTGCAAATTTGATATAATTTATTCATGAACGATCTAAGATTTGTAACTCATGAAGGTGAACCTAACCAAGTTGAAATGAAGGCTCTGATAGACGGCCTTTTATCTCATCATGCAAGTAAAGGACACCCGAGAAAATCAAAAAAGTTCTCAATTCTTTTAAAGGATAAAAACAGTTGTGTATTTGGAGGTATTATTGCTTCTTTTCTTTGGAATGGAATGGAAATAAATTCTTTATGGGTTGATGAAAAGGTTAGAAAACAAGGTTGGGGGAAAAAATTAATGACTGCCGTTGAAGAAGAAGCAATCAAAAGAGGTTGTACTTTTGCCTATACAAATACTTTTTCATGGCAGGCGCCAGAATTTTATATAAAACTTGGATACACGTTTTACGGTAAATTAGATGACTTTCCAGAAGGGAATTCGTTAAGCTACTATCTAAAAAAATTGAAATGATAGCCTTTTGAGATAAAGAGATTGCTTCGCTATAAGTTGTTTGGCTCGCAATGACAATCCATATCCTGGGATATAGAGATGGCTTCTAAATCAAAACTACTTCACCAAAGTCCTTGGCTTTGGTAAAAAGCTTTTTGTCTGCGGTGTAAAGGGGTGCTTTGAGTTTGGTTGCCAATATGACAAAGGAACAATCGTAAATAGAAATATTTAATTTTCTTGAAAGCAAAAATAGCTCTTCGACTTCTTGAAATTTTAACGGCAGAAGTTTAATTTTTAATGACATGAGGGCGGAAACCGCAAGGGAAAAATCTTTTTCTTCGATTTTTTGAGGCATATGATTTTTAAAAGCAGAAGTAAATTCGTAGAGAAATAAGTCTCGGGAATAAAGTTCTATCTCGTTTTTTATTTGTTTTTTCTTCAACTCACCCGCCCTATTGGAGCCTGGTTCCGGAAAAAACCACTTCATTGCAACGGAAGTATCAATGACGATATTTTTCATACCAATCTTTCCCTGTCTTTTCTGATAACGCTTATCAAATTTTTTGCTTTGATTTTTGTATATTTAGGTAAAGCTTCCTTCTGCCACCTTAAAAAGAAATCTATGGAGACATTAACTTGCTCATAAGGATACAGCCACGCTTTGGGTTTTGAACGGGAGATGATAAGAAAAGGGCTTCCCTGACGGTCTAAATCATCAAGAATTTTTCCCAAATTAAAACGAAGGTCGGTCGCATTCACCGTCTGTTGATTGACAACTATATCGTTCATAATATATTTGATTGTAGTCTAGAATGTAGTGTTTGTCAATAGGTATTGCGAAGGGCTCCTCGCAATGACATTAAGATCCTCTCCACCTCCCTATCATTTATTGCATGATGAGGACCGCGGTGGGAGAGGAGAGCGCCGGAAAAAGTTTTGGGGATATGCATCAACTCGTGAATGAGTGTCTTCATTTTCTCACGTTCGGATAATTTATCAAAGCGCTTTGAGATAACCTCGATGATGTAGTTTGGTTCCAAACCAGCTACTTCTTTGAAAAGCCGGGACATCCCCCATATGCGAGCATATGCCCGGGTCTTTGCGTCAAAGGAACGGATACAATGGATTTGTGACGTCTTTACGTGGGTAAACTTTAATTCTTTAACCAGGACTATGATCTGTTTTTTTATCTCAGGAGCGAGAGCATATTTCATTTGGGTTAAATATATCACAAACAAACTCTAAATCCTAAACTCTAAACCCTAAGCAAACTTGAAATTACAAACCTCAAATTCTAAACGTTTTGCCTTTCGGATTTGGAATTTGTTTTGGATTTAGGACTTAGAGTTTAGAATTTATGTGAAAAAATCTTTTCGTCTTGACTTTCACCCTCCCTTCTTATTATATTGATATATAAGGACAGGTTTATTATTTGTTCAATATATTAGTACATATATCCGTAATCATAGCACCTCAACAAGATCAATAAGTAAATTTCCAGCCATCGTTTTGTGCGCAGTTGTGGCTCTTATTGCTGTGTCTTCATTTTTTACTCCCTTTGTGCAAGCGCAATCATTTCAGAGCGATTTTTTATATAAATTTGTAAGTAATTGGGCCGATGTAACAACCGACGGCGTTAATTTATACGTCGTGAACTCTGCCTATTCGCAGATTGATAAATACTCCGTCGGCGGAGTCCACGCGGCATCCAACTGGGGACATTATGGTATTGCAACGGGCAAACTAAAACAACCCATGGGAATTGTACTGGTGGGAACAAATTTATACGTTGCCGATACCGGAAATTCGCGTATACAGCGTTTTGACTTGACCGGAGCATCAAATCATGCGCCCTGGGGATCGTATGGTTCGGCAAGTGGACAATACAACGAGCCGCAGGGAGTTGCAGTTGATAGTGTTGAAAACTTTATATTTGTGGCCGATACGAAAAATAATCGTATCCAGGCAATTCAAATATCAGTTGATTCAGTTGCAAGTGTGGCAGGATCCCTTGGAACCGGGATTAATCAGTTTAGCTCGCCAAAAGGAATTGCAGTGACCGGAACAGCCCCAAGTCTTACCGTATATGTGGCTGATACCGGTAACAATCGAATCGTACCTTATACGTTTAATACGGTAACAGAGACGTTTGACTATGTGACGGGTGGTGCGTTTGGAACGTATGGCACGGGCAATGTTCAATTTAATCAACCGAATAAGATCACGATCGACGGAAGCGGGAATTTTTATATAACAGACACCACGAACCGGATACAAAAATTTGATAACGGGCGCAATTTTCTTTCCTCATGGAGTGTGCATGACAGTCGGGGGACTTCGGGTTTGACTACGAACGGAACCACTTTGTATGCGATTGAGGGAAATAATCAGATGGATACATACAATGCCCAAACCGGAGTGTTCTCAACATCATTTACGAATGAATCAAACCAACCGGTGGATGTAGGAATTGATTTATCGGGAAATATTTATCTTGATAACAATACAACAAATACGGTTGAGAAATTTACTTCAACTTTTGTGCCTTTAGCCGAATGGGGAGGGAATGGATCTGACTTTAGTGGCGCACTGGGAATCGGGGTAAACACCGGTGGTGAAGTGGTAGTAGCTGACACAACAAATAACCGGGTGCAGCGTTTTGATACCAATGGAACCTATCTTTCAACTTTACCTACTCCCCTCGTAACTCCTGCCGGATTTTCAAGTCCGAAAGATGTAGCAAATGAGGCAACCGGTAAGATGTATGTGGCAGACAGTACGAATAACAGAATTTTAAAATATAAGTCTGATAATACCCCCGACTGGTCGATTGGACTGCCAACACCCACTCTTGTTGCAACCGAAGGACCCGGTACCCCCACTCCCGTTGCGCCAACCGGCCCCTATTTTTTAAATCCTTACGGTATTACTGTTGATTCGGTAAATAAAATATATATTGCCGATTCCGGTTATGCCCGTATTCAAAAATTTGATGCGAACGGCACCTTTGAAAATGCATGGGGAGCTTACGGATCAGCAGACAATTTAGCAGTACCTCAGTTTGATAATCCGCAAGGAATGGCGATTGACGCGGCCGGTAATATTTATGTTGCCGATACGGGAAATAACCGCATCCAACGGTTTGACCAGGTGGGAACTCTTGCAACTCGTGTGCTGTGGGGAGTATTTGGCGCAGGTGATGGACAGTTTAATGAACCCCGCAATGTGGCGGTAGATGCATCAAATCGGGT
Organism: Candidatus Roizmanbacteria bacterium; assembly: GCA_016214055.1. GTDB lineage: Bacteria > Patescibacteriota > Microgenomatia > UBA1406 > GWC2-37-13 > YC2-FULL-38-9. Next base: position 3,826 of record JACRPE010000001.1, read on the forward strand.
GTATGTGAGTGAGGTACAAAATAAAAGAGTACAAGTATTCGGTGATGCAGTGACAAGTGCCGGTATCACCATCGTTGAGACAAGCGGCACCGCAATAACTGAAGACGGTTCCGTTATCGATTCATATACCATTAAACTTAATTCTCAACCATCCGCGAATGTCACCATAACCGCAACCTCATCAGCCGCAACACAGATGACAGTTTCGTCGTCCAGTCTTACCTTTACCCCCTATAACTGGAACATCCCTCAAGTAGTGACGGTTATTCCGGTTGCAGACAGTATTGATCAGGCAGTTACACAATCTCTAACTATCAATCATACTTCCGCATCAACTGACACGAACTATAATACGGGAGTAACAATACTTGCCAGTGTTCAGGTGACTCTTACGGATACTGATACCGCGGGTATTTCAAAAGATAGCACGGAAATAAATGTAACTGAGTTGGGAGCAACAGATAATGTGGCCTATTGGCTTGATTCAAAGCCAACCGCGGATGTCACCCTCACCTTTGTTGGGTCATCTTCCGCTGGATTATCTTTTAATCCTGCGTCCCTTACCTTTACTTCGACAAATTGGAATGTGCCTCAGTTTGTAAATATCACGGCTGTCCCCGACCGGATTGATAACGGAGATCGGGATGAATTATATTCCCATTCGACCACAACTTCTGCAGCAGAATATTCGGGAGTGCTTCCTGCCGACGTATTGGCGCACATTACCGATGCAACTATTGATGTTGCGGGAGTAACTTTGAGTAAAGCGACGCTGAGTCTCACCGAAGCAGGAGCCTCAGGTACTTATACGGTCGTGTTAAATACCAAGCCGACTGCCAACGTTACTATTACGCCAACTGCGTCCTCTGCCGCTGATTTGACCGTATCTCCTTCCACTCTTACCTTTACCAATGCAAACTGGAATACTGCTCAAACTGTTACCGTCACGGCTGTGAATGACAGTGTGGACAATATCACCGATACACGTGACGTTGACATTGCAAATACCAGTGACTCAACGGATCCAAATTACGTATCAACAGTACCCATAAGCGGAGGAACTACTCCGGGAAATATTGTACGGACAACTATAACCGATATTGACACTGCCGGCATTGTGCTTGCCGAAATCGGAGGATCAACTTCCATCATCGAAGGTGAAACTACTGATACCTACACAATTAATTTGAGCAGTAAACCTCTTGGAAATGTTATTTTTGAATTAACTTCAACCATGGAGGCAACTACTGCCGCTCGATTTTATACATTTACTCCTTCAAACTGGAATGTTCCCCAAACTGCTTCGATAAGCGGAATTGTTGATGGCATCTCAGAGGGCACTCACAGCGCAATTATCACCCATACTATTTCATATACCACTGCACACGACGTGAAATACGCAACCGGATCAGCCGCCGTACAAAATGTAACTATATATGATACGGACGTACCTGATATTGTTTTGAGATTACCCAATAATGTAATAAATATCCAGGAAGGTGGCGCATCCGATCTTTATTATGTGAAACTAAAAGTCCAACCGACGGCAACTGTTACGGTAAATATTGATGGCGGAACCGATTCAACTGCGTCCCCCTCTTCCATGATCTTTACCACTTCCGATTGGAACGTGGAGCAAATTGCCACCGTTTCAGCCATAAACAACTATACGGTTGAAGATGCGCGCACTTCAACTGTTCTTCATACTGCCTCATCTACTGATTTGGGATATGATTTGATAAAAGAATATCTAACCGTAAATATCGCCGACGATGACAGCACTTCACCCGGTGTACAAATCACTCAAACGGGCGATAGTACCACCGTGACGGAGGCGGGACCTGAAGATACATACACAATGGTATTGACGAGTAAACCAACTGCGAAAGTGAAAATAAAAGTTCTGGGAAATAATGGAGAAGCCACCTCCTCAGGAGCACTTTTCACTTTCCAGACAACTGACTGGAGCGTACCTCAGACAGTTCATGTACTTGCAAAAGATGACAGCAATATTGACGGTACACAGACAACGATATTCCAACACATTGTCACTTCAGCCGACTTACACTATAACGCCATATCCGTGGATGATGTTACCATTACCGTGAATGATAATGATGCGGTGTCTGCATCAACTGCAAAACCCCAAAGTTGTTCGGCGACGCCTCCTGATAATTGGCCGAATTTATTTCAAATCAATACAACAAATAATTCCGCAACGCTTTACTTCACCCCAATTCGGGATAACATTTCCTATTATTACGTAGCATACGGATTGAGTTCCGGTGATATCAGATACGGAGTGAGCTTTGATCAGGGGTCATACGACGGTGTATTGAACTATACGATATATTCTCTTGCGTCGGGAACAAAGTATTACTTCAAAATCCGTGGCGGAAACGGGTGTGCGACCGGGCCATGGGGTAATGAGGCGAGTGCAACTACCACCGCATCGGGAAGTGCCGCCACGCGCACGTATTACACACCTGCGTCATCCTATGCGACCACGTCAGTATCGAGCGGATCATCGGGCTCATCGGGTGGAAGTTCATCTTCACATCCTCAATTTACTTATAACTTATATCCCGGATCACGTGGAGCCTTGGTAAGATCACTGCAGGTATATCTGAACAGTCAGGGATTCACCGTAGCCCAAAGTGGAGCCGGAAGCCCGGGAAATGAGACAGATTTATATGGTCCTCTTACTGCCTCGGCTGTCCGAAGATTCCAGGAAGCCCATTACTCAGAAATCCTCTCCCCTCTTGGTTATTCTTCCGGTACCGGTATCCTCGGACCTTCAACAAGGGCGTATATAAATTCACACTAAAACATGAAGTATAAAATTTATGCACTGAGTATTCTCATGATGTTCTCGTCTATTGTTACTGTATATTTTTACAATAAATATGAACAGATATCAATTCTTCTAAATAAATCGCAAACTCTTGCAAAGGACCTGCAGAACCAATTAGTAATGGAAAAAGAGAAAAACAACATCCTGGAGCAACAGATAAAAAGTCAGGCTTTTTATAAAGATCCGACGGGGAGGTTTCTTATCCGTATTCCCCACGGATGGGAAGTATTACACACAAATTATTGGGATGCGATACAAGTGGCTGGAAGTAATGAATTAAATCATAAAATTCAGATAATAAAGAGTATTGCTAAGGATAAAAGATCGCTTTATGAAAAAATAAAAGCTGACAATGATAATTTATATGCAGAAATAGATGGATATATCAATCTAGTCAAACCTTACCTTTTTAAATTTTCTTATGGAGGAAAAGATGTGGTGCTGGAATCTTGTAATGATATCACCGTGAAAGGCGGCGGATATGCCTGTACCAAACAAGGTCCAGGATTCAGACGAGTAATATACATGGACGATGGTCATGATGGATATATCGGTCTTGAAATATTTTCAGAGGTTAAAATAACAGATGAAATAGACGTTATGTCAAAGATTAACCTGCTCGAATGGCTCGATCGAATAACATTACTTAAATAAATAATGAAATCCCATCTTTATCACCTGCAAATAAACGTTGATTTTAAAAATGTTTCTTTTTATAAAGACTTCATGGAATTCATGGGATGGAAGATTATCTTCGGAGATGAAAGTGCAGTGGGTTATAAAAGTAACACAAATGGAGATATCTGGTTTATAAAAACGGGAAAAAATAAAACTGTTGACTATGACGCCAAGGGCGTAAATCATATTTCGTTTCGAGTTGATAATATGACGGACGTAGATAAAGTAAAAAGTCACCTTGAAAAAATAAAGATAAAGATGCTTTTTGACACGCCCCGTCACCGACATGAATTTTCCGCGTCAAAAGACGAGACATATTATCAGATTATGTTCGAATCCCCGGATAAGATATTGTTTGAAGTGGTTTATATTGGGACAAAAAAATAAGACACTTATTAATTCACGCTAAAAACGTGTCCTTCACATATGCGAATTTGCCAAGTATTCTTCCCTGACGTGCCCCAATATTCCAAGCATACATAAGCGCATTCAATAAATGATTTTTTTGTATTAATCCTGCGTCAATTTCTTTTTGAAACCGATTAATAAATTCTGATAGGCTCATTTCATTAACTTGAACCCCGTTTAAACCTTTTGTTCGATTAATTAGTACATCTGCCTTATCCGCAACTGCCAGCATCATCTGTTCTAATTCAATTTTGAAATAGCTTTTTTTAGCACTCCCATTTTTTAATGGATGAGACTCGGTATTATTTCCCCATCTATGATGACCTTGTATGATGTCAGCGATACTTCTATCATATTTTGCAACCATTTCTGAACCTATATAAGGATGTTTTCCAATTAATACTTCATCATCTACAGTTACTGACGTGCGTTCTTTATCTAATACTTCAGCTGAAATTTCAAGTTTTCCGCAATCATGAAGTAATCCAGCAAGATAGAGATTGTGAGGAAGAGTGTTATTTATATCACTCTTTAATGTTTGAGCAATGAAACCAACCCGAATTGAATGTCTATATATTTTAATATTGTGATGACGAAGTCTTCCCATTATTTCCATCGCCCACGAGGGCCTTCTCATCATCTCAACAGAAGTCATAGGGCCCCATTATATCACTCATACACCACCACATCCATCCCCACAAAAGAAAAATCTTATAAATCATTATTCCAGTTTGTTTGGGAATTCTCTATCGTTATCATTCCTAATAATGTATCTTTTAGTTCAAGTCCATCTTTAGGTTTCATTCCCCACCCAGACTCCATCATTGGTTCATTAATTCTTTCTTCATCACTCATAGGTACCAATTTACTTTTATCATAAACAAATAAAACAACTGAGTTACCTGCTCTTATTCTTTCTTCTGTGTATTCTTCTACCTTACCATTATCAGCTACATTTATTCCGTTACTTGGATTTCCTTGTCTTTTTCCTCCATGTAAAAATGCTTCGTTAGCAACATCTTCAACTTTATCTATAGTAGTAGCAACATATCGAAATGTGAGAGGGATTTTTTTAAGTTCAATTCCAGCCTCTCGTTCCAAACCACTGATAGAAGATAGCTGTTCTAATAGTATAATTTGATCTGCATCAAATCCATATCGTTTTGATCTTTTTTCTCGTTCTAAGCATAAATCAGGATCACCAATCATGGCTTTAAATCCATGAACAGCCTTCATAGTCCTTAAAAAAGGTATAGTTTTTTCCTGCCCTACTCTCAACACAAATGGCTGTCGTTTACTTGTACCCCCCTCTCTTTGACGTGCCGCATCATGGGTAACGCTTGGTTCTTGCATAACATTCTATTCTACCAAACTACTCATACACCACCACATCCATTCCTACAAATGAAAAATCGTAGACTTCCTTGGCCGCGCCGATGTCCAAAGAGATACATCCGCCCGTATGAGGAGAGCCAATGAACTCACGCGGACGTTGTTTGCGCTCCCCGCCCGCATACCAATAGGGTAGTTCATGAATGCCGAAGTATGCATCCTGTCCTCCTGCCCAACCATAATAAAACGCCATCCAATACGGCATGTAGACGTTGTAAATATCCGAGTACCCCTCAAGTGCTTTATTCATAATGTGAAAATGTCCGACTGGTGTCGGGTAATAAAGCCCCGTTGAAATAGGATAGGACTTCAGCATGATACCCTTATCAAATACATACATTTTTTGTTTTACGATACTTACCTCTATATACCTATCCGCGATTTCCCCATGCGTAGTGGTTGTATCGGTTTCAGTCAAGGGTACAGTTGTCGTCTTTGCCAACAAGCTGTCGCCGATGAGACCCTTTGCGCGTGATAAAAACGCAGATAACACGTCCCCTTTCAAAGCCTTCATGTCAATTCTTGTATTTCTGTTCAGGTGCGGATCCACCTTCGCCTCAATAAGGTAAGATAGACGTTCATCACGCGGGGAAAAGGTTACCTCTCCATTGTTATATGCTATGTCAAAAAGAGTTTTGAGTTCCTCGGTCGTAATAACCGCCTTGAATGTTTTACCGTCTACGTCAACGGTTATTTCTATCGGACGTGAAAAAATATCACTCAATTTTTTATTTTCCGCAATTATTTTTTCCTGTTTATCTGTTTTAATTAGTTGAACAAGCCGCGGCTCGATGGTGACATCCTTTTCCCCAAAATGAAACAAAATAAGCGATTTGAGATGTTCCTCATCTATCTTATAGACAACCTCATTATCCTGGAGGGCTAGCGTCTTACTCCCGTTATCCACCGATATCTTGTCCGGATTTTGGGTAAAGTCAAACCGCGTACGGTCAATAAAGTCTGAGTAGCTTTCTGAGAATATAAACCCGGGCAATACCAGCTTCTGTCCATTGATGCTACGGAAAAAGGCAATAATGTTCTTTGGGAAGGATAAACGGTTATTCTCATAAATTAACCGCTCTGAAGCCCCTTTATCAAGCGCTATTCCCATCTGTCGATATCTCATGGGATAAGCTTTGTTGCGGACTTGGATGTTGAAGGAGTACTCAAATGATTTTTCCAAATAGGCTGATATATCAGTCTTTTTGAAGAAGGAAATGTTTTTTTTGCCCAGATAGGTCCCCGGATAGACCCGTTCGGAAAAGTAAAAATATGATACAATGAGTATCGCGCTAATCAGGAATATAAGCGTAAAGAAAAACACTTTTTTCATATAGCTATATGTTTATTGTATCGGCTTAAATTCCAAATCACAAATCACAAATTTTAAACAAATATCAAATTCTAAATACCAATTTTAAAACGTTTAGAATTTTTCGTAAAGACCCTGTAGCTTAATTGGATAGAGCAAAAGCTTGCGGAGCTTTAGGTTGCGAGTTCAAGTCTCGCCGGGGTCACTTTCTCCTCTTCTCCTCCTTCAAGAACGCATTTTCGCCCAAGCTTTTGACAAACTTCTCAGTCACGGGAGTGGCACTTTGCCACATAGTTTGAAATATGGAAATAAATGAAGCGGCAATAAGTTTTGAAGTGAGAATTGAAGCCCAAATTTCATCATCCTTTGCAACCACCATAATCACTTTATCTAAAAATACATACATATCATGATGGAGTTCAAATACGGGGTTTTCGATGTAGCGGTACTCATGATAATCAATATACGATTTGTTACGCCCGTACTGATACGAAAGCACGTGCCGGGTCCAGTCGTTTAAGGGCATGAGAGTCTTTACTCTTTTCTTTATTTCCCGTCCCTTTAAGGTCTGGGAAACCTCTTTATTAATATATTCCTTGCCCAATGTGTCCATCGACATCATGTGGTCAAAATAATAGATCTGTACTTCGCAAGGAACACTGTTTAATAATTCGTAGGCTCTTTTAATCCCCTCTTTTCCCGGATAAAATTGTTGCGTCGCATTATTTTCATGGGGCAAAAATTCATTTTTTAAATCAGATAATACGTCAACCATATCCACCTCAAGTCTTACCAGTTCTTCCCTTCGCTTAAAAATAGTTTCACGCAACACAGAAGGGTTTTTAGCCACGATCCAGGTCTGTTGTTTTTCCAATCCCTGACTGGTTTTAACGGTGATAAGCTTTTTTAAAGCTAAAGTCATCATCACATCGTACACGGTCGTGCGCGGTATCTTCGTGAGTCGTGCGAGCTTAAATGGGGAAAATTCTGTGTGCTTAATAGCCTCAAGATACACGAGAATCTCGTTATTTGATAGCCCGAATTCGGAAAGGGTTTTGTGGATTTGATTCATATTTATTAAAGAGTTAAAGGGTTTAGAGTGTTAAAGGGTTGTAACTCTTCAACCCGTTAACCCATTAACTCGTTAACTTACAGTTTAGTATAACACTGTCGTCACTGTCCGTCAACTTTGACAATAGAATTGCTGGCTGGTAATATACCTATAGTTAATAGTTGTCATCCTCGGCGAAGGCCGGGGATCCAGTCTAAAATTACCACTTATGTGTACAACTGCCGCAAAACAAATCAATCGTTCTTGGCATCTTTTAAAAACCCGCGACCCTGTTTCCTGGATGAAGTGGGAGGATGAGATAAAACTATTTCAAAGTAAATCTGATAAGTATAAAAAACTTATTATTCAAAACCCTGACCCAAATCAGGATGGATATTATGGAGGAATAAACGAAAAGGGAGTTGCGTTTACTTCCACATTTGTCCGCGTGGCAGAAGGCCAGATTTCCTATATACGTCGTCCTTACGTCCGCCTGATATTGGATGCGGGAAGCGCAAAGGAGGCGGTTGAAATAATACAATCATTTTCACCCCGTATTGGGGGAAATATGTTCGTGGCGGATGGAAAAGAATGCTATGGCATTGAAGGAGTCCCCGATCAATATTTTGTGCAAAAAGTAAAAAAATATGAGGTCAAGACGAATCATTTCATGCATTTGCCTCATCAGAATTTAGGTTTCAAGACCAATCCGAAATTTAAAATATGGTCTGAGGATCACCAAGCACGAGCTGAAGAGCTCGTTGCAAAGGCAACCAGTTTGCGTGATTTCAAAAACATTTTGCGCGATCGGAAGAATGCGGACCGTAAAAATGCCATCTGTACCACGTCTAAAGAGGAAAAATGCTTTACCTACTCTGCGTTTATCTTTGACACAAAGGGGAAGAAAGCCCATTACTGCCAAGGAAACCCGCTCGAGAATAAGTTTAAGGAGTATGGGTTTTAATCTTACCCATTATCTCCTTCTCAAACCTCTCCCAACTCTTATACGAATTTTTTATCATGTATTTTTCGAAGGGGATGAGGCGGAAATATTTATTCCATAAGTGATAAATATTAATGATTCTGGTTCGGTAAAACTCCAGCATTTCTTTCTTTTTATTTACGTCCGTCACTCCTGCCCTATCGATACGCTGAATATATGTCTTCCTCCTCCGTTTCCAACTTATTTGAGGCTTTGTGTCAATGAAAAATATGATGGGGTCAAGTCCTTCGTGTGCTTTGATGTATTTTTCTAAGTATGATTGTGCAGTTTTTTCATCGCAATAATACTCAGCATAGGTTGTATGTAATATCCCTGTCTCCATGAATAGGGCGCTCCGGCTCCGATCGATCTCTTTTATCTTTGCGATATCTACATCGTTAATCTGCCTTTCTGTTTGATTGTCTACATATGCTCCACCCAAGTGGTTCTTATCAACTACAGTAAATTGGTTTGTTTCTTCGATAAAAGGGATGTGCGGGTACTTTTTTTCAAGAAGATTCATGATGGTCGTCTTACCTGAAGATTGAGGACCCGCGATGACGATCAGTCTTGTTTTTTCTGACATTTGATATGCTACAAAAATTCAGGTTAACACCTGATTTTTTCAGTATATACCCCTCTAATCTGCTTTGCTACCCCTTCGGGTTGCAAACCAGAGTAAGACGGGTATAGAATATATCATGCATTTTGAAAAAAGTAAAAAGATACTTGAAGCCTTGAAGAATGCAGATACTATTTTAATTAATATCCACCGCAATCCTGATCTGGATTCGGTCGGATCAGCCCTCGCGTTTAAATATATTTTGGCCCAATTGGGAAAAAAGGTGACGATAATCGGCCCCCATCCGGTTGAGCCGGCTTTTACATTTTTACCCGGTGCAAATACAATCAAAACGGTTGATTTTCACACCTTTGACTTCAAGCCCTATGACTTATTTCTCATTCTCGACTCGGCAAGTAGCCAAATTGTGACGAGTGACCCGAAACTTCCCCTTCCCTCACTCCCCCTTCTGGTCATAGACCATCACAAGGGAAATAATATTGAGGCAGATATAAAATTAGTGAAAGAAGACGCCTCAGCAAGCGCTGAAATAATCTATTATCTTCTCCAAGATTGGAAAATGAAGATAACGAAAGACCTCGCAACCATTTTATTTTCGGCAATATGTCATGACACGGTTTTTTTCAAATATACGGAAAATGATAGCGAGACCTTTCCTATCATCTCCGACCTGATCAAATTCGGCGCAGATAAAAACGCGGTTCTTTTCCATATTTACAATAATCTGGATTTTGAATTTGTGAAACAGGTGGCCTTAGTATTATCAAAGATGAAACAAGAGGATGGATTTATTTGGACCGCTTTGAACTATGAAGAATATGAAAAGATGGGCCGTCCGGTAGGGCTTCGTGAATATGTATCGGATCACTTTATCCAAAGTGTAAAGGGTGCATAATTCGGTATTGTGATGATTGAGGAGGAACCGGGAAAACTTTGTGTGGGTCTGCGTTCAAAAACGGGTCTCGACATCTCAGTTCTTGCCAAAAAACTCGGCGGCGGAGGTCATCTCTATCGTGCAGGTGCAACGGTGTATGGAGAATTTACCAAATCCGTAAAGAAAGTTCTTGCGACGGCCCACCTCTAATCTCAATCCGCAACTCGTACGGCGAAGATGAGGAGGCGTTTTAAGGTAGTCCCCGCTGGCCAGCAGGTTTGTAAGGTGACGAATTCGCGGTTTGTCTTACGAGTTAAATACTCAACCTGCGAAGGGTCGACCACTTTTCTTTCCACCACTTGATACTTATATCTTTGACCTCTGAAAAATAAATTAATCTCATCATTTTTTTCCAATTTATCCAGAAGATAGAATACTGCGTTATACGTCCCTACATTCCAGAAGTAGTCCGTTGAGTGGGCAAAAAGAAAGATGTGACCACCTTCTCCCGGGAACGCAGTCCCCCATGCATGCCCTACTCCTTTTTTTAAAGCTTCTAAGTATGCTTTCTCATTGGAGACGTCCACGTTGGCGATGATGCGGGCATTGGCACCTATCTTGGGGATGACAACCGAGAAGTTCGGATCCTCGGGGACAAGCGCCTCAACGGGTTTGATGTTGAGTATTGCGTTCAATCCTCCTTTTGGTTGATCATTTTTCTGTAAACGAAACACGGCATCCTCTTTACTTGAAGCTACGATATACTGCTTATTTGCCTGCTTCTCAAGAAAGTAGCGGATTTCTTGTTGGACCGGCTGATAGAAGGTCTTGGCAACCATGAAGACAGAAGAAAGAATCAAAAAATTCCCGACCGTGCGAAGTATGAGAATCTTTAAATACTCCGATTCTTTTATTTTTTTGAGGGGGGACATAGTGCCAAGAGGGAGACTTGAACTCCCAACCTTTCCCTTAGGACGGGACTGCTCTATCCAATTGAGCTACCTCGGCAATAACCTCAATTTTACCACTATTTTGCCCTTTAACCTTTGACAATTGACCTCTATAATGTACATATTATGTTTATCGTCATCGAAGGCATCGACGGGGCTGGGTGTGAAACTCAGGCAATGTTATTGAAGGAAAAACTGATAGATGGTCATCCTGAACTCGTTTCAGGATCTCAAAACAAGATGCCGAAACAAGTTCGGCATGACAATGTCAAACTAATCAAGTTCCCCCATTATGACACTCCTGTTGGGAAGATGATTAAAGACTTTCTGTATTTGAATCAGAAGATGTCAGCCAACGAACAATTTCTTCTCTATACGCTTCAGTTTATTTTTGATTCTCGCAAAATTGCTGAAGCAACAGGTGGCACGGTTTTAGGGGGCCCCGACACGCGCGCAACGAAGAGAGCACTGGCGGGGAAAGAAACCGGGACAGAATCTGTTGCTTCAAACAATATACTTCTTGCAGACCGCTACTTTACCACTACCCTTTGTTATCAAACACTTGAAGGATTCAGTGAAGAGTACGCGCTTAAATATGCAGAACAGTTTGGGATCGTCAAGCCAGACATGGTTTTTTTCCTTGATGTGACGCCCGAAACGGCAATCAAATGGAAGTATGGGGAAGATAAAGAAAAAAACTTCCGGGAAAAAGACCATGAGTTTATAAAAAAGACGTACGTGAAATATCAGGATTTAGTCAAAAGACAGGTCTGGACAAAGTGGATTCGGATAAACGGCGAGCAGTCTAAGGAAAAAGTGACTGAGGAAATTCTCAAATATCTTGTATAATGAACTCTTATGGAAAAAACTCTCATCATCCTCAAGCCCGACGCAGTCAAGCGAGCGCTCGTAGGCACCATCATCGAAACATTTGAAAATGCAGGTTTAAAACTTATGGCGGGCAAGATGCTCCAACCTGAAGCCGATGTGATAAAAAAACACTACCCCGGAACTCCTGAGTGGGTGAAGGAAATGGGAGGGAAGACACTTGCCAGTTTTAAAGAAGCAGGCGTTGATGTTAAACAAAAAATGGGCACGGATGACGCCGCAAAACTTGGACAATTTGTATATGACCGACTTATCAAGTATTGGCAAGAAGGACCCATCATCGTCATGGTTTGGGAAGGGCCAAGTGCCATCCAAATTGCACGCAAATTACGCGGTCATACTATTCCCTTACTAGCTCAAACAGGTACAATTCTTGCGCAATACTCTTTTGACTCATCGACTTGGTCTGCAGGTTTAGATCGAGTAGTCAAGACGTTTATCCATGCATCAGGATCAAAGGATGAGGCTGAACGGGAAATTGCATATTGGTTTCCCAACGAAAAACTAGAAACATACGAACGAGAAGTTGATAAGTTATATTTATGAAAAAGCAAAAAGCTCTCCTGATCATCAAACCCGATGGAGTCCAACGAGGCCTTTGTGGTACCATTTTAAAACGTTTTGAAAAAGTGGGGCTCACCATCATTGGTTTTAAATTCATGAAAGCTGATGCACAGACAGTAAAAAATCATTATCCTGAGAATGATGTATGGTTTGGCAAGGTTGGACAAAGAACCCTCACTAATTATGCCAAAAAAGGCCTCGATGTAAAAAAAGTATTTGGTACAGATGACGCCGTTGCAATCGGTAAAACAGTAAAAAACTGGCTTATTACGTATTTTCAAGAGTCTCCTGTTCTTGTGGCGGCTGTGGAAGGGTATGAGACGATTGAGATCGTCCGTAAGATTTCCGGCAATACCATCCCCGTCTTAGCCGCACCGGGAAGTGTGCGTGGAGATTTTTCCCATGATACTATCGATTTAGCAAACGAACAAAACAGACCTCTCAGAAACCTCATCCATGCCTCAGATGCAGTTGAAGATGGTGAAAAGGAAGTTGCGCTCTGGTTTAAACCTGAAGAGCTTTTTTCATATAAACGCGCAGATGAAGATCTCATGTTTCCCCCTTCAAAATAAGATTAAGTAAGCACTTCCTTGAAAGACTTGTGTTTCTTCGCAATTGTTGAAACAACCGTCTTTATTTCATCATACAAATGGCTTAAATCCTTATTGTTTTCTATCTGATAATCGGCCATATCCATACACTTTTTTACCTGTTGACCGTTGGCATTCCCCTCATCCCGATGATCTCGGCTGTCCACCACCACAAAACTGTCCCAATCTTTCGGATCCCACGGCTTACCCCGCTGGATAACCCGTTCATACCGCACCGGTCGGGTTGCGTCGACCGCAATGAGGACAAAGTTCGGCAATGATTCTAGATATTTCACCTCACCCGGATTTCGAATACCCTCAATGATAACTTTCGAACCTCCATCTGCTTGTAGCATCGCAACGGCGCGTTTGGCGAGGACTCCGTCCCCCTCTTTTGCCCGCAAAGCGTCCCCTATGTCCTGAAGATTTTTACGCGTGTATGAAGTCATTCCTTTTACTTTTAATTCGTTATGTACGATATAGGAAAGGGAGAAGGAAACGAAGCCGTACTGCTTGATGAAATAGTCGGCAACTACCCCTTTGCCTGAGGCAAGAGACCCGACCAAGCCGATATATAATTTGGTTTTCATCAGGTATAAGATTATCAGCCCTTTTTGAAATATGCAAGAATAGTTTTTATAATTATTGTAAAATATGAGTAGCAGATTATGCCTATTATTCAAGTCGGACACCTTACCAAAACATTCCGTATCACTAAAAAAGAGCCAGGACTTATCGGAGCTCTTAAGTCAGTTTTCGTTCGAAAATATGACGATTTTTCGGCTGTTTCAGATGTCTCTTTTGCCATTGAAGAGGGAGAGCTGGTCGGTTTTATCGGTCCCAACGGAGCCGGGAAAACGACTACGTTAAAAATGCTTTCGGGACTTCTCTACCCTACAAAAGGCACCGTCACGGTGGCAGGATTTACTCCGTTTGAACGAAAAAATGATTTTTTGAAAAAAATCTCCCTCGTCATGGGGCAAAAAAATCAACTCTGGTGGGATCTGCCTCCCATGGAATCTTTTCTTCTCAATAAAGAAATATATCAGGTACCGGATACTCAATTTAAAACGGTCCTTGCTGAGCTCTCGTCTCTCATGGGCATTGAGGACATATTGCAAGTTCAGGTAAGGAACCTCTCCCTAGGACAACGCATGAAGTGCGAGCTTATTGCCCAACTTTTATACTCTCCCCGTATTTTATTTCTCGATGAGCCCACGATAGGACTTGACGTGGTTATGCAAAAAAAACTCCGTGACTTTATCAAAGAATATAACAAACGTTATAACGCAACCATCATATTGACTAGTCATTACATGGACGATGTGAAAGAGTTATGCAAGCGGGTGATTGTGATTGATCATGGCACCATATTGTTCGACGGGGCGCTGGATGAAGTCATAAGAACCTATTCTAACCATAAGCTTCTCTCCATCATCTTTGACACCCTTCCACCCATTCATGAAATAAAATTACTGGGGAACGTGACTCTTCATGACGGATTACAGGTGCATCTGGAGGTTGAACGAAGTAAATCAAACGAGGTTGCGGCGCATATTTTAAAAATGTATTCCATCGCAGACCTTAACATCGAAGAACCGCCTATTGAAGAAATCATACGTTCGTTATTTTCTCAAAAGAAGCAACGCCATGTCCCTGCTTAATATCTTTTTCCTCCATTTACAACAGGTGCTTCATCATCGCCTGAGGTCCCTCGTCTGGTTCTTTATTCCCCTTATGAATAATCTTACCCTCATCCTGTTTTGGTCGGGGGCTTTGAAAAACAGCACGCCTTCTGCAAATTGGACGATGACTTCAGTTACCACCTATTATTTCCTCCTGACCATAGCCGGATCCATGCTCAGCTCTCATATTGAGGAAGATATCGCGTCAATTGATATCCAACAAGGCGATTTGGTGCGTTATCTCATCCGGCCGTTCCCTTATTATTGGATTAAATTTATCGAAGAAATTCCCTACCGCATCCTTCAGGGATCCTATGGCATTATCCTGCTCATTCTTTTCACTTTTATGTTCGGTAATCTGATACAGATTGCAACCGACCCATTTGTACTGGTCATGTCCGGTCTCATTGCGGTCCTTGCCTATTTTTTGAGCTATACCATGAAGGTGAACCTGGGTTTGAGTGCGTTTTGGTTTGTGGACAGCCGGGGATTCTTTGAACTGTTCACTATTATTCTCATCGTGTTCTCAGGAGGAATTGTTCCCCTCCATCTATTACCTTCTGCATTTCAAACTCTCTCCTACATACTCCCGTTTGCATACACCGCCTATTTCCCCATAGTTGCCCTACAGGGACAACTCAATACCGTGCAACTTTTCCAAGTGGTAGGAGTACAGGTGGTGTGGCTTGGAGCGTTACTATTGCTTAATCGCACGATGTGGAATCATGGCATTAAAGAATTTACCGCATTCGGCCAATAGCATATGAAAAGATATGTCGAGCTCTATAAAGCATTACTGCGCTTCAGTTTCCTGCGCTTTACTACCTATCGCGCACTCTTTATCAACAGTGTCATTGCAACAGTGGGGTGGGGATTTTTTCAGATTATTTGGATAAATCTACTTACGGTACGCACAAAGAGCGCCTTTGGGTGGAGCAAAAATGAATTAATTATCCTTGCTATTTTATATGTAATTATCATTGGTTTATTTCATTTTTTCTTTACCGGTAATTTCGAACGATTTTCAAATATTATAGACCGCGGCGAGCTGGATTTTATTCTTCTCAAACCTGTTGATTCCCAATTTATGGTCACAAATTATCTTCAACGGTTTCCCAATCTGGTACGGGTTGCACTCGGAATAGTGTTTTTATTTGCCTATTTGTATATGACAAAAACCAACATTACTCTGTTCGGATGGATCGGCTTTAGCGTATTTATTATCTTTGGCATCGTGCTCCTCTATGCCTTGTGGATGGTCTACTGTACTCTCCTTATCTGGTTTCCCCGCCTTAACAACCTTATAGATTTTCTCTATACCATAAATGGCATGTCCCGCTACCCGGTTGAGATGATGTTCGAAGTGAAAAATTTTATTCTGCTATTTATTCTCCCTTTTTCTATTTCAATTGCAACTCCTGCAAAAATATTGGTGCGGGGTACTCTGGATGGAGAAGTGTATGGCCTTATGTTTCTTTCAATAAGCCTATTTATTGCCTCACGAATATTTTGGAAGTACGCTCTTCGACATTATACCTCAGCGAGTAGTTAGCTTTTAGCTATTTGCTATTAGCTAATAGCTCGAGGCTAAATACCATATATCCTTTGAATCAGGCTGAATATCGGTTTTTCAAAAAAGAGAACGATAACCATGCCTGCTACCAAAAAAGGCCCAAACGCAATCTTACTTTTCATTTTTTTCTTTTTCATAAGTAAAAGAACGATTCCAAAGATTGCCCCCAATATAAATCCCAAGTATATTGCTACAAATCCCCCTTTTATACCAAGAAAAAACCCCATGTTAAAAGCAAGCTTCACATCCCCAAAGCCCATCCCACGGCCCCGCGTGATAAGATAAAGGAACAGAATGGGAAGCAGGACGATGAGCCCCGCAACCAGAGCATAACCTAACGCAGTTACCGTGACACCGACGACGATTTTTGATAACAAAACGGTGATAAATAAAGCAATCTGCATCTCATCCGGAATTATCTGATTTTTAAGGTCGATGAAAAAGATGACGATGAGACAGGAGACAATAGCATAATTTGAAATTAAAAATTTAAAATTTGAATTGAAAATTTCAAATTTCAAATTATAAATTAATATAAAAAGTACTCCCGTAAGAATCTCTATCCCCGGATATTGTAAACTGAGTTTTTTCCCACAATATCTGCACTTTCCTTTCAGGAATAAAAACGAGAGGACGGGAACAAGATCAAGCGGCGAAAGCGTTTTTTTGCAGTACTCGCAGTGGGAGCGGCCATTGATGGACTCTTCCCGTGGAAGGCGATCAATAAGGACATTCAAAAATGAGCCGATTGCGGTGCCGAGAATAAAGAGAAATATATTGGACATCTATCCATTATCTCATATTCCTGTCATCCCGTTCACGATGAACCGTTCAGGGTGAACCCGAGCAACGTCGAGGGATCCCTCCGAAGGAAAAGTCTTTTTTGCGAGTTGGGAAACGAAGGGCTCCCATTGAGCAAAAAATGACTTTTCTGAAGAGAAATAACAATTTCTGATATTATGATCAATAAAGATTGGCCTATCAACTTATTTTATGATACTTTTTTTTGAACAAAGAGAGGGCTTTGGAGATTAAAATTCCAAATCTGCAACAGTAAGGGATTCTTTCTCAAAAGGTCCGATGATGGAAAAATTAAGGTTGTCATGAGTAAAGATCTCCCCTGCAAGTGCCACGATCTCCTCCCGCGTCACCTTGTCAATTTTCTTCATGATCTCCTCGGGTGTTTCCATGGTGTTTTCATGGAGTTCTTTGAGACCAAAGAAGTGAGCAACGTTAAATGAGTCCTCCATCGAAAGAAGTAATCGACCCTTAATCATCTCTTTGGAACGGGCTATATCCGTGTCTTTTATCTGTCCTTTGATAAGCTTTGTGTGTTCTTTCATGGTAGCCTTGAGAGCTTCCTTTACCTTGTCTGCCTCCTTTGTAACTCCTGATTGGGTCACAATATTGCCCGTATCATGATACTGCTCCACTCCTGTACTTATGTAATAGCAGAGCCCGCGCTTCTCCCGAACTTCCTGGAAAAGGCGTGATGAGGCTCCCCCACCCATCAGAGTTGAAAGTACTTTCAAAATCGGCCGTCGGTTGTCTGCAATGCCAAATGTGGGAAATCCTACGCAGAAATGGGCCTGTTCTGTTTGTTTTTTGGCAACTTTGAAGCGGGGACCCGTCTGTTTTGCATCAAACGAGGAATATCCCGCCGCTTTGCCCCGTTTCCAATGTGAAAATTTTGCCTCAACCGTCTTTAAAACATCCCCCGCCCCACTTAAACCTCCGGCAACGACGAGTACGGCATTCTGTGGTTGGTATAAACTTTCCATATAATTCACGAACGTATTTCTATCAAATGAAGTGACGGTTTTCTTTGTGCCGGCAATATCGTAACCTAAAGGACTTCCCTCATACATCACGTTTTCAAAAATATCGGCAATGCGTCTCTGGGGCGTGTCTTCATACATATTAATTTCTTCGACGATAACTCCTTTTTCCTTCTCAATTTCCTCTGTCTGCAGGAGGGGGTGAAGTAAAATATCGGCAAGTATGTCTGCCATTTTGGGAAAATGGTAGGTGGCCGCTTTTATGAAATATCCTGTGTAATCTTTTGACGTGAATGCATTCCAATGGCCGCCCATACCCTCTATCTCCTGGGAAATTATCTCCATGTCCGGATAGTTCTTGCTTCCTTTGTAGAACATGTGTTCGAGAAAGTGAGCGATACCATTATTTTTCTCGTTTTCATACCGCGAGCCTGCACCAACGAGAAGAAGCATTGTCAGCGTGGGAAATGACTTGGTATCCAAGATGAGCACGCGCAAGCCGTTGGGTAAGGTATGTATTTGTGGTTTCATCGTTCCATTTTACAGGAACAGGGGACGAATGACAAGTCTGCTATATTTCACAATCCAACCGTGATCTTCCCATTCGCATACTGGCGGATGAGGGCGCCGATGATTGTCTGGTAAGGAACCCCTGTGGCAAGTGCCTTACTTTGGATTTTTTCAAGGTCTTCTTTAGCCACACGAAGAGTGACCCTCTTATCTTTTTTTAATGTATTTTTTGCATAAAGAATCGCCTTGGCAATCTCTTCTTTTTGATTGGGAACTGGCACGAATACATCATTCTCAATATCTTTCATCAATTGTTTTTCATAGTCATCCTGTGGTTCATATATTGATTTCTTTTTTTTGTTTATTTTCATAATTATTTTTTAACTTTTAACTTTTTACTGAGATATTTTTTGGTATATTTCTGGCTGGGGAAAAATGTTTTTAGAAAAATTGAGTCAACCTCTTCAATATAGGGAACAACTACAACATGGTTCTTCATTCTAATCAAATATAGTTTTTGATTAGGGTATCGCTTCTTATTTGGATTGTCTATTACTTCGATAATATTGCCTTTTTTGATCTCCCTTATTATTGTCTTAAAACCAACGCCTCTTGTGCTTTTTAATGATTTATCTTTTTCTTCATTAAACCTAAATAGATTCATGGCTTTTTATAGTCTATAACAATGTACATGCAATGTCAACAGAAAATTAATAATTGATAATTTGACTTCTTCCCCTCAAGCGAGTAATATAATTACATCTTATGAAAGCGAAAATCATGATGGTTATAGCCGTCCTACTCGCAGTCGGAATTGGCGCAATCATCGTCTATCTGCCTCTTAAACAGGAAAAGGATCGGCTTGCAGATCAGATAAAACGTTCCCAGGAAGTAGAACAAAGTCTGACCAAAAAAGTTGAGGAAATGAATGCCCAACAGGCCAAACAGCTTGAAGAACAAAAAAAAGTTGGCCTGGCTGAAAAAAAAGGCGGACTCGTTTACTTTTCCCAAAAGACGACGCCTCTTCCCAATAATCAGGTGCAAATTGATATTTCTTTGAGTGGTGAAAAAAATACGTCCGTAGATGCGGCCGATTTAGTTCTTTCCTACTCCCCCACCCTGACCGTAAAGGAGATAAAAAAAGGTACCGTATTCCCCTCTTATCCTCGCTCTTCTGACAAACAGGGAACCGTCACCATAACCGGCCTCGCCATGCCACTTAGCAACACCGTGACTTACGGAAAGATAGATGAAATTTATGCCACGCTCATAATTGAAAAGAGGGGAAAAGGAACCATCGAAATAAATACGAAAGATACTCAGGCATACTTTAACGGTACTCCCATACTGGATTTTACCAGCAGTTTTAAACCGATCGCGCTATGAACAATGAGAATGCTGATCTCGGACATGAGAAATTTGTCAAAATTATGTTCTTTTCTGTTTTGGGAATATTCTCAATTCTTCTTGTCATCATCGCACTCACCTCCATGCCACTCCGAAGCAAAGCCTCTGCAAATACCTTATCATTGAAAATTAAAATTCAGGGTACATACAAGGCGTTTGATAAGATAAAGGCCAGCGTTGCCTTTTACGACGGCCCGGATAAAGCATCTGAGGAACCCGAGGTTGAATTTATTTATCAGGGAGGAGCTTTTAATGGCGACGTGGCATTTCAATCAGGATTTAACTTTGCAAAACCCTATGCTCTCTTTATCAAACCGGTTAATTACGTCGGACGTATATTTTGTAGCGCGGAATTATCAGGTGACAAATGCAAGACGCCCGCCTTTTTCTTTTTGACTTCAGGATCGTCTGCCGATCTCACTTCGCAACCGTTTCTGGGAGGTGATCTAACTCCCCCAAATGGAAAAGTAGATGCTCAGGATCTGTCTTTTATCATCAAAAATTTAGGAAAGCTGACTGCTGACACTACTCAGAATACCGATTTAAACGGGGATGGAATTACGGACGTAGTAGATTACTCACTCGCCTTTTACTCTTTATCAAACAATGCGGAGGATGATAAGATTGAGCTGACTACACCTATTCAACCAACCGGAACGCCCGAGCCAACCGCTACTCCATCGGCTACTCCAGAACTTTCACCAACTGCAGGATTAACTCCAACAGCAGGTCTATCACCTACTCAAGGCCCGACTCCAACCGGCACACTTTCCCCTACTCCTACACCTACCGTTGATCCTCTTGTTACCCCGAGCCCGACTCCCACCATAGATCCAAGTGTGACAGTCACTGTCACACCAACCGTGTTGTTGACTCCCTCAGTTACCCCAACCCCGATTAATATAAGATGAGCGTTTATTTTGAATAGGAATAAGCTCCTATTTGACGTTTAAGAAGAGGTGAAATCTACATTGCCGAGGCAAGAATCTGCTTGATGTATGATTGATAGGGTACGTCGAGTCGATGCGCCTTAATCTTAATCCTATCAAGAAGCCCTTTTGGGATACGTATCGTGATGGGCTCACTCGTTAATTTTAGATTAGGAAATCTCATGTGGCTCGGTTTTTGATAAGCTATATATTCTGTTGAACTATGAGTCTGCCAAAAAATGCGCTCTTCCTTCTCTGATTTAAATTGGGGAATTGGTTTAAGTTTTATGCTTTTCATATATGTTTTTCTCTTTTTTATTAGCAATTCGAGCCGAGATTACTCGAATGCGGTAACTTCTAATAGTAAAAACAGCGTAAAGTATCGTGTTACTTTTTGTTTTTCCGATTGCAATATATCGTATTTCTTTTTGTGAATGCTCAATGTCATTGAATGTCTCTAGTTTTTCATCCAAAAATATCTCTTCGCACTCGTTTACATTAATACCATGCTTTTGTTTACTCTTGTCAATGTTACCTATGTCCCATTCAAACCCCACAATCGAATCCAAATCAATCATGTACATATGATACATGTACAATTATCCGTTGTCAAGAAGAAAAGAATGTGGACAACTTGTTTCAATGAATTAATTCACTGAAACACACATGAGAATATCTTTTTCTATCTGTGATTTTAGCTCTTGCATTGACTTAAAATCAATAATCTCTCGGATAAACTTACCCACATTAAACTCAATTTCTTGTCCGTAAATATCTTTTTTAAAATTAATAATGTGTATTTCCAATATGGCATTTTTTTCTCCTTTGACTAAACGAGGACCTAAGTAGAGGGCTCCTTTATACATCTTGCTTTCATACTCTACCTGACATGCATAAATACCTTCTTTAAGGGTACCTATGAGGATATCAGGGTCAAGATTCACGGTCGGAAATCCGATGGTGCGGCCACTTTTTGAACCGAATAATACTTTTGCTTTGTACCACATATTATTTCTTCAACGTTGTCACCTTATAAATCGAGAATAAGACCACGATCGTCCCCAATATCTGGGTAACCGATAATGTGTTTTTAAAATAGACATAGTCGATGACTATCGCCGATGCGGGCCATACAAGCTCACAGATCGCACTCACCTTTCCTTCGGTCTTTTTCAGTCCGTAGTAATAGATAAGCAGTGCAACCATGCCGGTTGAAAAAGTAATTAAAAGAAGAGTGGTCCATTGAGGAACTGCAACCTGAAAGACCGATGCGGTCTGACCAAAAAAAAGCAGGAAAAGAAAGGCAAATACGGGCGCAAATAAAAATCGGAGATAGGTTGCGGTATTATGAGAAACCTTTTTGAGGACTATTTTTGAAAAAGATGTGGTGCTCCCCCACATAACCCCCGCCAATAGCGCCAAAAGGGCCGCAATAAGCGTGCCGTTACCCGGAGCTATGTTCACTCTCAAATCCTTGAAAGTCACAAAATACGAGGCTACAATTGCAAGAATTGCCCATAATACGAATCGCTTGGATATCTTTTCTTTGAGTAAGAGAGCCGCCATGCTGATTGCCCAAATCGGTTGTAATTGTTGCAGAAGGACAACGACTGAAAATTGGATATAGTTTACTTGAGCCAAGGCTGAAGTATAAAAAATGGTACCCAGTGCTCCGGAAAATAAGCTGACAACCAGTATGGCAATCCATTCTTTCTTTGATAGATGCTTTAGTTCTTTTATTGCCGGTATGATGAAAAAAGGCGTCATGATGAGAAGACCGAGGGCGTGTTCGAAAAAGACGATTGTGGCTGGAGGCAGAGAATACAAGCTCCGTCGAAGGATTCCATCTAAGCTCCAAAGTAACGAGGCAATGATAATGAAAATCGGACCGATCTTTTTAATTTTATCCATAAAAAATCCCCTTTCGGGGTATATTTATAATATTAATGTGTCATCCTGAATTTATTTCAGGATCTTAACTCAAAAACAGATGCCGAAACGTGTTTGGCATGACAACATGGTTCTTTCTTTCATCCCGACTTTACACCGTAAAATTCTCAACAAATTTTACGGTGTGAACGGTCGCTGTGGGAGTTCCGCCCACTCATGTCCTCCGAATCGGAGGACTCGTAGAGTTACCTCATGAAGAGGATCACTACCGATCTTGAATCACACAAAACCCCGAAAGAACGTAGATATAGGATAGATTACCCTGCTATTTTTTGCAAGAGGAGATGAAAAACAAATTTTATTATGGAATAACGTCCCATTTTTCTTCAATAGACGCACATATTCCTACTAATCCCTCTCTATTTACGCATTGTTCATAACCCGAGCTATCTCTGGAAACTAATCTATACTGCCGGTCAGCTTTCGTTTGTAAATAAGTATTGTTTTTGTAACTTTTACCTTCGAACATTGCTTGCGTACCCTTTAGGATTAAATCTTTTTCAGGAATCCAACAATGATTAACTTCTTTACCTTGAACTTTTTTACAATCTACGACTTTAAAAGTGGTCGGTATTACCGTAGGAGCCGGTGCTTGTGTTGGTACAAGGCAAACACTTGCAACGTAGTTGGATTTATCATCTTTACAAGTAATCCAATCTTTCCCGTTAAAGCACTTAAAATCACATGACTTTCCTTCGCTTCCTGTTGCTGATCCGCAGTTAACCTTAAAATATCTTCTGTTATCTCCATTAGGGCCGCATTCCTCTTCTTTTATGTTTCCGGTATTACATGCTTGAGGCTGACGTTCTTTTGAATCTTTTGGAGCATCATAGTTCACACATGTTGAGGCATCATTCACATTTCCTACCGTAATTGCGGAGGCTTTTCCATCGGCCTCAGCAACTTTCTTAAATGGAGTACTCGACTCATCTATTCCAATACCTGCAACGTATGAGAGACCGATATTTGCTAGCCCCTCTTCGACGGGCTTTTCATCTGATTTTGACTTTTCATATAGGCAACATTTACCTGGAACTGATTTCCAATCATTATTTGAAGTAGCATAAATATACTTTTGTCCAGGTGCACAATTTACAAGATTATTTGATGTGTTATTGTCTACATAATTATCTTCAAACGTTGCAACGTTTTGTGGAAGATATATACCACCAAATAATGGTTTTACAATTTCCTCAAAAGCCACTCGACAATTAGCATATGTTGAATCCATCTCATTGGCTTTACTTCTCAAAGTTAAGTTCCTTTGTACCATATACGACACCCCAACCACCCCTAAAAGAAAGACGACGATGAAAGATATGATCAAGTTTTTTTTGCTGATACAAATTTTTTCTGTTTTCATGCTTTCATTATGGAGGGAAGTATCTTTCCTGTCAAGTATAATTTACCCTCTTGCATGTTTGTTAGATAGTATAATCACAATAACCGCAATGTTGCGTTATATATATGGTAAGAGATCATGTTTAATTGGTTAAAAAACAAGGTTGAAGACGTCGCCGGACTATCCGATATTCTCTTGATGAGGCAGATGAAAAAAGGTGACCGCGACGCCTTTGGCAAACTGTATCTTAGATATCTGGATGCTATATACCGGTATATCTTTTTTCGGGTTGGACAGGAGAAGGCAATCGCTGAAGATATATCCGAAACCGTTTTCTTTAAGGCATGGGAACATATCGGATCTTTCAAGGAGAATCAGGGAACATTCAAGGCTTGGCTTTATATGATAGCTAAAAACGCAATCACCGACCATTTCCGCAAAAATAAAAACAAAGTAAATCTTGAAGAATCTGTCCTGCCAACAGATAATAATATCGAAGAAAAAATCGAATATAATGATCAAGTGAGCAGATTGATGTCCCGTATCAATCTCCTGACCGATGATCAAAGACAGGTAATTACCATGAAATATATTGAAGAAATGCCCAATGCTGAGATTGCACGGATATTGGATAAGAATGAAGAGGCTATACGAGCGCTTCAACATCGGGCATTACAAAAGTTGAAAAAATTATTGACTTAATATGAAACAATTTTCTGAACACGATTACAAAGACATCATCTTTGGATTGAAGAAACTGCGTTCTGTACACGCGTCTGATACACTAAAACAGCAAGTCAGAACAGCATTTATACCCTCTCTTCCCTTGATGAATTACTCTCCTCTCCTTTCCATGGGACGGCTAGTTTTTTCCACATTGCTTGTGGTCCTACTTTCAGGCACAGGAGTTGTGGTCGCGTCTCAAAAAAGTCAACCGGGAGACGCACTTTACCCCATAAAAAAAGTGGCGGAGAAGATACAATTATCCCTTACCCGTAACCCAACCGCCAAGACGCTTCTTCATATTAACAACGCCGAAAAAAGAATTGAAGAACTGCAAAAAACGATTCAAAAAGAAAACCGAGAAGAGATAAAAAATGTAACAACCGATTATGAATCTCAAGTAAAAGATGCTCTTCGTGAAATCAAAAAAGTCCAGGAAGATAAAAAAGACGTTTCAAATGAAGTAAATCAACACCTTGAAAACCAAACTCAAAATCTTCAAGACATCCAAAAAATCGCGCCCACCGCTTCTGTTGTTGATGTGCAAAAAGCAATTGAAACTTCAAAGACCAGAGAAGAAAATCGCCTAGAAGACTCCCCCAAGCCATCCGTTCCTCTCCTCGAACAATAAAATCGCCGTCACAAAATAACTGATTCTCCGTTATAGGTGTATATGCTCGAAGCAATTGTAGTCTGTACCAAAATAGGTATTTTAATCGCGCAATTGTTTCTTCGCATCAAGTTTGAAAACGAATAATACAAGTTTATGCGGAAAGGGGGTGAGAAATATATGAAATTATTCTTATCAGTTATCACGGCACTTATGCTCGCATTCTCGGCCGGTGCACAACACATCAAGCCAAAAGAAGAAGTCAATGCAAAAGAGAACGTTACCGTACAATCTCAAACCCGTACGGATGACCAAAAAAATAAGGAAAAGAGAGAGGATACGACCGTATCAACCAATGTCACTGAAACAAGCAAGACGAAGGTTGAATCTCAATCATCTATCCAAGAAGACAAAGAAGATGATTCAGTCACCCTTGAGTCAACTAGCCTCAAGCTTTCCGGTGATCTGAACCTCAAACATGATAACGATTAACGGAAGAAAGAAATAAGAGAAAAAAGACCCTCTGAAAAGAGGGTCTTTTTTATACTATCTTGATGGTGCTAAATTCATACGATCGTATTAAAGAGGTTGAACAAATACCCAAATCATGATTGATAATCATGCCGTGGCTTGGTACAATTATTAAGCTTTGACTACGATTTATGGGTTTACCCTGTAAATTTTTAAGGAAACTGCAAGATCTAAAGGGGGTTTACCCTTGAAATTTTGTAGAAATTTCAAGGGCCTATAGCTCAATTGGTAGAGCAGCAGCCTTTTAAGCTGTTGGTTCCGGGTTCGAGTCCCGGTGGGCTCACTCAATTCGGGACGAGAAGTTTACCCTGAGGAGCTCTTATGATTTGTGGCGACGAATGGGAGTCCCGGTGGGCTCACATCATAATTTCTTCATAAATGCTATAATGGGCTTTCTATGACATTAGAGCATAGGTACGCCATATCACTTTTAGTTCAACGGCCTGGTAAAACACCGGCAGATAATAGAATACTTTTGTCATTGCGTGATCCCCAATTTCATAAAGATTTAGGTGATGTTTGGGGACTAGCATCTTCCCGCTATTTGACTCATGACGATTTTGAAACATTAACTGCACCAGAATCCGTTAAAACAAAACCAATTTTACAAAGGGTTGAAAACGACATCGCTGCAATTAAATTTGATGGTAAAGTACAAATCCATATTCAAAACTATGTTGCTCACGATTCAGATATAAGAGTTGACTCAAAAGAACCTAATTCTCCCAACTTTGTATTACACATGGTTGTTTTTACGGCGAATGTTGAAGGTGAATTACCGTCTTCAACAAGTGCTTATAAGCAATTTCAGTTTTTAACCGTTGCGGACTATAAAGCATTGAGAATAAAGGAAGCTGAAATTGGTAAACAATGTGGTATGTGCACAAACATAATGCTTCATCAAGATATATTAAGGGAAACTGAAGAGAAATACAGAGATGAGGCTGATCGAGAATGCAGAGAAGGCAAAATGGATGTATTTAAAAATATGTGGGAATCACCAGATATGATACGCTTTTTTGCTGGCTTGCCCGCTGATGAACTTACAAAATCGCTGGGAACTAAAGTTGATAATTTTACATATGGTAAGGGTAGAATACTTATTGTTGGCGGCGCAGTGGGTAGATTAGGTCGTCACGTAGCTCAAAATTATCCAGATCTAAAAGTAATGGAGGTGGATCTTTCTCCTTTAATGGTACAGACAGCTAAAACAACAGCATCAAGAGATAAAATTCGTAATTTTCATACAATTAATGGAAATGCATTTTCCTTACCTTTTGATGGAAAGGTTTTTGACTTAGTAGTTAGTCAGGGTTTTTTACGCCATTTTCCCCAATCAGAGAGTTATCAATTAGTGGAAGAAATGAGAAGGGTTGGGAAAAGGATTTTAGTTGCAGAAGCAAACTCTGGAGGAGGTGTAGTAGTAAATTTAGCGAATCAATATGAGACCCCAATTAAACAGGAAACTATGATGATGCCACGCATAAGTTTATTCGCTCATCTATATCATCGTTATGGTGCTGATAATAAATTCAAGGAATTTATTGACCAAACTATTAAAGATAAACGACATCATTATCCTGATATTGATGTAGTCTCTTATCTTGCACAGCTAGCACGTAGTGAAAAGGGTACCTTATACTATTTTGGTATATAAATCAGCTCTCCCGTATATCCCTCACTCTTCTCCCCTCAACACGCCTTATGGCGGTTGCGAGATATTGCTTGCGGATGCGCAGACTTAACGGAGTTACTTCGAGCAGTTCATCTTCGGCGATGAAATCAAGGCTTTGTTCAAGGGTTAAAGTGGTAGGAGGAATGATGGTGGCTGACACTCCTTCTCCCGATGAACGATTATTAGTGAGCTGTTTTGCTTTACATATATTCACTTCGATATCATCTGATTTATTTGCAATCCCGACTACCATGCCTTCATACACTTCAACTCCGGCGGCGATGAATAATGTTCCCCGCTCCTGAATCTTTCCGATTGAGTAATTAAATGAAACACCGGGTTTGACCGCAATCAGAGCTCCATTGCGGAATGATTCCATTTTTGTTCCTTTTTTTTCATACCCTAAAAGATAGGAATGGAGTTGTGCAGTGCCTCGCGTCTTGGTAAGAAGTGAATTGCGAATTCCGAGAAGGTTCTGACTTGCTATTTTATATACTATTCTCGTCCGTACAGAATCTTTTTTCATGTCAATCATATTTGCGCGCCTTTTTCCCATTTCCTCAGTGATAAGTCCGAAGAATTCATCATCCACCTCGATGGTGACTTCCTCATACGGCTCACAAATTTCCCCCTCAATCGTCTTATAGATGACTTGGGGCTTGGAGACTTCCATTTCGTATTCTTCGCGTCGCATAGCCTCAATCAACATGGCAAGATGGAGTTCTCCCCGACCTGACACGATAAATTTGGCTGTATCCCGATCATCCTCGACTCTGAGCCCTAAGTTCGTCTCGATTTCTTTCATAAGCCGCTCACGCAGTTGGCGGGAGGTTGAATATTTTCCTTCTTTTCCTGCGAAAGGACTCGTGTTTGGCCCTATCGTAATTTTGATGGTTGGTTCTTCGACTGCAATGGAGGGTAAGCTTTGAGGAAAGGCTGGGTCACAGACCGTCTGACCGATTGTCAGATTCGGAATACCGGCAATAGTTGCGATATCGCCTGCGAAGGCCTCATTGACTTCTATCCTGGTTAATCCGCTGGTCGTATACAGTTTTTGGATTTTAAACACACCGAGTGTTTTATCGTTATCTACGAGCGCAACTGACTGGTCTTTTTTGAGAGTACCCTGAGTAATCCGTCCGATACAGAGGCGGCCCACATAATTATCATAATCTAAGGTGGAAATAAGCATCTGGAGAGGTTTATCTTGATTCTCCGCGGCATTGGGAAATTCCTTGAGGATGGTATCAAAAAGAGGAATCAAATTGCCTTCTAACTCGGGAGTATATTTTTCCGGAAGTTTATAAAATGCTTTCCCGTCACGCCCCACGGCGAACATGGTGACAAACTCAAGGGATGAATCATCATCGGCCAACTCTAGGAACAGATTTTCAACCTCATTTATTACTTCCTCAGGTCGAGCGTCCCGCTTGTCAATTTTGTTGATGACAAGGACAATCTTGAGTCCTGCCGCTAATGCCTTTTTCAGTACAAATTTTGTCTGAGGTAAGGGGCCTTCAGCCGCATCAACCAGTAAAACAGCGCCTTGTGCCATGTTGATGGTGCGTTCCACTTCCCCACCAAAGTCTGCATGTCCGGGGGTGTCAATGATATTAATCTTGGTGTCTTTGTAGAAAATAGAGGTGTTTTTGGCAAGGATAGTGATTCCTTTTTCCTTTTCAAGCTCATTACTGTCCATGATGAGCTCTTGACTCATCTCTTTTTGATTATCACGGAAAGAGTGGGTTTGCTTCAATAATGCGTCCACGAGAGTTGTTTTCCCATGGTCCACGTGGGCAATGATGACGATATTGCGTATTTCCATAATTATTTAGCCTCAGAATGATCTTAAAATATACGTATACTCATCTTATCTCCAGTTTGTAGCACGAAGTGCGAGAAAGTGGATTAGATGAGTGGATACTGAAAAAACAAGTTACAAACTTGAGTTTTTTTAGTAAAGATCAAAAATCAAAGGTATAAGGTATATATTATACTCCCCCTTTCAAGACAAAACAACATCAAATAGAGTGGTAAAAACTTATAGTATTATTTACTTAATAAACTATAGGGTGTTTATATGTGAACGATATTGGGGTGTCATAATACCTATAATAAAATAAGTGTGCTTTTAGCATTTCCTGACAATCTACCTATCATTCCCGCGTAGGCGGGAATCCATGCCGCCTGGATCCCCTTCTTCAAGGGGATGACAAGAAATTATGAAGGTCATAATTAAGTGAGTTTTTTGTTCGGGGACTTGGACTCGAACCAAGATACTCAGATTCAGAGTCTGAGGTCCTACCATTAGACGATCCCCGAAGTAGTAATCTCAATGTATTGTATCAAATAAACCCTCGCAATAAAATATGATTGGATTATTCTATTTAGCTTGTTATAATAACGTAACTATGGTTGCTTCAGGTGGAGAACAGCATCTTCCAAATGAAATCCTTAATATTCAAAGAGGAGCATCGGTTTTTATCTATGCGGCGTCATTAAGCCATATTTTCTATCCACAGAAATTTCCGCTTGATGGAATGGATATCTTTTTTAAAGATAGATTGGTTCCTGCGATAAATAGAACATATGAGTTGACACGAAATATGGCGCTACCTCGCCCTGTCGATATGCCTTCTATGCCTCGACCATTGAGTCAAGGGGAAGTGATTGGCGGCATGGACTTAAGTGGAATTCAACTCAAAGGATTTCATACAGAGCTACTCGCTCTATTAGAGGAAAAAGCACATTTAAAAGAAGAGCTTGCCCAGGCTCAACTTGTTGCTCTTGTTGGTGAACAAGGCTGTGGTAAAGGGGTCGTTGGATCAGTCTTTGAAGAATGCGGATTTAGCGCATTACCTATGTCTGATTTGATTAAAGACGCCGCCAGCGTAACAGATCGAGACAGAAATGATACTCAAGTAAAAATAGATGTTGGACGTGAACTTAAAGGTATTTTTGGCGATGGTATATTGGCTCTTATAGCGGTTGCATATGCTCTGGAGGATGGAAAAAAGAAGATACTTCTAGATGGTCCCCGCATAAAGGGAGAGATTGATCAGGTACGCGATCTTGGAGGAACTGATATCGGTGTAATCTTAAGCGAGGACGAAAATATAGATCGTGAAGAAAGAAAGAGATTAATAGGATTAAGGGCTAAGAAAGATCCAAATAGAATGAAAGATGTAGTTAATTTTGAAAGCAGAGAAGTACAAGAACACGGGCTTCTTCGTCGTGTCCTCATGAGGATACCACCAGAAAGAAGGATTGTGAATAACTATAATACAGCAGACGAATTTAAAGAAGCCACACAAAAATGGCTATTTGGACCTAACGGACTGTTAGAACAAGGAAAAAGTTGATTATCCAACTACGAAGTTCAATATTTTCCCCGGTACGTAGATGACTTTGAATGCTTTTCCCCCGATAAATTCCTTGACTTTTGCTTCCTGTAGGGCCCTAGTCTCAACCTCTTCTTTTGATGCCTTTGAAGAGATGGCGATGACAACACGCACTTTTCCATTCACTTGCACAGGCAGATTGATTTTTAGAGCGACTAAGTCTTCTAACTTGACTTCCGGCCAGGTTGAAATGCAAACAGATTTTGATTCTTTATAGATCTCCCTCCAAAGTTTTTCAGCAAGAAAAGGAGCAAAAGGAGAGAGGATGATGAGGAACTTTTTGGCCTCATCTCGGCTCAAACCCGCAGCCCCCTTCTCCCATTCATTCAAAAACTCCATCATAGCAGCGATTGCGGTATTAAACTTCGTTTGGGAGATGTCATCCCCTACTTTTTTAATAGTTCTTTTAAGTGATACTGCCAATAATTGAGCCTGTTCACCCTTAGTACGGTCGTCTATCTTATCAGAGTTGTGATATAACTGCCAAATTCTGTTGAGGAACCTGTATGCACCTTGTAAAGCCGCAGTCGACCACGCAATTTCCATATTGAAGGGTGCCATGAACATTTCATAGATACGGAGGGTGTCTGCACCGAACTCCGCGATCACATCGTCCGGATTGATGACGTTACCCCACGACTTACTCATTTTGCGATGATCCTCGGCCAGTACCATACCGACATTGCGAAGTCGTAAAAATGGTTCTGAGAAGTCCAACAGCCCCAAATCCTGTAAAGCCTTCACCCAGAAACGGGCATAGAGCAAATGAAGCACGGCATGTTCTGCTCCACCCAAATACCAGTCAACGGGCATTAATCTTTTTATATCTTCCTGTTTCCAAGGCAATTTTTCCCCGTTCATTCGAGAAGGCTTTTTGGTCGATTCATCGCTATAATCCGGGCTTGCAAATTTCAAGAAATACCAACATGAACCCGCCCAGTTGGGCATAGTGTCTGTCTCACGTTTCGCACTTCCTCCACAGTTCGGACACGTGGTTGAAACGAAATCTTTTATTTGACTGAGAGGCGACTCTCCGGTGTCCGTTGGTTCATAACTTTTGACATGCGGCAGTTCAAGAGGAAGGTTTTGTTCAAGTAATGGGAACCAGCCTTGCATTTCTTGTGATATATTTTTATCTACTTTAGATATATTTTGATATGTTTTTTGGAAGGTTTTTCCGCTTTCTGTATCCCACCAGGCGATTCCCTTTTTTGCACAATCTTCACAGAATACCATGGGAATCGGTTCCCCCCAATAACGTTGACGGGAAAATATCCAATCGCGGAGATGGTAAGTTGCAATTTTTTTACCATAACCTTTTTCTTCCATGTAATCCATGATCTTTTTTGTTGCGTCATGAATATCCAGACCATCTAGAAATCCCGAGTTAATCATCTTCCCCGTTTCTTCCTGGACCTGTTCTTTTTGAGAAATAGGAGATCTGTCATCATCAGAGCCCAACACCACACGAAGTATTTCTATTCCATACTCATTGGCAAACTCAAAGTCCCGCATGTCATGTCCGGGCACGCCGACTACTGCACCAGTGCCAAAACCAATTAATACGAAATCAGATATCCAGATGGGCATCAGTCGCCCGTTTAGATCATTCACGGCATAATATCCCGTAAACACTCCTGTTTTTTTCTTTCCTTCAGCGCCCCTCTCAACCTCGGTCTTCGCTTTGGCTTTATCCACATATTCATTTATTTTATTCACGTCGGTTTCTTTCCCTTTTAGCTTCCCTTCAAGTATCTTTTGCACAAATCCGTGTTCCGGCGCAATCACCACAAACGTAGCTCCAAAATTAGTATCAGGACGGGTGGTAAAACAAGTTATTGAATCTACAGCGTCGGATGACTCGTCCGAAAAACTTCGAGAATGTGTGTGTCCATCGGTTAAGTTCATTCGAGAAGGCTTTTTGGATGAGTCATCATTCGTTACAACCTTGTATGTAATATTTATTCCCTCCTTCTTTCCAATCCAATTTCTCTGCATTGTGAGAATCCCTTCCGGCCAGTCTAGACCATCTAAATCTTTCAGAAGTCGATCCGCATAAGTGGTGATGCGGAAAATCCATTGCGGGAGATCTTTTTTGGTTATGGCATTCCCACACCTCTCATGTGTCCCATTGGGAAGAACTTCCTCCTCAGCCAGGCCCGTCTTACAGACCGGACAGAAATTGATGGGTGTATTTTTTTTATACAAAAGTCCCATTTTAAAAAATTGGATGAAAAGCCACTGCGTCCACCGGTAATAGTCCGGATCGGTTGTGGCAAATTCCCGTGACCAATCGTAGGATAGGCCTAAAGACTGCATCTGGCGTTTGAATGTTGCAATGTTACCGGGAACGATGTCCATCGGGTTTTTCTTCGCTTTGATAGCTGCATTTTCGGCGGGTAACCCAAACGCATCCCAACCCATCGGGTGAAGAACACTGCGTCCTTTCATCTTGAAATAACGGGCTAAGACGTCGGTTCCGGTATAGATACGGACGTGACCCACATGAAGTCCGGCTCCTGAGGGATATGGAAACATGGAAAGGCAATACATCTTATTTGAGACGTCGGTCGTCGGTCGTCGGTCGTCGGTCAGATAAACCTTTTCCTTCTCCCATAATTCCTTAATTGATTCTTCGAAATCTTTGGGCTGATATTTGGATGTACTCATCATAGAAGTTAATTATAACAAATTAAATCGGGAGACTATTTTGAGAACCCCTTCTTTTTTCTCCTCAGTTACGCTCACCGCGATCACTCCCAGATTATACTGCCCATAAAGGACTATGGAGCCCAAAGGAGCCACAAGAATTGCGGGTAATACCATGAGGTCCTCCTCGCCTTCGATGATGAGAGACTGAGGGGTGTTTTCTCTCAAGAAATTATTGCATAATGTCTTGAGTCGACGTACTGCCGAAACCTCTATAGTGCCCGCCCTATTGCGATATCTTCGAAAATTTGAAATTTGAAATTTGAAATTTGAAATTTCCCGTAAGGCTTCACGTCTGGACTTATAATCAATCACCGTGATTGAAGGGGAAAATCCACTCTCCCACAAGCTTCCCGCAATGATGTCTCCTATAGCAAATGTCATAGATGGTTTTGCTTTTTGTATAGTATCGACGATTCTCTTCACGACGGATTTCTTTTCACTCAACCGTCCTGTAAATACATTGCCTAGAGGCTCCCTCAAAGTTGATCGGAGAGATATTGGCAGGGTCCAACGCTTAGTGTCAGTCAGGACCTTATAATAGTTTTTACCCATCCGGTCTATCTCCCCATAGCGTATGCGTTCCGACGATATGACCTGTCCATCTTGCCCCCTCACCCAGGGAATAACAATTACTTTTAAGGGCTTCATACCAGCCTGTTTCCTTTTTTTATTGATGAGAAGTGCTACCTTTTTTGTCGCCTGAGTTACACAAATTGCGTCGATCGAAAGATCGCTCAATGACGAGCCATATACGTCCGTGATGGGGATAATCTTAAGGTATTGAGAACGGGGATGTATTTTCAAAATAAAATTTCGAACGTTCATCTCTCGTATGTTATATTCTTCTATGATATGACTCAATGGTTTATGTCGATACAAGGGCTCAGTCGTTATTCCCATCGTAATTCGCTCCCCCATCTTTAATGCAGTTTTCACAAAAAGCTCATGACCCGTATGAAATCGGTCGAAGGTCCCGCCGAGAATAATGTGTTTGTATACAGATCTCATATTATTTATTTAGCGAAGGTGTCGTCTTTTTTTCGAGTTGGGAATAAAAGGGCTCCCATTGAGAAAAAAAGATGATACCGAAGCTGTTTATCATCTCTCATGTGAATTCTATCATGATTTTTTATACAATAAACCCATGAATTCCAAACCCTCCATCCAGATCCTTCAAAAAAATGAGTTAGATGTTTTTTTTGCCGCTTTTTCACATATCCTCACCACCGAATTTACCCAATATGAAAAAAACGTCGTCCGTTACCTTTTAGATAAAATCTACTCCCTTGATAACTATAAATACTGGCTGGAAAATAACTTGAAGACAATCCTTATTGCCACGTGTCATCCTGAATTTATTTCAGGATCTGATAATAAGATGCTGAAACAAGTTCAGCATGACAATTATCAAATAGTCGGCTTTGCGGTCATCGATGAACCCTATGGGGGCGTATCCCTCTGCCGATGGCTGGGGGTCTCAAAATCCTATCAAAATAAGGGTATTGGCACGACTTTGATTAGGCAATGGCTCGAGCTTGCGACTTCTCAAGGATGCCACAAAGTTGAGCTCGCCGCAGTGACCTCAGCCAAGCATTTTTACGAAAAGGCGGGGCTTGAATTGGAAGGCCTGCGCAAGCTTTCCTACTTTGGCATAGACCAGTACGTATTTGGCAAAATAATCGGAAAAGTAAAGGAGTCCTCCATCATCCGTTAGCCCCTCAATTAAGCCTAAAAGTGTGATATAATATCCTATAATATTATGCGCCTCACTCGACGCGAATTTCTTAAAATAGCCAGCGTAACTCCACCAGGACTTGTGGCAATGGGCATGTTACCTCTATCTCCACCCATTGAGCCACTGGTGGTAAATATGTCTGTTTCTCCACGTCCTACATTACAAAGAGATAAATCTTATAGTATAGGACCTCCTCAAAAAAATGAACAGCAAGAAGATAACAGCTCATGGCTTCCCACTGGTTGGACAGAATTTGGAAAACCCGGAGAGATGTTAAGTTTGGAGAAAATAAAAGAGGCCGGAATTCCTTTACTTAACCTACAAAAAGAGATACAACTTCCAGCTAAAAATACACTTCAAGTATTCACAGGAAGCCGCTATTTAAATGGATATGGAACACATGCAAGTGTATATCCATCATTGGGTAAGTTTTATAACGAAGATGAAACGCAAATAAGTATATTGAGCGCGTATTCCTTTTCAGAAAGCGGAGTTCCTCATCCTCAAAGTAAACCAGTAAAGATTATCTATGCAATTGCACCACCTGAAGATAATACTGGGTATGTTGCTTGGACTCCATGGCGTACCACGGGGAATCAAGTTGAGTATGCAATAGTTATTCGCTTAAATCCTCCTGTATCTAATAAATTCACAAAGGTAGAAGATTTTTATCATTGGATTCAGGCAATATATGCTCACGAAAAAGTCCATGTAAAACAGATGGAAAGACGACATCAGAAACTCATACTGATAAATCCAAATGCTTCAAAGTCTGATATAGACAAAGAATTAAGAGATAACCTCATCCAAGATGAGGCACAGGCGTATTGGGCGCAACTGACTTACGGAAGTATACGAAATCCTGAATGGCTTGATGAGGGCACTTCGCCTTATGGTGAAGATCTCAGGGTACCTTTTAAAATTCTAAAGGATAAAAAAATCGATCCGTTAAGCGGAGGGGATAAAAACGATGATCAAAAAAAATATGAGGCCTTGTGGCAATATGTTATATATGCTCATACACTTTTCACATACAATGACCTTATCTATCAATCAAGAAGAAATCACCCAGAACATTTATATATGATGAAGCTTTGTTATCAAGAACGACTTATAACGAGAGATAAATATATGGATTATCTCAAGCAGGTGGATCCGCAAAAACTTGAACAGTTTAAAGAGGAAGAAAAAAATCAAGCCAAAATGTCAGACTTTCTTTTGACTCCCGGAGTTTTTGTTGGCGTCGGCGGAATAGCCGCACTTATTGCAGCAGGATTAATCGCCATAAGATCAAGAGGAAAATAGTTGTATTTTTACCTCGTCACCTGGAAACTCTTCACCTGTTCTAATAATTTTTTCGCCTCGGCGTCCTCCTCGAAATGTTTTCTCACCGGTTGGAGCAACTGGTCAAGATACTTCACGACAGCAATTTTTAGATCTTGCGGGTGTATTTCTTTCGCGGCAAATTTTGTTTCCAGATCCTGAAAAGATTTTAAGGTGACATTTCCTCCCCACTTCACCGGCCGTTCAACGACAAATTCGGTGATATTTAGACGGTCAAAGGACTCGAAAATAATATATTTGCAGTACTCAAGAATGGGATTCTCTTTTATGTCCCCTTCCAGACAGTATGCCTTATTTATTTTCCGTTGAATATCCTCCGTAGTATCCGTCATGAAAATCGCACTGTCGGGGTTTGACTTGGACATTTTACGTTGAATTGTTTGTTGGATTTTTAAATTTTGGTCATTGGGATTTGTTTGGATATTGGATATTGGGATTTGGGATTTTTGAAGCCCCATAAGCATATGATGGGAAACTACGACCGGCTTCCAGAAACCAAGTAACGGTCCCACTTCGCGAGCGAGCATATTTACTTTGCGCTGATCCATACCTAGTTGAGTTATGTTCGCTTTGAGCATAAAAATATCCGCAACCTGCATACAGGAATAGATGATGTGCGCCCCCGTCAATTTTTCAAGTGACTCCTCGCGCCCCATCATTTCCGCCGTCCGTACAAAACGTTTCAGAGCGTTGGATTTACCCACCTGAAGAACTAATTTCCAGTAGTCCGGATTCTTCGCCATGTCTGAGGCCCAGAGAAATTCAACTTTGGAAAGGTCCATGCCGGACGCACGCCAGACTTCAATAAAATATTTTCCTACAGTTTTGATTTTCTCCAAATCCCCACCCATCTTATTATTCGCCATGGCGTGCCAGTCGGCTACCCACATGCGAAATTTCACGCCCGCCTTAATCATCTTGTTTACATTGATGGCACGTACTAAACCTTGGGCAATATGAATTTGACCTGACGGTTCAAACCCATCATAGGCGATGAGCTCCTGCCCGCTTTCGAGCAACTTTTTTAATTCTTCTCCCCCGATTATCTCCTCCCCAACCTGATTGATAAGATCCAGTCTGTCTTGTGTGGTCATAGTGTTATTATATAGAATTTTTTATAACTGTTGCATCTTTTGTGCAAACTGATTGTGAACTTGTAATATCAATTCAGGACGGATGAATGGCATACCATCCATCACTTGCGTGGGAGCAAATTCAGTTTTCCGTAACCGACCAAATAATAGTTTGAGTTTCCCATCATGGGGTGGGGATATACCACAACAAAAAAAGCCATTATTCACAAGAAAATCAGCTTGAACTGATAAATCTCTATCAAAGGTGCTCAGTTCAACTAGGTCAAAAGGACTTGATGATTCATGTGGAATAAACTTAACTCCACCAATTGGGCTCAGCACTAGCACATTGAAAGGAATTCCCGCTTGTTGGGTAAGTTCGAAGTTTTTATGTTGAGCCCACGTCGATCTTCTCCCTTTGCAGATTTCTGTACCAAACCCATTTACCCCAATCAATAGTTGAATAAGTTTTCTATTCATCTCCGGTCGGTCGGATAAATGGATAAACTCAGGCGCTACTCGTTTTGATTCACATCCCGCCTTTTCCTTAAACAAAAACCCAAACATCTCCTGCCTCATGGGACCATTTGGTCCGGGATGTTGAAATGTTGGCATAAATGCATGCGGTATCATTCCCACTTTTTCAGGATTTAAGAGGGTCGCCTGTGAGCCTTGACCTCCATCGATCCCCTCCCATGGCGCGGCCATTCGGGTCTCGGCGACGAGAACCCGATTTTCATCAGGGTCATCCTGCCAAATTTGCGCTAACTTTCTCATCAGCAGTCCCCCACCCGCTCCTGCCGTGCGTCCTAATTCAATAGTCTTTGGACCCTTTACAAAAGCCGCCTGAGCCACTGTTTCGCCTTCATGAATAATAAAAATGGGTTCAAGAACTCCACGCTCAATTTCACCTTGTATTTGAGACACATCACGAGATAAATTATGCACGCCGTATACTTTATGTAATTTCTCACTCATCCGCCGAGCTGATTCCGGAATTCCTAACTGCTCGACTCCCACTATTTGCCTTCCCCCTTCAAGGGGAATAGGAAATGTTCGCTCCCCAAGAACACGTTCAACTATTTGGGGACTAAAATGTAATTTATCCATACTTAAAAAAATAAATTAATAAAAAAACCCTCCTTCTTCGGAGGGTTGGTATTTTGGTTAAAGCCAAAAAATGTTACCCTCCGTACAAGAGTTGATAATAGTAAAAACTGGATTGTTTGATTATTTGTGATTTGTTCATGGTATTCATCAATTTATTATTCTTATTTTTCTTGTCATTCCCGCGAAGGCGGGAATCTAGACTAAAATTTCAAATTTTGTAATTATAGACTGGATCCCGGCCTACGCCGGGATGACAAACGGCGTGAGCCAAAAAAAATCCCCGCTTTCGGCGGGGTAATGCACACAGCAAAAAACCTCCCGCCTACGGCTGGAGATAATAATATTTTGCTGACACGACATTTTTCATAAGAAACAATTTTACTCTATTGTTATTAAATATGCAAACCTTATTTTCTTGCCTTATTTGCATAAGCACCAAAGTCAGTTCCCTCCGGTAAACTCCAGTAGCGTCCGTCATGATGTAAGTCCATACGACAACCCGACCTGTATCCGGTAAGTCCATTAACATGGTAGGGTAATTTTTTTGCAGATATTTCACCCCGCAACATCCCTCTTCCTGATCTGTCTGGATAAATAACTGTCCCTTCAAGAAATCGATATACTGTCTCCACTTCTTTTTCATCAAAATGCATTTGATAACCAGGATATTCTTCTCCTTTTGCCATGCCCCATTATACCATCGCTTGATTTTGTCAAAATCCTCATCCATAATGAGTAGAGATGATCAATCCAACTCCGGAAATAATAGAAGGATCCTACGTCAAAGATTATGA
Organism: Candidatus Roizmanbacteria bacterium; assembly: GCA_016214055.1. Lineage (GTDB taxonomy): Bacteria > Patescibacteriota > Microgenomatia > UBA1406 > GWC2-37-13 > YC2-FULL-38-9. The sequence continues at coordinate 43,834 of JACRPE010000001.1, forward strand.
AGCTTTAGCCCTTGAAGTTGCCAAAAATCCTGAAGAGTTTTGGGGAAAGATAGCGCAGGAATTAGGATGGTATAAACCATGGGATAAAGTGCTCGATTGGCAGTATCCTTATGCTCATTGGTTCAAAGGTGCTCAGTGCAACATCGTCCACAACGCCCTCGATCGACATCTTTTGACTCCTGTTAAAGATAAAGTTGCCCTCATCTGGGAGGGTCAAAACGGATTGGTGCGGAAATATACTTATTCTCAGTTGAACGACGAAGTGTCTCGCTTTGCCAACGGGTTAAAATCAATCGGCGTAAAAAAAGGAGATCATGTCTCGATCTATCTCCCCCGTATTCCTGAGCAGAATATCGCGATGTTGGCCTGTGCAAAAATAGGGGCCGTGCATTCGGTCGTATTTTCAGGATTTTCGGTCGAGGCACTGAAAAGTCGCGTTATCGACGCCGAATCTCAATATCTTGTTACAACCGATTGTTACCCATACAAGGATAAGGTGATTGACTGTAAGATTAAGGCTGATGAGGCAATAAAAGATCTTCCTCAGGTAAAGAAGATGGTGGTGGTTAAACATACGGACGTGACCATCACTGCTCCTCCATGCACGATGCAACCCGGACGTGATATATGGTGGTTTGATCTCACCCACTCTCAAAACTCCGTCTGTGAGACTGAAGTTATGGAGGCAACCGATCCCCTTTTCATCCTCTACACTTCAGGAAGTACCGGCAAACCTAAGGGAGTCATTCATTCCCACGGAGGCTACATGGTGGGAATTTATCTTACCCTGAAATGGGTATTCAATCTCCAATCGGATGATGTCTATTTTTGCACGGCTGACGCGGGTTGGATCACCGGGCACAGTTATATCGTCTACTCCCCTCTCATAAATGGCATTACGACTTTTGTATACGAAAGTGTCCCCGACTATCCTGACCCGGGGAAATGGTGGAGTCTGGTTGAAAAATATAAAGTTACGAAGTTTTATACTGCACCCACCGCCGTACGCGCACTTATGCGCATGGGAGGTCAGTGGCCTCAAAAATATAATCTTACTTCTCTTAAAATATTGGGAAGTGTGGGCGAGCCTATCAATCCTGAGGCATGGCTGTGGTATCACGAGTTTGTGGGAGGAAAACGGTGCCCCATCATGGATACCTGGTGGCAGACGGAGACGGGCATGTTCATGCTAACTCCCGTGCCTAGTGTACCTCTCAAACCGGGTAGTGCTTTCAAGCCTTTTATAGGAATCGATGCGGACGTAGTAAATGATAAGGGAGTCCCTGTAGCTCCAAACACTCAAGGATTTTTAGTAATTAAAAAGCCGTGGCCGTCAATGTTTGCAGACGTGTATAAAAACCCGCAAAAGTATAAAGAAGCCTATTGGGAAGTCATTCCGAACGTGTACTTTACCGGTGACTCGGCTAAAAAGGACGAGGATGGCTATTTTTGGATAATTGGACGCAATGATGATGTCATCAAGGTCTCAGGCCATCGCCTCGGCTCGGCTGAGATTGAAAGCGCCTTCGTATCCCACCCTTCAGTGGCTGAGGCCGCGGCTATCGGTAAACCCCATGAAATCAAGGGAGAATCTATAAAAGTCTTTGTGATTCTCAAACACGGTAAGGAGCCTTCTGATGAGCTCAAAAAGGAGCTTGTCCAGCAGGTGCGCACCATGATTGGTCCTATCGCCACACCCGATGAGATTGATTTCGTAGATAAACTGCCAAAGACCAGAAGTGGAAAGATTATGAGGCGCGTGCTCAAAGCACAGGAATTGGGTCTGCCGGTGGGAGATACTTCAACATTGGAGAATTAACCAAAAAAAACGCGCCGGGCCCTCAGCACTGTGCGAGAACTCGGCGGCGCATAGATTTTTTCTTTAAGCCTTCAAGGGTTTAGCTTGACTTAGCGGCCTAAAGATATGTATTTATCCCGGAAACATCTGCGATTCGTTGAACCAGCTCATCCTGAAAAGGGTTATCAGATCTCTTAAGATACTCATATTTGTTTCTCCTTTCAAAAATTTATAACCTGCTTATTCCGCCCATCAGACTGCTTTGATATTTTGTCAGGAATATTCTTTCCCGGGTCCCGACCAAATTTTGAAAAAGCGTTTGTTGGACGTAACTTATAATATTTATGAAGATAACTTAATTTTTATCTTCATATATTCAGATTAAACTATATTCTTTTATTTGTCAAGGGGTATTTTATCTTATAGTAGATTTACTAAGGATTATGAAGTCAAAATCTGATTAAACACAGAAGTGATTGAAGTAGATTTGTCTTTCAATATTTCTAGTGCTGTATTACATCGTTCAATCTTCCGTTTACCGTGAAAGAATTTCCAAACGAGATCATTCTCAGTAAGCTTTGATTCATCAATTTTATGATCTGAATCAGTTAATAATGTGGGATTATTTTTATGTATTCTTTCTGCAAGATTAACAATCCCACCCACAGCATCGTTACTTGCTTCTGTTATAACCCTACCACACTCTTCAAGAGCTTTATTTTCATTCAGGTTATGAATTGAGCGTCCTATTTTATAACCAACGGGCAAACTCATCTGTGCATCTCCAACCTGTATTTTAAGCTCCGATAACTCTTTTAATTGTTTCTCATTTAATATGCCTTTCCCTTGTTCCCGAATTCCAATTATATAGGTCCCTCCTGCTCTTGCCACCATATAGGCATCACGCTTAGAAGATATAGCTTTTTTTAAATTATCCCATAAACCCCTGATTGCTTGATCTGCGTCGGCGTAACTTGCCAATTCATTTAATTCTTTTATAAATTTAAAATCAATTACTGCAAATTGCTTAAATTCGCCCCGCCGAGCATGTTCCAATAGATCAAATTTCGAATAAACCGCATCTTCTAATAGCTTATCGTACACATAGTTCTCAATAAGATTAATTATTGCCTCTCGTCGCCTAAAAATGGGGGGGCTTTCGAGTTTTTTATTTTGTTCGACGAGATCAAAATGCTCCGCGAGATAAAGTGCGACTGACATCTCCGGGTGCGTCTTTGCCAAATAAGCAACTTTTTTTTCAACGCTATCTACCTCAGGAGGATATTTATTTCCCTCCTCTTCTTCAGTTATAACTTCTGCATGTTTTCCCTTGATTTTCTTCAACTCACCTTTACCTAGAACTAAACCATGTTTAAAATTATGAATAAATAGTTGTTTGTCTTCTTGACTCGTGTCAGGATTTGAGAGAGCATCAATCCATTCTATTTGTTCTTTTCCATCTTCTAGTTTGAGCCCGATGGGTTTACTGATAATATTTCCATCTGTATCTTTTATATACTGTTTTTCAGCATGAAGCGCTATCAAGAGTTTTTCATTTATCTCTCCCTGAAGATTGGGTGAAAAATCACCAATAAGAGAAAACACAAACTCATCTCCTCCATATCTGCCAGTTACATATTGCTTTGTTCTGTCATGCGCCCATCCCTTTTCTTCCCATAACTTTTTAAGAACATCATCAAGTGTCCGAGCCGCAGTATTTACTAGGAGGTCTGCGGGTGTATTTCTATGCGACTCTATTATAAAATCAGATGAACGGACATCTGCTATGTCAATCATGCCAAATAAAGTTGGTAATGTTTGTTCGCCTTGCTTCATTTTTTTTGTAACTTCATTGATAAAGGTCGTACGGTTAAACATGATGTGGGGCTCTGCATGAAGATTTCCAATGTCAATCTTTCTATTTAGCCCTCCATCAAGGGTGTATTTGTAAAAGGATCTGAGGATATTCATTGCCTCAGGAGAGTCTTTATCGTCTTCAGGAAAATGAAGACCGTTTACCTCATCGCCAAATATCTCCACTATCATATTCCAAGCAGGAGTTTGTACAAAGGCGTCTTTTTGCATAATTGCACGCTTCATTTCAGCTTTCCCTTTTTCTTCCAGCTTGGTTATATTTGTTACTCCCCTTCTTGCTGTTAAAGGATCTGTAAATGCAATAGGACTTATTTGCTTTGCAATTCTACTGAGAAGGGGGGACAACCGGGCTTCTGTCATGGTATTGTTATGATACACTTATTTAATGGCAAATATACCGCACCTATCTCAACTCTCACAAATTCTTCGCCATGACATCCTTACCTCAACCACTGCAGCAAAATCAGGACACCCGACCTCATCACTTTCAGCGGTGGAGCTCATGGCTACTTTATTTTTCGGAGGGTTTTTGAGACAGGATATCAACGATTTCAAACGAATCGAAAATGACCGGGTTATTTTTTCAAAAGGCCACGCCTCTCCTCTTTTATATGCGCTGTATCATGTAGCCGGAGTCCTCAAATATGATGAGCTTTTAACTTTGAGGAAATTCGGTTCCCGTTTACAGGGGCATTCGACTCCCGATCTGCCATTTGTGGACGTAGCAACCGGCTCTCTCGGCCAAGGCCTGTCAATCGGGGTTGGTATGGCACTGGGTATAAAAACAAAGTTTCAAATTTCAAACTTCAAATTTCAAATTCCCAAAGTATTTGTACTTTTGGGGGATTCGGAATTGGCGGAGGGGCAAAACTGGGAAGCGGCACAGATTGCCTCATATAATAAACTCGATAATATTATTGCTATTGTCGATGTAAATAGGCTTGGTCAACGGGGGGAAACGATGCTCGAATGGGATCTGAAGACGTATGAAAAACGATTTCAGGCTTTTGGATGGAATACGATTGTTGTCAAAGATGGACATAATATAAAACAAATCAGTAATGCTTTTCATACTGTAGAGACATGCCATGGCATGTCTCTACAAAAACCAACCGTCATCATCTCCAAAACCGTAAAAGGAAAAGGAGTCCCGTTTTTAGAAGATAAACCGGGATGGCATGGAAAACCGGTACCAAAGGAACAATTGGAAGAGGCGCTCCGCGAGCTGGGATCTGTCGATCTTTCACTCAAAGGAAAAATATCATCACCGAAATTTAAGCTACCAGTATCTTCCATAACACAACCTTCCCTTCCTCTTCGTCCTTACCCGCGTACCTCTCTTTACTCCACCCGTGAGGTCTTTGGGGACGCATTAGTGGATGTTGGATGTGAGAATAATCAAATGGTCGCCTTGGATGCCGAGGTTGGTAACTCCACGTATACTGAGAAGTTCGGTAAAAAATTTCCCGAACGTTTTTTTCAATGCTATATCGAAGAGCAACATATGGCCTCCTCCGCGCTGGGATTCGCAAAAGTCGGATATATCCCCTATATCAGCTCATTTGCGGCTTTTCTCACCCGTGCGTTTGACCAGATAAGGATGGCACAATATTCTCTCTCAACCACCATGAATATCGTCGGCTCCCATTGCGGCGTCTCAATCGGTGAAGATGGCGCTTCACAGATGGGTTTGGAAGATATTGCAATGATGCGTGCAGTCCGGGAAAGTACGGTACTTTATCCGTCTGACGCCGTGTCTGTATATAAGTTGACCAAGGCAATGGCAACCCATCCGGGGATGAATTACCTCCGGACAACACGTGAGAAGACACCCGTCATCTATGATGAAAATGAAGAGTTTCCGATTGGAGGGTGCAAGGTTCACGGTATGGATTCCCGCCTCCGCGGGAATGACAAACAGAAGTGTAAAGCCATCATTATTGGTGCCGGAATTACCGTACATGTTGCGTTGAAGGCACAACAAATACTGGCTAAAAAGGGAGTATTTGTGACGGTCGTGGACCTTTATTCGGTCAAACCAATCGACGCCGAAACTCTTCAAAAATTAGTCAAAAATACGCCCCATGTCATCGTCGCCGAGGATCATTATGAGTTTGGAGGAGTGGGAGAAGCGGTTTTATCCGCATTTTCAAAATTTCAAATTTCAAATTTCAAATTCACCCACTTATGTGTCCGTAAGCTCCCCCGCTCCGGCACCCCACACGAATTACTTCACTTTGAGCATTTGGATGAGGAGAGTATGGTGAAGGCGGTTATGGAGTGAAATCTAAGTAAAAGACTTTTTTCAAGCTACTGATTCCATTCACTTATCAAACTCTTATTTGTTATTAGGTTGCCGCCGGAGGTGCATTATCATATCCGTTGGAAGTAACCATAAATTCAGGCAAAGTCATACCAACAGGTTCGGGTAGTTGATACTGATTTTTTAAGTTAGGCTTTGCTTCTGGTTCTTGTTGAGCATTTTGTAAACCTGCAGGACGTAAACCACTTATATCTGGCATGCGTTTTTCTTCTATTTTTTTGTGTTTAATCGCATTTTCCCATTTTTGTGATGGTTGTGTAATATTCTGATCATATTCAGCTCTTTCATCATCTTTTCTTTTCGCCAGTTCTTCCTTTCTTTTCCTTCTTCTCATACTTCCCCGTACACCTTTTACTGCACCCACAAGTGGCTTAACAATAAAATCATTAGCCGCATAACCGGCTCCTTCTGCAACGGATGGAAGTTTTAAGATCGCGGGAAGCATGAGAAGGGCAGGAATAAAGGTCATAACCGCCTCTGTGGTTCCCAAGTGGGTAGCTGTCTGCAGAAATTTATACTGTTCAATCATCATCAATAGTATTTGGGGTGTGATGGCAAGAGAGAGTGAAGAGCCTATTTCCAAGAAGGGACGTAAATGATTGAGAACGGGGATATTATGTGTCGAACTAGCCCGATTTGAACGCATATACCCATACGCGCTTAGTATATTTAAGGCAATACCCAGATACATAGCTAAAGATTGTACTTGCTCGGGTAAAGACCCGCTCAATTTAAGAAGTTTTGCTTCGCCATCATGATTAGCAAAAGGAGTAAAAGGTAAGTGTCGTGTTGCAAGATCTTGTGATCTTTGAGCCCAAGCCGAAGTGGATATATTATGAAGTTGATTCAAAACAAATGTGCGGGCGGCAGTTGCACCGCTTGTCATATGCCATGCCGCATAAGTTCCCGGTAATGCTCCAAGAGAGCCTATTAATTCTCCTGTTCGTGCCATATTCCGTATATTATATATTACATATGTATAAAATGCAAACTATAAGTCCCGTCCGTAGGTATTCCTTCAATTTTATATAAGAGATTGCTAGAACTTGACAAATTAAAAGTTGTCTGATATACTATCGGCTGTTATTTGTAATTGACATATTTAATCAAAATATGAGTCATAGAATCAATACATTAAGAGGGCCAAGATTACATCAAGCTCCGCACTTTCATAGGTCTAAATTGGCCCGCGCTCCTCATTTAGACTCTTCACATCCAACTCAAGAAGGATTTCTAAAACAAAATAGATACCTTGTCCCCACTCTTGCTATTGCTGCAATATTATTAGCCGCTTGCGCAGTGGATCCATCTTCAGTCCAAGCTGTGCCACAGCAGGACGGTCTTAAAATGCTTATTGAAGCTAATCCATTTGTACTTCCACAATATGTTACGTTAGGGGCTGGAGGTGTCGCAGGAGTTTCGACTTTAATTGTAGATGGATTGAAGAATTTTCAAAAAGCAGCAGATGTTGGCAAACGTGGGTATAATTATGCGAACGCCACATGGGATACTATTATAGATGTTGTGGCAGACGCATCAACCGCTGGATTTGCAGGAGGAGCTGCAACTTTATTAGCAGAAGTCGGTATCTCACCAAAAGTAATCACACTTATTCAAAGTCAACTACCTTTGTTAGGGATGGCGGGTTTAGGAACTCTTGCTATAAACATGTATGATAAGGTAAATGATGTAATTGGCCTTATCAGATTTCCAAATCCACCTACCCCCTAAAACCCCTACTGCTTCAGTACCATTTTCACCCCTTTTATCCCCACAAAAGAAAGCGCGGAGATGAGGATGAGAACCCCATACATAAGGGGAGAAACCGGAGCGATTTTAAACCACGCCGCAAGCGTGGGATGAGTCACAATCGCAAATTGGGTGAAAAAAGGAAAGAGGAATGCGAAGAAAAATACCGGGCTTAAAAGATGAGGTAGATGCTTGTGGAGTGAGCGGTGACTCAGCCATTGATCGATGAGGATGAATGACTGGATGAGGGTCAGGATGGTAAAGGCGGCCGTACCTGCCATGCCTGCACCAAAATACTTCATAAATATACCAAAACTTCCGAGAATGAGTACGGTGCCAATAACTCCCAAATAGAATATATAGCTACGTTCGTGAGACTTAAGTAATACCATATCTCGATCGGGTTTCTGAGCCATGAGATGAGGGTCCCGAGGGGAAAAAGCGAGTGAAAGAGCGGGAATACCGTCGGTCACCAAGTTGATATATAGAAGCTGTATCGGGAAAAAGATGTCATGAAATCCGAGCACAAGACCTCCAATGAGTGCAAATGCCTCTGTAATATTGCACGCAAGAAGATAAATTATGGCGTTTTTGAGGTTTTTGATGATGTTCCGGCCTTCTTCAATTGCGTTCACGATGGAGGCAAAGTTATCGTCGGTTATGACCATGTCTGCCGTCTCACGGGCCACATCGGTGCCTACCAGGCCCATAGCCACACCTACGTCGGCCTGTTTAAGAGCAATAGCGTCGTTCACCCCGTCTCCCGTCACGGCAACGATCTCACCGAGCTTCTGGTAAAGGGAAACGATGCGATGCTTATGGAAGGGGCTCGTGCGAGCAAATATGCGCACACGGGGCAGAATTTGGAGCAATTCTGCGTCCGAATATGCCTCCACCTGAGCGCCGGTCAAAATCTCACTCCCCTCCTCCACAATCCCGGCAACCATCCCGATCGCCTCGGCAGTCTTTTCATTGTCCCCGGTGATCATAATGACGCGTATGCCAGCCTTTTTTGCCCGCTCAACAGCTTCCCTCACTTCGGGACGGGGGGCGTCGTGGATGGCGACCATACCTAAGAAAATTAACGGGTTAACTGGTTCACGGGTTAACGAATTACTGACAGAATCTATCGAGTTTGAGTAAGCAAACGCCAGGACTCGTAATCCTTTCCTCGCCCATACCTCCATCTGTATCTCAATCTTACTTCGTTCTTCTTGGGTAACTTTTGATATTTCCAAAATTGACTCGGGGGCACCTTTTGAAAAAATATATTTTTGTACGGGCGGGGATAATCCCGCCCCTACATTATTTACTACAACCGACATTCTCTTTGTTACACTATCAAAAGGCATTTCTTCTATAATCTTCCATTCCTTTCTCACTTCATCAGGTTTTAATCCGATTTCATGGGCCAAGTATAAAAGCGCTCCCTCAGTTGGATCTCCAAGAACATCATAGGACCCGTGGTCATGAACATAAACGAGAGACGCGGTCGAACAGAGGATGCCGTTTAAAATTAATAATGAATATGCATCTGTCTTAATTATTGGTAATTGGTTATTGGTTATTGGGATTTGTTTGGTAATTGGATTTTGGATATTGGTTATTTGACCATTGACATAGACTTCCTTCACCTTCATCTTATTCGTAGTAAGCGTTCCCGTCTTATCCGTTGCAATCAATGTAACGCTTCCCAGAGCCTCAATCGCCGATAGTTTACGGATGATAGATCGACGGTTTGACATCTCCTTTACCCCCATGGAAAGGGTAATCGTCATGACCGCAGGGAGTCCTTCAGGGACCACCGCAACGGCAAGTGATATGGCAAGAAGGAATGCGGGAAAGTAACCCGATCCTTGTAAATAGGAAATAATGAAAACAATAATCGCTGCGCCAATTCCGATGATGCCGATGAGACGTGTAAGATCTTCTAATTTTTTTTGTAATGGCGTTTGGGTATCGTCAATAACCGATAAATTTTGAGCAATCTTTCCAAATTTCGTCTGCATACCGGTTTGTTTTACCTGCAAAAGTCCCCGACCTTTAGCCGCGATGGTTCCTGAAAATATTTCATCTTGTAACATCTTCGGAACTGGCATGGATTCACCGGTCAACACGGATTCGTTAACTTCCAAATTCATTGACTCGACGATGATGCCATCGGCCGGTATTTTCACTCCTTCTTCGATAAAGCATATGTCTCCGGGAACGAGATCCTGACTTTGAATCTCAATCTGAATGCCGTCGCGGATGACGCGGACCTTTGACACGGTTATCTTTTTTAAAGCCGCAATAGCTCCTTCTGCTTTGGCTTCCTGATAGATGCCAAAACATGCGTTTAAAACGACGATGGCGAGTATAAGCGAGCCGTCAATAGCCTCACCGATGAAGAATGAAGCGAATGCCGCAACAATAAGAAGAATCGTGAGAAAATTATTAAACTGACCAAAGAAAGTCAAGAATATGTTCTTTTTTTTCTTGACTTCAAGAGTGTTGGGACCATATTGCTTTAATAAAGAGATGGCTTGGTCAGATGTAAGTCCTTTCATAGTAAATTCCAAGTTCCAAATTCCAAGATACAAACAATACTCAATAACCAAACCACAATAATCAAGTGTAGTATTTTGGAAATTGTGAAATTGATCATTGTTTGGATTACTTGTAACTTGGTTATTGGAAATTAATTATATTCTAAAAGCCTCTGCCTGACTTTCATCGTCCGAAGCTGATCATAAGACTCATCCATCGTAGATAAAAGCTCGGTAATGGTCTTTTCCGCATCGGAAAAAGTGACTGCGCGGAGATTATGGGGAAAATAATGGAATACTTCATTGCGGCCCAACTTCCATGTCTGCCAAATCCGGTGTGCGAGTGGCTCCCCGCTTGCATTGATAATCTTGAGATAGAGCGACCGGTCGCCAAGTTTGGCAACCAGATGTGGCGATAAAAGTTTTCCTAGACGAAGATGATCGGATATATAGTCGAGGTGAGATATAAATTTTACGTCTTTGAATAGTTGTTTCAAAAAACCTTCAAAGGCTTTTGCAAAAGGAAAAATGAGAAAAGAATAATCTTTAAACTGGAAGGCGTGGTCACGGACAATGTCGTCTTTGAGATACAGTCCTTCTTCGATTAAGTCCTTTTGCGTCTGTGAAAAGTACCGCCAGATAGGTTTTTTTTGTAATTCAGCCCTGTCCATATATACATATGGTAGCAGAAATCTGTATACTTTTCTCATGTACCGCATCAAGGAACTTGCCATTATCCTCGTTCTCATCGGTTTTCTTGCCTACCTTCCCTCACTCTTTGGAGGATTTGTATGGGATGACGAAGATTTTGTGTATGCCAATACATATGTGAAAGAATTTCAGATCGGAAAATTCTGGACGGAGAACGCGATCGCCGGCCGGGGAAAGAATTCCAATTATTATCGACCGATACAATTTTCGATGTATGCTTTGATTTATAAAGTGGCAGGGCCGAGTCCGATTGCGTTTCACGCGGTGGGAATTGGGCTACATGTTATAACGGCTATAATGGTTATAATAGTTATAACGATTATAACTGGCTCTTCTTCTGTGGGATTTCTGACTTCGCTTTTTTTTCTAATTCATCCCCTTCAAACTGAATCAATCAGTTATATTTCGGGGCACTCTGACCCGCTCTACGCGGTATTTTTTCTGTTATCAATTTTATTTTTTTTAAAAAGAAACGAGCGGATGCTTTATAAAGTATTGAGTGTGGTTTTTTTTATTATTGCTCTATTATCAAAAGAATTAGCACTTGTATTGCCGGGGATAGCGATCTTATTGTGTGTTTTGTCATCCCGACCGGAGCGGAGGGATCTTAAAGATTTTGAGATTCCTCGACAAGCTCGGAATGACATATTATTTGTCGCAATATTTACAACGATTGCCCTCCTCTACCTCCTCTCCCGTTTCACTTTTTTACAGTTCTCCGACATTGCGGTTTTTTGGAAAGGAAACCCGTATGGAGAACATTTCGTAACAAGGCTTGCGACGTTTTTTCAAAACTTTTTTGTTTATCTTGGACTCCTTATCTATCCTAAAGATCTTTTCATGGAGCGGGATTTTACCGTGAAGATGGTAACTTCTTTGTGGAACGTATGGACACTCCTCTTCTTCATATTAAATACAGGTATCGGTATATTTTATTTCAAAAATAGAAATAAAGAGCACGTTCGCCTTTTTTTCTACTTCTGGATTGCATTTCTCATCTCGCTTTTACCCTATACCGGCGTTTTTCTTTTAAACGGTATATTTTATGAACATTATATGTATCTGCCTCAAGTGTTTTTTTGGGCGGCAGTCTTTTCACTCAGTCATAAGTTACTTAAGAACCTTAAGTTTCTTAAGTTACTTATGTTTGTGTTGCTTTTCCTGTTTCTCGTACGTTCGTATGTGCGGCAGTATGAGTGGATTGACTCTGAACGGTTTTATCGGCAAACCCTTTCATATGCGCCCAAAAGTGTACGGATCATGAATGGGTTGGGAATGAGTTTGGCCGAAAAAGAAAACTGTGTTGAGGCGATACAGGTGTATAAACGGGCAAGCGCACTTTCCCCACGTACCCCAAACCTCTATCATAACATCGCAAATTGTTATCTCAGTATGCAAAAACCTGATGAAGCGGAAAAATATTATCTCAAAGCCCTTGAGACCGATCCCTCGTTTACCTTTTCATGTATTTCACTTAAAAATATGGGGCGACCCAAATCCTCTTGCATAATACCGCAGAAGTATTAAAATAGATTTCACCATGAAGAAATTGTTTGAACTTATTAATAAAAACTTCGAGTTCTCCCAATTCTTCCCTTCGTTCCACTCAAAAGAAAAAAAAGATAGTCCCATTATCACCGTATCCCGCGAAAAAGGCTCGGGCGGCCGTCCAATCGCATTCCTGGTTGCAAAAGAACTGGGAAGCCCGTGGACAGTATTTCACAAAGATATTGTGGAGGAAATCGCCAAAGAAGTACACCTGGAAAAAGAACTGATTGAGGAGGTTGATGAAGCACAAATTCCTCTTATTACTCAATTAGTTGACAACATGTTGGGAAAACAGTACCTGAATTTATCCGGTTATTACAAACATCTCGTCCGTATTTTATCTACGATTGGCCAACGGGGACATGCCATCATCATAGGACGCGGAGCAAATTTCTTATTTCCTCAGGCTTTCAAAGTCCGTATCGTATGTGAGATGGAAGAGCGCATTCGCGGAGTTATGAAGTATGAAAAAGTTAACAGGCGTGAAGCGATGGCTCTTATTGAAAAATCGGATCGGGAACGCACTCATTTTACTCAGTCATTATTTCAGCATGATCCAAGTAAAGCGCATCATTATGATATGGTCATACGCACGGGGAAAAATCTTTCGTTGGAAGATGCCGCTGAGATTATTGTAAACACGGCAAGGAAGAGGTTTGGATTGTAATTAAACCTTCTCCAAATCAATCCTCACTCCCGGAGTCATGGTGGAAGACAGATATGCCTGGAAGATGTGCATCTTGCCTACTGCCTCAATAAATGCTTTTAAGTTTTCAACAAGCTTTACATCTTCATAGGAAAGTTTTCCTACCATCTGGTGGATAAGGGGAAATTTCGGTTCAGTTCTCCATCGCAAGGTACCTTTTAAGAATTTTTTTGCAACTTCCTCGGGAGTAGGTGAAATCGTGCCTGCTTTCGGATTTGGCATAAGACCTTTGGGGCCGAGAACTTTTGCATATTTTGCCAATTTAGGCATGAATGAAGGATGGGTGATGAGGATGTCAAAATTCATCTTTCCACTCTCAAGTTCGTTTAGGACAGCATCATTCACAATTGCAACGCGAACTGTTTTTCCGGTGGCATGGGGAAGCTCAACCTCGCCTTTTAATCCTGTTTTCTCGACATTCATGTGAATCTCAACAGATTCGTCAAAGCTGGTGTACTTCATCTTTTTAAGAAGGGCAACCGCCTCCTCGAGTGAGTATTTTTTAGCGGAATCGACCATTTTTTTTGATTTTTGATACTTTGCGCCTTTTGCTTTTTTGACAACTTTTTTCGTGTCGGCCTTCTTTTCAGGCTTCTTCTTTGGGGCCTCTTCAACGACTTCTGGTTCTTTTGCCATCTTTTTCTCGGCGGCCTTTTCTTTCTGCTTGGCCTTTTGTTCTTTTTCAACTTCTTCAACTCCGAGTGTGCGTGGTTTCATTTTTCCCATATATATTGTTGTCATGCTGAATTTATTTCAGCATCCAGATCCCGAAACAAGTTCGGGATGACCTATGTCAAATAATAATCATTTCTCCGAATCAATTCCCATACTGCGGGCAGTTCCGGCGACCACTTTTTTTGCCGCCTCAAGATCGTCAGTATTCATATCCGGCAGTTTTTCTTTGGCGATTTCTTCCAGTTGAACTTTAGTAAGCTTGCCCACTTTTTCTGTGTTGGGTTTACCTGAGCCCAATTTTAATCCTAATTTTCGTTTAATCATGGCGGTGACAGGAGGAAGTTTTGTGATAAAGGTAAAAGTACGATCTTCAAATACGGTGATGACGGCGGGGATGATCTGTCCCTTTAATTTGGCCGTACGTGCATTATATTCCTTGATGAACTCCATGATGGGAACTCCGTGTTGCCCTAAAGCAGGACCGACTGGGGGGGCGGGTGTCGCCTCACCGGCGGGTAAATTTAATTTGATTAGTGTCTTAACTTTTTTTGCCATAATCTAAATGCCTAACTAATTAACGGATTAACAAATTAAAAAATTAACGAATTCTCTTTTATTAATTCGTGAACCCGTTAATCTGTTAATTCGTTAATTTATAACTTCTGAACTTGCAAGAAATCTAACTCGAGCGGTGTCTCACGGTCAAAGATGGAAACCAACACGCGCACTTTTCCGCTTTCCTCATCGATAGCCTCAATGGTTCCCAAGAATTCGGCGAAAGGACCCTCGGTTACCTTGATCGCCTCTCCAACTGAGAATTTTGCTTTGAATTTTGGTTGTTCTTGTGCTACAAACTTCATGATTGCCTCAACTTCTTTATCTGAAATAGGAGTTGGTTTCAATCCTGCGCCCACAAATCCGGTAACTCCCTCGGTTGTCCTTACCACAAGCCATGAATCATCGGTTAGAATCATACGAATTAACACGTAACCGGGGAACACTTTTTCGATGGCAGACGTTTTCTTTCCTTTTTTGATGACTACCACATCTCGAACAGGAATAACTACTTCAAAAATCTTATCTTCCACTCCAAGGCTTTTGATTCTTTGTTCAAGGGCTTGCTTTACTTTATTCTCATATCCCGTTTGGATGTGAATCACATACCACTTGGGTTGCGCACCCAACACAGGCACATTTTCAAGCGCTTCTTTTTGTTCTTTTCCTAAATCTGCAGGCTGCATATGTTATGAAGTTTACCTCAACTTCGTAAATACTTCCAATCCTTTGGCCAGTAAAACATCTATTATACCTATATATACTCCAATTATCAATGATATTGCAATTACGATGGTTGTCAAGCGGATTGTCTCTTGTTTAGTCGGCCACGTCACCTTTTTAAGCTCGTCGATGATGTCGCGAGCGAAGGCAGGTGTCACGATTGTCTTTTGCATGGTAGGAAGTATAACACAAAAAAATAATTATTATAATAGTTATAATCATTATAATCGTTATAACTGTTATACCCATCTTACTCCAGTTTGAAGCCCGACAGGGCAATAAAGTGGATTAGATGGGTGGATACTGAAAAAACAAGTCACAAACCCAAGTTTTTTTAGTATATATTCATAGTATGAATTCCGAAATTATTCATTCTGTCGTATTAATTGGAGCAATTGGTATATCTTTCCTCTTTTCTTCCTCTTTTTTCTCTCAGTTTGATTTGCAGATATCAGCCGCACTTTTTATTATTTTTTTTATCATGAGGAAGGTTCTGGGGAATCGAATCAAATCGCACCTTCTGGAATCGGTCATATTTACGTTTGTCATCCTGCTTACCATCAACTCAACCGGCGGAATCAACTCGGCCTTTTTCTTCCTTCTTTATTTTCTCCTGTTTTCACTCGCACTCCTCCTTGAACCCATCATCTCAATCACTGCAACCGTTGCGCTTATGATATTTTTTATGATCTCACTCCCCTCCGGGCAAAGCATAAAAAGCCTCGTTCCTCTTTTTTCCCTGGCTTTCCTGACGCCCTTTGCCCTTTTTATGGGGCAAGCATACATAGAAAGTCGAAATTCGAAATTTGAAATTCGAAATTTATCAAATAAATTGACCCAAAAGCAGGAGGAGACGTTTCTTTTTTTATCACTGATGTTGAAGAATCATCTGAAAAGTATCAAGACTTCAATTGATAATTTTATGGGCGACCATGAACTTCATGAAATAAAAAAGCACGTCCGTAATATGGAGGGATTGATTGAAAAGTTTGAGAAGGAGACATGAGAGATATAATTATTATAACAGTTATAATAATTATAACTGTTATACTCGCTCCTTCTGCGATCCACGCAATTAATATGAACTCCAACCTCTACCGTATCCAGTTTGGAAGTGTCAACTCAGGTGGACAAAAGATGAGTGATCCGGTCGACGGCACCTATAATCTTTCGGCAAGTTTAGGCCAGACGGCGGCAGGACAGTTTGAATCGGCGGGATATATCATCAAGGCACAATTTCAATATATTTATTCAAAAATACCTTTTACTTTTACCGTGTCAAGTATCCAGGCAAATCTCGGAACCCTCATCCCCAGTACGCCTGCATCCACATCAATAAATTTGACCGTTTCCTTTGGAGGAGCAGGACAGTATATAGTCACAGCCGCCGAAAGAACTCCTCTCAAAAATTTTACCAACAATCCTATTCCCAACACCGTATGTGATGGGGGGATAAATACCTGCACTATTACTCTTGCCAAGCCTTGGACCAGTCTTTCAGCGTACGGGTTCGGATATAATATGACGGGGAGTGATATTCCGGCCGATTTCACCAATTCTACGTATTACCGGCCTTTTGCTGATCTTTCGGTCCCTGAAAATCCTGCTACGGTGATGACGAGCGTCGATGTAACCCAAAACCTCACGCCCACTCCAAACCCAACCCTCACTTCAGCGCCCGTCTTGACCGGTACACCAAGGAATACTACTCATCAATCAACCATGACCTTCAAGGCAAATATATCGCCCCTGCAGGCGGCGGGAAGTTACTTTACCGTTATTCATTTTGTGGCAACACCCTCATTCTAAATAAACCAATAAACAAATGATAAATAAACAAATTATTTTGAAATTTATTCATTTATTCATTTATTTTTTTATTTTTTTATTTCTTTATTTGTTCATTTATTCAAATAATGTAAGAGCTCAGCAAATAACCCTCTCCATCTCTCCCCCCGTAGTGGAGCTTCTGGTCAAGCCGGATAAATCACTCCTCATCGGATATACTATACGCAATCTTGCTGACCCGACTCCCCTTTCGGTTAAGGTAAGGACCTTTTCTCCTCAGGGCGATTACGGGGAAATTGTCATCGATCCCGAACTCATCTCCCCCATCCGCTTTTCACTTGACAATACGGATATGCAGTTTGAACAGCCTTTTTTTATGAAATCGCGCGATACGGTGCAGGCTTTACTTCGTATCCGGGTTCCTGAAGGTACTCCTGAAGGAGACTATTATTTTACCGTACTTGCAGAGACCGAACCAGCGCCCCAAATCGGAGGAACATCTACGTCTGTTGCAAAAGCGACTATTGGATCCAATCTCCTGTTGACGGTCACCAAATCCGGACGGGTCGAAGTGAAGGGACGCATCTCTCTTTTTCAAATGACACCTGATTTTACATTCCATATGTTTGGCCGGGAATATCAAGTGGTGGAAAGCGGGAGAAACATCCCCGTTGATCTGGTCGTCCAAAATACGGGGAAAAATCTTATCAAGCCCCAAGGGGAAATCGTTTTACGGGGTCCTTTGGGACAAAAAACTTCGTATTCGCTCTTTTCACAAAATGTGCTTGCCGATTCTTCACGACTTCTCCGAACGTTAGAAAATAATGAGTCACCGGTTTTACACACCGTCAATGTCTCGGGATATTTTATGGGAGTATATACGTTATCGGCGAACGTAAATTTTGGAGAAGGCGCATCTCAACTGTACGCAAATACTTCATTTATCGGTGTACCTATCCGGTTTAGTATCGCCATGCTGGTAATCCTCACTATTTCAGTCCTGATCATCGTCTCCAAGCGAAAAAGAAGGAAAGAGTAATATTGAGAAAAATTTGCCGGTCTGACAGTCCAATACTGCATTTTTGTAGCATATACACCCTGGACAACTCCTAAGAAACCTAGGAAACTTAAGTTACTTAAGATGCTTAAGTAACTTATGAACGGATTTATCGAGTCTTTTATTCCTTTTTTCCGCAGGTTTGCAGTGGAGTCAATCCTTTTGGGATCTGCTTTTATCCTGACCCTCGTCTCTATTACTATATATGTATATAATAGTCAGGAAAAGCATGAGGACGCTCCCTCCATAAATAATCATGTATCCGTACGGGAAAATAAAGGATCGATGATGGTCGAAGTATCAGGCGCGGTGTACGGACCCGGCGTGTTTGAAACGACGGTTGGCGCGCGGTTGAAAGATGCAATCGCGCTCGCGGGGGGAGTATCTGAGATTGCCGACCGTGAATTTTTCTCCCGCAATTTTAATCTCTCCCGTTATCTCACCGATCAGGAAAAAATATATGTTCCCAGTTACCAGGAAGTTACAAATGATGTGTTTGCCTCCCGCAAACAACTTTTGGATTATACTGCTCCCCAAAATATTCCCCAAGTTTCTACCGAAATAACTAATCAAGAAGTCGTAAACATCAATGTGGCAACTGCTGAAGAATTGGACACTCTTCCCGGAATAGGTACGACGATTGCCACAAAAATAATCCAGAGCCGTCCCTACGCTACAATCGAAGAGCTTGTGAGCAAAAAGGCAGTAAATAAGGGGGTGTTTGAGCAGATAAAAAATTTAATTAGTCTTTAAAAATGTAGATAATTCTTTTTTTGCGAGTTTGGGGTGACTTGGGGTCCCCAATTGAGCCAAAAAAAGATGCTATCTAAATTTTTAATCTATGGATCCCACCATTTTTACTTCTGTCATAAACTCCTACCTTCCCGACCCACAAGCCGCACTTTTAAACGGAATAATATTCGGAATTCCTTTGCGATCTTCTAAGGTCTTTTACCAACAATTGCAGGTGGTGGGGTTGCTCCACCTCGTCGTTCTCTCGGGGATGAATATAACCATTCTGGGAAGTATTATCGCCATCATGACCCGTAATCTCCCAAAAAAAATTTCTCTATTAATTTCCCTCCTCGGCATCGCGGCCTTTACTTTATTTGTAGGACCTCAACCGCCCATCGTACGGGCGGCCATCATGGGAAGTCTGGGACTCATCGCAACACTGTACGGACGGAAAAAAACGGCATTTATAAGCTTGCTGGTATCGGTCGTATGTATTGCGATTATAAAACCTGATTGGCTCACCACCATATCGATGCAGTTGTCAGTCGGAGCAACTCTGGGAATTATTTTATTTGGAACAGGGGGTGCGAACGATTCCTCAATCGTGAAAGATCTTCGCACCTCACTTTCTGCGCAAATTTTCACAGCTCCCCTGATATTCATCTATTTTAAACAGGTTTCGCTTATCTCACCCATTGCCAATCTTTTGGTTTCATCCCTCGTTGCACCTCTTATGATATTCGGGTTTGTCACCTCAATTCTCGGAAAAGTATACTGGCTTTTAGGCTTACCAACGGCCTATATATGTTATGGATTACTGACGTATATGATTTGGGTAATTAATATATTGGCAAAGGTTCCCGGGGCGTTTTTCCAATTCAAATGAACTCCTCCCCCATCTCCAAAAAATCTCTCATCCAGGCTTTTATATTTTCGGCAACGATTGTTTTAGGGGTTTTTATTTTGCAGTTTTTTGACTCTCGTACGACCGTGGTGTTTTGTGATGTGGGGCAAGGAGACGGGGCATATGTCCGTATTCACAATAAAATTGATTTGATCATTGATGCCGGTCCTGCAAACGGCTCGATGATGCAGTGCCTTGGAAAATATATGCCTTTTTACGACCGGACTCTTGAATATGTTTTTCTTTCCCATCCGCAGATAGATCATTACGGCGGGCTTTTGGAAATATTGAAACGCTATAAAGTTACCAGCTTTTATACCATTCCATTGAGTGGCTCAGGAAAAAACATTACACAACTTAAACAGCTTGTGAATAATCAACGCGTCCGTACTTCTATTCCTTCAGCCGGAGATATATTTACTATTTTAGATGCGCAAATATCAGTACTTTCTCCTTCTCAGCAACGCTTAAATACACCAACGGCGGATGAGAACGATCTTTCCGTGGTCATGGATGTAACGTTTCCACATGAACGTTTCATTTTTACCGGAGATGCACCTATTCGCATCTTAAATAGCCTCAATTTATTAAAAATTACCGGTGAAACGATTCTCAAAGTTCCTCATCATGGCTCCGCAAAGAGCGCATCTTTAAAATTTTTCACATTGGCACACCCGGTGAGTGCTGTGATAAGTGTGGGGAAGAAGAACTCTTACGGTCACCCGACTAAAAAGATGCTGGACCTTCTGAAAGCCTTGAAAATTAATATCAGGCGGACGGACGAGGAGGGAGACATAATATTTAAAATTCCAAACTCTAAACTCTAAATCCTAAACAAAACTTAAATACTAAATTTTAAATCTTAAACGTTTTGAATTTTGGATTTATAATTTGGAATTTGTTTAGTGTTTAGGGTTTAGGATTTAGAGTTTACGAAAGAAGAATTCCCCTTATTTCCTTGAAGATGTTCATTGCTTCAAACCCGATCCACGACTCCCCCATCAGATCAACGGGAAGTCCGGGGTCTACCCGAAGAAGAGTGATGTATTCGTCGACCACGTGTTGGAACTTTTCGATTTTGTCTCCATCTTTAGATAATATTTCATGCCATTTTTTGAAAAGTCCTCGGTATTGCTTGTCAAGAGCGCTTTTTCCCCACACTTTTTCAATCAGAATGTCACGGTTGCCGAATGAGTGGTCAGACTCAAAAGCTTGAATGTATTGCTCTTCCGCTTTACCGGTGACGAGCGTCTTCAGTTTTTCAATGACGGGGTGCGGAGTAAGCCAGAAAGACCTATGCCAAGGCCCCAAACCCCAACCCTGCATCTCACGCCGCAGACGGTCGCGCAACTCACGTTTGGCTTCCGGTATTTCATAAGAAATGATGCGCCACTTCATATCCCATTTGTTTTTCAGAAAACGAAAGAAAGGAAACTCAAAGCTGAGGGACTCAAATCCGGAATCAGTTAATACATACTCTTCGTTTTCGGATATTTTTTTGATTGCGCCTTCCTTAATGAGTGACGAAAGAGTCGTTTGAGTTTTTAGATTGGGAGAGTAATCGAATATCTTTTGAGCATTGGCATCAATTTTTACACTCTTAAAATCAACGTCTGACAGTAAAAAGAATGAAAGTAATATCTTCGTTCGTCGTTCTTTAACACCCATATAAAGTTAACATTAACAGACGGAAAATAAGTTGTCAAGGGGTAAACAATGATAACTGTAGTGGCGTGATTTATCACGCCAAAATTAAGGAGCCATAAATGGCTCCACTACAAAATTGATTTGTCATTCCCGCCCCGTGTCGGAGCACGGGGTAAACTCCGGCGGGTTTACACCCGTCAGGGTGAATCCATGCCGCCTGGATCTCCGTCTTCACGGGGATGACAAAGTGAAAAGCACCAACGATTAAGCTCCTCAGAAGAAGAAGAAGAAGAAGAAGAAGAAGAAGAAGAAGAACCCAAATACATTTGACAAACGTTCAGGTTTATATTTTAATGAAACTATTACCAATAAATTAAATTAATTAGGCAACTTCCGTATGCGTAAGAAAAAAGCTCTCTACAAGGTTGTTCTTTTTTTCTTCATTTTGGCACAGTTCCAATTTTTTACGCTTTTAAATCTCCCAACTTTCACCATCCCGGGTACACAGATACAGTTTAACCCTCATAAACTGTCATTGTTGAATCCCGCTACCCTTGATGCCGCCGGACTTTCCTCTGCCTCAGCTACGCTCTCCAATCCCCGACTCTCCTTCCAAGGAAGAGTTTCAGGTGCTTATGCGGCAGGAACAAGCGTAATCACTCTCGCAACTACGGCAAGCACGTTTGGAGATATTGATACGAATAATCTTTTTCCGAATGACACCGTGGCAATCGGGGTAAACGGAAATATTCCCGTCGGTACTATAAGTGCCACTACTATATTTACCTTAAAGAATGCCCTCTCTGTATCGGTCGGTGCTTCAACCAACATCTATGCAACTCAATCGGGTACGTTGACCTTAGCTTTTTACACCGCACAGGCTATTCCGGTTGGAGGAAGTATTCTGGTCCAAATTCCCGCATCAAACGGTGCAATATCCGGCGCAACAAGTGACGGTCTTCCTGATACCACATCTGCACTCACTTCAAATGGGTTTGATTTAAACGGAATGACCAACACAAGCGTAACCTGTCCGAACGGAGCATTTGCGGCAGGTACACTGACCGCGGGAGCTGGAGGAGCCGCGGCTCCTCATACCATATCATGTAATTATAGTGGGGCTGTTCCCGTTGCAGCTGGTGCGAGCCTTTCCATTGTGGTGGGTACCGTAAAACAACTTGTTAATCCTGCACCAATAAATACGGGTCATACGCGAGGAGTTGCAGATACCTATTCGGTTAATCTTTTCACTAAAGATGGCGCAAATGGAACAGGAAATACCATAGAGTCCGTTGATACCCGACTTGCACCGGTTGAAGGAGTACTTGTATCAGCAATTGTAGATGAAACCTTAAGCTTTACGGTTGCAGGAGTTGCATCTGGTGCCAGTACTTACTGTGGCTTGGCACATACCGCAGGAATTACCACAACGGCAACTGCAGTGACATACGGAGCTATTAACTCCTCATATACTATTGATAAAAACAATGCGGTACAGCAACTCACCGTCACGACCAATGCTCCAACCGGATATACCGTGTACGCACAGGCCAATGATCAGATGGGAAAAGACGGAAATACTTGCACGGGATCGGTACCTATCCTGGCAGAATATGGATTTACCGGAGGAGGAACTTGTATCCGTGATGTGAACTGTGGAGGAGGAGCATACAGTACCTGCACTCATACCACCTCAGGAGAGTGGAATACCGCACCCAATGGTAACGGGTTTGGATACTCACTCGCCAATCAATCCGGTTCAGACGCAACATTTCTTTTCAATGAATCAGCCAGAAATTTTAGTGCAAGACAATTTTCGGATGTGGAAAATGCGAGTGCATCCGCTTCGATAATGACAAATACTGGGGTAGTAAGCGGATCATCCGTATACGTCTGCTACCGCATCAATATCCCTGCAACACAACCAGCCGGTTACTACTTTAATAAATTAAAATACACGGCGGTTGCGAAGTTTTAATATGAAAAATTTCAAGATCCAAATTTCAAGATCCAAACAAATTTCAAATTCCAAATTTCAAATCCCCAGACTTTTTGTTTGGGTTTTGTTTGTTTCTTGGAGCTTGTTTCTTGTTCCTTTTGTTAATGCCCAATCCACCCTCCCCCTGACCGTTGGTCCTGCTCGTCAGCAAATCACGGTAAATCCGGGTGAACAGGCCGCATTTGCTATTAAATTTTATAACGATAGTGAGACTTCTATTACCGGCATCATAAAAGTCGCTGATTTTATCGTGCAGGATAAAGAGGGTTCGCCCCGTATTTTGGATGAAGTAGGTCAAGCCTCTCCCCGATTTTCAGCATCAAATTGGGTTACTTTACCATACGACCGTATGTCCATCCCCGCCCATGATAAAGTTACCGTGCAGGCATCTCTCGCAACACCCAAAGATGCACGCCCGGGTGGCAGGTACATAGCCGTCTACTTTGAACCTTCAACCGCAGTTCCCCAAACGCTCGTTGATGGTGCGGCCGGTCAGGGTGTAGCTCCTCGAATCGCATCCCTTCTTTATATTCGTGTGGCAGGTCCTATCTTGGAAAGTGCCATGATCAACAATCTTTTTACGAAGTCATTTTATGAATACGGTCCCGTCAAAATTGATTCGGAAATCCTCAATCGCGGTGACTATCACATACGTCCGCGCGGAATGTTGTCACTCACCGATCCATGGGGCAGTGTGGTGGAACAAACGCCTTTAAAAGAAGAAAATATTTTTCCTGATGCAGTACGTTCGTATGAAAATACGCTCGGATCAAAATGGATGGTCGGACAGTATAAGATAACGCTCGTTGCATCATACGGAGAGAAAACTCAGAATCTTGAGCGTTCTATCTATTTCTGGGCCTTTCCCTGGAAAGTGGCAACCGTCATAACTCTTTCACTCATCATCGCTCTTCTCTTTGGAAGAAGTTTGTATATGAGACTTGCAGTGAAAGAGGCAAGCCTGGAGCATATGATCGAAACAGAAAAAGAAGAGATTGAAAAGCTCCGTGAAGAACTCAAAAAAAGAAAAGAGTAAGTGATACATTTTCTGCTTGACTTATTACTACCGATATTGTGTAATAAACTATTACTATATATTTGTATTAATGGGTAAAAAAACGCTTATTTTCGCTTTCATATTCGCCTTCTTTATCTTACCTCAATTATTTTTTAAAACTCCCCTCACTCTTCCGGTATTAAGACTCGATGGGCGCATTCCTTCCTTCTTAAACCCCGGTATCGTGGACGCCGCGGGACTTTCTTCAGCCTCTGCTCTTCTTTCCAATCCCCGCCTTTCCTTTCAAGGAAGAGTTTCTGGCGCTTATGCCGCAGGAACAAATGTCATTACTCTTGCAACCACTGCAAATACATACGGTGATATTGATACGAAAAATCTTTTCCCCAACGATACGGTTGCAATCGGGGTGAATGGAAATATTCCGGTCGGGACAATTAGCGCAAGCACGATCTTTACTTTGAAAAATGCATTGGCCGTTTCCGTTGGTGCATCAACAAACATCTACGCAACCCAATCGGGTACGTTGACCGTTGCTTTCTATACTGCCGAGGCTATACCGGTTGGTGGAAGTATCTTGGTTCAAATTCCCGCATCAAATGGTGCCATATCGGGCGCAACCAGTGATGGTCTTCCTGATACCACAACCGCACTTACCTCAAATGGGTTTGATTTGAATGGGATGACTAATACGAGCGTAACCTGTCCGAACGGTGCATTTGCCGCTGGTACTTTGACGGCCGGGGCAGGAGGTGCGGGAGCTCCTCACACCATATCGTGTAATTACAGTGGCGCAGTGCCCGTACAGGCAGGAGCCAATCTTTCCATTGTGGTTGGCACAGTAAAACAGCTTATTAACCCTGCACCGGTAAATACAGGCCATACACGGGGAGTTGCCGATACGTACGACATTAGTATCTTTACTAAAGATGCCGCAAACGGAACAGGAAATACGATTGAATCGGTTGACAGCAAGGTCGCCCCCATTGAAGGAGTGCTTGTGTCAGCGATTGTGGATGAGACACTCAGCTTTACCATTGCCGGTGTTGCGGCTGGTGCAAGCACTTTTTGTGGTTTAGCACATACGGCAGGTATTACTACGACCGCAACGGCAGTGACATACGGTGCCATAAATTCTTCATATACCATTGATAAGAATACCGCAGTACAACAGTTGACCGTGACCACCAACGCACCCACCGGTTATACTGTTTATGCAGTAGCCAATGATCAGATGGGAAAAGACGGGAATACCTGTACGGGATCGGTACCTATCCTGGCTGAGTATGGATTTACGGGAGGAAGTACCTGTATTCGGGACGTAAACTGTGGAGGAGGAGCTTACAGTACCTGTACCCATACTACCTCGGGTGAATGGAATACCGCACCCAATGGTAACGGGTTCGGATACGCACTTGCCAATCAATCCGGGTCAGATGCTACTTTTCTCTTCAATGAATCGGCAAGAAACTTCAGCTCTCGGCAATTTTCAGACGCGGAGAATTCAAGCGCCAGCGCCTCAATCATGACGAATACCGGCGTAGTAAGCGGATCCTCCGTATACGTCTGCTACCGCATCAATATCCCCGCCACACAGCCTGCCGGATATTACTTCAACAAGTTGAAATACACGGCGGTTGCAAAGTTTTAAAAGGTAAGAAAAGTGTGTATACTGAATACAGTATGACTCACTTCACAAAAGTTATAACAATTATAATTGTTATAATAATTATAACGGTTATAAGCAAACCTGTTTTTGCCTATACCATCGGCCCCGTTGAAACGACCGTATCGGCCTATGTGGAAGAATCTCCCCCCGTAGTCCCGACCCCAACGATTCCGGCAGAAGGCAAGCCAAGTGTATTCAGCTTGTTTGGATATACCTGCCCAACCTGCACGGTAAGTGTCCAAAATCCGGGACTGTACCGTTCAACTGATGCGAACTCTGAAACGGGAAAGTTTGAGTTTGCGTCCACCTTTCCCAATACGTTAATTGAAGATATTTGCCTCGTGGCACAGGATAAATTAAATCGGGTGACGATGCCGGTATGCATTCCCCCACCGCCTCCGGACAGTAAGATTGCAATCGGTCCCGTCATCATGCCCCCGACCGTATCAATAAATAATAATAATTTTTATACCGGAGACCGCATCATTGTGTCAGGACAAACGGTACCTTCGACAGACATAAAACTTTCCCTATTCACGGACGAATCAAAAACAACACTTAAGGCTCTGTATCAAGATAAAGATATATCTATTACGGAAAAACTTTTTCTCGCTTATCTTATGCTAAAGCGAAACATCAATCCCGTCCGTGAGACTTATGCGGCTACCCTTCCCAAACGGGATATCAAAGTGGATAAGCAGGGCAATTTTATAATGAATCTTCCTTTTGAGGATCCACAGTTTTACCGAACCTTTGCCCAGACTTTATTTAACAGGGCTTTTTCACAAAAAAGTGTGACGCTTAATTTTGATATTTTTCCGGGTTGGTTTATCATCATGAAAGCATTTATTGGACTACTGACTGCATTAAAAGGTCGGTTATTTGAAATCATCTTACTTATCCAGGTGCTACTCATCCTCTACTACGTGATCCGCCGGTTTAGCAGACCACATACGATTGCACGCATGAGGTCACTTGCACTGCGGGAACACCCGGCGCTTATGATGATGGAGCATGCCCTACTCTTACAGGAACATGAATTAGCAAGTTCCAAATCCCAAATTACAAGATACAAACAATTCCCAATCACCAAATTACAATAACCAATCGTTTGGAAATTGAGAAATTGGTCATTGTTTGGAATACTTGGGATTTGGTTATTGGGATTTAATTAAACAGTAGTTTCGCTTTCTGCGTAATTGCTACCCCACTCGCCTTTGCCTCGATATTGTACTCTCCAGCCGTCTTAGTCGATACATTAAAGAGAGCCCTCCCAATAGTGTCGGTTGTGCCGCTGATTACTTCAATTTTGAGCGTATCCCCCGGATTACTGAGGGAGACCGCGATTCCTGATACACCAAGGCCTTGCGGGCTGAGGACGACCACTGTGACTCTGATTTTTTCATCTCCTGACGCTTTTGCGCTTAACGGATTGTAAGTTATGTACGAATTATCCGGGTCAATGGAGTTGTTTACGACACTCGCCCGACCGCTCATATACCGGGCTTCGTAAAAGAAAAAAAGGCCGGAAAAAAACATGAGGATGATGATGAAAGTGAGGATGCCAATGATCGCCTTTTGCATACTTTCATGATAGATTAAATGGGGGGAATAATCAAATAGTTTCAAACACACACCCCTTTCATCCCTTCAGGGAGAATCCTCTTCAGGGTGAACCCCTCTCGAAAGGGGAACGAGAGGTGTGTCAAAGGGTGGTAATCCTTGATAAAATGTAGAGACGGGGCATGCCCCGTCTCTACAGAAAACAAATAGCGTCCTACCAAAAGAACCGTCACATCAGCCCAAATCATACTCCCCCGATATTAGCACTTAAACACCTTATTTGCTAATGGAGATTTCATACAAACGTCGATATTATATCTATGGGGCTTTGCTGTACTCTGGGACTAATACTTTTTTATCACGGCCCTTTGTAACGGTCCATCCATAATATACTCTACGTCCGTCAACCGGAAATATCTGAGATAAATGAGGTAGTAAAATTAAACTCATTTAAACTTCTTTCACTGTTTTTCGAAACTTGTTCTATTCCCTCTCATACTATAAGATGTTTGCACTATTTTGATATATTAAAGTCGAGTAACAATAATTGCGGTAATTAAATTAAATGAGATTAAACGTCTGAATCACCACCATGTAGGGTATCGATTTATCACGCCCGAACTATATCAGAATATATACTAAATAGCTCTTGACAAACTTATTACTATTGTAATATTCTGTATATATGACAGATATTTCGACCAAAAGGTATAATCTTGATAATTTTGAGGCTTCATTTCGGGAATTCCTGCAAAATGAGCACGTATCATTTCCAACCTTGAAAAATTACCTTTCCGATCTCCGACATTTTATGGGATGGTTTACATTTTACCTGCATTCGAAGCATGATGACAATCTAAAGTCTGAAAACACGGAACTTTCTTCACTTGCATCGATGATAGACTTTGAGGCTGTTTTAAGCTATAAAGCATATTTAGAGTCGAATGCTTTACCCCCAAAATCCATTAATAGACGCCTATCTACCTTGAGAAAGTTCTGTACCTTTTGTATTCAGCAGAACTGGATGAAAGAGAATCCGGCAAAGAGAGTGGGGAATGTGGGAGGGGTTCCTTCGTTGTCATTGCGAGGAACGAGTGAAACGAGTGACGCGGCAATCTCGACCAATGAGATTGCTTCGTCGCCTACAGCTTCTCGCAATGACATAATTGCCGAATTCAAACAACATTTATTGTCAGAACAGGATAAACAGAAGGATGTTGATTTGATTATGGAGGATGTCAATGAGTTTTTATTAATTTGTCACCCCGCGTGACGTATAAAATCCTATGAAAAACTCACTCTTTCACTTACTAACCTGGGCCATCAACGGCCTCAAAGACCTAACAGATCCGGCACGTCAGGGAAGCCCCTATGACCTCGGTGTTACCTATGAAATGACCACTTCAAAGAGAAAACTGCCTTTTTTGAGAAGAAAAATGGTTTTACGAATATGATCTCGTAGAGACGGGGCATGCCCCGTCTCTACAAAATGTTTTCTATGCCCAAATTCGATAAAGATACAATCAGTCGATATGTGAAGTCTCTCAAAGAGAAGAGCGTGACTCCTAATGAGATAAAACGAAAGCTTCAATCAATAAATAGATTCATCAAATGGGCTGTCACAACGGGCCAACTGGACCAAAACGACTTTAAGCAGATGACACAAGAGATTGCTAATACAGTGATCAGTCCTACTGAATCGGAGGGTCGGTTAAAATCGGTTAAAATCAGCTCGAACAAAAACGAACTTGCCTCAACTGATCTTAGCCGATTTCAACTGATTTCAACTGATAACCCAATACAGGGCTACATCGGTTTTGCAGTCATCTTCCTCCTCATCTCGCTCATTGGTTTTGGGCTTTATAATCAGTTCTTTAAGAAAACAGCTACCCCATTCGCCTACTCAACTACCTTGAATCCCGGAAGCCGAATCATCTCTTTCCAAGGGAGACTTACCGATAGTCTTGGCAACCCTATCATAGCACCTATCGACCTCACTTATAACTTTTATACCGTGTCAACCGGCGGATCCCCCATCGCAAGTTCGACCCGCGTATGTACGGCGACTCCGGATCAGGATGGAATATTTGCCAACCTCATCGGGAGCGATCCGGGTCCCAGTTGTACACCTCAGCTACCTGCGACCATCTTCAGTGAGAACCCGAATGTTTGGCTTGGTGTGACGGTCGGATCTGAGCTCACGGAGATGTCACCACGGCAACAGATTGCGAACGTAGGATATGCCATGAATGCCGAGACACTTCAGGGCTTTCCTCCCGGTACAACGACCTCCTCCATTCCTTTTATCAGCACTCAGGGTGATTTGCTAATTGCCGCTACCACTCCCGGCATCCGTTCCACTTACACGACTGCAAACTTTGTTATCTCTAGTGCAAAGACCACAACCATTCAGTCCGCAAACGCAGGTGACATCGTCCTCAGTGCAACCGACGGTGGAGCACTTCGTTTCAATACCTTTAACGGAAGTCTCGTCGAACGACTAACTGTTTTATCAGGAGGAAATGTGGGGATAAGTAATGTAAATCCGCGCGCCGCTTTTGATGTAATTGGAAGTGCCTCTATCTCAGCTAATTTAGCCTTCAGTGGAGCCTCGACACAAATTGGACAACTTAACGGGGGGAATATTTCGTTTACCACCTCCCCCGGAGGTGATGCTGGTTTAGTTACGAAAATGACTTTCACCAACCCGGGGAATTTAGGAATAGGAACTACGGCGCCTTCGGAAAAGCTTGATATTACCGGTAATGCAAGCTTGTCAGGAAACCTTACCATCGGACAAGGAAGTGTCTTGCGCTCACAGTACGGCCCCTTGAGCTTGGCTTACAAATCAGGATTGGGTACGTGGACCACGGGAATCACATTGCAAGACACCACCGGCAATGTAGGGGTTGGGTCCTCCAACCCGAACGCGTTTAAATTAGAAGTCGTCGGAAATATCGGGCCGGATGCCAACGGAACTCGTGACATCGGTTCCTCAGCCCGGCATTATGCCAATATCTATGCAGATAATATAACCGGTGTTGGAGCTCTTGGATACTGGTCACGCGGTACGGGCGTGTTATTTCCGGCAACCGTAACCGACGGCGTCTCCGCCACCACTTCTGCAACCACAACTGCCACCTTCACCGCAACGGGGTCAAACAATGCTCTCCGAGTCGGAGGGAATACGAACTATCATACCGTGGATGTAAACGGTAATCTCACCTTTACCAACGCAGGCATCGCAACTATAACAGGGCCAACCTCTGGGCTCACCATTGATGCAACCACGGGAGCTTTGAACTTTGGAACGAGTGCAAATGCACGAACCATAACTATTGGAAATATAACAACGACGACGGGGGTGAATGTAAATACGGGGACGGCCGGTACAACGTATACAACCACGAACGGAATATTTACTTTAAATACCGGAACGGGGGCTATCAGCTTAGGTACAGATGCCGCGGCTAAGACGGTAACGATTGGAAACGTCACCAGTACTACAGGCGTTAACATTAACACGGGCACGGCCGGCACAACCCATACCACCACAAACGGTATCTATACTCTCAATACCGGTACAGGAACCATAAGTTTAGGCACAGATGCAGTAGCTAAGACGATAAATATCGGTAACGCCACAACCACAACGGGGTTGGCTCTTAACTCAGGCACAGGAGACATCGTCCTCACCTCAACGGATCAGATTAAATTAAATTCTTCAAAAGCCGCAGGAGGCACCACAACTGAGGCTTTATCTTTAAAATCAACGATTGATCTGGGAGTGGCGGATGAGCTTTTACAGATTGGAGATTCTGGAGCAGACTTTATGACTATTTTAGGAAATGGTAACGTCGGAATCGGCACCGCGCTCCCCTCCTCACTCCTCCATCTTTCATCCACGTCGACCTCCACGAGCTTTACCGGTTTTAATCTGGACTGGTCCCCGGGAAGTGCGACCACGACGACCGGAGATTTATTTGCTTTGAATATTGGGACAAATGGAACTGCGAGCACCCTTTTCAATGTGAAAGATACCGGCTCATCTCTTTTCTCGGTATCGGAAACGGCGGTCACAAGCAATCTTCCCACTTCATTCACGTCCGCCGGAGATGTGAGTATTGCTTATGATTTACTTTTCACGAATCCCACTTCCTCTTACATCAAATCTGCGGCACCTTTATATATCCAGGCGGGAGAAGTATTCGGTTCATCGGATCTCACGTTGAAAACATATAACAGCGGAGATGTGGTGCTGGACGCCGCAGGCGGAGTTACCCTCGCCCAAGCGCAACCCTGGACACTGGTCGCATCGACGACTGCCCTCAACATCCAATCGGGGCTTTTGAATTTAGACACCACAAATACTCGAGTTGGAATTGGGTCGACAGCGCCTACTGAAATACTTGATGTGGTAGGAAATGCCTCCGCATCTGGATACATAACTTTGGGGCAGACGGGAGCCCTACGTTCACAGTACGGTCCTCTCAATCTTGCGTACAAATCAGGGTTGAATACCTGGGCTACCGGATTCATATTAAAAGATGTGTCTGGAAATGTGGGGATTGGTACAACCGACCCTGCCACTTTTAAATTAGAGGTCGCAGGAAATATCGGACCTGATGCAGACAACACAAGAAACATCGGAGCCGTCGGGCGGGCATATAATACGATATATGTAAATAATATCGTAGGTTCGGGAGGGTTGGGCTACTGGTCACGAGGTACGGGAGTCCTATTTCCGACGACCACCACGGACGGACTCGCTGCAACCACTTCCGCAACCACCGTTGCAACATTCACCGCAACGGGGAGCAATAATGCTCTACGGGTTGGAGGAATTACGAACTATGCTACTATCGACGCCAGTGGCAACCTTACCTTTACGAATGCAGGAGTTGCTACTATAACTGGGCCAACGACGGGATTGACGATAGATGCCACGACGGGTGCCATGAATTTCGGTACAAGTGCCAATGCACGGACTATCACGATTGGAAATGCTACAACTACAACCGCATTAGCCTTGAATTCAGGTACAGGAGACATTGTCCTTACCTCAACCGATCAGGTTAAATTAAACTCCTCCAAAGCCGCAGGAGGCACGACCACGGAAGCTCTTTCTTTGAAGTCAACAGTTGATCTGGGAGTGGCGGATGAACTTTTGCAAATTGGCGACTCCGGAGCTGATTTCATGACCATACTGGGAAATGGGAATGTGGGGATAGGTCAAGTTTTACCAATAGAAAAACTAGATATTGTGGGAAATGCCTCCTCTTCGGGATATATCACTTTGGGTCAGACAGGAGCTCTCC
Organism: Candidatus Roizmanbacteria bacterium; assembly: GCA_016214055.1. Taxonomy (GTDB): domain Bacteria; phylum Patescibacteriota; class Microgenomatia; order UBA1406; family GWC2-37-13; genus YC2-FULL-38-9. The sequence continues at coordinate 76,720 of JACRPE010000001.1, forward strand.
GCTCTCAATACGGCCCCTTAAATCTTGCGTATAAATCAGCGTTGAATGCCTGGACGACGGGGTTGACTTTACAGGATACGACGGGAAATGTGGGGATTGGAGCTACAAATCCTGGAAAAGTTCTTGATATTCAGCGAAGTGTAACTGGGGCAGATGTTGGGTTACGGATCGCAAATACCGCCGCAACAACAAATGATACCGCTTCACTCTATTTTCAAATGACAAGTAATATGGCGGCTGATTATGGAGCATATATTCGGGCAACACGTTTGGGAGCAAATGCAATGTCTGATTTGTCTTTTGCCACTACCAATTCTGGTGGTACTTCCAATGAATGGATACGTATAACTAATGCGGGTAATGTAGGAATTGGCTCCACCTCCCCCACCGCAAAACTTGACATCGCAGGAGACGCTTCAACCTCAGGTGACCTGTCATTCACTGGGGCAACGCCAAATAATATTCATGCATTAAATGGGACTGATTTCCGTATCTCCACCTCCCCCGGCGGCGATGCGGGTAATGTAGATCGGTTTACTTTGTTGGCAAATGGAAATGTGGGGATAGGAACAACGAGCCCAGGTAATTTGTTACGCATAGCAGATGCAACCGCAGGAAATCCTAATCAACTATCTCTTTATAATTCTTTAGGTGCGGCGGCTATGCAACTTACAGGTGGCACTGGCTATACAATTCTTAAAACGAATTTCAATGGGGCAGGACAAATTGATACAAACGGAGCTTTTTATATAAGTCAGAGTTTTACAACAACTCCATTATATATAGAATCAGCAACTGCAAGTAACACTTTATATTTAAGAAGCACGGGTAATGTAGGCATCGGGACAACTGTGCCAAGAGGCAAATTAGATGTACAGCCAACCAATACAAACGGTGCAAACATAAGTAATTATTTTGGTGGTTCAGCTGCATATTCTCTTACCCTGAACGGAAATCAAGATAACAACGCAAAATCAACTATTTTTGCGAATGCATATTCTTTGTACAACACGGGGGGTGAGGCAACTTACAAGTGGGTGACCACTCATGGTTCTTTTGGAAGTCGCGGAATAGGGTTTAGTTATGGTGGTGCGGGAAAAGGAATTCAATTCTATGCCGATAGCGTCGCTACCACGGCCGATACCACCTTTACTCCTACATCACGGATGATGATTCAAAATGATGGAAACGTCGGCATCGGCACAACCTCCCCAACCGCTCTTTTAGACGTTCGGGGAAATGCCACCTTTTCCGGCACGCTTTCCATAGCCCCCATGTTCATCGCCGCGGCGGGGACGTGTAACATTTCCAGTACGGGGAAAATATATTATGATGCAACGCTTAATCAATATTATTTTTGTAATGGAACTATCTGGACCGCGATGGGAGGAGGGGTTTCATCCCTCCAGGGAGCCTATGACGGAGGAAATACTATCACCACCACAACCGCGCGTGACATTGATTTCACTTTAGCTGCAGGATTGGGTACGGCAACCTCCCTTAAATTAACTAATAATCATGTTGGTGCAACAACCGCCTTTAATCTGGTAAATGCTAATGCTTCAGGAACAAATACAAACGGTATCTTAGTAAACCAAACCGGGGCAGGTGCTCTCACGAACGGAATAAATATCACGCAGACTGCGGGAACCTTGACCAATGGTTTGACTCTCGCGGGTACTTTTACCAAACTCATTAACTCGACAAATTTCAATGTTGCAAATGCAGGAAATATCACGGTAACCGGAGGTCAAGGGCTCGACACCATCGCCGCGGGTACCCTCGCCCTCGGAGACACCACCGCAAATGCAATAAATATGGGAACAAGCGCATTGGCTCGCACCATAATCGTAGGAAATTCAACAGGCGCAACCTCTATTGCATTAAATACCGGAACAGGTTCTTCACTTAATCTCGGTACGAATGCAATCGCTCACACGGTAACGTTAGGAAATGCAACCGGTGCGACTGCGGTTGCCATCAACTCAGGGACGGGAGATATAACTCTCGCCTCAACCGATCAAGTTATTTTGAACTCTTCAAAAGCCGCTGGAGGAACTACTACTGAGGCTCTTTCGTTAAAATCAACGGCGAATTTAGGAGCCGCGGATGAGGTGCTTCAAATTGGAGATTCGGGAGGAGACTTTCTTACCATTATGGGGGATGGAAATGTAGGGATTGGTACGACAGGGCCAGCACAAATGCTTGATGTTGCAGGAAGCGCTAATATTGGAGATGCAGTAGGGGAATATTTACAAATTGGTAAAAATGCTTACTCTACCGTACCAGCCACGGAAATTAGTCCTGCTTTATATCTGTATAGGGAAAGCCAAGTATCTTATGGTATTAAACTTCAATATACCGGTGGAGAATATGGGCCCATGATCTTTGGTCCAAATCAAGCAAATAGATTTATCAGCTTTGGTAAAATAAGTAGCGCGGGTGCTCCTGCAGGTGATGCAGATTTTGGAACTGAGTACATGAGGATTGATCTGGACAATGGCAACGTCGGGATCGGCACCACCTCTCCCCTTGAAAAACTTGATATCACGGGTAACGCGAGTATGTCTGGAAATCTCACGATCGGACAGACAGGAGTTTTGAGATCTCAATATGGCCCCTTAAACCTTGCCTATAAATCAGGATTAAATGCGTGGACGACAGGGATAACTTTGCAAGATACCACGGGGAATGTAGGCATCGGGACGACTAATCCAGCAAATAAACTAGATGTGTCTGGTGGAAATATTAATATAGGGGCATCAGCAAGCTACAGAATTAATAATAAAGAAGCCGTGCGAGATATGACTACATATCTCGCTGTTGGCTTAGATTTTGGAACTGTCGTGTTCCCTGGAACCGGCAACGTAGGAATCGGCTCAACGGCCCCGACGGCAAAACTTGACATCTTGGGAAGCCTCAACGTCCAAGGCTATGCGACTGCATCGGCTTCTCTTTCAATCGGAAGTTATAATGCGATGGGCGGTGTGGGTAATGCTTTGTTTTCTGGGAATGTAGGAATCGGCACAACAAACGCAACCAGTAGATTTTTTGTCAATCTCGGGGCCAATCAGCTTGCACGGTTTAACGACGGTACGAATGCATCTGGAGCTACGTTCCAAAACGGTTCGATTTTATCCCAATCTTCCCAATTCCAAATTGCGGCAACCTCAACCAATCCCCTTTCCTTTTATACCGGCGCAACGATTAATTCCATGACTCCGGGAACCGAGCGGATTCGGGTTGCGACGACGGGTAATGTTGGTATCGGAGGAGCTTTAAACACGAATGCACAGCTTGATTTAAATGGCGGTACCATCCTCGCCGGTCAGTACTGTCCCACTTCCACATGCCAAAGATATATTGTCCCCAATGGGACCTCACGAATAGATCTTCTACAGGTCGCCTCTGACCTTCCCAATAATACCGGCTATATTTCTTTCCTTGATGCTAATAATTCCTATGTGCCAATCGCGAGTATCTCCGCCCAGGCAACCGGCACCGTGGTCATCGATAACACCGCGACGAATATAACCGACGTGGGCTATCCCACTGTCCCCGACCTCTGTATCGGAGATCCGTTCTGGTGCACCGGCAAGATCGACGCGGGTACGGTAGACCCTCCTTATACGATAAATGGGAAAAAATATGCCACTTTTCTCACCGCGATGACGGGGGTGAAGGAAGAAACGACGGGCACCATTGTGACCAATTTCCAAGATACAAATTCCAATTTCCAAACAAATTCCAATAACCAAATTACAAAAGGGTATGCGGTGAAAGTTATTGATTTTAATGCAGTGCCTGAGGCGTCGGATTTGTGGCTTTTTTCAAAGACGACTAATTTACGAAAGAATTTAGGAAAGATGACGGTGCTTTTGACTCCGTCGGATGATACACGGACGTGGTATAAGGTGGATAACACAACACACTCACTTACCATATATTCTTCACGCCCCACGACGATTTCGTATCGTTTGACCGCGCCACGGTTTGATGGAGAGCGGTGGACGAATGAAAACCCGGGTGGCTCGGGAGGATTTGAGCTGAATGATCCGGATCAACCTTCCCTCGTAGCCCTCAATCAAGCAGGAAATGTGCCTCCGGAGACATTTACCATTTCCTCAGTCATTGCAAAGGATGCTTCTGTCATGGCGAGCAACACTTCTGTCATCCCGAATGAGTCCTTTGTCATCCTGAATTCATTTCAGGATCTTAATCAGATGCTGAAACAAGTTCAGCATGACATGCAAAAATCGTATAACGTCATCAGTAACAAAACCGGTGATTTCATCGAAGAGGTCGGGGTGTTTGCACAGATTACGGTCGGACAAATAAAAGCCGGCTTTATCGAGACAGAAAATGCCATAGTGAATAATATTCTTCTTGCCAAGAACGTCATCGTGCAGGAAAAAATAATATCTCCGGTTGTGGAGACGAAAGAAATAAAGACACAGGGGGGGGATTTAGTTGTGTCATTGCGAGGAGCGAGTGAAGCGAGTGACGCGGCAATCTCGGCCAATGAGATTGCTTCGTCGTCCACGACTGGCGTCGGGACTCCTCGCAATGACAGTGCTGGTTCCCTCGCCAAACTCATCATCAAGGGCCTGAACGATCAAACGGTTGCATCGATTGATGCGGCCGGAAATGCAACTTTTGCGGGTACGCTAAGTACCTTAAGTAACTTAAGTACCCTAGGTAACTTAAGCGTAGCTAAAGACGCTACCATATCCGGAAGTTTGACTGCCAACGAAGCAAGCCTTTCAGGAACGCTTGTGGCAAAAGAAGTCCACTCAGAAAATATTGATCAACTAAACAATCAACAGGGTGTCATCCTGAATTCATTTCAGGATCTTAATCAGATGCTGAAACAAGTTCAGCATGACAGTACTTCAAGCGCACAACAACTTTCAACTGACATCAACGCCGTCCAGGCTCAACTTGCGCAAATAAAAAATAGTCCCCTGCCCGATCCCAATTATTACCAAAATCTCTCTTCCTCTGTCATTGCGAGCGGTAGCGAAGCAATCTCTCAACAGATTGCCACGTCGCCTACGGCTCCTCGCAATGACATATTTGAGACCCTCACCGTTTCAGGTAATTCAAATTTATATAACGCCTCCATCGCCAACTCCCTCACGGCCGGAAATATCTTTATCCAAAACAACGAAATCCTTTCTCTTTCCTGGGAATTGAAACTTTCGGCCCTCGCTCAAATCACCCTGTTTGACGGTTCCGTCACGATTGCAAAAAATGGAAATATCACGACCGAGGGTCAGGTTATTGCAAAAGGGGGCGTGCGGACGGATACGATACAACCAATTAATAACGATGTCAATATTAAATTAAACGATGTAGGGGTCGACCCACGTGTCGACCCAACAAATACGGGCGGACACGTAGGTCCGCCCCTACAAAATGGGAAAATAAATATTCAAAATCAGATTGGCGATACCGTCGCCTCCATCGACGCCTCGGGCTCGGCTAAGTTTAACGCCCTCGGCTTTAACCAGATTGCAACCAACTCCGCGATCATCGCCGACTCAGGACTGCGGACAACCAGTAATGAAATCATTCCCGCCATGCAGACCAACGCCGAAGCCGCGGGTCAGGGAATCCTTCCTCTCGGGGCACCGGAGGTCATAATCTATAATGACAAAATTACGAAAGATTCACTTGTCTATTTGACAAAAACAAATTCAGTTATCAGTGATCAGTTATCAGTTATGAGGAAAGAATCCTGTCCCGATTTCAACCGATCTCAGCCGATTTCAACCGATCTTAGCTGTCATCCCTATTTCTCCGTCTCATCGGGTAATTCACAACACGGGGAAATTAGGTTTAATTGGTTGATTATTAATTAGTATTTCATATACGTCTTATACGACGTATATGACTTATAAGTCTTATATGAAAAACCAAAACACAGGTTTCGGTTACGAAAAACTCATCGTTTACTGGATTGCGACCAGCATATATGATTTGACCGTAATCTTTTGTGATAGATATATAGATAAAAGATCCCGTACTCACGATCAAATGGTTCAGGCAGCGCGCTCTGGCAAACAAAATATCGTAGAGGGATCACTTAGCAAGAGTCATGAAAGCAATATAAAACTTGCGGACGTATCACATAATAGTTATGGGGAGTTACTTGAGGATTATAAAGATTATCTGCGTCAAAAAGAACTCACTCAATGGACAAAAGAAGACCCTCGCATCTTGCAGATCCGCAAAACATACGATCTGCCGTATAAGACCTATACGTTTTATACGACCTATACGACTTATATGCAAAACCATGAAGCGTTTGCTAATCTTATGCTTACCCTCTGCTATAAACAGATCTATCTCATGAGCCAATTTCTCAAAGCAAATCAAGAAAGATTTATCAAAGAAGGTGGATTCCGAGAAAATCTTTTCAAAAAAAGATTGGAGTACCGAAAACAAATATGAAAAAACCATATAAATATGTAAGGGCGGGGATAATCCCGCCCCATGTCATTCCCGCGAAGGCGGGAATCCATTTGTGGGACATGATCCTCCGCCGTAAAATCCTCATAATCTCCACGTTCGTCATTCTCTTCTTCCTTCCCATCGCCTACTTAACTACTCGCTATCAATCCAAAACCGAGGCCGCATGGTTAGACGACCATTGGGGGTATAGACAAACCGTTGCAATCACCAACTCCGGCGTCGCACAAACCGATTTCCAGGTTCAGGTAACCGTCGATACGGCAACCCTCATAACCGCGGGAAAAATGCAGAGTGACTGCGATGATATAAGACTTACGGACGTGAGTGGAAAGATACTCCCCTACTGGATTTCCAACTGTAACAACGCATCCACAAAAATATGGCCCAAGGTTCCCTCCATCCCCACATCCGGCACTATAATATACCTCTATTACGGAAACCCTTCCGCACAATCGGCAAAAATCACGGTCGGAACTCAAACTTATCCCGGGTTAAGTTGTAAATCTATTCTTGACGCGGGAAATTCAACAGGAAATGGTACCTATTGGATAGACACTACTAATGGAAACTCCTCTGACAAACAACAAGTGTATTGCGATATGACTAACAATAGTGGCGGCTGGATATTGGTTACTCCTAGTATGGTTGATTCATTTGCGGAATTAAATGTTACAAAAGTGAGTTCAACCGATACAAATGGTGGAGCGATATACACCTATACTAATACGGCAACGGGTTGTGGAGGACCCCAATCAGGAGCGACGGTTCTCATCACCAACTCAATCCAGTGGGACGTAGTAAAGGTCAAAGAAAGCTATAACAACGGAACGTCTTCCTGTTGGAGTACGAACGGTGATGGTAACTATGGAGGACAACAAACAAATAGCAATATGCAGGCTTTTGCGCCCGGCACAGATACGCTTCAAAACTGTGTTTTATCCTGTAGCACATCACCCTATGTCATGCCACCCATGAGTCGTTGTGATAATGCTCCCGAAAACTTTACTCGTTTCAATTCTGCGAGCGAAAGATCATTTGAAGCAATTGTAAGAAGAATAAATAGAACAACCTTAAGTGGTCCCGCATTAGGCCTTTCATGTAATGCGGTAAACATGACATCAAAATTTGAAAGTATCTATATTCGAGAGAACTCACTTACGTATGCAACTTTATCCGTAGGTGCTCCTTCAAACGAGACAAAATCCCTCGGCCCGGTTGCTTATTGGAAGTTTGATGAAGGGTATGGGACAAATACGAGAGATTCGTCGCCAAACGCAAGTAATGGAACGGTGAATAGCGCAACGTGGAAATCTGAAGATCAATGTCTTTCGGGGAAATGTCTATTTTTTACAAGCACAAATACTGTCTCGATTGCCGATCCAGTTAACGGCTCTCTTGATTTTGGAACAGGAGATTTTACGATTTCTGCCTGGATTCGTACAGCGTCTAGCGCTTCAAACCGAAATCTGATTCGCAAAGGAGCAGGAGCAGGACTTTCCGGATGGCGATTTGGTATTGAAGGCGGAGTTCCTAATGTACTAATTGGCGACACAGTTGGTTATACCGAGGGTAATGTGGGTTCTACTTCCGTAGCAGATAACAAGTGGCATTTAGTAACGGTCGTATTTAATCGAAGTAGTAATGCTGTGGGATATGTTGACGGAAATGCGACGGGTGGAGTATTGCCGATTTCAACAAAAAATGGATCTGTAAATAATAGCTCTACTGTAGATATTGGAAATACTTTTTCTGCATTTTCAGGTTCTATTGATGAGGTGAAAATCTTCAATTACGCCCGCACCGCCGCGCAAATCAAATCCGATTTTGCAGGAAAAGGCTTAGGTTCAATAAAAGGAACGTCTGTATCGATGAGCACGAACGCAAAAAATAACGATGCGCTTTCCAACGGCCTGACTACCTATTTGAAAAGTGATGAAGCGTCCGGCAATGGTGCCGATTCCTCGGGGAATGCCAATACCACAACCGTCTCAGGAACAAGTAATTATGGAGGAGGAAAGTTTGGAAATGGATTGAGATCAGGCGTTGCCTCGACTAACCTGGAGCAAAATCCATCGGTAGAAACTAACCTTACCGGTTGGGGGGGGTGGAATAATAGTGGGACTGCCACGAGGGAACAGTCGTCTGACACAGCTAAATTTGGAACTTATTCTTTCAAACAAACCGTGACCGGCGACGGAAACCAAGAAGGTGATTCGTATGGAGGAGCCGTAACTGAAGGTCAAACTTACACCGTGAGTTTTTGGGTAAATGTTACCGCAGTGGGAGTGGGAGAATCCATTCCCTTCTACTATCGTGTTTTCCACGATACGGGAAATTATATCCCCGGAACTATTGCCACCATCAATGCCGCAACAAGCGGTTGGGTAAGATATTCTATGACCCAAACTATTCCCAATAATGGCTTTACAGGTAATAATATCCAGTTAAGTTTTTATACAAATAAAGTAGGAACGGTTGTGTATGTTGATGGCGTTCAGATTGAGCAAAGCGCAACCGTCACCCCCTACCTCGACGGATCTTTAGGAACGGGCTATGCTTGGACTGGTACCGCACACAATAGTACCAGCACCCGTGCCGCGAGTACCGCGACGACGGCGACGAACGTGAATGATACGACCGGTACGATTGCTTATTGGTTTAACTCACCCAGTCTTGACACTTCTGCTCAATGCCCTCTCGGGTCAAGTAATGGAGATAGTACGGGAGGTATGTTCTTTAGTTTAAAAAATACCGGAGTTTACCTCACTCATAATTATGCGACGAGTCAAAATGTAACTCCTCAATATGTAGCGACGATAAATAATAATACGTGGTATCACGTGGCATATAACTGGGATAATAGTACCCTAAAAGGAAACCTCTATGTGAATGGGGCTCTCCAACAGAATATTTCCTATTCTCAAGCAATTACTATTGGAGAATATTTTCAGAACTTAGGAACTTGTACACGCACTGGGTATACGACTTTTAATGGAACTTTAGACGATATACGGACATACAATCGTGTTCTTTCTCCCAAAGAAGTCCGGGATTTGTACAACTGGTCCGCGGGGCCGGTTGGGTACTGGAATATGGATGAAAAGACGGGAACGAATGCGTATGATCAATCAGGAAATGGATACACGGGCACCCTTACCGGATCAACATGGATAAGTGGTAAATATGGAAGCGCTTTGTCATTGAATGGTTCAACTGATAGAGTTTCCGTTGGAACAATGACGGGAAAATATGGAGGAATGGTTACGGTAGAAGGGTGGGTAAATCACACCACCACAGCTGATTGGGACGATATTGTTGCTGGAGCATGTGGTGATTTACTATTTGCTTTCAACACAAGTAGTCAGTTAACTTGGGGAGGACAATGTAATAGTCCTTTCGGAATGTTGACTTATACAACGAATATTGATGGGGCTTGGCATCATGTGGCTGGTACATATGATGGGTCTATGACACGTCTCTATGTTGATGGAGTACAGGTGAACTCAATTGCACGAACTGGATCATTTACCCCAAGTGCTTTATATATTGGAAGTGCGGGAGCCACTGAATATTTTAAAGGAAAATTAGATGATGTAAAGATATATAATTACGCACGTTCGTCCAAGCAAATCGTCGAGGACATGAACGCCGGCCACCCGGCAGGCGGAAGTCCGGTTGGGTCGCAAGTCAGTTACTGGAAGTTTGACGAAGGATATGGGGTAACGGCAAATAATCAAATTTCAGGCCAACCCAACTTTACGTTTACCGGTGCTCCTAATGATCCCACATGGGATAATAATGGCAAATTTGGAAAAGCTGTATATTTTGATGGGGCTTTGTCTGTTACTTCAGAAGATTATGCAGATGCAAGTTATACTGCACAAACTTGGGATGATGGAACTTTGTCAGTGTGGATAAAACCTGATTCTATTCCCGCCGCTGAATATTACCCTATTTCTGATTACAACGGAGTCGTTGGCGAAAGTGGTGGATGGTTGGTTGCAATAAGTTCAAATGGTGGATGTAGTATTCGTGGAAATGCTTCTTATAACAGTAGTTGCCCTGCAAATACGTTTCAAGCAAATCAATGGACTCACATCGCGTGGGTTGTGAGTAAGACTCAAGGATTTCTAAAAACATATGCAAACGGAAAACTTATAAATACTATTACTGGGAACACTCTTGGATTTAGAATTAATACTACTTTGCGCGTCGGTATGGGAAGTTGGTGTGGAACTGGAAGTGACTGTATTTACCCCGGTTTTATAGATGAGGTAAAGCTTTATTCTTCCGCTCTCACGTCTGACGAAATTGCTCTGGATTATAACCGCGGGGCTTCCATGGTCCTTGGGGCTATGTCTGATACTTCGGGGCTCAGTGGAGGCTCGGTCGCATCAAGTTCGGCGACCGCATCATACTGTGTACCCGGTGGTACAGACCCATGCACTCCCCCCGTGGGAGAGTGGAATTTTGAGGAAAAAACAGGACAAACGGTTAATGATGTCAGTGGTAATAATAATTCTGGAACTCTTGGGGCGAATTCTACTCCAAGCACCGATGACCCAAGCTGGGCACAGGGTAAGTATGGTGCGGCATTGACTTTTGACGGGAACAATGACTTTGTTCAAATCCCCTATAATGCCAATTTAGATCTTGCAGGTAGCGCAATAACTGTGTCAACCTGGATGAAGCCGCCTGCATCTAAAGACTCTGACTGGGAAGGTGTTGTGGGAAACTATCCTGGTAATAGTACGGGATACATGCTCGGATGGAGAGAGTCATCAAATAACAACTTTACTTTTTATCTTGAGCTTAGTTCAGGACATAAAGAAGTCACTGTTACCAATTTGGCAAACTATGCCGATTTAAATTCTTGGATATATGTTGTTGGTACTTATGATGGATCTGCTATGAGAATCTATGTAAATGGAAGATTAATAAATACAACGTCGAGTCTTTCCGGAACTATTAATGCTTCAGCTCAAGGACTGCGATTTGGAAGATATGGCGGCTCTTACGTGGGGGGATCTATCGACCAAGTTAAGATCTTCAACTACGCCCGCACTCCCGCGCAAATCGCCTGGGACTATAACCGTGGAGGGCCTGTAGGGCATTGGAAATTCGACGAATGTCAGGGAATCACTGCGAATGATTCGAGTGGAAATGGAAACTCGGGCACGATCACGATCGGAGCAACTGTCCCTCAAAGCTCTGTAGGAACTTGCACGGTCGTGGATACTGCTACCGCCTGGTACAACGGCGCAACGGGGAAATATAACGCGAGTTTGAATTTTGATGGTGTGGATGATTTTGTCAATGTTGGGTCGTACACTCCACTCAACAATATTGGAGATGAAATATCTGTTTCAGCATGGGTAAAAACTAGCATAAATAATACCTTTATGACCATCGTCGGAAGAGGTAATGACTGGAGGATGAACAAAAATGCAAGTGGGTACTATGAATTCGAACATAGAAATACAAGTCAAAATATCGTCACTTCTCGAGGCCTTAACTCTTCAACTAATTGGGTTCATGTCGTTGGAACATATAAAAAAGATGATTTTGTGAGGCTTTATATTGATGGGGTCTTGGTCGACAGTGACGCTCAAACACTTTCAACACGCGTCTCACAAACTCAAAATCAAATTGGTAATAATTACGCTTGGCATCCCGGCCCCTCTGTCTACAACGATTACTGGTGGAACGGTCAAATCGACGACGTGAGAGTGTTTAATTATGCCCTCACACCCGCACAAATCAAGCAGGTTTATAATCAGGGAGGAGGGATACGGTTTGGCCCCGCAACCGGATCCCCATAATCGAATTCCCATAAACATCGCTTATCATTTCTATTTGCTACAGTGTAACAATACGGTGTAGCAAAATATTTCCCTGGTCTTTTTGCTTTTTTCCTCCGTTATCTATTTCATTTTTCAATTTTTTATCTTCATAACCAGGCACATTAAAACACAAGTACTTTCTCCATTTTTATCTTTTCCTATCAACCCAAAACCTCTCTTTTGTTGTGTATAGTCCCTGGACATTTGCTACAGTGTATTGTTACACTAAAAAAACTGGGCTGTTATTTGTTTTTTCAGTGTAAACACAAAAATATGGTCAGAATATCACCCTACAAGATTGCTCCTGAAAAGTACCATAAAATCTTTTCAATATTTTATGAAGTGGTCGGAAAACAACAAAAAGACCTTTTTAACAAAGTCCTATTTGACCTTCTTTCCCCCGCCGAGCGCGTTATGATCGTCAAAAGAATTGCCATCATCTATCTCCTTATGAAGGACGTCGATTACCGTATGATTTGCAAGGTGCTGAAAGTATCTTACACGACCGTATCAAAATTCAGAATCATGATGGAAAAAAGCGAAGGCATCGTACCCGCACTTCAAACCATCCTGAAGATTGAAAAGATATCTCTCATATTTCGAGAGTTTTTTAATGACGTGTTTGCCCCCGGGGTATATGGGATCAATTGGAAAGCCGCTTGGGAGAGAAAAATAGCTTTCCAACAGGAAAAAACACAAGGCCTCTAAAAAATCACTTATCCCTTTATTCAACTTTGCTACAGTGTAACAATACGGTGTAGCAAAACTGTCAATCATTATGTCTTCATAAACGTAAATCAAAGCAAACAAAACAAATTTACAATCAGGGAGGCGGGATGAGGTTTGGCCCGAGTACGGGAGCACCGTAATATCCTCAATTTTTTCTCCTCCTGACGGCCCATACTACTAGTTTTGTAGCATATACACCCTGGACAATCTCATAATTGTGAATTATCCTGCTAAAAAATACCAAGATCCAAATTCCAAGTAACAAACAACCACCAATTACCAAAATTCAATAATCAAACGTTTGAAAATTGGAACTTTGTTCTTGGAAATTGTTTGGAATACTTGTAATTTGGTATTTGTAACTTGCTTGGAGTACTTGAGATTTGGTATTTGGAATTTCTATTTAAAATAGTGTTGACTTCCCCCTTTTTTTCCTCTAATCTGAAATCATGGGCGTGAAAAATCATATCCGCTTGGCTCTTCTTTTTGTATGCCTCATGGTGGTTGGCGTAGCACTCTATCCCTATGTTCCCCGCCTCGTAAAGACAGCCCAGGCAGTACAGGGCGAGCTCAAATTCGGCTCCGCAATAGACCAGGTCATGACGGTTATCAATAAAACATACTATAGTGCCGATGTCTTTTTCGGTAATGGCGCGGGTGGTACCGTGGGCGTGCTCAAGGGTACGGGGAATGTGGGAATTGGTGTGGGGACAACGCTGCCAAGTTCACGCCTTCATATTATGGACTCAGGAACTCAGCCAGAGATTAAGTTGCAACGCACGCCCAACACCGATCAAGTTCTTTTAATTAAAGGGCCAGGGAGTGGAATCGATGCGGAAATAAATTCGGCGTATGGTTTGAGGTTTACTACAAATCAGACCAATGGAAACATATTATTACTTCCCGGAAGCACCGGCAACGTCGGTATTGGTTCCGTCTCCCCTACTAAAAAATTAGACGTAGTTGGAGATATCAATTTTTCAGGAACTCTGTATCAGGGAGGTGTGGCTTATCAAGGCTCCCAGTGGACCACTTCGGGGTCTAACATCTACTATAACACAGGGAATGTGGGATTAGGATCTACAAGCCCTTCTGAAACTCTTGATATAAACGGTTCGATAAAAGTAGCAGGAACAAGAAAATTTCAAACAATTCGAACGCTTAATAACACTGCTGTAAATGATTGGATAAACATCGGCACGATTAATAACAACGGTATAGCAACCTATACCAAAGTAAGAGCCTGGGCTCACTTTAATAATCAACTCTTTATTCGCGAATGGGAAGTGTACGGAACCTATTATACCGGCACAAATGTCGATTGGGTTGAAGTGCCTCCCATGAATGGTACAGACTGGAATGACACACAGAATTTTGCACTTGACGCCCGCTTTGCGGCAAGTGGTCCGGTAATAGAGCTTCGACTGCGAAGATTAAGTGGTGGAACTTATGCTGGTAGCATATATGTTGAAGTTGAAACAAATTCTACTTTTTCTGCCAGTTCGACCGAAGGAACAGCTGGAACAGTTGCATCAGGATATTTAGGAAGGTTAAATGGTTGGAAATTCCCCGCTACGACTAATCATTTTGCGGCCGCCGGCTCACAGGGTCTTTATATTGTAGGTTCCGGCAACGTCGGTATCGGTACCACGAATCCGCAAAAAAAACTCGACGTCTACGCCGCAAGCTCGACCATCAGCAACACTTCCGGCAACCTCTCCCTCACCCCGAATGCGAATCTACTCATCACGCAGGGGAATGTGGGGATTGGGAGTACAACACCAGGACAACTATTTACGGTAGATAAGAGTGGTGCAGGAGAAGCTATTCAAATGGGACCGGCAGGTAAAGGGTATCTTTCCGTAAGTACCGATACAGACTCTACATTCCATTTATCTCAAAACGCCCAAATAACTGCCGCCTCTACTTGGGTTATTCCCGATGCAAGTAATAAGTCATCAACTATTGAGATGCGTAATACTGGAGCTATTGAAATGTTTGGCACTCTTACTGCTGGAGCAACAAATTGGCAAAAGATGCTTAGTCTTGACACACCAAATAATCAAGTAGTGTTTCCGAACGGCAACGTCGGCATTTCCTCTACCACCCCAGGAGCCAAGCTCGACGTGGGAGGAACCACTTCCACCATCGCCAACGTCTCCGGCAACCTTTCCATCGTCCCGGCGAGCAATTTGATAGTAACTCAAGGAAGTGTTGGAATTGGGACGACGGCACCAGTTTCAAAATTTAATGTAACCGGCCTTACTACACTTTCGAGGGACGGTTCTGCACAATGTTGTGGTAATGATGCTACATTAGCCCTGGGAGAAGGTACCTCTGGAACGGGCAAACGGGCAAGTATATCGTTCCATAATGGAGGAGTCGCCGAAGGTACCTTGGAACTTTTTAATGGGTCACCTCGTAGACTTAAAATATTTGATAATCAAAGTCAGGGAATGGGATTACAGATGTCAGGACCGTTGTATGTTGATGGTACAGGAAATAGTTATATTTCCGGCAACGTCGGCATCGGGTCAACGGCCCCGAGGGCATCACTTGATTTAAGCTCGAAGACAGACGGAGAGATCCCACCCCAAGGTACTACGGCCCAAAGACCTGGTTCGCCCGTGACAGGCACCATGAGATATAACACTACTTTAGGAAGACCGGAGTATTATAACGGGACCGCTTGGATCCCCATCGTGAGCCCTTCCGGTCCCGTGCTCGCAACCGGCGGAGAAATAACAGAGGTCGGCGGTTATCGTATCCATACCTTCAGAACTACTGGCACGTTCACCGTAGCGAGCAATATTACTGCTGATGTTCTCATAGTCGCGGGTGGAGGCGGAGGAGGAGCTTATAGCACCACCAATGCCAATGGCGGCGGAGGCGGAGGAGGCGTGGTTTATGCGGTTAATCAGGCATTGACTCCAGCGGCTTATCCCGTAACGATTGGACGCGGTGGAACTGGATATACTTGGAATACCAATTCGTGCGGCACCAACGGAGGGAACTCTGTATTCGGAGCGTTGCCAGCCGCAATTGGAGGAGGAGGAGGAGCGGGCCAGAGCAGTTGTGCCGGTGGTACCGGGGGTAGCGGCGGCGGCTGTAGCCAAAATACCGCGGCCGGAGCCTCCAACCAGACCGGCGCCGGCACCAATATAACGGTATATGGAAACGCCGGTGGAGCGGGTAGCTACACCTGGACCGGTTGCGGTGGCGGTGGCGCGGGTTCCGCCGGAGTCGGAGGTGGTTCTACCTACCCGAGCGGCAATGGAGGAAATGGGATTACCCTTACCATATCCGGCTCGTCGGTTTGTTATGCCGGCGGCGGCGGGGGCGGAGGGAACTCCAGCGAGCGCGCAGGAAGTGGTTTTTGTGGCGGGGGTCGCGGCTTCGGTAGCACAAACAATGGCGACGCCACGGGTGATGACTATAGGGAATACCCCAACAGTATTCAGACATCAACAGGAGGGAGTCGCAATACGAGTGGAATTTCAGGCACCGGCGGCGGAGGCGGTGGCGGTAGCTACTGGTCGCCCAATGTGGGTTCATATCAAGCGGGGTCAGGCGGTTCCGGCATCGTCATAGTGCGCTACGCGATACCATAAATATGATGTGTTATACTTTACTTATATGAAAATTCATCACTATACCGCTATATTTCAAAAAGAACCTGAAGGTGGATATACCGTGGTAATCCCCGCGCTTAAAGGATGTGTTTCATATGGTGATACTATTGAAGAAGCCGCCGCCGCCGCTAAAGAAGCGATCGAATCCTACTTGGGAAGTCTGGCGAAGGACCACCTTTTTTGTCATTCCCGCGTAGGCGGGAATCCAGACTAGAACAACCTTACAAAATATCTTTATACAAATCTTTCCATTCGGGGTTCTTTTCTTCTATCAATCGTAATTTCCATTTACGATTCCACTTTTTTATTTGTTTCTCTCTTCTTATGGCAGACTCAGGGTTATCATGCAATTCGTAATATATCAGATGATGGACTTCATATTTTTTAGTAAACCCTTCTACTTTTTGATTTTTATGTTCCCAGATTCTCTTAACGAGATTGCTTGTGACTCCAACATAAAGAGTACCGTTTTTTTGAGAAGAAAGAATATAAACACAGTAAGATTTATCAAACATATAAGGTTTATTATATAGATTCCCGATCAGGTCGGGAATGACCAATTATAGACTGGATCCCCTCCTTCGAGGGGATGACTTATGAACTCTTTGCATCTGTTATATTTTTAGTATAGTATATAAGTAGTCGTATGACCAAAAAAAAGATCATCATTATTCTCTCAGTGCTTCTTCTCCTCATGGGTTTGCAAATGATATTCGCGCCCGTGCTCAGACGTCTCCCCTTTTTGACGGGAATGGTCCCCTTACTCCCTACTCCCGCCGAACCGGTGAATTCCTTATCCGGCGTGCTTGATAGCAAAGGATTTAATAATATTACGGTCGTGACATATAACAAAGCATATAAAGTAAAGATAACGGATAAGACTGTCATCACGGGACAAATACCGATGCTTCCCCGAGCTCTCCTTTCCCTTACGTCAGGTCAACCAAAAAAAATAGGGTTTAATGATCTGAAAGACGGACAAGGAATTTCCGTAAATACGCTCGTCGATCTGCGGGACCAAAAAATCAACGAGTTTGAAGCGACCGCGGTCAGCTCCACTCAAGTGGTGACAACTCTGGGCGGGACTCTCGTGGATAAAAAAGGAAATGATATATTCGTAAAGGCCGCGGCTTTCGCGGCATCTTCACCCTCTTTTCAAACATATACCGTGAAGACTAACAAAAACACGGGGTTTTTTATGGAATTGAAAAAGATTTCGTTGAATGATTTAAAAAAAAATTCGCAAATAATCGTCTATTCAAATGGCGAGATAACCGGACGTGAAGATATCAATGCGCAGTATATCGAAGTATTGCCTCCACCCCCACTACCTCCGACGTTGGCCCCTGAGGGGAGATAATCCCGCCCCGTGAAAAAATGAAAAATCTTACTCTTGACAAAAAGTAAGGAGTAAGGTATATTGTAAGGATATGTCCTACGCCGCTACCATGACTCAAAAAGGTCAAATAACCATCCCTGTTGCCATACGTAATGTATTTGGCCTTGTGCCCTCCAGCCGCCTCATCTTCTCCATTGAAGAAAAAAAGATCATAGCTCAACCGTATAATAGCGATATTTTGTCTTTATATGGATCATTAAAATCAAAAAATAAAAAACCAGCTGATCTAAAAAAAATTCGCTCCATCATGAGACAAAAAATTGCCGCTGACATCGCTAGCGAAGGGCTTATATGAAATTATTTGTAGACACCAACATATTCCTTAGATATTTGTTAGCTGATCATAAAACCCAATCTCCTACCGCAAAAAAGCTTTTTACTGAAGCAAAGGAGGGAAAGTTAACACTCGTTACTCATCCTCTCGTGATTTCCGAAATATTTTTTATGCTCTCTTCGTACTATCGATTTACGAAAGAAGAAATAATTGAAAAAATGAGAATAGTTTTACTTTTTGAAGGGCTTGAAATCAAGGAAAAAAATATATTATTCCAAGCAATTTCTTTTTATGAAGAGAAAAATATCGATTTTGTCGATGCTTATGTTGCCGCATATTGTTTTAAAAGTAATGTGAACGTCTGTTCGTTTGATAAAGACTTTGACAAAATAAAAGAGATAAAAAGAATCGATCCCTTTCTTTTAGATAAACTATCTTAACATTCTATTTGTCTCCATTTTCCGACGTCTATTGCAAAATAATCCCGCCCCATGAAAAAAACAAGCCCCTGAGAATTTCTCCTTAAGAAAAGTACACTTGACAAAAATCATTACTTTTTGTAAAGTGGTAATTACACCATATGTTTTATCAGCGTAAAATCTATCCGGAACTTCTGGCCCACGCACAACTTCCTGCGGTCACTGTATTGACTGGTATGCGCAGAACCGGTAAAACCACACTCGTGTTGCAATTATTGGCGGAATTACCAACTAAAAATTCTCTATTTTTGGATTTTCAACGCGCTGATATCCGAGAACTATTTTTAGAAAAAAACTATGAGGTCATACGCGAATCTTTTGTCACCAGAGGTTTAAACCCGGACATTCCTATGATCGTTGCGCTGGACGAAATACAGTTGGCCCCCGAAAGCCCAAGTGTCATAAAGTATTTATCTGATCATTATCATATTAAGTTTATAGTCACGGGGTCGAGCTCATATTATTTAAAGAATTTGTTTTCGGAGTCACTGTCCGGACGAAAAAAAATATTTGAATTATATCCGTTGGATTTCGGCGAATTTTTGACATTTAAGAATGTCCCCCATCGCACGGTTAATTGGGTAGAAAAACCATTTGACTATTTGGAACACCGTCGCCTCTTTGCATATTATGAAGAATTTGTCCGATATGGAGGATTCCCCCAGGTGGTGTTGGCTCAAACCGAAGCGCAAAAACACGATATTCTTTTGGATATCATGTCCTCTTACATAAATATCGATGTTCGTTCACTTGCTGATTTTTCAGATGAGCGAAATCTTTATGCGCTCGCCAAGCTTTTGGCGGGAAGAGTGGGGAGCCGAGTAGAATATACTAAATTATCCAGCCTGACGGGACTATCCCGTCCGACCGTAACAAATTATATTTCTTTTTTTGAAAAAACATATCTTATCAGCACGGTTCCTGTGTATACTAAAAATGTTGATCGGGAAATCGTAAAGGCCCGTAAGCTGTATTTTTGTGACACTGGACTCGCTAATACATTGTCTGAATTATCAAGCGGAGCACAGTTTGAAAATACCCTTTATAATCAACTTGCACGTCTGGGTGGAGTTCAGTATTTTGCTCTCAAAACCGGACATGAAATCGATTTTATATTAGGCGGTAATCTGGCAATTGAGGCCAAAGAAACGCCGATTGCGGGAGATTTGTCCCGCTTGGCACAGATGGCTTCAACCGCGGGAGTATCAGGTTTTAAACTGGTAGGGAGACATAAATCACCAAAATTTACGAATTATGCATGGGCAGGTTCTGTGCAAAATAATCCCGCCCCATGAAAAAAATTTCCATTTGACAAAATATAACAAATATTGTTAAAATATAATAATATGACCACGTTCAGTATTTCTCTTCCCAACCAAATAGCTATTCAGGTAGATAGCGAAACCCAGAGACAGGGCTTTGCCACGCGTTCTGAGTTTATACGCACATTACTGCGCAAATACTTTACCAATGATTTCGAATTTAAAGCTTTTGTCCCGCGACCTTTAGAAGAAATCAAACAAGGCATGGAGAAAACAGGAAAATATAATAAAAAATTTATAAATAGGGTGATAAAAGGACTTTCCGAATCATCCATGTATGCACATTGAACCACTCCGTGCTAAGTTTATAACATACCTTTCAAAAAGAGGGCTGATGAAAAAATTTAACAAGCAAGTAGCTCTCTTTATTTTCAACCCAAAACATCCTTCTTTAAACACAGAATTGCTATTACCAAAAGAATACAAAGTTTATTCATTTAGACTAGATAGAAAATATAGAGTTATTTTCTTATTTAAAGCTTTGGATAGGATAGAAATCGTGGATATAAACGACCATTATAAATAAATCTTCCCTTTTCCTTTCTCCTTCTCAACCCCCCACTTCCGCGGTGAAGGAGAAATAGGGAAATTCGTCTTGACACTGTGTAATGCAGTATATACAATTATATCGTGAAGATATATGATAAAGCCATTGTGTTCGATTGGGATGTAGGGAATATTGATAAGAATTTAAAACATGGGGTAAACGATAAAGAATCTGAGGAAGTTTTCGGAAGTCAAAAAAAGGTTGTCACGAAAGATGCGACGCATTCCTTGGCTGAGAACAGGTACATGATCTGGGGAGTTACCAATAAAGGACGAACGTTATCAATTTTCTTTACCTTAAGAAAAAATAAGGTAAGGATCATTTCGGCTCGGGATATGAGTCGAAAAGAAAGGAAAACTTATCATGAGAAAATTTAAAAAAATCCCTTCATTTAAAAATGAAGATGAAGAACGTGATTTTTGGGCAATCGCTGACAGTTCGGAATATTTTGACTGGAATACTGCCGAAGTGGCTTTATTTCCCAATCTAAAGCCTACTACTCGCTCAATATCGATTCGAATCCCCGTATATTTACTTGATCGGGTAAAAGAAAAGGCAAATGAGATAAATATCCCCTACCAGTCGCTTATCAAGCAGTATATTAAAAGGGGGATTATGTCATCTCTTTCTTGAAAAAATAAAGCCCCTTCAGGGTGAAGCCCTGAAAAAAATTTCCATTTGACAAACCGTACGCTTTCCCGTACACTATAGATATGAACACATTACCCGCAACTATATCAGCAACCGATGCCCGTGCAAACCTCTATGACATGATTGAGGAGGTAGGAACGAACTTGAAACGCTTTGTGATAGTACATAAAGGCAAACCTCAAGCGGTACTCCTGTCAGTTGAAGATCTGGAGTCTTGGGAAGAAACCCTTGACATCTCATCAAACAAGACGCTCATGGCACAGATTCGCAAATCAGAACAAGACTATAAAGCCGGTCGAGTAACTCCCCTTCGCACTATCCTTAAAAAAATGAATATCCATGATCGTTAACTTGACCAAAACATCCCAAAAACAGTTCGAATCTCTTCCCCGTCAAGAGGCTAAAAAAGTCGCCCGTAAGTTATTGAATCTTGAAAATACTCCTTATGTAGGAAAAAAACTGGAGGGAAATCTATCAACCCTTTATTCTCTTCGCGCATGGCCTTATCGAATCATCTATCGTATCGATCCCGGGTTAAAAATAGTGACCATTATCACTATCGAGCACCGCCAGAGTGTGTATAAACGCTAGAGGTATTATTTTTATCCCTTTCTTACATCGCTTCCCGTCATTCCCGCCCTCCGATTCGGAGGGGGAATCCAGACTAAAATGTCATTATAGATTGGATCCCCGGGCCAAGCCCGAGGATGACGAAATCGACGAAATCATCGGGATGACGGACGGGTCGGAATAATGGACTAAACACACCCCTTTCATCCCCTCTCGAGAGGGGAACGAGGGGTGTGTGTTTGCATTTGACTTCTCCCTCATTTTTCCCTATTCTGAAAGTATGAGTCTGGTGAAAAAACAGATGGTCGTTTTGCTGTGCTTCCTGCTTTTTGTGGCGTCTCTCATCTTTGCAAACAAATACATAAAAGCCCTCCAAGGACCCCTCTCCCCCGCCCACGCGGAAGCATTTGCAGAATACAAAAAAAACTTTTCCTCCCTTCTTGCTTTGCCCGGAGTGCAAGCGGGTGAAAATAACATAAAATTAACGGTATTAAAAAGTAAAGGCGCCTTCGGTCTCGGGGTCATCACCGCATTCCAGGACCCGGGAAAGTATCTCACCATCCCATCCCAATACAGCAAGCCCATGCGCGTGCAAAAGGACGGATACTGGGTCGAGTTCACTCCCGCCTTTTCCCAACCCTTAAATAATGTCACCGCCGAAGTCCTCAAGTCCACCATCATCTATCCGGGAATCTTGCCGGACGTGGACATCGTGCAACATGTGATGCCTTACGGGATAAAAGAGGACATCGTGATCAAGGGAAAAGATGCGCCCACTTTTTATCAGTGGAAGATGGCCCTCGACCCGCGCCTCGTAGCGCGGATTGAACATAATTATGTATCTTTTTACAAAAAAGGCTCTCTTTTGCCGACCGAAACTACATCAACAAGTGCAGAGACGAATTTTAATGAAACGAAAATGTTTGAAATCGCCCCTCCTTTTCTCATGGATACCAAGGGCAATAAATACTTTCAGGCGTATACCGCGCTCAATAATAATATCTATACTCTTTCCATTGAAAAAAAATGGCTGGAAAAGTTGAACTCCTATCCTCTCGTTCTTGACCCGACTATTCTTCACAACAGCTCCGCAAACTTTGCAACGGGGACAAACAATCGCAGTTGGGACGAAGGCTCCGGCGCCGCTCCCCTTTTGATAACTTCGTATCATGAACTCGCCGCGGATATAAATACAGTCGGTTTATGGCATATGAATGAGGCTTCGGGAAATCTGACAGACTCGTCGGGAAATGGATTCACTGGCACGGTCACAGGAACTACGGTAGTGGCCGGAAGATTAGGAAATGGAAGACAGTTCACCGCAAACACAAACGTAATTACTTCATCTACGAGTACTCAATTTGATTGGACTTTAAATGGAAACACAACTATCGAAGGTTGGTATTATTGGACAGCAACACCAGGAACAGAAATCCTTGCTGAAAAATGGGATGCTTCCAATGGATGGACATTTTACACAACGGGTACCTATCTCCAAACAGTGATAACTTCTGGAGGGGCAAACACAGCAAACATAAACTCAAATACCTTTACCTGGCCTCTTAATCAGTGGGTTCATCTGGCCTTAGTAAAATCGGGAACAAATTATACCTATTATCTGAATGGCCAAAATATAGGAGGAACCACAACGAGTGGT
Organism: Candidatus Roizmanbacteria bacterium; assembly: GCA_016214055.1. Lineage (GTDB taxonomy): Bacteria > Patescibacteriota > Microgenomatia > UBA1406 > GWC2-37-13 > YC2-FULL-38-9. The sequence continues at coordinate 100,300 of JACRPE010000001.1, forward strand.
GCAATTGGAGCAAGTGCTAACGCACTAGTATTAGGGAAGCGTTATAACGGAACAGCAAATACCTTTACGGGTACTATGGACGAAGTCCGCATCAGCAACATAGCCCGCACTCCTGAGGAAATTAAACAAGACTCCCAACGTTTCCCCTACTCCGTCTACACCTCGCCAGTGGTAGACCTTACCCAAGCATCTTCTTGGACTGACCTAACTTGGCTTGCAAAAGGAATAAGAACAGGAGATGGGGAGACGCCAATTTCCACGTCCGGATTAATTGCTCAGTGGAACTTTAATGAGACTTCGGGAGTCACTGCGGCTTCCGGCGGAACATGTGGAGCTACCTGTAATGGGACGCTTTCCGGTTTTGCATCAACGGGCTCTCAAGATGCCGCCCCGATGAGTGGATGGACGGCAAATAATAAGCGTTGGGGTGCAGGAGCACTGATGTTTGATGGGAGTAATGATCAAGTGAGTATGGGTGATCCGGCGGGCGGAGTACTAGATTTTGGTGCAAATCAGGACTTTACTTTGTCTGCGTGGGAACGGGCAACGCCAATTGGTGGTACCATTATTGATAAGGCAGGCTCAGCTTCAGGTGATGTATATGGTATGTGGATATCCGGCGATTCACTTTGTTCCACAATCAATTCAACAAATCAGTGTGTAACCGCAAAAGGGGTGACAGATGGATCATGGAGACACATCGTCATCACGTTTGCAAGAACCGGTAACGCATCATACTATATTGATGGAAAGCTCATGGGAACAAATTCCATCTCCGCAAACAACGTAGATCTTTCCAGTACGGGAAATTTATATTTTGGACGATGGTCATCACTGGTAAATCATCTAGGCGTGATAGATATGGTAAGTATATATTCTCGCGTGTTAACTGCCCCCGAAATCCTGGCCAACTACCAGGCCGGAAACATCGAATTCCAAACCCGCACCAGCGCTGATAATGCAACATGGGAAGCATGGAAACCGACCAATCCCACCTCGGGGGTGGATGTAGTTGTGGATAGTATTGACGTATTATCCCCTATTGAAAAGATATCCCAAACTTCCCTTACTGCTTATTGGAAACTCGATGAAACCTCCGGCACCCGCGCCGATTCCAAAGGGAGTAATACTTTGACGGACAACAACACGGTTATGTATGCTCCTGGTCGCATAGCAAATTCTGCACATTTTCTCACCGCAAATACTGAATATTTGAGTATCGCTGATAATACTGATCTTAGTATGTCAGGAAATACTTCTTTTACCTTCACGGTATGGGCCTATTGGGACACGGTTAATCCGTCAGTAAATAGAGGTATTTTTGGGAAATTGTTAAACGGCGCAAACGGATATGAATATGGTTTATACAACGAGTTTAATCCCGCTCGCTATCGATTTTTAGCCTCAACAACTGGCACGAACGCCATAACCGCTGATAGTACCAGCCTTATTACCGCAGGAAAGTGGGATTTCCTCGTGGTAACGTATGATGGGGCAAATATTCGCCTCTATCTGAATAATATACTTGAGGCCACTACCCCTTTTACAGGATCCATTATTGATGGAACTGCACCTTTTCTCATCGGGAGACCATTTGGAACATCGGCCACTTTTGATGGGAAAATTGATGAAGTCAGTGTATGGAAGAGAGCGCTCACAACAGGAGAGATTACTCAACTATACCAAGATGGTCTTGATATATTTGGAGTGGGTTCGGGGAGTGTCTATCGAAGTCGAGATACCTCAACTAAGTTTGATGCCACGGCATCGGAAAAGATAACTCTCGGTTCCCCGCAAGTTGATGCTTATACTACCGCTCTTTGGCATCTTGATGAAACCTCTGGAGCTGGAGCATTCTTGAAAGACAGCGCAGGCACAAATCACTTATCAATCGGCGGTGGCACAACCACATCGGTACAAGGATTCTATGGAAGAGGAAGATATTTCAACGGTGCCAGCAGTGAATACCTTACCGTCGCTGACTCAAGCGCTTGGAATTTTGGCGGAAACGATTTTTCAATTGATTTTTGGATGAATGCGCCGAGTGCTCCCGCAAATGATAAAGTTATTATTGGTCGCTGGTCTGATTGGTATGGAGGAGGAGTTAATGGATACCCGGGTTGGGGCGTACAGCTTTACACTTCAGGGACCGTGGGGTTTTGGGAGCAGGCTGGATCTGGATATGGTGACGGATGCGGATATGCTTCGGTTTGGAGTCATGCGGCCTCAAGTCTCGCATCGGTTGCTGATGGAAAATGGCATCATGTTGCATTTTCCAAAACCGGGTCAACGGGTAATTTATATGTCGACGGTGTCTACAACTCAAATACCACGGGGTATTCAGGTGTCTGCTATCAGTCAACCAATTTAAATATTGGAAAAGGACATCCGGGAAATCCTGACTCTACTCAAAGATATTACACGGGTAGTGTTGATGAAATTAGAATTAAAAATGGGTCCTCAATGTCTGCCGAGGAAATCGCCGAGGCGTATCGGGCCGGGCGCGATCATCGGATTTCGAAAACAATCACTTCGACCAATTTATCCACTGCAACAAAGTTACCGTTTTATGTGGCGTCTGACCGCCCCGGGACTTTCCTCGAAGCCACCGCCGGCGAGTCCCCTTTTGCAAATTACGAACCGGATGCAAATACAGTTGGGTTATGGCATTTGGAGGAGCAAACCGGTAGCGGAGCATACCTCAAAGATTCTTCAGGACTTGGAAACCATGCGTCTATAGGTAGTGGAACATCCATTACCCAGGGGAAGCTAGGAAAAGGTAGAAATTTTAATGGTACTTCTGACTATCTTACCGCTCCTGATAGCGCGAATTGGGATAGTGCGGCTGGTGATTATACCTATGAGTTTTGGATGTATCCCACAAAGACTCCAGGAGAACATGACGGTTTAGTTGGACAACACTTGGGAAGTGGAAACGGTAATCCTCGACTGGGACTTTATTACTACTCGGATAAAAGAATTTGGTTTTATAACTATAATCAAAACATTCAGGTATTTTCTATTGCAACCCCCCCACTCAATCAGTGGAGTCATGTCGTATTAACAAAAAATACCGCTACGTCCACTATGTATATGTATATAAATGGAGCTTTAGATAATACGGTTAGTATAGCCGGTGCGACGTCGTGGACTGATTTAGCATACCCCTTATATATTGGGTATGGCCGTGGGTCTTCAGCCGCCGCGACTTATTTTGGGGGAACTCTTGATGAAATACGGCTTTCAAAGGGAACGGCTCGAAGTGCAGATGAAGTTCGTCAAGCATATGAATACGGTCGAAGAACACACCCCATAACAATCGACTTTGTAACTTCTCCTCAGGCCGCGTATGCAAGTGGTACGTCTGTAACAATTAATAATCCATACGGAACTACGGCGCTTACAAGTACGCTTGCAGTGGGAGATACGATTATCTTTAAAGAAAATGTGGGAGGAACGGAGACGGTGTCACAGGCGACCGTCACGTCCGTCACAAATACCAGTACCACTTACGGTACCGTTGTCCTTGCCTCAGCTCCTACCTTCCCCTCCGGAGGATTTAGTACGAATGCAAAAGTGTTTAAATGGCAGAGGGAGTATATGGATTTAACGGGTTCGCTTACAACGCAAAGAGATGCAATAACTCGATTAACGCTCCGTGTGACTGACGGATCTCAAGGGGCGAACGTGTGGTTGGACGACTTTAGATCAAATACTGGTTATATAACAGGGAATACCCCAACCAGTTTTGACACTGCAACGGGTGTTGGAACATACACGAACACGGGTATTACTTCAACTCTAAACCGCTACTTCCAATACCGAGCAATTAACTCTTCATGGGACACGGCAGTATCTCCAAGTCTCACGTCCGTAGCAATAAATTATTCGTCAAATACTACTCCGGGAACTCCCACCATAACCGCCCCTACCAATGGAGCCACGAGCGTGGCAATAGCACCGGCTATAACTTTATCAGCAACTGATACCCAAAGTGATTATCTGCGTTATAAAATCCAGATCGCAACGGACAACGCGTTTACCGTTGGTTTGCAAACGTTTGATGAGACTGCTTCACAAACCGGTTGGAGCGGGCAAAATGCACAGACGAGCACGGCTTATAATTCGGGCTCAACTGCTACCTATACCCTACAGGCAAATCTCGCCTATAATCAATTATATTACGTCCGTTCATATGCTATAGATCCGGGTGGATCTAATTCGTGGAGTAGTCCCAGTACAACTGGAACTTTTACCACCATTCCCCTCCCCGCCCCGACTAATTGTCAAATAAGCGCAACAGTATCAACCGGGCCCGCAATTGTAACCTGGACGGATAATTTAAGTATCGAAGATAATTATTATATCGAGTCATCTTTGAATGGCGGCGCTTGGTCAGCTCCAACCACGCTTGCGGCAAACACGATAACCTCAAGTCAAACGGTGGCAACCGGTACCTATCAATACCGTGTCCGCGCCTCCGTCGGCGGCATTTACACGGCTTATTGTACGACCGGCACGGTCGTCTTCCCCCTTCAGAGTATGAGGTTTGAAGGGGTAAGGATGGAGGGAGTACAAATAAAATAAACAATAACCAATTCTCAAATTCCAAGATCCAAACAATATTCAATAACCAAATCACAATAATCAAACGTTTGGAAATTGTGAAATTGGATGTTGGGGCTTGTTTGTTTCTTGGTGATTGGTTATTGGAATTTTCTCCTTCAATTACCATTTGACATCCCCCTATCACCTATACAATTGACTATGTGTCCCGAGAAGCACAAAGACGGCAACATCGCCCTTTTCAATATAAAGCGCTCTCCAGTCACCGGTTATGTTGATACTCATTGATGCAAATCAAGCGTTTAAACATGTCATTCCCACGAAGGTGGGAATCCATGCTATAATCCCAATTTTGTATTTTTAGACTGGATCCCCGCCTACGCGGGGATGACGTACGCGTTTTGTTTTTTTATGTTTATTGAGCCACTGTGTAGCATCTTTAGCGCTGGTAAAAGATGGCGATACTCTCCCATCTTTTATATCTGCGTGAGATTCTTTGAGGGCTTGAAGTAAATACGCCGTCGGTTCCTCCGATGTAGTAAAAGAAACAGATTTTGTACGGACGAGCTGTTTAAGAAAGGCGTTGATGACTCCACTGAGACTCAACCCCAACTCCTCAACCACCTGTTGGGCCTGGGTCTTTACTCTTGGATTAACCTTGACATTAATTACAGCGGTATTCATATAGGAGAAAGTATATATAATGTATGGAAAAAGTCAATACCAATTGCTCTTGCGCCGTCGTCTTCCCACTCCAAAGTATGAGGTTTGAAGGAGTGAGGATGGAAGGGGTACAGATAAAATAAACAAATAATTAAATCTTCATTAAATTATTCCGATCTCGGCTCCATAGGGATGGATTCTGTCGAATATATTCTTTTATTTTCAAATATTCTTCTTCATTACGAATAATGTGTTCATAATAATTGCGTTGGAATAATCGTTTATTAAATGGCGGCCAATTATTGATTTTAATACCGCGTATATATTTATTTGTTGTCATGGTTTTAAACCATTGGATTACATTTCCCAATGTAGGGGTCGACCCATGTGTCGACCCTTCATGTAACGACCGCACATATGGATTTGATAACGGGCGCACACATGGGTGCGCCCCTACAACGATGATTGTGTGTATATGGTTGGGCATGATTTGATATATGTCCAATTTTACGTTGGTATATTTACCAGGGATTTTATCCCACCAAATTTTTATCATTTCACCCGCGTCATTTAATTTCATTTTCCCATCAACAATATCGCCAAACAAATTCTCCCGGTTTTGGGTACATATGGTCACAAAATATAATCCATTTTGCGAATAATCGTAACCCTTCAAACGTATGGTATGACGGGAGGGTTGCATACCTCATATTATCATTTGACATCACCCTCTTTTTTCTCTATTCTGAAAGTATGGATCTTCTTAAAAAACAGGTCGTCGTATTGGTTTGCTTTTTGCTCTTTGTTGGCTTTCTTTTCCTCGTCCAAAAGAGCCTTAATATGCCCCGAAATATTCCGCCCGTAAATTATACCTTTAAAACTGCTCCTCAAGAGTCCGGATATGTCCTCGTAAATGACAACAAAGACGCGGCAAACTTTACTACCTATTTGGCAAAAAGTAACTCCGCTTTTGTTCCCTCCGCCCGTTTTGAAGTGAAAGATGCCTCGGTTGACTTCTCCCTTGCCGATTCACAAGGTAAAACGGGGTTTAAGAAGGCAAATGACGTCGTCACCTGGGAAAATGTTCTCCCCTCAACCGATGTAACTTTTCAAATCAAAACCGATGGTTTGAGCCAAGATATTGTGATAAAAGATGGTTCTTTGGCTAATAAAGCAATACAGGCCCGTGAGAGATATATGTTGACGCTTCCATTAAATACGAAGAATGTAGTGCCCCGACGTGATATTGAAGGAAAGCTTACCCCCATCTTCATGGATGCCAAGACAAAGGAGTACCGTTTCCACATGAATCCCCCCGTATTGGTTGATGCAAAGGGCCAGACATATCCTTTTTCACTTGTGGAATTAAAAGAAAATGTCATTGCGAGGAGCGAAGCGACGAAGCAATCTCAACAGTCCTACATCCTTAATCTCGAGCTCCCCCGCGAATGGATAACTGATACTTCAAGAAGCTTCCCTATACGCATAACATCAGGAATTTTTTATAACCAACAGACGGCGTTTAATGAGTGATTTATATTACGAAACATGTGTCATGCTGAATTTATTTCAGCATCTTATTTAGGATCCTGAAACAAGTTCAGGATGACAGTAATATGTAGATGACGGGAATATCCACAGGTTATGATCATAAAACGTCACAAAAAGAGAAAGGTTTCGCTCCTTATATATATTCTCTCCTTTGTGGCCTTGGTAGGATTTTCAACCCTTTTATTCTTTCTTTTCAAAAAACTCTCGGTTAAACCCCCGGTCAACTATTCTTTTAAAAGCGCACCCTTTAACTCCGGCTATACCCTCTTCAACGATAATAAGGAGTCTGCCAACTTCACCGTTCTTGTAGGAAAAAACAGCACCCCCAAAGTTCCTTCAGCGCGTTTTGAAGTGAAAGACGCGTCAGTAGACTTTTCCCTTGCCAATTCCCAAGGAAAAACAGGATTCCAATCTGTCAAAGACGTTGTCACCTGGCAAAACGTCCTCCCCTCCACAGACGTAAGATATAAAATCCTCCCCGATGGTTTGAAAGAGGAATTTATCATCAAAGACAAATCCCAAGCAGAAAAAACATTAAAAGGTCATGAGCGATACACTTTCTCCTTTCCTTTAAATACCAAGAATGTATTTCCTCGAAAAGATATTGCCGGAAAACTCACGCCCGTCTTCATGGATGAAAAAACGAAGGAGTACCGGTTCCACATGGAAAAGCCCTTTTTGCTTGATGCAAAAGGAGTCCGCTTTGATCTGGAATATAACTTAGATGTCATTGCGAGCGAAGCGAAGCAATCTATCGAATCAAATTCCTACACTCTCTCAGTCACCCTACCCCGTGAATGGATGACCGACTCTTCCCGCGCTTACCCCGTCATCCTCGACCCCACAGTAACCCACAATACTCAAACAGCTTTCGCCCTGGGAACTTTAAATCGGGTAAAAGATGAAGGAACCGCGGACGCCACTCCCCTTTTGACAACTACTTATCATGAACTCGCGGCAGATATAAACACCGTTGGTTTATGGCATATGAATGAGGCGAGTGGGAATTTTGTTGATTCTACTGGAAACGGCCTTACAGGCACCGTAATAGGAACTACTGTGGTTGCTGGAAAACTTGGAAACGGTAGAAGTTTTAATGGTACAGCAAGCGATTACGCGACCATTGCAGGAAGTGGGCTACTTGATACTCAAAGACTTACTATTGAAGCATGGGTGTACTCTACTAATTTTGGACAACAGGGCATGATTTTTGAAAAGTCTGCCACAGGAGCCTATAACACTCAGTACTCTTTATATCTTGACAGTGGAGTTATAACCTTCCAAACAACTAATAACACCGGAACAACAGTTTGGCAAGCTATAGCAACCTCTTCTACAACTATTTCAAATAGTAATTGGAATCATATCGCGGCCACGTATGACGGCGCAAATAAAAATATATATGTGAATGGTATTTTAGTGAGTAGCGTTGCCTACACTCAAATTTTAGCTACAAACCCAGCAGGTACATCAGCTATTGGAAGATTGGTTGGTGGCCCATATTATTTCAATGGCATTATCGATGAAGTCCGAGTATCAAGAATCGCCCGTACCCCCGAAGAAATCAAACAGGATGCGCAGAGACTTCCCTACTCGGTATATACTTCGTCCGTAATAAATTTGACTCAGGCGACGTCGGCAAATACCTTTACCTGGATGGGGAAAGGGATACGAACTGCGGATGGGGAGACTCCAATTTCGACGAATGGATTAGTGGCACAGTGGAACTTGAATGAAGCTTCAGGAGTCACCGCCGCATCGGCTGGAAGTTGTGGAGCAACTTGTAACGGAACTTTAACCAACTTTGCCAGCACCGCTTCCCAAGACCAAGCGGTCGGAACAGGATGGACAGCAGATAATAAGCGTTGGGGCTCTGGAGCAGTGATGTTTGATGGTTCAAATGATTATATAATATCACCGTCGTTGGGAACTCCTCCTTCACAAATAAGCGTAGAGATGTGGTTTAATCCTTCAAATTCTAATGGTGTTTTGCAGACTTGGCTAGGAACAACTACAATCAATTCCGGTTACCACGCAACGGGTTTGGAATTAGTTGGTGGTGTTTTATATGGAAGAATTTTTAATCTTTCATGTGTAAATTTGGGAACAGTGACTACTGGCCGATGGAATCATGCTGTTCTTTTATATAACGGTACCGCTGTGACTGGATATCTTAATGGCGTTCAAGGTGCAAGTTCTACAGGAAGTATTACGTTGCCCAATCCTATGTATATGGCTTTGGGAGCAACTGATAGCACAAATTGTGGTTCTGGCGCCTACTATAATGGCGCTATCGACTCTACCCGCATCTATTCTCGAGCACTAACTGGGGCCGAAATCCTTGCAAACTACTCAGCCGGTAACATAGAATTCCAAACAAGAACAGGGTCGGATAGCACTCCCGATGACGGGCCGGGTCTGGTGGGACAGTGGAACTTCAACGAACCAAGCGGCATAACTCTTTCTAACCTTGCCTCGACCACCTGCGGATCATCATGTAATGGTACGCTTGCAGGGTTTACCAATACTACCGCGCCCGATGCGCTCGCCGGTTCCGGATGGACAGCCGCCAATGCCCGTTGGGGCTCTGGAGCGCTGATGTTTAACGGTACTAGTAATACTGTGTCTATTGCCGATACTCCATCTCTGAGACTAACCACCTATACGGTCGAAGTGTGGTTTAAGGGTTCACAACAGAATGAAGTTTGGAAAGGAATCATCGGTAAACCGGGAAGAAATTTTAATGCGTGGTTGGGGAATGCTAATGGTACGGCAGGATACATACATCATCGCTTTCATGATCAGGCGGGTACAAATAGCGGTTGTCCCGATACGCCAAACGTTATCACATGGGGTTCTTGGCATCAGGTAGTACTCACTAATGACGGCACCACCTGTCAAACATTCGTCGATGGTATTCTCCAGGCAAGCAGTAATGCTTTTTCCGGTCCTCTTATTGCGGATAACACTCCTGTTATTTTTGGAAGTAATCTGGACGGAGGTGCTTCAAACTATTTTAACGGCACCATTGATTCTGCCCGCATCTATTCACGTGGCATGTCTGCGGAAGAAGTTTCTGCTAATTATGCCGCAGGTAATCTTGAACTTCAAGCTCGCAGTAACGGTTCCGGTTGGGAAGACTGGAAACCCATAACCAATGAAACACAACTATTATCCCTGGACTCTGATGCCGTTAACTGGACAAGTTCAAATAGTAATATGTTGACCGTATCCAATGATTCCGTAACCAAGATAGAAGGAACCGGGTCA
>JACRPE010000005.1 GCA_016214055.1 Candidatus Roizmanbacteria bacterium
GCTTAAGATCTCAAACTGAATAATCGAAAGACCTGTAAACCTTAATAGTTTCCCCGGATTGTCAAAGAACTTTTTATAGGTTAACATATACTATTAACCTATCAAAATTAATAATTATTGTCTAATTACGCAATAGTTCTAATGAATTGAAAAAGTTAGTTTCAGCCAGAAGATTGGACGCAATCAAAAAAACACTTGAAGGCAAAATCGATACCTGGGATTATTTATGGCAGTATGCCATGCTTCTTAATGAAGGATTATGCGTATATCCATCTATTAATTTAGTTAAGAATATCGGATTTGGAAGTGGAGCTACTCATACAAAATATCGTACGTTTCATTCCTCACTTTTACAAAAGGCTATCCCATTTCCGCTTAAACACCCGGAAAGAATCGAGGCAAATAAATATTTTGATTCTGCCATCTCCCGCACCTATCATCCTTTCTTCTCTCTGATCGATGTCATTTTCCACTTTTTTCGATGACGAGAGTTATGTTGGTCGTCAAAACGTGCGGGTAAACACCTCCATTAGCCATAAATAAAAGTTTAAACAATCCATGGAGAATAAATTGAAGCCCAGATCGTATTATATTTAAGAGATCGTATGTGGGTATATAAAATCCCTGGACTCTCATTTTGGAATTCTTCAGATGAGCAAAATCTGCCAATTGAATGAGTGAATGATCGGTAAAGGCCGTCTCATGGGTATAATCATAATACCGCTCATAGATAGCCAAAGGATTTCCAATATTCGGGACGGTGATGATGATGACGCCTCCCACATTCAGGTGGCTATACAGCGTTTGTAAGTAGGTAATGTGCTTCTCAACCGGAATATGCTCCAACACCTGTGTCATCATAATGATGTCATAAGTTCCCAATTTTTCTTTGATGGGGAATACATCCGCTGATATAAATTTATTTTTGACTTTAAATTTTTTACTCACATAATCCAATACTTCTTTTTCATAATCGATTACATCCATTGATTCTGTGCCCTGATCATTGCAGTACGATACAAATTCTCCCAATCCCGGACCGATTTCAAGTACCGTGCAGTTTTTAAACTTCAATTTATCATCAATGAGTCGGCCGAAATTATAACGGATGTATTCTTTTTTCCGCTTGAATGTAAGATCGTTCCCACTGTTTGAAAGTTGAGATAAATACGTCATGATTTTATGATTTGATACACAAAATTAATAAGGATATTGTGTATTTTATGTAAAAATATGATGAGGCCGTTATGATTATATTGCTTTGCAACTTGCACTTCCTCCTTAAACTGTATTCCATACTGTAGTTTCCCTTTTGATGTACCGTGGATGCGGAATGCTGAAAGGGGAGAGGTGATAACTGAGGGGGGACTGCTTCTCATCAACCTCAACCATAGATCGTAGTCCATGCAGAGATGATATTCCTCTCTCAAATATCCAATCTTTTTCAACATTTCCCTTTTCCAAAAAGTACTCGGCTGGATGATGAAGTTTGCAAAAGAAAGCATATTGAAAGTAGGCTGTTTTCGTAATAGGCTTTTATACGAACTGACAAATGATTGAATTTGCTTTCTCTTTTCGTCAACGATAATGTAATCCCCGGTTACCCATTGAACTTTCATATTTCTCTCAAATTCATCCGCAACTTTTTGCAAAGTATCGGGAAGATAATAATCGTCAGAGTTGAGCCAAGCGACCACATCACCGGTTGCCATTTTCAGACCTTTATTTATAGCATCTGACTGTCCTTTATCCTTTTCAGAAAACCACTTCAGCTTTCCTTCATATTTTTTCAAAATCGATAAAGTATTATCTGTCGATCCTCCATCCATAACAATATATTCGAGATTAGAATAATTCTGATTCAAGACACTTTGAATTGTTTGTTCAATGTACTGTCCTTGATTAAATGATGGAGTTACTATTGAGATTTTTAACATATCAATTAACGAATTAACAAATTAAAAAATTAACGGGTTCAAAACAATAATTCATTAACTCGTTAATTCGTTAACCCGTTAATTGTTTTTATAATACCATTCAATCGTCTTTTTCAATCCCTCGTCGAATGATGTAGTTGCTTTAAACCCGAATTCCTTTTCCGCTCGTGAAGTGTCCAAGCAACGGCGCGGCTGACCATTGGGTTTTGTCTTATCCCACACAATTTTTCCTTTAAACTTCATCAAATCAACAAGTTTGGTAACTAAATCTTTTATGCTTATCTCAAATCCTGCCCCGATATTAACCGGCTCTCCCTTGTCATATTTTACCGTTGCCGCAATGATTGCCCGAGCCGCATCCTCTACGTAAAAGAATTCCCGCGTTGCGGACCCGTTTCCCCATACGGATATTTCTTTTTTGCCTGCGTGTTTTGCATCATATATTTTCTTTATGAGAGCGGCTATGACGTGTGAGCTCTTCGGATCAAAATTATCTCCCGGTCCATACATGTTGACGGGGAGAAGGTAAATGCCGGGAAAATGGTACTGTGTGCGGTATGACTGAATCATGACAAGCAGTGCTTTTTTTGCGATACCATAGGGGGCATTTGTTTCCTCAGGATACCCGTTCCATAAATCTTCCTCCCGAAAGGGGATTGGGGTATATTTTGGATATGCGCAGATGGTACCAATTTGCACAAACTTTTTTACTTTGTTTATCCGTGCGGCCTCTATGAGATTTACCCCCATCATCATGTTGTCATAAAAAAGAAGGCCTGGATTTTCACGGTTATATCCGATACCTCCCACATTACCTGCAAGATTTATTACGATGTCAGCGTGTTCAGTCAGATCAAGGCAAACTTTTTCTCGTCGCAGGTCATGTTCCAAATGGCGGGGGATGACGATATTTTTTTTATCCGCTCCCTGTTTAATAAGTTCGCGTAATACATGCTGCCCCACAAATCCGACCCCGCCGGTGAGTAAAATTTTTTTGTTTTGAAAATAATTATTCATTTTAAATCCTTTAGCGCCTCTTTCCTCACAACTTCCGTAATATTTCGCTCCATGTTTTCGATGCTTGCCAGTAATTTGAACAGTATAACAAATACCATCACAAATCCAAAAAAGATAAGAGTGTTTAAGTTATCACCGAAGCCGAGTGTCCGTGACAGGTTATGGACTGTTACCGGAAATAATGAGGTAAAAAGAATGCCTCCCCACACCAAGAGAGTCATGATGAGTTTGAATCCTGTCTGAGTGCGCTCCTTTCTCAAGAATCTGATTATTCTATTTCCCAGAAAAAAAAGAGCAATGAGACTTAGAATAAGTTGTATCAACGTAAATTCCATAATCTGTTAATCTGTTAATTTTTTAATTCGTTAACTAGCTAATATCATTTTTATAACCGTCTTAATTGCTCCGGTATAAGATTGTCTATTTATTTTTTTCTGAGAATACTCGGTATAGTGTACGTGAATTGGCATTTCTGTATAAGTCAATTTATTTCTTACTATTTCACGCATGATCTCACTATCGTAATCATAACGATCTGCAAGAGTTTCGATAAGTGATATTGCCTTTTTTGAATAAGCCCGCATGCCAGACTGGCTATCGCTTACCCATAAGCCATGGATGAACCACGTGATAACATTCCCAAAAAAATTACCTACTTTTTTAAAAAAAGGAATATGTTTCTCGTTAAAGTTGCGCTTGCCAAGTACCACATCATATTTTTCAAGCAGAGTAAGAGCTTCTTTTATATCTTGAGGTTCGTGCTGACCGTCAGCATCAAAGGTGATGACCTGATCGGAATGTAATAGCTTTGCGGCTTCAATACCGGTCTTAATAGCGGCTCCCTTTCCGCGGTTGAGCATGTGCCGAAGAACAACCGCATCTTTTCCTTTTGCTTTAAGGTAAGTTGTGTCAGTTGACCCGTCATCAACCACAATGATATTCCGGTAGTTTTGCTTATGAAGTTCATCCAGTACTAATCCTATAACTTCCGATTCATTATATGCCGGAACCACGATATAGGTCTTCTTGTCTGTCATGAATGAAAAAAATTATGAATTCTTGAGAACCATCTCCTGCCTTTTGATATCGGCCGTAACCATCATAGATACTAATTCTTCAAAGGTGACTTTCGGCTTCCATCCGAGCTTGGTATTGACTTTAGTGGTGCGCGCACGAAGATGGGGAACCTCGGCAGGCCGGTTGTAACGGGGGTCGATGATGACGTACTGTTTCCAATCAGATACCCCAATCTGTTTAAAGGCAAGTGCGACGAAGTCCTGTACACTGTGAAACTCGCCCGTACCCACGACGTAATCATCCGGATCCTTTTGCTGAAGCATGAGATACATCGCCTCGACATAATCCCCTGCAAATCCCCAGTCACGCTTGGCCGCAAGATTTCCCAAAGAAATATTTTTTGCCATCCCCAGTTTTATCTTTGCCACTCCGTCGGTGATTTTCCGGGTAACAAACTGGATTCCGCGAAGAGGAGATTCATGGTTGAAAAGGATACCGTTTGAAGTGTAGATACCGTAGGATTCACGGAAGTTCACCGTCATCCAATATGCATATACTTTTGATATACCGTAGGGGGAACGGGGATGAAACATGGTGTTTTCATCCTGATAGCCGTTATCGTTACCCAAACCAAACATCTCACTCGTGGACGCCTGATAAAACTTGGACGTGGGGGAAAAATATTTGATCGCATTCAAAAGAGAAAGGACTCCGAGTGCGTTTATCTCAGTCGTAATCTTTGCCTGTTCCCATGAGGCGGCAACAAACGATTGCGCGGCCAGATTATAGACCTCCTCAGGTCGTACTGTCTTTATGACGTTAAGTAACGATGCATCATCAGTCAGATCCCCATCCACAAAATTAATTTTGTCCATGATGCCTAAAAATTGAAGATTCTCATAATGAGGCGAGGAATATCGGCGTATAAGACCGTATACTTTATATCCTTTTTCGAGGAGTAATTTTGCGAGATAAGGACCGTCCTGACCTAAGATACCTGTGATAAGTGCCGTTTTTGCCATGTATGTATTAAATAATTAACAATGTCTCATTATAACATTAACAGATTAAAAGATTAACAGATTAACGAATTCTTTAATTTTTTAATCCGCTAATTCGTTAACTGATTTATTTGCTACAATTAGCTTATGATTTATCGGATTAAGTCTTTTTTTTTGAGACCTACAAGTCGCGACATTATCATAAACACCCTGGGAAATTATCTGAATGTCTTCTTTTCAGCCTTTTTTGTATACCTTCTCGTCCGTATCCTTGACCCGAATCAATACGGGGTATTAAGTGTATTGTTTGGGATTGCTTATGTTTTAGCCAACATCCTGGACTTCGGTACGACAGCGACTATTTATTCATATCTTCCTCCACTTATTGACGCGAAACAACCCACTCTATATCGGTTTATAAAAAGCACCTTTTTTTATCAGACTCTTTTTTCCACTATTGTCATTGCGGTCCTTTTTGTTACCTTTCCTTATCTTGATACCTTTTTTTTTAAAACGGGAGCTCCCCTCATCGAACTTTATCTGACGGCTATCTCCGTTCTTTTTTTTATCTGGCAAAATTTCTTGGGCAACTGCCTCTATGCCGCAAAGAGAGTATTTCAAAATAATGTGTACAATAATGTGGCGAATCTGGCCAAAACGTTTGTCATCATCGCACTTGCCTTAACTCATACGGTCACGGTCGGCTCCATCATCTTTACTTTCGGTATCGTGGGGCCTGTGGTGTTTTTTGTTTTGGTATACATAAATAAAAAAAACCACATTTCACTTGTTCTTAATGCCCCTATTGCTCGTGAAGACTTCCGTTTCAACTATACTTTGACTTATTTTGTTGCCTCCCAGTTTTTTAACCTGGGACTCCGGATGGACCTGTTTCTTCTCTCTTATTTCAGACCGAAGGATGAGGTGGGGTTTTATGGATTAGCTCAAAAAATTATTCTCACGATAATTGCGACCGTCATCAGTATCACACAAGTTATATCTCCGGCTTTTTCTAAAATTCAGTTTAAAAAAGATTTCTTTGTACATGTCAAATCGGCCGCACTGTATATGCTTCTTCCAACCATATTGTTCATCGTTCTTGCGGTTACACCCAACTGGATATTCTTTCTCGTGTTTACGGAGAAGTTCGTGAAGACGGCAGATATCACACGCGCTCTCGCCATTCCTTTCATCCTGTACCCCCTCATGAGCTTGGGTCATCTTTTTCTTCTCTATACCGTAAAAAAACCCAGTCATATTCTGGTGACCAACGTCGTTCTTTTTTTGACGATTACGTTGGGCTGTTATTTCTTTATTCCCCTTTACGGAGTACAGGCCGCCATTTACTCAATTGCCGCCGCCTTCCTTCTCTCAGGTGGTCTTCTCACCATACTTGCACTGTATGAATTTAGGAAGATGAAATAAATCCGCAGTTCCATTTTTCAAAGTATATTTCCCTGAACGTATATCTCTTGTTAAAGTGACACCCTTTATTGCGAAGTGCGTTTTCATAGTCAAACCCGTAGATGGGGGAGGTGTAGGGGACCACATAGGTGTCTTTGCTCAAAAATTCATTGTCCCCTATTGTCCGGAGTTCTTTCAGGGTTATGTCCGGACGATAGTACAAGAGCGGATCAGATGACGGGAGTATTATGTAGACCGGGGAATTGGCGGGGAGTATCTGAGACATGCGCTTCCAATCTTCCCGGTGGTGAGCCGGTATGAGGAGGTAAAGCAATGAAAACAGGATAAAAAAAACCATGAGTATCTCAAAAACCGCGTTGTTGCGTATTTTATCAAGCAATTTTTCTTCATGTCTTTTCCAAAAAAGACTGAAAAAACCCTTCCTTTCTTTTACTGAAATATACTGATCAACACCTGCCACAATGAGGAGACTCATAACGGGTAACAAATATAAAAATCTGAAATATTGCATGAGCGGGGAAAAAAAGGAAAACAGGAACGCCAAGAGAAGGGGAAAGAGAAAAATGAAGAATAGAAAACGTCTTTTAATGGCTCCCAGTATGACAAATGAAAAGGTAAACAAAGTCCACAAACCCGCAACCGCATAATAGAAAATCTTTGGATAAAAACTTATTCTTCCGACTGAAAACTTGACGGGGATAAGAAGCAGATTTTTGAGTGAGGGAGTGCCCAGTACCAAGCTCCAGTAAGGCACTTGAGTCAGAGAAACTCCGGCATTCGCCATCTGAGTTGATAGGAGAGGATATTGGATGATGAGAGATAAAGACAACACGCATGAGGAAATGATGAATTGCCGGTATTGTTTTCTGAGAAGAAAGAGAAGGAGAAGGCCTGCAATAAAAAACACGCTTCCATAAAAAGTCCATACGGAAAGTACCAGCAGGAGGTTGAAAAGTATTACCAACACCGCTTTATTCTTTATCCGAAGCAATAATACCGGACTGTCATGAGGTTTTGTACGAAACAGTTTGAGAAAAGTGGAAAACACACCAAGCAGGGAGTTTTGCTTTTTTTCTTCCTGATGGTGCATGATTTCCAGCCAGAAATAGAGTGCAAAAGTTAAGAGGTATGTCACCATAGAATACATGCGTGCTTCTTGTGAATAATAAATGACAAGAGGATTGAAAAGATAGAGAGCCGCGGCCCAAAGGCCGAACTTTTGATTTTTCAAACGGGTACCGATGAGGAAGATTGCATGTCCGGTGAGAAGTGAAAAGATGACTGACGGCATGCGGAGTACAGCTTCACTGGAGCCAAAAATCGAAGTCCACATCTTCATGACAATATAGAAAAGCGGCGGGTGGAAATCAGAAGGAGAAAACAATGCAGATATCTGAAAGAGGGAGAATTGACGGGCTACTTTGGCCGTAATCGCCTCGTCAAGCCACAGAGACTGGTTGAGTGCTATGAGACGGATGAGAAATGCCACTCCAAAAAGAATCATGAATTTCTTTCTCATAACCTCATTATATTACTTTTTCGTAACTCCGGTAGGCGTTATTTTACTCGGTGGTTTCGGACTTGGTGTAGGAGTAATTTCATTTATTCCGTTTTGCACTACGTTATGGATAAGCCCCCACTTATCCACTCCTTCACGGGAAATAAGGATGTACTGGCCATCGTCCGAGTATGAATTTTTCAAATAATCTTTATCACTCATATGCACGCTGATAATTTTATATGCTCCCGCATCTTTGACCTCTCCCATCATCTTTTTCATATCATCCATTGAGATATCTGTTTGTATGTGCTTCTTTAACTCATCCAAAAGGGGGATGATCTTGGTGATAATTCCCAACGATATCGCCTTATCTTTGACCGCCTTTACAAACTGTTGCTGACGTTCTCCACGACCAAAATCTGTACCGTCTTGAGATGAGTGGCGGGATCGGACATACTTCAGTGCGGTTTCACCATTCATAAACACTTTTCCAGCATCAAAATGTAGGTGTTCATAACGACAGGGGAATGCGCTTTTTGGGTCTTCGGTTATACTTTTGAAAAATACTTCAAGTTCCGGTTTATCTTTAAAAAGTTGTTGTTTTTCACCCGGATCAAATCCAGGTTTCAGAAATTTTTCAATTTGAATAAATTCTGCATCCCGTCCACATAACTCTTTTTCTTTTCCTTCGATAGGGTACTCATAATCGTCAAAAGTTTTTTGAACATCTACGACGACTCCTCCTAGGATATCGATTCCCTTCGTAAACCCGGCAAAATCCACAGTCACATAGTTATCTACGGATAAACCAGTGATGTCTGAAACTGCTTTCTTGACCAGTGTCACATCGGGATATGTTGTGGTATCAACATCTGGGAATTCAGTAGGGAATAATCCCAACTGATAAATGGAGTTAATCTTTGCATGGAAGTCAACTTTAGATTTAGTCGGAAGTTTGTACCAAAGATCCCGTGGAAGTGAGATGAGAGCAACCTTATTTTTCTTAATATCAATATGGACCACCATCATGCTGTCGGTGAGGAAGGGTCCTTCATGGCCGGGCCCTCCAAACCCCAGAAGGAGTATATTATATTCTGTCTTTTCTTTAGGGATAACAAATCCACTTTTGGAGGGGAATTTTTTATATATACCGTTATAAAAATCCAGGCCCGACTTAATAAAGTACGCAAATACAACCGCAAAAAATACTGTTGCAACAATAATCGCTTTTTTCATAAAAAAGATATTCTATTATACAACAAACTGAAGATTGGGGGAGCCTTAGGCTCTATCTTTTTTTGAGCGGGATAGGGGAATCGAACCCCTGCCGAAAGATTGGAAATCTTTCGTTCTACCATTAAACTAATCCCGCAATCTAACTAGTATACTAAAAAAAATCGAATTTTGATAAAATAAAAATAATATGACGCAACCAAAAATTGCTATTTTTGAAGGAAAAAGAATTCGCCGGCAGTGGGATGATGAGAGGGAACTATGGTATTTCTCAGTTGTTGACGTTGTGAGAGTGCTGACTAACAGTGTAGACGCTCTAGCTTATTGGAGAAAGTTTAAGGAAAGATTATTGAAAGAGGGAGGAAATGAAACCGTGACAAAATGTCACGGTTTGAAAATGATAGCCGCCGATGGAAAAATGAGGGTGACTGATGTAGCTGATACTGAAGTTATGCTACGCATCATCCAATCGATTCCCTCACCCAATGCTGAACCATTTAAGTTGTGGTTGGCTAAGGTTGGTTATGAGCGACTCGAAGAAACAGCTGATCCGGAATTGGCTATTAATCGGGCGCTAAAAACATATTTACAAAAGGGTTACAGCAAGGAATGGATTAATCAGCGACTGAAATGTATTGAAATTCGTAAAGCGTTAACCGATGAGTGGGAAAATCGAGGGGTTAAAGAAGGATTGGAGTTTGCTATTCTCACCGATGAAATATCTCAAGCTTGGGCTGGTTTAACCACCAAACAATATAAAAACCTCAAAGGCTTGAAGAAAGAAAACCTACGGGATAATATGACCAATCTTGAGTTGGTACTCAACATGCTTGCTGAAACAGCAACAACTGAAATTTCATATAAAAGACAACCTAAAAATCTTCCTGAAAACAAAAAGGTTGCTCGTGAAGGAGGAACCGTAGCAGGAAATGCGAGAAAAGAAATTGAATCGAAGACTGGTAAAAGGGTAATTACACAGAAAAACGCCAAAAAGTTGAAATTGATGAAAATATGAAAAATTTAATTGATCTTCAAGTCCATTTTGAACCGCATATCTTGAAATGCCGAGCCGGGGATTGGGAGCATGCAAAAAGAGTTGTCTCTTGGATTAAGGAGCTTGCGGGAGATAGGGTTGATATAAATCTATTGATTATTGCTGGATATATCCATGACATTGGGTGGAGTGGGTTGGTTCCAAAGGATAAAAAACTTACGAGAACTGAATTATTGAAGCTTCAACCTCAAGCTGATAAACAAACAAACACATTAGTCAAAAAAGTATTATCGGATTTTTCATTTACTGAAGATGAAATGAATAAAATTTTGAGGCTCATTAAAGCAACTGAAACATATGATGCATCTCAGGAAGATGAGATGATTTTGGTTGATTCAGATAATTTAAGCAAGACTTCTCCCGAACATGTAAAAGAAAAGTATATAAAGTCAGACTGGTTGAGTATCTGTGATTTGTTTGAAGAAAAATTACCCCAGCGAATCAAAACCGAGAAAGGAAAACAATTATTCCCAGTTAAATTGGCTGAGTTAAGAAAATATTTGGAGAGCGAGTGAGTTATAAGTTGGTTGGTCCTTTTAGTGAAATTTATGAGTAAGCACGTTTTACATAAACCTAAGGAATACTCGTTCATAAAAGTTGGAATTCGAGGCAGAAAATTTTCTTTTTCTGATGTTACATCTAGGACTGGTGTTTGCATTATCGAAACAGAAAGTGGTCACGAAACCACAATAATTGAACATAAATGTGATTTTATCTATTATATTTTGGAAGGTAGCGGATATTTTGAAATAAACGGACAGCGAGAAGATTTTATTCAAGATGATTTAGTAGTTATTCCGGCTGGTTCAAAGTTCACTTATAAGGGCACGTGTAAAATGCTTTTAATTACAACTCCAGCTTTCTTTCCTGAACAAGAGGAAACCTTGTAATTTAATCAACTTTCTCATAGCTGAGGTTGAATCTTATTCATGCTTTATTTTTATATATAATTCCATAAATATACGTAACAGAAAATGCGAGGATAGTCATCATGAGGAGGGCGAGACGGGGACCGAACACATCTGCAGTCTTACCTAGAACCAACGACATGAACATAACACCTATACTCCTCCCAAAAGAGATAAGTGAACCCATCGTAGCCCGTTGGTGATTGGCAAACTCTTTCTGGCGTAGCTCACTCTCGGCAACCAATCCGACTCCGTACAAGAATGAAGTGCTCGACATGATGACGGGGGATAAAATCGTAGGAAAGACTAGTGAAATGATATTGATAACTTTATCAGATGCACTTCGTAATAGTACTGCAATCTCTGCCTTCATTTTATTTAGTATTTTGCCGCTGAAATATAAACCCATAGAAGCACACATGTTTGATACCACACTGGCAAAACCAAGCGCCCATACCGGCCAAAGGGTAATAAAAAAAGCACCCCGAAATTGATAGGCCAGTTCACTTAAAGAATTATCCAGCATGGTCGCAAGACTCAATAAACGAAGTTTTTTATTTGTCAGAAAGAGTGCTATCGCTTCTCGCAAATGAGCATGTGTGTTGGTATCTTCCTTATGACGCGAACATGGCTCGATGAATAAAAAACTTACCATCAGCAGAATAATTTGTGAAAATACCGCCAGCCACATAACATAGACAAATGAAATCTGTGCTACTAACCCACCAATGACGGCAGAAAGGGTAAGCCCGGTAAACTCGGTCGCACTTGTTTTCCCAAGTTGCTCTTTGTACTCTTTTTCCTTGCCATCATCGGCAAGAGTATCATATAAAAGTGCTTCATTATTCCCACTGTAGAATGCGCGGGATAAACCCTCTAAGATTGCCCCTCCAACTAAAAACCAATAAGAGATACCGATTGCATAAAAGATAAATGCGATTACTCTGGCCCATGAACCTAAAATAATGGTATATCTTCGACCAACTTTATCTGACAAAATACCGGTTGGGACTTCGAAAATGGCGGCGCTCAACATCATAATTCCGAAAATACTCGTTCCCAGAGTATATGATCCGGATACTTTTGCAAAATAAATAATCGCTAAAGGAGCAAAAAAAGTAAAACCGATGAGGAAATTAAAGATGGATAAAAGGCGGATATTTCTGTGGTACATCAAAAAATTATACCTTAAAATGGCCTCATCATCTCCCTCAAATGAAACAGGGGAGAGTAATATATTTTCAATATTCCCGCTTCTTTAATAGGGATAATCAGTTTGAAGTCCTGCTTTTCAGTATTAACTTTTTTACCATTCAATTCAGCAACGAAGCCATTAGGATTAATGATGATAATAAGTTTTTTCCCCAGATCTTCTTTTTTTATTTGAAATAACATCTCATTTGGGTTTTCATAATATGCTTTTGCGGCTTCTATCTTCCCATCGATTCCAGTGAAGTGTTTCACTGGAATGGCGTCTTTATTTTCATAAAAATATTTATTTCCCGCCTGAGAAATGAGAGTATATTTTTTTAGCGGGCGATCAGAGATGAAGTAGCGCACCCCCAGCTCTCCCCAGCGGGGGTCACCTAACGTTATACGGGACGACTCTATTGCGTTGATGTGAGATCCTTTTTCGCTTTGCGCAAATAATGAATTCCTCTCAAGTATGTAGACATACTCCTGACGGTAATCTGAAGAAGGTTTATCAAAATAGTGTGCTAATTTCTGCGGCACAAACGTGTTGTATCCCTGAACAGCATTTATCCCTTCAACCATTGCCCAGGAGGAGGGGATTGTACCAAATATATTTCTCAACGCACCGAACGACTGTGATTCTTTATCCGTTATAACCGGCGGCTCTTTTGAAAAAGGAGGACGGAATAACACATTGCCCATATAATTATGAAACCCGGTGTAGGGAACTACATCGGAGGCGGTTTGTACACGATAATTTTGGGAGTTTATCACTTGGGGTAACGTTGAATTGTTATTTATAAACAGTCGGGACGGCGTAAAATAATTATGAAAAAAGTTGAGTAATACTCCTTCGAGTATGACAAAAAGAATAAGAGATGTTTGGATGTTTTTTATCCATCTGTTATTTATAGATAACGTCAGACCAAATAATATAATTGGAACAAAACTCAAAGCAATTAATTTTCCTATTGCCTGAACGGTACTTAAATCAAAAAACAGACTTTCCTGACCGTGTTTAAGTATCTTGTAGCCTTTGATAAACAAAACTGAAAATATAGGAGAGACGATGAACAAAGCTCCTAATGCGAGGATGATGCTCAAATAACCAAATAAAGAAATCACACCTTCCTTTGAAAAGATGGTGAATACTTTTTCATTTCTTGCCAATACAATCAGCGTAAAAATGTGAATGAGAATAAAAATTTGTCCCGGCCCTCTGAAAAAAGGCAGATTGACAAACCCGAGTGAGAATATGAGGAGGAGTGACAATAGCACCGTTGAAATCACATCAATTTTCCGCTTTATTATCGTGACGCTCAGACCAAGACTTAATACGACTGACGACAGGAGAACATTTGTTGGCCCCACACCCCACTTGCTCCCATTCTGCACATATCCCCACACAAAGGGAAAGAAAAGTTGGATAAACTGGAGGAAATAAATCGGTCCTGTCTCTATATAATCCTTTCTGAGCGTGAGACGTGTTGATTCTATTATGAGAGGGATGGAAAGGAGATAGTACCAACTGGTAAGTAATGAGAGAATGAAAAAGAAGAACAAGGTTTTCTTGAATGAGTTTTTATAATAGAAAAGTGAAAGGATAATTCCCAATATGTATCCGTACAATACAAACTGAAAATGACCTGATAAAGTAAGTAATAATCCAAAAAATAAAGCAATAAAAAACGATTTTTTTGTACCATCTTTTAATTTATATAGAGAATATGCGAATACTCCATAATGTGCAATGACTGAAAAAATTGTGGGATTGTTCATGCGGAGAAAAAACCCGCTACCCGAAAAGAAAAAAATGAGGGTCAAAAGGAGAGGTTGCTTTTTATCTTTTGAAAAGATGCCGAAGAGTAAATAAAAACCTACAAGAAACAAGAGGCTCGTCGCAGCCGACCAAAAGGCAAACGAATACGGGTAAGGCAATATAAAGAAGAGATTGAATGGGTGCAGATTACCCATCCCCACGTCAAATAAAAAAGGGATCCCCAAAAATATATGCGGGTTAAAGAGAGGAATGATACCGCGCGCTAACCATTTACCCAAGAATAACTTTTGCGCGAGAAAAAGTATGATGGTGTCGGTTGAAAGATTGATGAAAAAAAGGTAGAAGAAAAATATGAAAAGAGATATGCCGATACAAATCCATACCGGCCAATCAAATAACTTTTTTTTAATCATCTCGTAAACAGATTAAAATATACTATTTCCCAAAGAGCCTTAATCCCGTCGACCAATCCGATTTTTTTCCCTTCGGCATAGGTCCTGCCCGCATATGAAATACCGACCTCATATATTTTTACCTCCTTAATCTTCGAAATCCGCGCAGTTATCTCCGGCTCAAAACCAAACCTTTTTGTTTGCAAGTTCGGGGCAATCTTGCGAATCAGATCCCCCCGGAAGACTTTAAACCCTGTCTCCATATCGGTCAGATTAAGATTGGTAAATATATTGGAAAGCATCGTGAGAAACCGGTTGATGATAGAGTGCCAAAAATAAAGAACCCGATGGGGCCGGTCAGAAATAAAACGAGAACCATAGACAACATCCGCATTATTTTTTAAAAATGGTTCAAGAAGATAGGGATAATCTGATGGATCATACTCAAGATCCGCATCTTGAACGAGGACAATGTCACCGATTGACTTCATAAATCCATCTCTCAATGCGGCTCCTTTTCCTTCATTCTTTTTCTTCTCAATAAAAATAAATTTAGGGTTTTGTAATTTGATATTTGAATTTGATTTTAAATTTGAAATTTCAAATTTCAAATTATTAACAGTTCCGTCCGTACTCCCATCATCCACCACAATTATTTCTTTTATGAGACCTGAAGAATCTGCGGTCATGACCTTCTCTATCGTCTGTCCGATGAGTTTTTCCTCATTATAAACGGGGATGATGATGGATAATTTTTTGAAAGCCATGGGATTATTATAGCAAATTAAGCCCCTTTAAGCTTCCCTTGAAGATAGATGAAAACTCCGAATAGAACTCCCGCCGCCAGGAAAAAAGGCATGTCTTTCCCGTAATGAAAAAATATCTCTCCGCCTATGATGGGTCCAAATATACGACCGAGACTTCCTGCCGACTGTAGTATTCCCAAGGTTCCTCCGTATTCCTCTTTCGGAACATTTTCTGATGCGAGTGCCTGGATCGAAGGATTGGCCATACTGTTTCCTAATACGAACAATAATTGGGTTAACAAAAGAAAGGATGCCATGGGGATGAGGGGCATAAGGAACATGCTGAGTGCAAGAAAAAAGAAAGAATATTTTAATAATTTTTTTTCATGAAACCGTTTCACCGCAAAAGGAAGAACCTTCAACTGAAAAATGACGGCAAGGATCCCGATATAGGCAAAGAAAAATCCGTTTTGCTGAGGACCGAAGCCAAATTTTGCCTGAGTGTCCAGAGGGCAAAATTACCCTGGAGCACTGAGAATGACGTATTGAGGAGAAAAAAGACGACGATAAGATATCCAATCGTGGGATTGAATATGATTTTTTTAAATTCAGCCAAATTAAATGCAGTTTGTTTCGTAGTGGCCGCTTTCTTTACATCTACCGACTCGGGAAGAAACAAAGCAGTTGCAAGCACGGTGATGCAGGATACACCCATTGCAAAATATGCGGGGTAACTGTATCCAAATCCCGCCAGAAATCCTCCTATTGCGGGACCGAATATAAATCCAAGTCCGAATGCGGCTCCGATCATACCCATACCCTTCGCTCTGTTTTCTTTGGTAGTGACATCGGCAATGTACGCTTGAGCTATGGAAATATTACCTCCTGTTATCCCATCCACCATCCGAGAAATAAATAAAAGAGGAAGATTATGTGCTAATCCGAGTAATAAATAGCCAAGCGTACTTCCGATCTGGGATATGATCAAGAGTTTCTTTCTCCCATAACGGTCAGAGAGTCTACCTAATATGGGTGTTGCGATAAGTTGGAAGAACGAATACGTTGCACTGAGAAATCCAATTTGTGCAGGATCGGCCTTAAACTTCTCGGCAATATAGGGAAGAAGGGGAAGGATGATCCCGAATCCCAACAAATCCACGAATACAATAAGAAATATGGTCAAAAGCGGTTTATTTTTCATACGAGGTATCTATTATACTCCCTTGATGTCCTGAAGTATGGTTTCTGCGTGGTTAAGGACGTCGACCTTGTCATACGTTTTCCTTATTTCGCCCTCCGGATCGATCAAAAATGTCTTTCGTAAAACTCCCTCAAATGTTTTGCCAAGAAATTTTTTCTCCCCCCAAGCGTCATATGCTTTGATCGTATCTTTTGATTCATCACTCAAAAGGGGAAAGGTGAGGTGATATTTTTCTGCAAATTTTTTGTGGGAGGCAACTGAGTCTTTTGAGATGCCTAAAATTACGATGTTTTGATCCTTGTAGGGTTGGGATTTGTCCCGAAATCCACACGCTTCCTTTGTGCATCCCGGAGTATCGTCACGGGGGTAAAAATACACGACAACCCATTGACCCTTATAATCTGCTAAGGTGTGAATTTTGTTATTTTGGTCCGGTAAAGAAAAGTTGACTGCCTTCATATTATTTTTTCATGCCCTCGAGCGAACTGACAATGCCGTTTGAAAAATATCCGGGCCGAATCCGTGAGAGAAAAAATAAATTTTCCTCAGACTGGAGGGTCCCTGAAATAACCGATGCCGCGGTCGTATATCCTGCCTCTTTTACTTGTAGTATAGCATACGGACTCATCGCTCCGTACGGATATGCAAAAGTGAATATCTTTATATGATAATCCTCTTCAAACTTTTTTTTACTTTCCTTTATCTGCTTTTCAACAACTTTGTCAGGGAGGCCTTTTAAATAGAGATGGTCAAGAGTATGGGAACCAATTTCAACAAGGTCGCTGTTGATAAGTTCTTCAATCTGAGCCTTCGTAACAAATCCCTTCCTCCCGATAAAATCATATATGACATAAAGAGTTGCGCGCATGTGATATTTTTTGAGAAGAGGAAATACCACGGTATAAAAATCTTCATAACCGTCGTCAAAAGAGAGAACGACGCTTTTTGGGGAGTAATGAATATTTCCGATTAATATTTCGGGAACGTCTTTGACAAAATAAGTATCATATCCGGCATTTTTCAGGTCTTTGAGATGTCTTTCAAATGTGCTCGGAATGATGTCGAGTCGTTTGCGGATAAGATCTCCCGCGTCCTGTACATACTCTACATAGTGATACATAACGATGGGAATTTTAAACTGTTCAAGAGTTGCCTCTTTTGTTGCGGGGGTCGGTAAAAATAAAGGTCTTTCAAAAGATTGCTTATTATAATAGGGCGCTTCCATGGTGTCTGCCGGCTTTTTCTTATTCTGTTCTTTCTTTTTGGGATTAAGAACTGAGATTAGGGTAACACCTAGGAGTACTACCACAGCAATACCTATCCACCTGTTGTATTTGGAAAGCATACGAAGAGCTTTTTTTACTATAACTTTTCTTCTGATTTTCATACTATTTTTCCCAACCATGAGGATGTGTCCGATACCAGGCAGTTAATGATTTCACGCTGTCTTCAATTGTTCTCTTTGGTTCCCAGCCGAGGACTTCTTTTGCTTTTGTGATGTTTGCAATTTTTTTTGCATCATCTCCTTCACGAGGTGCTGATTTCCCGATATGAAAGGTTGCCCCCGTTATATCTTTAACTTTATTTACAATTTCCAAAACCGAGTTTCCGGTTCCGGTTCCCAGATTGATTGTATTATTATCTTTACCTGCGAAAAGGTGCTCAAGACCTTTCAGGTGCGCCTCATTTAAATCAACCACATTTACATAATCACGTATGGGTGTCTTGTCAGGAGTATCCACCTCAGGACAGGTTAGGCTAAACGGCCCTATTCCAAGTGCTCCGCGGACGGCGTTTTGCATAAGCAGGCTTGAGGGTTTTTTTGAGTCGCCAATAAGTCCGTCATCACTTGCCCCACATACGTTAAAGTACCTTAAAATCATATATTTTAATCCCTTGAGACGCCCGTACCACGCAATCATTTCTTCCACCATTTTTTTTGATGCCCCGTATGGGGTAGTGGGGGATAAGGGGTGCTTTTCATCAATAGGCATATATTGCGCCTCGCCATATACCGCACACGTCGAGGAAAAAACAATTTTATTCACTCCCGCGTCAGTCATGGCGGTAAGGAGAGCATTTGTCCCCCCAACATTATTGGAAAAATATTTACCCGGATTTTTCATGGACTCATCCACCAGACATGAGGCGGCATAGTGTGCAACCGCCTCAATTCCAGACTCTTTTTGAAATACTGAGGACGAATTTGTCAAATCAGATTCATAAAATCTGAATTTCTCACTGAACTTTTCTTTTAAAATATCCAAAGGGCTTTTATATCCCGTACATAGATTATCCAAGGCAACTACCTCATATCCATTTTGAAGAAATAAGTAAGCAGCAACTGACCCGATATATCCTCCAGCTCCGGTAACAAGAATTTTATGTTTCATACTATTGATTATAGTTCAAATTTCAAATTTTAAATTTCGAATTTCTCATTCCAAGCTTGTGGAATGGGTGCCACTGCAACCTTCCTTCCGCAATTATTATGCCGAGAAACACGAGAAGTGTCCCCGCATAAAAATAAACGGTAGGATATTCCTGAAGGAGGGGGATGGCAAGAAGTACGGCGATGACAGGATCAATATAGCTGAAAATACCCACTTCCTGACCCTCCATCTTCGATAATCCATAGAAATAGAGAGCATATGCAATAGCCGAAGAAAAGACCACTCCAAAGATGATGCCAATCCACCCCCGGTAATCAAGCTGGGCAAATGACCACTGTTGCAGTTCTCCATACATGAGGGGAAAAAAATTGAGCGCTCCAAAAACAAAACTTATGAGGGTAATCTGATAAAAATTTATTTCCTTCAAAACTTTTTTAAATATGAGCGTATTCATAACCGCTCCAAAGGTTGCAATGACCAGAAATATATTTCCCTCAACCGCACTTTCTTTCGCCGCAACAGACATGGCACCATCCATGAAAAGTGGGGAAAGTATGATGACAAGGACTCCGATAAATGACATGACAATACCGTAGAAAACCTTCTTGTGGGGTTTTTCCTTCAGAAAAAAAATGAATAAAAGAAAGAGAAAGATCGGTTGAGCTGACCCGATGATCGGCGCGTTGATACTTGCGGTCTTGGGGAGGGCAAGAAAGAAAAAGCCGATGTTGATGGTAATGGCAAAAAAGGACCCGACCAATATCTCAATCAATTGACGGCGATTCAATTTTTGCCAATGCTGGAATGCGACGTGGATGAAGAGAAGAGCTGCAAAAAAGAAGCGGGTGAATGCCAGGGTAAACGGAGGAATATTTTGAAGGGCAAGTTTGAAGATTGGGGCGGCCGCACCCCAGATGAGGTTGGCAATGATGAGGGCAAGCACGGGGTTCATGATTTTTTCTTATGTACGTACACTATTAACTCTCCGAGTATTCCCGTCATCGCAATCTGAATACCAATGGTGATGAGAAGTATTCCCAGTTGCAGTAAGGGGCGTCGATATAAAGGCATATTAAAAAAGATTCGCTCAAAAGCCAGATAAAAAGTGATGATGAAACCCGTACCGAAGAAAAGCAGACCCCATGCACCGAAAAAATGGAGGGGTTTTTCCGCGAAACGATAAAGAAAGTGTGCAGTAACGGTATCAAAAATACCGGTGAGTAATTTACTTATTCCAAATTTCGATTTGCCATACTTTCGTACCCGGTTGTGAACCGGTATTTCAGTCACTTTAAATCCTTTGTAGTGGGCGGCAAGGGGAAAGAATCGAAAGCTGTTGCCATATAACACAATCTCATCTAATACTTCTTTTCTGAATGCCTTAAATCCGCAATTGATATCAGTTAAAGGTGAGCGGAGAAATATGTTTAAAAATATTTTGGCAATTTGGGAATAAGCTTTGATTATGATGTTATCCTTACGATCTACTCGTATCCCGTTCACAAAATCATACCCCTCATCTATCTTCTTGATGAATGCTGGTAGGTCGTGGGGGTCATCCTGAAGGTCTCCATCCATGAAGATGATGATGTCGCCCTTTGCCCCATCAAGCCCTGTTTGCAAAGCCGGGCCTTTTCCAAAACGTTTTCGATGATGGAATAAAACGACGTGAGAATCACTCTTTTTAATACTTTCAATTTCCTGTTTGCTCTGATCTATCGACCCGTCATCAATAAATATAATTTCATACTCATATTTATGATTTTCCAAGACGGAAATAAGTTCATTGTGCAGTAAAGAAACATTTTTTTCCTCATTATAGAAGGGAATAATTATTGATAGCATACTTTATGAACTTTATAACTTGTCACTTTATAACTTCTTATATACCTCCATATTTTCATTCTTATAAATAAAACGGTACCTCTTATCTTTTTGCAACTTCTCATACACGGGAATGAGAGTGTCTTTATCAGGATAATTATATATTTCATTGAGACTCAATACAACATAGTCTGCCAGGTTATAATTCTTCGAAAATACATAAAAAAATCTCCGCGATGAGAAAAATGGTGCTAGCTGTCCGGTTGCAGACACTTTTAATTTTTTATTTTTTAATAAATTTTGCCAAAACGCTGTGTCGGTGCGTTCTTTTTGAGGGTAGAGAAAAGGGTGTACTTCGCGCGCTCTTGAGTAGGGAAGGGGACCGATAAAATAGGAAAAAAGAAGCGAGAAAATAAGAATTATGATCCCTACTATAATTAATCGTCTTTGACTAAATTTTTTTGTTCCGTAAATGGCCGCGATAAATACAAACGGCTGAATAACCGAAGTGTAATGAAACACAATGTTCCGCATATTCCAATTGTTGGAAAGCAGGTTTATCCCAAACTCAGGAAGCGCGATGAACAAATGAAGCGGAGAAAGAAGTGACAAAAAAGCCGTAGGTCCCAACAATAAGAAAAAATATCGGAGGGTGTCTAAATTAAATATATATTTCCCGATGCTCCACGGTTTATCCAATATTCCGAGAATTATCCGCATCGGTGAATCACCAAAGTCCGCATAATAATTAAGGGCAAAATGATTGCTCCCGCGGAAATAAGGGATGATGATGAGCATGGAGGCGGCAAACCAGATAATACTTGTAATTATAATGAGCAACGAAAATCGGAAGATTTTATTACTTTTCCAACTTTCAAAGAGTGTGAATAATCCAAAAAACAAAGTCGTAAGTGCTACCTGTTCTTTTGCAATGATGGATAAAATAAAAAAAAGAAAACTCCACTTATATTTTTTTATCAGCCAGAAATAAAACATGAAAAGAAGGGTGGTCGTGGCAAGCGTCACTGCGTGGAATTCAAATATATTTGCCCGTTGCATCGGGGGATATAAAAGATACGCAGTTACAAATATAAGCCCCATGAGATTTCTTTTTTTCTCTTTTTCAAACACCTGTTTCGCAATCAAAAAAACTGCCCATGCACCAAGGGCAAGTACTACGGTTTGGATTACCAGCAGAGTTTCCGGCCCCGAATAAATAAAATAAAAAGGTGCCATGAATGCAAGGAGAATGTCATTATGAATTGCCATACGTTTGATTTGTTCAGGACCAAAGGGATTGGTCAGTTCGAGAAACCGACTCATATCATGTCGTTTGATCGCCTGATACGTGTTATAAACCGTCTGGTGCATGATGCCCAGATCAAAATAAGATGAATATAATGTTTTATAGCGCAGTATGGTGAAGTATGAAAAATAACCGATGTAAAGGAGTATCAATGTCCAAAGAATTATTTTGATTTTATGTCTATTTAAAATATTTAACATACATATTTATGTCATTTCGAGCGTAGCGAGAAATCTAGCGAAGCGCTACGCTCTGGATTTCTCACTATAATATAACTCGTTCGAAATGACTCTAAATTATTTATTCCCCGAATGAAACTTTTCATGCACTTCACGTAATCCTGCATCAGTTACGTGGGTGTATATCTGGGTCGTTGCGAGATTTTTGTGTCCCAACATCGCTTGAACACTGCGCAAATCTGCGCCTCGAGAGAGTAAATTAGTTGCAAAGCTGTGCCTGAGGGCATGCGGACCAATCTTATCTAGTAATCCTGCTTTTTTCCGATACTTATCGACCAAGCGTTCTATTGACCGCACGGATAGACGACCCTTTTCTACCGAAAGTTCAGGTGACTCTTTTGGCCCTGAATAGTGGATGAAGAGAGGCGCATAGTTATCTTTTCGCAAGGATAGATATTTTTTGAGCCATTCTATGGCTTTCTTCGTCAAAAACACCACTCGATTTTTCCTCCCTTTTCCAAACACATTAAACTCATTCGTCTGTAGACTCAGGCTTTCTCTGTTAAGGCCTGCCAATTCTGACACGCGTAATCCTGTCGAGAATAGCACTTCAAGTATTGTCATGTCCCTTACTCCGCGTTCGTCTGTTGTATCTACGCTTCGAAATAATCTCTCAAGCTGTGATTCATTTAAAAAGTTAATCTTTCGGTCTCCCAGCTTGCCCAACTCTATCATATCGGGAGAAAGTACGTTGAGTTTTTGTTTAATCAAATAACGAAGGAGCGATCGTATGGCTACAAGAAAATATCCCTGTGTCTGCCTTTTGAGATTGCCCTTATAAGGATTTCGGTAATTGATCGATAAATATAAACGAAAGTTTCGAACCAATGTTTCGTCAATATCCTCTACGTCAAGATCTGCTTTATTATTTTTTTGGAAAACCCATCCCTCAAAAAAATTGAGATAATACGCATACATTTTTATCGTCTTATCAGAGAGATTTAGATCGATATTACAGTGTTCCAAAAAACGAAGAATTGCTTCTTTAAGTTTCATGTCTTTATATTAAACGACGTTGGGAAAAAAAACAAGAAGGTGTTTACACCGTAAAATTTATTAAGAAATTTTACGGTGCCGGGGAGAGGACTTGAACCTCCACGCCTTACGGCACAGGTTCCTAAAACCTGCGTGTATGCCATTTCACCACCCCGGCTCTTGGAAGGTTTTGACTGAATAATTATATCATTATATTCCAGCCAGTAGGTCGCTTTCCGGGAATGCCAGGTTTGTTAAAGAAGTCCTTGCGAGTTGGAAGTATTCATGATCTACATACTCCTTCTTTTGCTTTTTGAGCACTTCACCACGCTCGATGATCATCTTCCAATCCTTTTCCTGAGAAAGATGGGATTTCATCGCTTTTATTTTTAGATCAAGAAAATCTTTTATGTCAATAATTGCTCTTTTTTCATTCCCCAACCCACCTTCGCGACCAAAAAAGCTCATGACTTCGTGAGGAAGACCAAAGTAATATATTTTTGGCACCGCTATCTTTCCGGCATCATATAAAGTAATAACTGATTTAGTGACTGCAATATGATCCAAGTGGAGTGATATTCCGTTGCGTTCATAGATGATGATGACATCGGGTTGAAACTTTTGAACCTCCTCAAGTATAAAGTGTTGTAAGAGAGGGATTTGGTGTTCACAAAGGGTACCATCATAAAAATCAAGGAGACGAGAATACTGTACTCCCATGATGGAAAATGCATCTTTTAATTCTTTTTTTCTATGCTCGCCGAGGGTTGTTTGAATGGGAAGACCAGCGGCACGGCCGGCTTGACCCGAGGTTGCGGTAAGAATGTGTACATCATGACCCGCTTTTGCATATTTGGCAAAAGTTCCTCCCGGTCCAAATGTGTCATCGTCAGGATGGGCAAAAATCCCCATGATTTTTCTTTTTTTCATAACATTATTTTACCAAAATAAAATCATAAAGTTATACTGATTCTGTATAAGTTTAGATCTTTTGCTCCCAGATCATATTTATACCTTTCCTTCCCCCGCAAAAAATCGTGCACCTTAAATCCTTTTTCAATGTTTCGTTTGATGAGAAGCGCATGAAGCATGAGACCATTACTGTAATACTTATATGCGGGATCATACCCCGAGTTATAAAGCATGGCAATGGTGGCGTTCTCAAAGAATAATATTGCCGCCGAATATTTATTTTCTATTTTTAAAGTGGCTGTCGACATCTGCCATTCAGTCTTTGGAACCCGTGCTAATTCGTGAAAAAAGTTCTCCATCTCCGGTGACATAAAAGTATCTTTATGAGTGTTTGAAAGTTTATGGAGTTTAATAAGTTCTGAAAAAGCCGCATCGCTACTTGAGGGGAAAACTTCAAAGGAGTAGGGGACCGTCTCAAGGCGTTTTAACTTGCGTTTTAACTCTTTCCGCTCTACGCGGTCAAGCGTTTCCAAATAAGCATCCCATGTTTGAGGTAGCTCGATAAACGGAGCTACTTCCTGTAAATGTATCGATACATTTTCTTGAGACCTAAAATATGAATAATAACGACTGTCCTCACGAACATAATCCAACACGATTTCATGACACCCCAGCTCTTTTGCTTTTTGTGATAATAATGCCGGATCAATATCTGCGTCTCCATAATCAGTTACTTCCTCTTTTCCCATCACTTTTCTCATCCCTAAGAAAATGAGGGTCGTCCCCACTTTTTCAAAAGGAAATGACATGTCGATGGGATAATCTTTTTGAATAAAATTATTGGCAAACGTTTGCAGATACCAAGGGGTTTGAAAGGGGGATGAGTATGTCATAAATTTGGTGCGGAGAAGGAGGGAGTCGAACCCTCGATAGACTTTCGTCTATATACGCTTTCCAGGCGTACGCACTAGGCCACTATGCGACTTCTCCTCTTATTTTATCGCATTCCAAGTATATCAAATTTATGAGCGTCTCGTTGTATTCCTACCGTATTTCAACTTCTGTTATACTTAAAAAATGGATTTGATGAAGAAAAAATGGCATCGTTATCACTATAAAAATCTCACTTATTTATTCATCAGTATTGTCATTGCAATACTTCTTTTGCAAAATCAGTCCTTTCGAGATGTGTTAGTTCACTTGGGAAATTACGGATATGTAGGTGCTTTTATTGGCGGAATATTATTCGTGTCAACTTTTACTGTTTCTATCGGGACCGTTCTTCTCATTATTCTTACATCCACTCTCCATCCAATCGAGATAGGTATTATTGCAGGTCTCGGAGCTGTTCTGGGAGATTTAACTATTTTTCAATTTATAAGGGGTAAGGGTTTGATGGAAGAAATCAAACATTTTTTCCATTATTTTGGCGGCGAAAGAATATCTCATCTTATTCATACAAAATATTTTAGTTGGACACTGCCTGTCATAGGAGCGCTCATCATTGCGTCACCGCTTCCTGATGAATTAGGAGTTAGTCTTATGGGTATATCAAAGTTGAAAACGTATCAATTTATCATTCTTTCTTTTGTACTTAACTCACTCGGAATATTTTTCATTATCACCGCATCAAGTTTTTTAAAGTAGCTTTTGTTCACACACATCATAACCTGCTCGGCTATAATACATGAATGGAAATATTTCTTAAAAAAGGTTCGGAATTAAGCATAGATGAATTAGCTCAAATAAAAGATGCAATTTTTCGAGAGTTTAAAGTGCCGTTTCAAATTGCAGACCAATCTCCTGATAGATTATTCTTTCTTCTTAAACAAGAAAATAAAATACTTTCAATGGGAGCATTGTGG
Organism: Candidatus Roizmanbacteria bacterium; assembly: GCA_016214055.1. Taxonomy (GTDB): domain Bacteria; phylum Patescibacteriota; class Microgenomatia; order UBA1406; family GWC2-37-13; genus YC2-FULL-38-9. The sequence continues at coordinate 25,921 of JACRPE010000005.1, forward strand.
GAAGTGAAACCAGTGAGCTTTGAAGGGGAAGAATTTTCTTTTTTTGGTGTTTTAAATGTAGTGGCAAATGAAAAGGGCAAAGGACATGGCAGACAAGTTGTGGAGGCAATGAGAAAATATGCTTTAGCCCACAATAAAACAGCGTTTGGTTTTTGCATGCCAAAAAATAAGGGATTTTATGCAAAATGTGGATTTCAAATTGAGGAAAATTCAACTCAACGATTTGTGTATGCAAAAGGGACGGAAAGAATTACGAATAAAGATGGGCAAATAATTTTTTATCAAGAATCCTCAGATAATTTTATGAAAAAAGTTCTTGCCCAACCGGAGAAAGAAGTATCTATCCCAACTGAGAAACTTTGGTAGATACTGTTATAATGACAATATGGATAAAAAGCTAAAAATTGTGGGAATTTGTGGGAGCCTTAGGAAAGAATCCTTAAATAGAAAGGCTTTGAATGCATCAAGGAAATTCTTTCCACCAGATGTGGAGTTTGAAATTGTGGAGATTGGGGATATGCCTTTTTTTAATCAAGACCTTGAGCTGAATCTGCCCGAAAGTGTAGCCAAGTTCCGGGAAAAGATTCAATCCGCAGACGGCATCCTTTTTGCCATGCCGGAATATAACTATTCGGTCTCGGCAGTTCTCAAGAATGCCATTGAATGGGGTTCCCGCCCTTATGGAAAAGCAGTATTATATGGCAAACCTGTTGGGATTATGGGGGTTTCGACAGGAATGATGGGGACAGGAAGAGCCCAATATCACCTGCGGCAAATATGTGTTCAGGTTGATATGTATCCTTTAAACAAACCCGAGGTTATGATTCCTCTCGGCATGGATAAATTTGATAAGGAAGGAAGTCTTATTGATGTTCACTCTGCAGATAAGATTGAGAGATTAGTCAATGCGCTCGTGATTTGGACCTCTAAATTGGCCTCAGTTGTGGTAAAATAGTACTTCTGGAAACGATCATAAAGTTTTCTCAAGTCTCCTTTGACTTTGGGCATGACAAAACCATTCTCGACGAAGTTAGCTTCTCTGTCCGCCGTGGCATGAAGGTTGCTCTTATGGGCCAAAATGGGGCGGGCAAAAGCACCCTTTTCAAACTTATTACACGGGTGCTCGAACCCACTTCGGGGGATATTTCAGTCGACAAACGACTCGTGGTGGCAACAGCCCACCAAGTCATTGCGCCTTCTGATATGACTTTGACGGTGGAGGAATATTTTCAAAAATGGCTCGGAGGAGTTGAGCTACACGAATTACAGCGCAAGTTGAGCACTGTCTTAGCCGTCGTAAATTTGAAGGCACCCTTAGACAAAATAATTAAATCTTTTTCGGGTGGGCAACAAGCCCGCTTGCTTCTAGCATCCGCTCTCATCCAGGACCCGGATCTCCTCTTACTTGATGAACCTACGAATAATCTTGATCACACCGGCATCGCACACCTTACCAACTTCCTCATGAATTATAAAAAAAGTGTCGTGGTTATTTCCCATGACGCGGAGTTCCTGAATGCCTTTACTGAGGGAGTTTTATATCTGGATAATTTTACGAAAAAAATTGAGCAGTATGCCGGTGACTATAATGACGTGATTGAGCAAATTGCGGTCCGCATCGAGCGGGAGCAGAGGCAAAATGCCCAGATGGAGCGGGGGATTCAGGAGAATAAAGCCCGGTCAAACTTCTTCGCAAATAAAGGGGGAAAGATGCGGCTGGTTGCTAAAAAAATGAGGGAAAAAGCGGAAAAGATGGAGAGTGAAAAAGTTGCGGTCCGCCGCGAGGATAAAACAATCCGCCCTTTTATAATCCCTACACAAGAAGGGTTGGTGAATGAGGACATGAAGATATCGTCTTTCACGATCATACAGGACCATGTGGAAATTTCAAAAACAGCACGCATATTTCTTGTGAAAAATAAACACCTCCTTATCAAAGGACCCAACGGAATCGGAAAAAGTAACTTGCTCGAATCTCTTGCTCGGGGGACTGCACCGGGAGTAACTTTATCTCCGGGGATTCGTATCGGTTATTACCGTCAGGATTTTTCGACGCTTGATTTTAACGACACCGTATATGAATCTTTTATAAAAGCAGTTAAGGAGTCTGAAGGAATAATAAACGAGCAACATATCCGCTCCGTCGCGTCAGGATTTCTGATAACCCATGAACATATCCATTCAAAAATCGGTTCTCTGTCTGAGGGACAAAAGGGGCTCGTGGCATTTGCACAATTAGTACTGCAACGGCCGGGCCTCCTCATCCTCGATGAGCCGACCAACCACATCAACTTCCGTCATCTTCCCCGAATAGCTGAGGCACTCAGCGCTTACCAAGGGATGATGATCCTCGTCTCCCACGTCCCTGAATTTGTGGCGCAGGTAAGGATTGATGAAGTATTGGATTTGGAAATATAAGCGGATAAAATTGATTATAATATACCCTTATGTCCTCACCCCAACTCACCGATACTGTCGTCATGATTTCACCCGATCAATTTGGATTTAATCCCCAGACGGCGGAATCGAATAACTTTCAACATAAACTTGATATCTCCGCGCAAGAAGTGCAAAAAAGAGCCATGCGCGAATTTGAAAATATGGTTGCTTTACTTCGTTCGAAAGGAATAACTGTCTTGACGCTACCAAGTCGTAAGGATGCGATTACACCCGACGCAGTCTACCCAAATAATTGGTTTTCGCACCATGCAGGAGGAATTCTGATCGTTTACCCGATGTTGGCCCACAATCGAAGACTTGAAAGGCAAACTCAAGAATTAAAACAACTACTCACTGACAATAATATTTCTGTTTCAAAATTATTTGATATCACCTCTCATGAAAAAGAAGGCCATATTCTTGAAGGAACCGGAAGTATGGTATTGGACCGGGAACATAAAGTGGCCTTTGCCATGGCGTCGGTCCGTACGGATAAACATGAGTTTGGTGCATGGTGCCGCATGATGGGATATGAAGGAATTTTTTTTCATGCTATAGACTCAAGTAAATTCCCGGTGTACCACACTAATATTGCCATGAATATGGGAAAAGAGTTTGCAGTCGTATGTCTTGAATCTATTCCTGATGCAACAGAACGAAAGAGCGTTGAACAAAAACTCAAATTTCTGAAAAAAGAAATCGTGAAAATATCGGTTGCTCAAATACATCAATACTGCGGAAATGTTCTGCAACTTGTATCAAATGAAGGAAAGCCAATGATTGTCATGTCCAAAACTGCCCATTCTGCATTTACTCAAGAGAATAAAAATACTCTTTCAAAAAATGGCGAATTAATAATTGCCGATATTCCCACTATCGAGCAAGTCGGGGGAGGAAGCGCCCGTTGCATGATGGCAGAAGTGTTTAAATAAAAAAAATGAAAACAACGTTATACATCGTCCGTCACGGAGAGTCTGAAGGAAATGTGCAGGGTGATATCTTTGGCGCCGATCCGCCCCTCACGGAAAAAGGAATCCATCAAGCTCAAGCCCTCTCACTTATTTTTGAATCTAAAATTCTTCATCATGTTTATGCATCAAGTTTGAAACGGGCACACAAGACTGCGCAGATAATTGCGGATAAAAAAGGACTGCCCGTTTCACTTCATGAAGGTATACGGGAACGCCACTTCGGATCACTTGAGGGCAAAACTGGAGCTTATGGAAAAGAGCACCATGGGCTAGCATATGAAAAATTTAATACTGTTTCGGCTGTCGAACAAATGAATTGGAAGGTCGTGCCGGATATGGAATCTTTTGGAGAAGCATTGAAGCGTGTTTTGAAAGCATTTGACGAAATCACTCACACTCATAAAGGGAAAACCCTTTTACTCGTCTCTCATGCCAACGTCATGCTCTCACTCCTTGCCCATTTACAGTTTGCAACGTTCAATGAAATGCCTCAGGGTACTATTCAAAACACGGCCTATATAAAAATTGAAAAGAATGATGATGTTTATTCAATAACTGAGACGCAGGGGATTACAAAAAAATGAAACAAGCCTTACAGCATCTTAAAATCAAAGATCCAATTCTCCACGAGTATGCCCTTAAAGTAAAAAGGATTGAAGTCATTCAAAAAGAAAAACCGGAACGATATTTTTATCAGCTTTGCCGGGACATAGTCGGCCAACAGCTTTCAGGAAAAGCGGCGGAGACGATATTTGGAAGATTTGAAAAATTATTCCCTGATGGAAAAATCCAACCCTCAAACATTCTTACAATCCCTCATGAGAAAATGCGTGCAGTAGGTATGTCCAATGCTAAGGCCCGTTATGTTCACCACCTTGCCGAGGCAGTTCAAAACGAAGGTTTACGACTATTACAGTTAGATTCACTTCCCGATGAAGAAGTAATAATAGAACTGACGAAAGTCAAAGGCATCGGCCGCTGGACTGCAGAAATGTTTCTCATTTTCACTCTGGGAAGACAAGATATATTTTCATATGGGGATCTGGGATTGAAAAAAGGATTGATGAAAATATACGGATTTAAAAAAGAACCTACTAAAAAACAAGTTGAAAAAATCGTTAAAAAATGGTCCCCATACAAATCCTTCGCCTCACGAGTACTGTGGGGGAGTTTGGAGATGAAGTAAGGTTAACGAGATCGTCTTGGCCCTCGAGTAGGCTTTAATGGTTTTCCAGGTGCCCTTGGCCTTGTTGCGTAAGGATCTATTTTTGAATCTTTCGGTGGAGGAGTAAGGGGATATGGTCTTTCTATAATTTTTCTAGCGGTTGGATCCCAAAGTTCTTTCTCCATTGATGTGATTATATCACTTTTTGAAACTTTTTTCCAATTCTTCGCATATACATAGTTGATAGTCTTTAATAATTTTATTTTACGAGTATGAAAAAAACTCTTATGATCGCGGTATTAGCCGCAACCCTGTTATCCATTCCTCTATTTGTACATGCAGAAGAAGCTTCACCTTCGGGTGCTCCAGGTAAAAAGTGGAAAGACGGTGTGAAAGAATTTCGCAAGGAAATTAAGACCGAACGAGAAGGCATTAGGAAAGAAAATAAAGAAGAGCGAAACAAACTTCGCAACGAGAACAAGATGGAAAGAGAAAAGTTTCGTGATGATACAAAGGAATTGCTGAAGGGAAAAACTCCCGAAGAACAACTCACCTTGATTCCCTCAATCAAAGCAGACCGAAAAAAGTTGATGGAATCGAATAGAGCAGAACGTCAGAGTTTGAGAAAAAGCAACTTTGAACAGTTGGCAACATTCCGCCAATCGGTTGCAACCAGATGGCAGAATCTATGGGGATCAATATTTGGAAAGAAGTAATTTCTTTATAAGGCTAAAGCAGGAGCGCAAATGCTCCTGCTTTTTTTGTGTACAATATACTCCATGGAAAGCATTCCCGAAGTTTTTATCAAGCGCATCACCTCGCGCTACTCAACAATTACAAAAGATACTATCACGTATATTTTTTGTAAAAAACCCGTTTCCATTCGCGTAAACACAATCAAGACGATGGTGCAGAATGTAACAAAACAACTTGATGATTTGGCGATTCCTTATGAAAAAATTTCGTGGTATCAAGATGCCTTTTTATTGCCAACCGCAACCTCCAAAAAAATAACCGAAACACATCTTTATAAAGACGGAAAAATATATATTCAATCCCTTTCCAGTATGCTTCCCGCATTAGTTCTCAATCCGCAAAGTGGGGAAAGGGTTCTTGATATGTCTGCGGCTCCGGGAAGTAAGACTACCCAAATGGCTATGATGATGAAGAATGAAGGTGAAATACTCGCCAACGATATTGATTCAAATAGGATATATCGGCTGAAGTCGGTCCTTGCAAATCAAGGCGTCACAAACACGATAACCTCACGCTTTCCTGGCCAGTCACTCTGGACCAAATACCCTGAATACTTTGATAAAGTTTTGCTTGATGCTCCTTGTTCGATGGAGGGAAAGTTCGACGCCACCGATCCGAAAACATATTCTCATTGGTCTCTAAAAAAGGTAAGGAACTTAAGCAAATTACAACGCTGGATGCTCCGCTCCGCGGTAAGCGCCACAAAAGTTGGCGGAACCATCGTATACTCGACATGTACCCTTTCACCCGAGGAAAATGAAGAAGTAATCGATTGGATTCTTGAAAAAGAAAAAGACAATATTATTTTTGAAAAAATAGAGTTGCAGAATCTCTCTCTGACAAATGGTTACGTTCTTCCCTCAAGTACTATAGAAGGCTTCTTTGTTGCAAAATTAAAAAAAATAAAATCAAATATCGTATGAAGATACTCCCGGCCGACTGTTGTAAAACCGAGATTGCTTTTTCTCCTTCAAAAATAAAACAAATTGTCCTCGTTGGGCCTCCCAATGTGGGAAAAAGCGCCCTTTTTAACAGTCTGACGGATAGTTATGTGACCGTATCCAACTATCCGGGGACTACCGTCGGCATTTCAAAAACGACTACACACATTTTGGGAAATAAATTTGAGGTGATTGACACTCCCGGCATGTATTCTTTAACTTCGCTGTCAAAAGAAGAAAAGATTTCCGCGAGTATTTTATTTACCACCTCGCCCTATGTGGTAATCCATGTGATTGATGCCAAAAATATTAAAAGATTGCTCCCGTTTACCTTACAGCTTATCGATGTGGGGTTGCCCGTGATTCTCGTCCTTAACATGAGTGATGAATTAAAAAAATACGGGCTGTTGATTGATATTACAAAACTGCAAAAACTGCTTCATATTCCCGTCATCGCAACTACCGCAACCACCGGAAAAGGGGTGGATGAAGTGAAAAGTGCTATTGCCGCGCCTCGTGGCGCATCATCTCAAAAATACTCAGTGACTTACGATCCCCGCATCGAAAACGATCCGCACCTTTTATATAAAGTCGCCCTTACCAGACAACAGAATGTAATTGAAATGGTTAAAAAAGTAATCTCTCACACGAAACCTCAAAGGAAAACATGGAGTGACAAGTTAAGCAATCTTATGGTCCATCCCTTAACCGGAATTCCTTTTCTCTTATTGGTAATGTATGTGGGACTCTATCTCATCGTAGGCAAGTTTGGTGCGGGAATTGCGGTTGATTTTATTGAAAATAATATTTTTAAAGCTTACCTTAATCCATTTTTTTATAAAACAGTTACACAGATTGTTCCCTGGACCCTGTTGCAGGACTTATTGGTAGGGGAGTTTGGGATCCTCACATTGGGACTGCGTTATGCGATTGCCATCATTCTTCCCATCGTAAGTACTTTTTTCTTTGTATTTGCAATTATTGAAGATTCGGGATATCTACCGCGTCTTGCGATGCTCATAGATCGATTATTTAAAAAGATAGGACTTTCAGGTCGGTCGGTCATCCCCATGGTCTTGGGACTAGGGTGTACCACGATGGCCACCATGGTTACCCGAACACTTCCTACAAAAAGAGAGCGTGTTATGGCAACCATCCTTTTGGCACTCGCAGTGCCGTGCTCTGCACAACTGGGGGTTTTGTTTACTCTTCTTGTAGCCTATCCAAACGCGCTTCTCCTCTGGTGTTTTGTGATTACAGGAATTTTTTTACTGGTCGGCTACCTGGGAGCGCGACTCCTGCCGGGAAATGCACCGCTCTTTTTCATGGAAATACCTCCCCTCCGGCTACCCACTCTCTCCAATATCCTCATCAAGACCTATGCCCGGATGGCTTGGTATATCCAGGAAGTGTTTCCGCTTTTTATCCTGGCCAGTTTTCTTTTATGGTTGGGGCAACTCTTAGGTATTTTTAAAATTCTTGTAGATGGTCTAAGATATCCCATGATACTCATGGGCCTCCCCCCCCGCACCGCGGTTGCCTATATTTTTGGGTTTTTCCGGCGCGACTACGGAGCGGCTGGATTGTATGATATGCAAAAGGCGGGGATATTTTCGGTGAATCAACTTGCGATAGCCGTCATCACCATGACGCTTCTTCCGGCCTGTGTGGCTTCAGGATTGATGATGGTTAAGGAGAGAGGAAAATGGATGGGAATTGCCATTTTTGTATTTTGTGTTGCTGTATCTTTTACGGTGGGCATTTTACTAAATATGATATTTACACAATTTAATATACGACTATGAAGTGTACTCTCTGCGGAAACCAATTTGAGTGGAAGGAAAAAGATATCGTTTGCTCGGGTTGCCCGTTTGAGCCGGAGTGCAAATTGATAAGGTGTCCCCGCTGTGGCTTCGAGTGGCCTCTCACGGGGTATGATAAATCCGTGACGGTACCTCTCTCGCACATGAAGCTGGGGGAGTCGGGGCAGATTGTGAATATCTGCACTTTGAAAACCGAACATGTGAAAAAGATTATATCTTTAGGACTGATGCCGGGTATGAATGTTCGCCTGATCCGGACCTTTCCTACACTCCTTTGTCAGATTGAATACAGTCAATTTGCACTTGATCGGGAGATCGCCTCATATGTAGTTGTAAAACGGAAAGAAGTATGATACAATATATCTATTCGCATGGATTTTGAACCTGCTTATTGAACGCTACATAAAAGTATTTTACTTTTTTCGCAAACGTTTCATTTCTTTAAAAAGAAGGGGATTATGAACAATTTCGTTTAAAGGGTCCCGACCTTCTGAAAAGCTCCGTCGCAACATACAGTTCGATGAGGTAATTCGAAAAAGAAAATGAGCAGATTCAAGATTCATGCTTTTTTTGTCGAGTAAATTGCAAAAATGATTTTTTATGCAATCGCCTGGGCCCCCAAACAGAGGGTGAGGCGGCATAAAAAAGCGTTTTGCAATTTTAATATATTAAGTAAGGCTAGAAATAGTATATGTAACCTGTCCCGTCGGGGTAATGACCGTTACCTTAACCCCCTCCCTTTTCCCTCTCAATGCTTTCCCGATAGGGGAGTAGACCGAAATCTTTCCTTTCATAAAGTCCGATTCGTAACCGTCAACTAAAACTATCTCTCTTTCCTCATCTCCATCGTGGATAACCACTCTTGACCCCATATCCGCAAACCCGTTCAGAGGAGCCTGTATGACCACCGCCCGCTTCAATATTCCCTTTACCCGTCTCAATCTATTGTCTATGCCTGAGAGGCGGGACCGCGCCACCCGGTAGGCGGCATTCTCGGACAAATCACCCATTTCCCGTGCCCGTTGAAGCTCTTTTACGGCGAGGATCCGGTCAGCTTGCATTTTTTTTTCTTCTTGAACTAAATCCTCGTAGCCTTGCTTGGTAAGTTGAATTTTCCGCATAGTGCTCATTATACCTTATATAGGCACAAATAGCTCAGCCTCAAATCTTGACTTTTATTAACCTATAGTATATAATATAGGATGAGTGAAAATAGTCCTCAAATGACTCGCAGACAATCATTTCTACCTATACTTTCATTATTATTAGGTACTCCATTGGTGCTTACAGGATGTTTAAGTCCTTCCGCATCACCTGCCCCTTCCACGCCTAATATTCCCGTTACACCCTCAACGCACTTAAAAGCAAAGACGATTGCCACAAGAGCGCCCACCCCCACGGAACTTGATTTGAAACGATCTACCAGTCTCGCTGAAATTGCCTTAAATGATAAGGCCACTGCTCTCATCGGCCCAAACGGTGAGCCACGTTTTTATACCGGTGGATATGACCCCTTTTCAGATAACCGAATTGATTACCCTGAAAAACTAGTAACACCGGAAACGCGAGTAACTTCATCTCCTATTAAACTCAAAGTACCCAATAGCAACGTATCATTTGATGCCCAATTTTATATGATCGGGGATGGTTCGCCACAGTCAGGGCAATATATGCAGGAATCTTTTTCTTTTGTAGTTAATTATTACAAAGGGATTTTAGAAAAAACTCTGTCGAGTAAACAAAATCCTTCCCCTCAAGATCGAGAAGCAATTAGTACAATTGAACAGAAGGGGGGAGTTGCCAAATACTTAGAAAGCTGGCTCGCTGGATTCTCAAAAAGCAATGTCATATCCGTCTGGAATCAAGTAATATCGGATGGGGATGGGCCACCTTATGCAGTTACGCTTCCCCCAGGGAATCCTAACGTTCCATTCCCCACACCTGATGCAGTGCGAAAAATCATTACCCAAAAGATAACTCACGACACTTTAGGCTTTCCATTATCACAATTGATCAAATTGATGGGCGCCGACGATGAAATAACACAAAACCCTTGGATTGTCCGATTTTCAGAAGGGGCCGGTTCTTGTTTATATAATGCAAAAACAAGACAGTTCAGTATTGCAATTAATCCCTCTCAAGCCCATTGGTTTAGCCCAAACATAGCTGAATTGCAGACAGATAAAGCAGTAACTAAATCCGCTTTAGTGAATGAATTTGCAAATATCGTAGCTGAAGGACTGGATCCTTCAGTTCAAGCTCTTATGTATTCTCAGATTGAAAAAGAAGCTGGAGTAAATCAAGCTCGCTTGGCACAAGCTCAAAAGGATCATCCAAACGTAAGAAATGAATTTGCATCAACCATGGCAATGATCGAGTATCAAAAAAGTGTTCTTGCCGCCCATAAATAATAAAAATGTGTTATAATGTATCTAGATTGTAAGATACTGTTTTGTATTTATACATATTTGGGTTTTTACTCAAATAGTGAGGCTCTTCTTTAATTTATAAGAGCCTATGTCACAGGCTCTTCTTTCTTTTTACCATTTATCTTTTTTCGTATGTTTAATCACCGACCCGTGAGTAATGCTCGTTTTAGTAACAAAAGCCGTTTTGGTGGCCCCAGCCGTTTTGGCGGAGGTAGGGGAGGATTTCGCGGACGCGGAGTACCCGTTGTCCCCATCCAATCTTTCATTAGAAAAGCTTCAGTTCAGGTACCGGCTCAACCCGTGGTTGCGCCCACAGTTAGCATTGAAACGCTTTTAATTGATCAGAAGTTAAAAAATAATATCATGAGCCGGGGATACAAACTCCTCATGCCTATCCAGGAAAAGGCAATCCCTTCTATTTTGCAAGGAAAAGATGTAATCGGAATTGCTAACACCGGAACCGGAAAGACGGCTGCTTTTTTGATTCCTATCATCCAACACGTCATCGAAAACCCAAATTATAAAACTCTTATCATCACTCCCACTCGCGAATTAGCTCTACAAATACAAGAGGAACTTCGCAGATTTACTCAGGGAATCAGACTCAATAGCACGTTCTGTATTGGTCAATCTTCCATGAGGAACCAAATCTATGATTTGAGACGCAATCCTCATGTGGTCATCGGGACCCCGGGAAGACTTAAGGATTTGATAGAACGAAGAATACTCAATCTTTCAGTATTTTCAATGATTGTGTTAGACGAAGTTGACCAGATGTTAGATATGGGATTTATCAATGATGTCAAACACATCATTTCATTTCTTCCCGCCAAACGTCAGTCACTTTTCTTCTCAGCAACCGTATCGCCGGAAATAAATAGAATCATTCAGACCTTTGTCACCAATCCGGTAACTATTTCCGTAAAGACTCAGGAAACGGTTAGCCACATCAAACAGGATGTAGTCAAGGTCGATATGGGAAAAACGAAAATACAGGTACTTGATGATCTTCTCAAAAAAGCAGAGTTCAAAAAGGTACTCGTGTTCGGTAGAACAAAATTTGGAGTCGAACGCTTAGGACAGGAACTTTTCAGAAAAGGATTTAAAGTCACCTCCATCCATGGAGACAAACCGCAGGTCAAACGTCAACAGGCCATCCGCATGTTTAAAGATGATGTGGTAAATGTCATGATTGCAACCGACGTAGCCGCACGCGGACTGGATATACACGATGTTACCCACGTGATCAACTATGATCCACCGGCAACATACGAAGATTATATTCACCGAATTGGAAGAACAGGAAGAGCAAATAAGACGGGAACCGCTTTGACTTTCGTCTAATTATTCGGAGCTCATGGCACTGATGTCAAGCTCGTTCACGTTGTCGTCATGATTTAAATCAAGATCTGAAGCATAGATGGGGTTATCTCCGTCTTTGGTTTTGCCGACGACTTTATTCCAACATGCAAATGCATGATTGCAGGGTGAGGCTTTGCGGACCAAATCCGCATCTTCCGCATCTATCTTTCCATCACGGTTAATATCTCCTTTCAGTTTCGTCTCTGTTAATCCTCCTCCTTGTTTAGGTGTTGATGGAGTTTGAGGAGAACTTTTGAAGAATAACATGCCCGCGACCGCAACTCCCAGAAGAATTACGATCACAAGGGCTACAATGATGATTACTGCTGATCCTCTTTCATTTTTCATACTAGAAATAGTATATAATAAATTATCGCGTATGTTATGAAAACAAAATACCATTCCTTCTTCAAAAAATATGGTTCTTATCTGGTGCTGGTATTTCTTTTCCTTCTTTTGGCTTTTGTACTGAAAAATCTTCAAAATAAAGAGCGGAAGACGACTTTCAATATTAATTTTCTGGAACGGTATAAAGATACGCCGACTCTTGAAATTGCAGGATTTGAGGAGGGGGAAAACTGGAGGGGTAACTTTACCCGCGACTCGGGAAGGACCTTTGATGGCGAGACGGGGATGAATATTTTTACTCAGGGAAAACCGAACGTTATCACATTAAGCAAATCACTCAACTTAGCACCTTTTGATACCATTTTTACCTATGTCAATATTGACACTGAGGAAATGATACAGAAAATCGACTCCCTCGTGATCGGCTTTCAAACAAAAGATAAAAATAAAGCAACTTTTGCGGTCCCACCCCTCAAGCAGGGCTGGAATCTTCTCACCTTACCCATAAAGGGTTTTAAACAAAACAAATTTGATTGGAAACAGATTGAAGAAACATCGGTTGAGTTAACTGCCAAAAAAAGGGAGACGGCACAGATTGCACTTGACCGCATCTGGACACAGCAATCCATGAAGGGTAAGGCAGATTTTCTCTTATATCCGAAAGAGTTTATTAATCTGAAGACGGTCGGGAAAAAGACATTTCTCCATCTGGGTTCCCCCCTTCTGTCCCAGATCCTTTTCAATAAAATAGTTGAAAAGAATGACTTTTCCTACACCGCGTCTTTTGCACCGAAGAAATTCGGCACGTTTGGTTTGTCATTTCAAACAAATAGGAAGCTTGATGAAGGATATTTCTTTGCAATTGAGGGAACGCAAATGAATACATGGCGGCTATACAAAAAAGCGGGTGGAAAAGAGATTGTTATCGCCCAAGATACATTAAAAAGTAATATATTTGAAAAGGAAGCCTACTTGTGGTTGCGTATTGAGAAAAAAGGGGACAAAATAATTCCTTCTTTTTCAATAAATAATCAGCAATATATTCCATTCAAAGATGTGGAGGACTCTTCTTTTTCAAAAGGATATGTGGGGATTTTTTCACAGGGGTCTTATCTTATCAATTCTGTCGAGGTGAAAGAATAAATCTATGAAAAAAGGTTTTGGCTCTTTAACCCTTATATTAGTCATTGTTCTTATTGCCGCAATCGGTGGGGGGGCATATTATTTGGGGACACGCTCAGCCGGTTCTCTAAAACCTGAAAGTAATGTTACCTCCAATTCTCAATCTTCATCTTCCGTGAGTACTCAATCATCAGCGGCAAAGGTCGAGCCTCTTTTTTCCGGAAAAGTGACGAGGATAATCGAAGATCTCAAACTTTTCAAACCTCTTGAGGGCGATGTGGAAAATGGGGTGAATGAATCCATCGTCTACTATGAGGCGGGAACCTATCTGAAGGGTCCTTATCAAGGGTATAAACGTATCCTTGCCATCCGCCCGTCTGAGGGACCCGGACCGAGCTTGCAATTTATACTCGCAACCAAGGATATGAAAATGTTTGTTCTTGATGACCCCGAAAAGAAGAGTCAGAAGTTTCCTGAAAGTGATTGGGATAGCCCTTTCATGTATTTGGACAAGAATAAAATTTCAGCTATAGCTGCATTCGATTCTGAACATCCGGCAACCGTCTCACTTCAAAGTCCGTATGCATTAATCCGGGAGGAAAAAGTATTGCTTGAAAATATAAAATCCGGAAAAAAAGATAAGAACGGATATGATATATACATCGAGAAACCCATCACTGAGTTTGAAAAAAAATACGCCTTAACATCTTCCGTTCCAACTCTCTCATTCTTCGGAGGGGGAGTAGATTGGGGTAATACAAACGGAATGAATGATAAGGAGAAGAAGATGAATCAACTGCGAGTGAAGTATCTCTCCGGATCAACGAAGGTATTTGGAGCTGACTCAACGGGTCTTACTTATTCATATATTCTTACTTCACAAAAAGTACTGGATAAGTATCTCGCTGACAAACCGCTAGCCGACCAAAAAGATATTGAGTATAAGAAACAGGTTGAGCTTTTCAATCAAAAAAAGTTGAAAGAATATCCGCAATCCCCGGATTATCTCAAATTTCCCAGGCTTCGTTTTAATCGGGCAGACGCCCAACTTTCCAATCAATATTATGACACTTATGATGCGGCGTTTCCCGGTGCTTGTGGGGGAACTATGAGCACCTTTATCGTTGATAATATTGCCGAGACAGACTTGGAGCTTGTTTCGTCCAATTTTGAACTTCCTCTTTTTACCTTGAAAGATGAGAAGCATCCTTTATATGAGTTGGCGTATGATGCAAAAACAAATCAGGACGATGAGTCATACAAAAGTGTGAATGACGGCAAATCAAAACCGACGCTTGCCCAGTATGTGGCAAAACGTCCCCTTCTGTTTTTCAAGGACTCATGGGGGAGATGGGCGGTGGTGGGGGAGTTTGATATAAAACTTATGGGAGGATGCGGAAAGCCGGTCATTTATCTTTATCCCGAGAAGACGACGGCGGTCCATGTAGATTTTGTTTCACCTATAAAGTTAGATACTCAAATTCCACAATATCACAACGGGTGGCTTGTATCAGCCGATCCGCAGGGTAACTTGAAAGATTTGCAACCTTCCTACACCGACTGCTCGCAGATTGATGGAATAAAAACAGGGTCGGAATATGCACGGGTTGCATGCCAAACAAATAACTACCCCTACATCTACTGGTCGGGAAAAAGTGTGAGCAATGAATATCCAAGAGTTGATGCGGGGACGGTGGTTGCAAAAAATGAGGTGCAAAATTTCATGATACAGACGTTATTGAATGCAGGATTGAACACGAAAGAAGTCGCAGATATGACCGGCTATTGGGTCCCCAAAATGCTGGAAAAGAATGCTCCCTATTACCGGATCAGTTTTCTGCAAACGGGTGATATGGATGCATTCATTCCTATGCGAGTCGATCCTGTTCCAAATACCGTATATCGTATATTTTTAGATTATAAACCGCTTGTATCCATACCAAGTAAATTACCTGAGCCTCAACAACTCAAGAAACTCAATCGCCAAGGATTTGTCCTGATTGAGTGGGGAGGACTCCTATGATAGTACGAAATAAAGATCAACGAGTGGTGGTATTGGTCGATGTACAAAACCTGTACTATTCTGCAAAGAATCTCTATCAATCGCGGGTGAACTATAAAAACCTGCTTACCTTGGTTGCCCAGAAACGCCTATTGGTACGGGCTATCGCCTATGTTATTAAGGCCGACCCGAGTGAAAAAGAAAATGATTTTTTCGATGCAGTCAATTCCGCAGGATTTGAAGTAAAGGAAAAACTATTGCAGACATTCTACGGAGGGGCAAAGAAGGGGGACTGGGACTTAGGAATTGCGATGGATGCAATACGGCTCGGTCATAAGGTAGACTCAATCATATTGGTATCAGGTGACGGCGACTTTAAACCCGTCGTAAACTACCTGCAGCAATCCCTCGGGTGTCTGGTCGAAGTAGTCGCTTTCCGCAAGACGGCAAACCATGAACTTATTGATATAGCCGACGATTTTATAGACATCGAAAAACACAAGGAGTCGCTTCTTTTCAAGATATAGGATAACTTGATATAATGAGATCATGACAATCGTATGGATCTATGCTCTCATCGGCGTCTTATTTGTAAGCTCCCTTTCGCTTTTGGGTGCCTTTACCTTAGCCATAAAAGATAGCCTCTTGAAAAAAATACTCATATACTTTGTAAGCTTTTCGGCGGGCGCTATTCTCGGAGATGTCTTCATCCATCTTCTTCCAGAGATATCTAAAGCGTATGGTTTTACCCTTCAGGCTTCGTTTTACTTTCTAATTGGGATTGTGGCATCATTTATGATCGAAAAGGCGATCTGTTGGCAACACACAGGCCATAACGATGACTGCGAATCCGATCATCATGTGAAACGCTTCACCTACATGGTGTTGTTTGGTGACGGGGTGCACAATTTTATTGACGGACTGATAATCGGGGCAGGGTTTCTTTCGGGAATTCCTATCGGTATTGGTACGACCCTCGCCGTAATTTTTCATGAAATACCCCATGAAATAGGGGACTTCGGAGTCCTCATACATGGGGGATTGAGCCGTAAAAGGGCACTGCTCTATAATTTTATCTCCGGGCTCACGGCGGTTGCCGGTACGGTTATTTCTCTTATATTAAGTCAATATTTGAAAGGAACACACCTGTTTCTGCTCTGCTTTGCCTCCGCAAATCTAATATATGTTGCCGGAAGCAACCTCATTCCGGAGCTCCACAAAGGCTCAAACCTAATAAAAGACCTTGTTCAGATTGTGAGCTTTATTGCCGGGATTCTAATAATGCTCCCCCTGCTTTTGTTGGAAAGGTAATATTTTATTCGTAAATGCATACTTCTTGTCATCCCCGTGAAGACGGGGATCCATGGATTCCCGCCTACGCGGGAATGACAAAGGATATTTCTATCGTTTTGAACTAAGGCCTGTTACAACAATCTAATTAAATGCTCCCTCCACACTGAATATGTATAAAGCCTCAAAATAGAGCTAGCAGACTGGTATCATGTCTGCTAATGATGATATTATTAGTATTTAGCTTGTTGTGACAGTCTATTGTGGCACTCAATGTTTCATTTTCCAATTCGATTGCATTTTGGGAATCAACCTATTAAAATGACAACATTATGAAATACAAGACTCATCTTATCATCGCAGGATCACTCGTTTTCCTCTTCCTTTTTCTTTTCGGAGTATATAAATTAACCAACACGACTGTCGATTATAAGGATGTTATGACTCTTTCGGCATCCGATCATGTGAAATGGTCCCCTGATAAGAAACATGTACTGGTCGAGTATAGTGATCTTCAGTGTCCTGCATGTAAGGCATATCATGATATAATGAGTACTTTTGAGGCATCAGGAAGCCCTAATCTTGCAATTCCAAAGCAAATTACTTTGGTATTTCGCCATTTTCCCCTGTATCAAATTCATGAAAATGCCCTTGAAATGGCCTATGGTGCAGAGGCGGCAAGCCGGCAGGGAAAGTTTTTTGAAATGGCAAATGTATTATTTTCAGACCAGGACAACTTAGCAAAAACCAAAGATCCCAAAGGATTCCTTGCGGGAAAAGCAAAAGCAATCGGGCTGAATGTTGACCAATTTAAGAATGATGAGGAGTCGGCAAATGTAAAGAATAAAGTAAATGCGGATTTATCCGGTGGAGAGCGGGCGGGGATCAACGGCACACCCACTTTTTTCCTTGATGGGCAAAAGCTTGAGTTCCAATCACCACAGGAATTTGTAAAGATACTCCAAGCCGTTTTACAGTAAGACGCCCTTTGGCAACCTCGCAGGTTGCCAGGCTCCTGGCAATGACATGAGTAGTGAGGTATAATAGAGGCATGTTCCTAGATGTTGAGGGGAAGAAGATTTACTATCACAAAATGGGTACCGGCGCCCCCCTATTATTCGTACACGGTTGGGGCGGGTCTTCTGCGAGCCTTTTACCTCTGGCGAGGCTATTTACCGGTCATGAAACGATCGTTTTGGACCTTCCCGGATTTGGAAAAAGCGACCTCCCTGATCCCTCATGGGGGGTACAGGAATATGCCACTCTTGTCAATCAATTCTGTCTGCAGCTTGGATTAAGAAATATCACCTACTTCGGTCATTCATTCGGAGGAAGCCTGGGTATATATCTTGCATCAACTAAACCAGATCTTTTCAAAAAACTCATTCTTTGCAATAGCGCATTTAAAAGAACCGCCCCCGGCAAATCTAGATATCCTCTTTTGAAACACTTGCCGACGAGTATGAAAAAATTCCTTTACCGGTTCTTCTATCCAAACTCCGACAGCATGAAATATCCTCAACTTGAAACAAATTTCAGGAGAATAATTACTGAAGATATTTCTCATCTTTTACCCATGGTCAAGGTGCCGACCCTTATCCTTTGGGGGAGTGCAGACAAAGATACGCCGACACCCATGGCCCAAGATCTCCATGAAAAGATAGAAGGTT
Source organism: Candidatus Roizmanbacteria bacterium (assembly GCA_016214055.1). GTDB lineage: Bacteria > Patescibacteriota > Microgenomatia > UBA1406 > GWC2-37-13 > YC2-FULL-38-9. The sequence continues at coordinate 44,239 of JACRPE010000005.1, forward strand.
CAACTTTAAAAATATTTGAAGGGGTCACTCACGGGCTACCGTTAAAATATCCCGGTCTTGTTTACCAGGAAATGATTAAATTCTTATGATCCAAAACCTCATAGCCATCTTATTTTTCATAGTCGGGTCATGGAAGATTTTGGACCTAATTTACGTATTTCAGATTAAAGAATACCGTATGGATCGCTTTATTGCGGCGCTCTATGATGAAGGTATTGTACATATTATATTAACACCCAGGCGTTTTCCGGCAAAGTCAGTAAGGAATATCCTCATTGCGGGCATTTCCCTTCTTCTGCTCGGACTCCATAGTTGGCTGGTTAAGGACGATAGGATGGGTGCCCCCGTGTCTTTTTTTCTGTTTCCTATCATGAGTTTTATCTGTGTTCTTGTGGGGGTTTATATCACATCAATTTTTGCTCATTTGAAACGTGAGTCAATTATAAAAAAAGCGTCTATCCTGTTATCTCAATCAAAAGTGACGGTAATCGGTGTCACCGGATCATATGGGAAAACAACCACAAAGGAATATCTCTATGAAATATTATCAACAACGTTTAAAGTTGCCAAAACGGACGAAAATATGAACTCCGATGTGGGGGTTGCGTTATCTATTTTAAAAAACCTGAAACCCGATACTCAATATTTTATTGCCGAGATGGGTGCATATCGAGTGGGGGAGATAAAGAAAATTTGTGACCTAGTCAAACCAACATTTGGGATAATTACTGCCATTGGAAATCAGCACGTGGGTCTGTTTGGATCAAGAGAGAATATTATAAAGACAAAAGTGGAACTCCTTGAAGCATTACCCGTAAACGGATGCGGCTGGGTAAATGCAGATTCACTACCAAAGAATAAAATAAGTAAAAACGTGAAATCCAGCCTCATTTTTTATAAAAACGGTGATAATGAGACGTTACCGGGTATTACCCCTTGCGTTCTGCTTGCGCAAACATTGGGGATGAGTAAGAGTATAGTCTCTGATGCCATCGCCAACCTCGAAAAGAAAGTAACAAGGACAACACCAGTCGCAGGTATAAAACAATCCGTTATCATCGATAATTCCTATAACACCAGCGTTGAGGGGTGTATACATACCATACAGGTTTTAGGAAAACGCAAAGAAAAAAGAAAAATCCTTGTGACCCGTGGCATCATAGAATTGGGTTCTGAAAAAAGATCATCGTATGATCGCATACTCAAAACACTCAATCAACATCACGTTTCCCTGTATACTACGGATATCGATTTTAATCTTCTTCATCCGCACTGGGTCCATTATTTTTCAAAAGAGTCAAGATTATCTGAATCCTTACTGAAAGAATTCGGGAAGAATACCGTAGTTGCATTTGAAGGTAAATATGATAAAAAGTTTATAGCTCAAGTCAAAATATGATTTCAACAGATTTTGCCCCAAATGAATTTCAAGATGACGCAATGGCAAGCCTTATAACTCTCTTTTCCATCTGGAAATGGAAAAGAGGAAATGAGCTGAATTTAGTGAAAAAGAGAATAGAATCATATTTTCTTGGAGCAAAATCCATATTTTTTTTATCGGGCAGATCTGCTCTGTCAATACTTCTAGCCGAGCTCAAACTTCCTCAAAACAGTGAAGTGGTCGTACAAGGCTTTACTTGTGAAGCTGTAGTACTCCCAATCATCCATAACAAATTGAAGCCTGTATACGCAGACATAGAGGGGGAGACTTATTCATTTGACCTGAGCGATTTGGAAAGAAAAATAACCGATAACACGCGCGTACTCATCCTCCAACATACCTTTGGGATGGTCCCAAAATACAGAGATAGGGTCTTGCAACTTGCTATACAGAAAAAACTGTTCGTTATCGAAGACCTGGCACATGGCTGTAACCCTGCTTTCTGGCAGACGCAAAATTTGAGTGATAACCAAGTACTCACATTGTCCTTTGGACGCTCCAAAGCGTTATCTTCAGTGTTTGGAGGAGCGCTTATCACCTCAAACAAAAGTTTGACTCATAAGCTTGAACAAGCTGAGGCTTGTCTTCCGTACCCATCATATAGTATGATGTTTAAATTATTATGCTATAAACCTCTTGCCGTGCTTATAAAAAGTACCTATAATTATTTATTTCTTGGAAAAGTTATTCATAAAATCATTACTATTCTGGGGCTCATGACAGCCGAAATATCTAAACAAGAGAAGAGTGGGGAATACGACCCATACCTTGAAAAAAAGTATCCCAATTTTCTTGCAAAACTACTCCTCATTCAGCTTAATAAGTTTGAAATAACCCTGAGTCAGAGAACTAATATTTGTTCACAGTATGCTTTCAAATTTCAAATTTCAAATTTCAAATTACCCCTCAGCCGTTTCCCCCTATTGGTAAAAAATAAAACTGAGATATTGTATAAACTGGCAAACCGAAATATTTTCCTTGGGAGTTGGTATTCCCAACCGATTGCACCGAAGGAATTGCGACTTGATAGGGTAGGGTATACAATGGGATCTTGCCCGGAGGCAGAGAGAATAAATAAAGAGATAATTAATTTGCCAACATTGATATCTATCCAAGATGCACAAAAAATTACTCAGGCAATATCATGATAAAAGAAATAACATCACAATTTGAATGGACCTCCTTCTTCAACGAAGCAGGCTCTCCTTCCTTCCTCCATTCATGGGAGTGGGGAGAGTTTCAAACCAAGCTTGGTTATGGCGTTTTACGTCTTGCTATCACTGATGATTCCGTCATTCCCGCGGAGGCGGGAATCCAATCTATAAGTAACATCATTGCGATTTGTCAGGTAATCAAAATCAAAGCCAAACGGGGAAACATGCTCTTTATCCCGCACGGGCCAATTTTTGTCATTCCCGCGGAGGCGGGAATCCAGACTAAAAATATCATTGATGAATTGAAGAAATACTTGATTGATATCGCCAAACGTGAAGACTTTTCCTTTATCCGCATGGCTCCTATCTTTCAAGACAGTAAAGAGCATCGTGAAACGTTTACCATCCTTGGATTTCGTACGGCACCCATCTACATGCACGCAGAACGTTTATGGGTCTTAGATATATCAAAAGATGAGGATACGCTCCTTAAGGAGATGCGAAAGACTACCCGTTATTCCATCCGCAAGGCGGAGAAGGAAGGAGTTACCGTGGTTAAAAGAACGGATGAAAAAGCACTCCGGGAATTCCAAGATCTTTATAACAGAACTGCCGCGCGGGAGAACTTCACTGCATATTCACCTTCATATCTGAAACATGAATATGATGCATTTCATAGGACCGAGAATGCCAACTGGTTTTTTGCTTATGAAAAAGACGGGAAACTGACTGCCGCCGCCCTCATCGATTACACCAAATCAACCGCCTTTTACCATCAAGGAGCAACACTTCATAGTAAGGTTCCAACATCCTATCTCCTTCAATGGGAGTCAATCAAGGAGGCAAAAAGGCGCGGTTGTACCCACTATAATTTCTGGGGAACACTCCAACCCGGCAGAACCCCGAAAAACTGGGGTGGTTTATCCCTTTTCAAAGAAGGCTTTGGAGGCTATCAAGTTGACTATGTACCCACTCAAGACCTGATACTTTCACCTAAATATTGGATAACATACCTCTACGAACTCTACTTGAAGTGGAGAAGGGGAGTCTAATTACTAGGGCATTCAGTAAGTCTTTTTGGTGTGTACAATATGGGATAAGTAATCCAGGTGTTTTCTGGATCACATCCGCATATTCGTACTACTCCGTTTGAGTCCTTTTCACACTTGTTGATATACCATCCCTCGACTCCGCAGTTATAGTCTCCAAATTTATTTATGTCACAATTTAATTGTTGAGGTTGAGCGGGTGCTTGAGTATCCACCGGTTGCGAGGGTGATGATGTAGTTGCTGGATTAGTTGGTGAGGCTGTAACAAGAATCTGCGGAGCATTCAGAGGGCAGTGAGTTTCGTCACTCATATTGTAATTTGCAATGATATTGCCTGCGTTATCGGTTATACAACGGGTACCAACATTTAATCCATTACTCTTTATGCATTTATAGGTTGAATTAACAGGTGTTTGCGCTCCAAGAGTTTGAGTTAATGAATCTGAATAATAATAAGGACTTGATACGTCGGTCACTATTTGACTGTTATACATACATTCATATTCAGACAGTTGAGCTCTTGTTACAGCATTTGCACTTAAGCATTTTTCCATATCTATCGGCTCATTAATACATTTTGTATCTTTATTTATGTTTAATAGACAGTCTGTTGAATTACAGCCTGGATACTTTGAGCAGAGTGCGGTTGCAGTAAAACACTTGGCTTTATTGCCTTTTTCCCCATTCCATATGGGTGCATTTTTGACACAATTTAAATTGAAATAATTATTCACCCATCCTCCTTCTACTGAATATAGACCAACACTTTCGCAGAAAGAATTTGGTGCCGCTTTACTTCTGAATGAATTGACTTTATTCTGAGTAATTAGATTAACAATAAATGCTAATAAAAGGATTAAAACAATAAAGCCTGAGATTGTGACATTTTTTTTAGATACACAATACATATATCATTGCTCCAATACTCATAACTCACCTATATTCATAGTACATGATTTGCTTGGGTGTGTCAAACAAAACCCCCGCTTTCGCGGGGATTTTGAAAAATTAAAGGGAAAGTTTCTTCACTACTTCTTTACAAAGAAAGGACATTTTGTATTACCTCCACTGAACGTATATCCTTGCTCTGTACACTGACAGTACTGGTCGTCAACCATCGTTGAAGTGTCACACGCAACGTTAGTCAAGCTGTTGACATTTTTTGCGTAACAAGTTCTAAACTTTTTTAGGGATTTCTTGGTTGCCGGAACTCCAGATGCGATTGTTGTTGAATATTCATAAGTCGCACCATCCCATACATAATTTTCTGTAGGAATACAAAATCCATAATTTTTTTTGGAAGCATCGGCAATGAAGCTTCTTGCCTTCGCAACTGTAGCGGCATCCGTATCAGCCACCAGTTTATTCATGCAGAATTTTTTTGTACTTTGAGTAAACATCTCTCCATTAGTAAGATAAAGTTTACCATCCCGCTCAAAATAATTTTCTACTCCACCAGGAGGACAGCTGAATCCTGCCTGTAAGACATCTTTTGGAGCGGTTGGTGGAACTGCACCCGTACACTTGGACAAATCCACTTCCTTGTTTATACAGGCAATCACATTGTCAATTCTTGTCAAACAATCGACCGTGTTACATGCACTACCTCTCTTGCACATACCCGTAGCCGTATAACATCGTGCTTCTGAACCCCATTTACCATTCCATGCGGGCTGGTTTTCATACTGTTTACAATTACCTAAGCCAAGGGGATTTGTACCGTCATAATAGGTCTGTGCCCATCCATCGGAGCCATCTAACGTAAGAGGTACTATTGCATTCTCTCCATCTTCCGGATCATTCGGAAAGTATGCTTTTTGTAAATCCTTACAGTACTTTTCATAAGATTGAGTCTGGGCTCCCTTATTTTTATCAGCGTCAGTTATGGTTTTGTCCAGAGCGTCATAAGAGCTACTTGTTGCTAATAAAGCTCCGTTAACTTTATCAACTCCGGTATTTATGTCAGCAATGACTACTGTACTTACCCCATAATCAGGACTGGGTAAAGCCAACTTTGAAAGCTGTCCAGGCAAAACAGACGTCTCGGAAAGTGAGCCTGAAAAAGTCTTAAGGGCTCCTTCAAATGCGGTCACTGAGTCGGTCATTTGCTTCACTACACTCTCTTTGTTCTGCTCGTCAAGCAATTCAATAGCGACTTTATTCTCTTCTCCTATTGCATCAACTAGTTTTTGGGCGCTCTGGTCAAGACTTATTTTTAATAAGTTGATAGTTGCGTTTGCCGCACTCAGTTCAGCTGGGGTAACTTCCCATGATTTGTAAGTTGCTTGAGCTGTAATTAACGCCTCCAAGCTGGGAGAAAATCTGAATTTCTCGGTATCACTAAATATTACCGCAGCTGAGACGTTTGACTCAAGATTTTTGAGTGATTCGATATACTTATCTGTATCCGTTATATCTTTTGCTGCTCTGAGACCTGTCAAGGTGTCATCGTTATTTGGATCAGACGAAGTATTATTGCTTAGTAATGCCGTGACTGCATTATCCATTATCTTCCTTTGACTATTTACAGCATTCTTTGCAGGTTCTGCATCAGCAAGTTTTTTATCTAATTCATCTTGTTTGTTTTTTAAATTTTTCGCGTCCTCATCTCTGTCATCCTGAGCTTGCTTTGTATTAGTCTTTGCCGTAGCTAAGAGGGCTTCTTTTGCTGAAACCTTAGTTGTAGCGGCTAATAAATCGCCTCCCAGTGCCGTCTTCTTAGCAGTAACTAAATCTCCGAGAGTTCCCAATTCCTTTTTTGTATCCGTTAATGCTTTTTCAGCTGACGAAACATTTGCAGTTATTGCACTTTTCGCATCCTCAAGTTGTTTACTGTTTGAGAGTACTGCTGAAGTTCTAAGCATATTTGCTAAACTTTGAACAGTAGCAGAGGCTCTTGTTTTTAATTCTGAAAGTTTAAATAATGACATCGCGACCGTTGCACCTGGTGTTGGCGTACCCGCTCCTCCGAGCAATGCATTTGCCGGTTCATCGGCGCGGGACTTCGTGGAGAGGTTCTGATTGTTTACGTAATTCGTCGCCATCACGACTCCTATCAATATAACCAAGACCGCCGCTATGAACATCACGCTTTTATTGATGCATATTTTGTCATTTTTCATATATGTGCAATAACTGTATATAAATAATAATGTACTATTACCTTCATTATGGAGAGTATAAAAGCGTTTGTCAAGGCCTTTTATATTTGAAGAAGATTATACAGTTCCCCTTCGTTGCTTGATCGCCTTTACCATAAGTTGCAGGTAGGAGTCTATCATTTGCAAAGGCTTTCCCTCATCCAAATTTGCCTCTTCACTATTGGCCATCGCCGCGTCGAAATATTTATTTAGCCCATCGCTCGCATATGATTTTGTGCATTGACCAAGATGTTTACTATCCAAATTAAACTCATACATTATACTTTGGATTTTTAATCTTTCCTCATTTGATACTCCATTTTTTACCGCATTGGGGATTGCATATCTTTGATCTAAGATGACTCGTAATGCAGTAGTGTGAATCCTTCCTTTACTTGACTCCCCGAGAAAGCGGTTGTCATACTCAACTAATTGAAATGCCATTTGAGGCATATCGCTGACATATTCAATCGGCCATTCAGTCGGAATAACATGCTTATCATCCCTGCCTGAGAATGGATATGTCATAACTTCTCCAACTTTACTCCCATCATTTGGTCCAAGACGAGATGCCTCAGAATGCATCGCCCCCATCATGTACAACGTCTGTATTTCTCTCACATTTGCTTCGATAGTATTTTTAACTCCTTCACTTTTTCCATCTGGTCCTGCAAGTTTTTCTTGGAGGGTTCTCAAAAGAGGTTCTGGAGATATCGACTCCAAAGACCTTCTCATATCTGTAAGCCATGATGGAATTCTGTTAGTAGCTAAATCATACTCATCAGCTTTACTCAATTTAACTACTTCTCCTTTATCGTTATAGGTATGGCATAGTAACGGATCATAATGAGCAAATGGGGGAGTGAATGTAGCTCTTTTTCGGTACCTTCGGTCATATCCATATTGCGACCCTTCAGACTCCCATACGGTGATTACATATCCGTTCATAGGTGAAGGTTTTCCATCTGCGTCTTCAGCGAGGGGGTAGTGAGACAAAGTATAGTGAATCATAGGATTTGACTCTGATTGGATAAGCCCTGAATGAGTGATGTAAAGTCGCCTATCTTTAGTTGGAATGCAGTAGGGATGAAGGGGGAGTCCTTGATAATATTTTGCGCTTCGAATTACTTTTGCATCCATCGCCATAGAATCCCAAAGCCTTGTTCTTTCCGCTTTCGATAATATAGGGGCAGAGATTTTTGATTCACTCATAAGCCCTATAGTGTATATTATTTCTGGCTATTTGTCAAGAAAAAAATGCCAATTCAATCGTGAAGTTTAGCATCTAGCAGTGCTTTTATTTGATTTCTATCAAATCCTCGAGCTATATCAACCCCCTTAGCTTTTGCAAAATCAAGAAAATGCATGGCAAAATTACTTGCCGCCACTTCATCTCGGTAATTTGCAGGAAGAAAACCATTCACTAGAAAGTTCATATCGGTAAGTTGCAGATAATGTTTGAGTAAAAATAAAGGTTCGAGATATTTCATTTCCACTACATGAAATAGCTCATGAGCGGGGCAGACGAGAGATCCTTCAATGCCGTTTTGAATTTCATCAAACTCTGATTTTATAAGTTCTCCCGTGGTATAAAACAGTTTGGCTCTCTGATAATGTGGATCTTTATTTGGCACTAAAATATGTGGAATATCAGTTACGGCTCCTTTAAGTTTAGAGCCAGCTCCTTGCCACTTCTCACCCTTCATGTACCAATTAATACTTGGATCAATAGAAATCATATCAATGGCTTTTTCATTCTTTGTATCAACATACAAATAATGAAGTATTTTATTCTGTTGTGGATCTCCCCATTTATTTTTCTCAACGCCATAAATAGCTAAGCATTCGTTACCATATCCCTCCATGATTACTCGCATATTTTCTGTTTCTACCATTTTTGTTGGAGGTGCTTTACTCTTTGAAACGGATTCTAGCTCTGATTTAACCATAATAAAAATATCAGGAGGAAGAGATTGATCGATGGGTTTGGCTTGAACATGAAGTAGTAATTCTTTGATTTTCTTCTCTCTAAGGGAACTGACGAGGCTTTCTATCCCCGGTGAGGGGGTTGGAAAAATCTCACTAGGCAACACTCTACGTGAAAACTTTCTTTCAATTGTTCGTGGTAGTGAAAGTTTATCTGGCATATTTTTTACCCCTCCAACCTCGCAAATTGTCCGGTTTCTTTGGACTTCTTAAACATGCGTTGGAAGAAAATAATGGCACCCAAAAGAAATATAAAGTTAAAAGTAAAAGAATAAAGAATGTCAATAAAAATGGGTTCTCCGCGCATGGCTTTTCTCAGGGCTTCAAACGCATAGGTGGGAGCAAACAGATATGATATGCTCCTGAGGGGTTCAGGTAACACCGAAACCGGATAAAATACTGCCATGAGAGGTTGGGCAACATTCAGAAGTCCCCAGGCAAATGCCTGTATCCTCGTACCGAATCGGAATATGAGCCCGAGAATCACAACTCCGAAGGAAAATCCGAACATGATAAGATTGAGGCAGATAAAAAATAGGGGTATCAATCCGACCGAAAAAATATTCAGATGAAACACAAAATAGGCAAGAACACATGATAAGCCGATCACAATGATTGCCTTCACCGTACCCGTCACCGCATAGGAAAAAAGATATTCTGTTACGGTAATGGGGGTGATAAATATATTCGTCAAATTACGGGACCACACATCCCACAAGCACCCGACCGCAATAGAGTATTGAGTGATATTGATCATCTGCCAGAGTATCATACCGGCCAATACTTGATTCGCCACTATCTTTCCCGTTGCGTTGGCAAGGTATAACGTCATAAATCCGAATACGATCACATTGAACAAGGGGTAAAGCAAAAGATCATTAAAAACCTCATACGAGTGTCTTGTTATGTTGAGCTCATGCAAAAAAATGGCTTTTATTCTATGAAAAGACATAAGGTTCTCCCCGGGCAATTTGTAAAAATACATGTTCCAGAGTCGGCTTTTTGACCTCAATATCCGTCATCCAAATACCCAGCTTACTCAAACCAAAAATGATTTTGGGAAGACTCGTTTCCTCGGTCGTAATATATACTACATGCTCTCCGTCAAAACGATAGGTCAACCTTTCATTTTTTAAATATGTCTCGACGGTTCCCTTATTTTCATTAAAGGTAAGGCGAAGTTGCGCGACTTGAATGCGTTTAGTAAGTCCTAAGGGCGTGTCTTGCGCGACTATTTTTCCTTTATCAAGGAATATAACCCGGTCACAGATACGGGTCACCTCGGCCATGTTGTGACTGGTATAGAGAATCGTTATTTTGTGTTCATGACGCAGTTCTTCGATAAAAGTAAGCGTTTTATCCGCGATGTCCGGGTCGAGAGACGCCGTGGGCTCATCCATCAAAATTATTTTCGGATCGTTAAGCAACGCTTTTATAAAGTTCGCCCGAGTTCGCTGACCGGTTGAAAGATCCCAGTATCTTTTATGTATCAGATCATTCATCTCAAACCGTTCGACTAATTTTTTTATCTTGGGCAGGGGATTCTCAACATGATAGAGGTGGGCAAAGACGACCAAGTTTTCCCATACCGTAACTCTTCCCTGGAGTGTGTTAAACGCCGAAGTAAAGTTGATGCGGCTTAAACAATATTGGGGATCTTTAAAAAAGTCTTTATCAAAATAGTGGATGGTGCCGCTTGTGGGAGTGGTGATTCCTAGAAGCATTTGAATGGTGGTCGTCTTACCCGCGCCGTTTGGACCCAAAAAACCCACTACCTCTCCTTCCTTCACTGAAAAAGATACGTTGTCCACTGCAACGAACTCATTTTTCCCTGTCCCAAAACGTTTGGTAAGTTTTTCAACGCGAAGAATATCCATGCACTCATTATACATCGTGAGGGGGTGGGGAAGTGGGAATTGGCAAAATAGGCACAAAGGGCATATTTTGGTAGGAGCTAGATTTGGGGGAAGAATGGGGGCAATTATTTCGAATTAATTACAAATAAGCAAATTACAAATAAACAAATGAATGATTAATTTTAAATTAATTCATAACATCAAATAAACATCCTCTTCTCCGAGCGAGGCTGGTTGACGTCGTAAAAGATACAATTTACGACGTTATACGTCTTTCTTCCCTGATACAGATATGTCCTATTTTTACTAATTCTGACCCCGGACAAAAAAACTATTATATCTGTCAGGAGGAGTATGGCCCCGACTTCTCCTCCCATACTCTCTCCATAATGTTCATCGGATGCATCATTCAACGAGGTTAATTCTTAAGAATTCATGGAGATTGATCGGAAGCGAGCCCTTCTCTTCCATACTGGTGGCAGTATGTTAAATTTAGAGTATTAAATGGCGCTAAACTGTTACATTTGAGGCTAAATATTGAGAGATTGCTTCGGTCCCCTCCGAATCGGAGGGTCCTCGCAATGACACTGGTTTAGATTGTTATATCAATCCAAATATCAGTTTCCAAGGCTGGATTTCTGCAGATATACCGCATGAGTGATAAGCGATTCAGACTGTCAAATCGTTCTATTCCCTCAGTACTGTGCCTATTCAGAGATAGAGGGACGACGATCGAAGATGGAACATAGACGCTAGAAGCTCCTGGCTAAAAGCTAATAGCTAAAGGCTAACAGCTACCGAAGTTATCCACAAAATAAGACCTATAGTTTATTTATCCTATAATACTATAGGCTATTTATACTATAGGATATATTGTTCACGTCCGTACTCCACTCCTCTATCCCCCTTTGGCCGCCGTAGCCATTTTAGGCGTAGGCGGCTCCCCTAATTCTTTACCAATTAATCGTCAAAATAACTATTCCAAGCACGAAAATTAATACAAAAAGATACTCACGGATCGTCTCCTTGAAAAGCCTCTCGTCAAGATGAAGATACACTAACCCGCCTACACTGTAGTAAACCGAAGATAGAAGGAGGGCCATAATTGAGCTTTGAAGAGGAATAAATGAGGCTAAAATCCCCACCTGAAAGAGGATAAAACCAACCAAAAGCCCCAACTGGACCACGTGTTTTTCCCAATGCATCTCAAGCTTGATGCTCCAGAATAAGTGAGTTGCCATAGCCGATCCAAGGACAAAAAAGAGAAGACCCCCCAGAAATAAATTTAATTTCAAAGAAAGAATGAGGTTGGCAAAAAGAAACACCATGAGTGATTGATAAAAATAGTTCACTGAAAAAGCGGCGCGATACAGTTGAAGGCTCTTCTCTACTCCGACATTAAAAATATTGGAGACCAGAAACATCGCATAGACGGATATGGAATAAAAAATAATAAATGGTATGCGGGTTATCCATCGGGTCGGAAAAAGAAAATAAAATAAGTAGAAGGAAATCGTCACCATAATCGGCATCAAAAAAAGAGTCAGCCATTCGATGTGACTGATTCCCTCGTAGATAGAAAAGTATGTGCTAATATATGCGACGATGATAAACACAGGTATGAAAAGCCACGCCTTATCAAAAAAGAAAAACGTGGATACCAATAGAAGAAGGGTTAATATGAGGGTACTGATCATGAAGCGCGTCCTCTTCTCTATCTTCTCAATCCAGGTTACATTTAATTTCATCATAATTCCATATTGCTATAAACTTGATGGACATCATCCAGATCTTCTAATGCATCTATGAGGCCTAATACCTGTTTTGCTTCTTCTTCTTTTGATAATGAAATAATCGTTTGGGGCTTGAAATATATCTCGGTAGATCGGGGTTTCACTTTTTCCAAATGTTCTTTGATCCGGCCAAACAGTTCAAAAGGAATGTAAACATAATAGGACGTCTCATCTTCGTCGAAGTCCACAGCTTTCAGGCTCTGGGCGAACTCAAACACATCCTCTTCTTTATGCCCGGCGAGATCAAAAGTAACTTTGGCACAGTGCTGGAAAAGATAGGCAACCGAATGCTGGCTTCCCAATTTCCCTCCATGTTGCTCAAAAGTGTTTTTTATCTCACTCACGGTGCGGTTCGGATTATCTGACGTGGCATGAATCATGATGGCAACTCCGTGGGGGCCAAATCCCTCATACATAACTTCTTTTAAAAAGTGCTTATCACTCCCCGTCCCCTTTTCAATTGCCCTCTGGATGTTTTCCTTGGGCATATTCGTATCTCGAGCCTTATCGATGGTAAGCCTTAATTTGAAATTATGATCGGGATTGCCTTCATTCCCTCCTTCAACCACTGCTAGGGTAATAAGACGAGAGAGCTTAGCAAAAGCTACCCCCCGAGCTTTATCGGTTACTTCTTTTTTCCGCTTTATATTGGCCCACTTGGAGTGACCTGACATATCTCCTTTATTATACTTGACTTTCGGTATAAATCATATATATTGGTATCACTTATGAATGATATTGAACTTCTTGAGCAACAGGCAATCGATGCAGCCATAAACATCCAATGGAAGCAGGCAATAGAGCTTAACAACAAGATAATAAAACTTGACCCGAAAAATGAAAGTGCCCATTTGCGACTCGGATTCGTATATTTACAACTGCGTGATATTGTAAAAGCAAAAAAATATTACTCCAAAGCCTTGCGCTTGCAACCCCGGAATAGCGTAGCATTGCAAAATCTTGAAAGAGTGAAAGTGCTGGAGAATGAGAAGGTGCAAAAAAAAGACGGAGACCAGACCGCATTTGACCCGGGGCTCTTCATGGACGCTGCCGGTAAAACAAAAACCGTCTCCCTCACGAACTTAGGTCAAAAAAACGTTCTGGCAGGCCTGACCATCGGACAGCCGATCCTCTTGAAAGTGAAAAAACACCGCGTTGAGGCTCGTTCTCAGTCCGATGATTATATTGGAACTCTTCCCGATGACCTTTCCAAGCGGCTTATCTATTTCTTTAAAGCAAAAAGTACTTACCTTACGTATGTCAAGGAGTCTACTCTTACCCGGGTGATCGTGTTTATCAAGGAAGAAAAAAAAGGAAAAACTGTCTATTATCAGATATCATTTCCCCAGAATATTCAAAAAAAACTTGAAGAAATCCCAGCCGCATCGGGCGAGGAAAAGGAAGAAGATGGCGAGGAAAATCAAGAAGAACACATCGACGCATGGGAAAAGATGGCGGCCGAACGGGGAAATAGTGAAGAAAAAGAACTGCTTGTCGATATTCAACGGGACGACTTGGAAGATGAGGAGTAATGCTTGACTTTATCCTTAAAAAATACGATACTCCCTCTGTGTTTGCGGATAGATATAAGTCTTGTAATTTCCTTGGGAATCCCCAAATCCTTCATCGAAATAAACGCCAGAATGAATGAGGCTGCAATAATGATTATTATTATGAATATCATAGTATCTCCCATTCTTTCTCAACTGATCCTAACTTCATAAGTATATCAGAACTCGCAGGACTCCCCCTTTTCAGGTTGCATCCGAAAAATCCGGATATATCTTTTGCAGTTTGAGAAAATGTCTCAGCATCCTCAATCACCTCGCATGTTCCTTTGATGAAGTTTGTATCTGATAAATCAACCGTACGGATCCCGTCACCCTCTATGATTTTTGATATGAAAAGTGCGGTTTTGTAACTCTTTTCATACTGAATCTGCACCGTCTTTTTTTCTTTCCGGTAAATCCGGTTATAGAGGAATCCCTGATATTTCTTGGCAAAATCTTTATCCTGGAAAAATTCTTCATCCGTTCCCAACAGGCTTTTATAATCTATTTCTGAAAACTGCCGCACCCGCTTGCCCAGAAACTGGAAAAAAACAAATGTCCGGTCAAACACATTGCTGTTAGATGTGGAGAAGAAAATATCTTTAAAGGAAGGAAACGAGAGAGAGTCTTCATCCATCTCCTCTTTTCCATAATATATATCCGTCGATGCGGTGTAGAAATAACGGTCTACGGTCGATGCGGTCGTGACGGAGAATGTTTTGCGGAACAGGTCGCTCTTTTTTTCAAGTACCACCAATTTGCCCAACCCACCTACCCGATAGTTACCATACCCTCCCGGGACCTTTACTTTTACGTCGGGATAAAATGAGATGAAGTAATGAACTCCATCATATTTTCCCAGAGAATAATACACCGTATTTTTTCCATAAAACACCACATTCACCCTGTCCTTCTTTTGAAAAAAAAGAGATGAAGAGTATTGTTGAAAGATGACAAGTCCGAATAGAAGAATCAAAAATAATCCAATAATGTATTTCCCATATGTTTGGAAATTGGAATTTGGAAATTGGAACTTTTTCTTCATATCCCCTCTTGTTCCAATTTGAAGTAGTGTAGTTTTTTTACAATTTCATCTTTTGGCATTCTTTTCAGAAGCATGAGCTTACGGATGATGGATAAGGATGCTTCAAATTCCGGCTGAATTACCACTTTCACGCCCATATCCTTCATCCGTTTTTGATCTTTTTTGCGGTGGGCGCGGCTGATGATGAGAATATTTTTATTCAGCTTTCTTGCATGCAATATGATCGTTTCCTGAGAAAACCGGTCGGGTAACGCCGTGACTATGGCAACGGCGTGTTCAGCCTCCGCGTAATCGAGGATGTCTATGTCGGTCGGGTCCCCGTAGAGGATGTTTATACCCTCGCGCTTGGCTTTTTCAACAGTCGGAAAATTGTAATCTATCGCAATGAAGGGAATATTTGAAAGCATAAGGGCGCGTCCTACATAGGAACCGATTCTTCCGTAACCGCATAGGATCACGTGATTTTTGATTTCAAGCGCTTCTATGTGTGACTGATCACGGTCAATATGATGTTTGATATAGGTATGAAGGGGTGGCAAGTAGGTGTTGATAAAACTGCGGATGAAGCGGTAAATTTTTTCCTTACTTCCGATGAGAAAGGGGGTACACAACAGACTCAGCATGACCGCGGTGATGATAAACAGATACTCTTCCTGGGTAAACATTTTATTTACATAGGCAACTGACATGAGGATGAACGCGTCTTCATCGACCTGAAAAAGAAACAGGGAGAGATAGAGGGAGAGTTTTGAATGAAATTTCATAAAGAGGAAGATAAAAAGAATGACCAAGGCTTTCATTATCATGATGAGAAGGGCAAAGGCAATAATTTTCGGGAGAAGAAAACCGACTAACCCAATTTTTATATTTGTCCCGATGTAGATAAAGAAAATGATTGAAAGTAGGTCCCGAAGGGGTCTCACCTGTGAAAAGATATGATAGTGCTCCATGGTCTGGGAGACGAGAATACCTGCCACAAACATACTGACCAACACGGGAATATGCAGGAGCGTTGAAATATAGGCGATGATGAAAATGGTTAATATGATAAATAGATTCAGAAGCTCCCGCGACGCCCGGGCAATTTTATTAAAGATAAAAGGTGCTATCCTGTGGCCAAAGTAGTAGGCAAACCAGAGGATGAGGCCTGAGGTGAACATATCAATAAACACTCTCAGCGTTATATCCGTAAACGAAACCGTTTTCGTAGTTATGGAATTGAAGATGATGACAAAAGGGATGAATGCCAGGTCCTGAAACATCAGTATTCCCATCGCCAGCTCCCCGTGAAAAGAACCCTCCTCTCCCCTATCTTGGATTATCTTTGCAACAAGCGACGTTGACGAGGATGAGAGCGCAATTCCGATGAGAAATGATTGGATGAGGGTAAATCCGAAAAGGAGACTGCAGACGCCGATGATGATGATCGATAATGTTATCTGTAAAAATCCACCCCAGACGATGAATTTCCGGAGGGCAATCATCTGGTCAAACTGGATCTCCAGCCCAAGGGTAAACATGAGAAAGACAATCCCGAAGTAAGCAAAGTTGTTGATGATGTCCCGGGAAATAAGTCCGTCAAAAAAATTGCTGAGGACGATACCGCCCAGCATGTACCCGATGATGGGTGAGATGCGGCTCTTTCTGAAGAATAATGCAAATACAAACGGTATAAGGAGATAGAGGGAAAAGTTGAAAAAAAAGGAGGAAGGAATGTCACTCATAATTATGAGTATAACAAGATATTTTTACTTGTGCATTTTCCTCTCACAATCGATACAGAATCGGGCCTCCGGTACGAGTTCCATACGGGTAAGGGAAATTGTTTTGTTGCATTTTTCGCATATCCCGTATTTGCCCTTTTGTATGCGTTGAAGTGCGATACTTAAATCTTTATGACGTGTCTCAAGATCCTTGATCTCTGCCTCAACCGTATCGTGACCTACCTGTTCGCGCACGTCGGTATCAACTGCCGCGTTATCTGATGCATGTTCACGATCCGCAAATGGATCATCTTTCTTTAATGCTTCAACTTGGAGAAGAATCTTTTTTTGCTCTTCGATGATCTTCTTTTTTTGCTTTTCGGAAAATGTTTTTGAAAGTCCTTTTGACATAGTGGGTAATCAAATTTTTAATTTTAACGAGTTTCTCTTTTATGAGACTTCTGAAATAATACACAAAGTAAAAACTAAAAGTCAAGAGCAGAACGCTCGACACCATCCTGTTAAAACTATAACCCAAGAAGTATAGTTGATACTGCTTCATATTGTCAAATAGAAAATAAACAAGTGCGTGTCCCCAGAAGAAGAAGGAAAGATTGAAGCCGCTCTGAAGACGGTCTTTACGGATTTCAAACAATATTCTATGAGTGAAATAGGCCAGAAGGAAAAATAAAATGCTTTCATAAAATGGGGTGAGGTGCCGCAGGCCATCCATATTTGCATACTTAACCGAAAGAAGAAATGTCGTTTTTACTCCCACCTCACTCCCCGCAAAAAAACTCCCTAATTTCCCGATGCCTTCGGCGAGAAATAGAGACGGAATAAAATAATCAGCCATTCCTCCCACTTTTATTTTTTTCAAACCGCACCAGAGATACAGGACGAGAAAAAATCCAAAAAGAGCCCCATACAGGGAAAGGCCAGGATATCCGTTGATCAACAAAAATTTCAATATATCAAATCCGAATTCGCTGAAATGGAGTGCCACGTACACAAGGCGCCCCACAAAAAGTCCTCCCCACAGACCATTAAAAAGAGCATCAAAAATATCCTCTTCTTTATATGAGCTTAGCCTGATGAGTCGCCAAAGCACAAAGCTCCCCCAGAAAAAAGCGAGCACGAGAAACACCCCCATGGTGTAGATTTTTATGAATTTGAGATCAAGTAGAATTGGAAGCATGACGACTTTATAACTTTATAACTTTATGAACTTAATCTAGTATAATTGAGCCTACATGAAAAAACAACCATTGAGAGTCGGGTTCGACCTGGATGGGGTCATCCTGTACAATCCCGCACGTGTCGTACGCCCTCTTATCTCCCTTGCCAAGCATCTTTTTTTGTCCAAACGTAAATTGGCCTTTTATTACCCGCACTCCCCTATTGAAAAGATGATGTGGAAATTATTCCACCTTTCAAGCATCTATATCTCATCGGGAATGAGTGATATAAAAAAACTGGTCGAAGAAAAAAAAATAAAAGCATACATTGTGACCGCCCGGTATGGATTTCTGGGGGATGACTTTAAAAAATGGGTTAAAAGAAATAACATCGATCTCTTTTTTGACGGAGTATATTACAACAAAGACGACGAGCAACCGCATCTGTTTAAAGAAAGAATGGTAAAGAAATTAAATCTTGATGTATATGTTGAAGACAACTATGACGTAGTGAAATATTTATCCCAGAAAAAAAATGCAAAAATAATATGGATATATAATATGTTTGATTTTTATCTCCGGCAGGCATATAAATTTCCTTCCCTGAAAAAGGCAGTTCAGTCGCTCCTATGAAACTTCTTATCACCGGCGGAGCCGGATTTATCGGGACAAACACCGCGCTCTACTTTGCAAAAAACAAGCAAAATCAAATAACGATTGTTGATGATTTTTCCCGGCCGGGGGTTGAGGTGAATGCAAATTATTTGAATAAACAAATTTCTAATATACAAATAATCAAATGTGGCGTATGTGACATAAAGAAATATATTTCCGTATTAAAAAACGCAGACGCGGTTATTCACCTTGCGGGACAAACTGCTGTAACCAAATCAATTCAAGATCCGCTCCACGATTTTGAGACAAACATCCATGCTAGTTTTGTTCTTTTAGATACCATTCGAAACATTAATCCCAAAACAGCATTTATCTATTCCTCAACGAACAAAGTGTATGGAGATCTTGACCGCCATAAAATACGAAAAAACAAAACAAAAAAACAGTATGAAGACGCCTGCCATCCAAAGGGGTTGGGTGAGGAAGAGCCTGTCGAATTTATTTCTCCCTATGGATGTTCAAAGGGCGCGTTTGATATGTATGCATTGGACTTTGCCAGAATATACAGCATGAATACGGTTGTTTTCAGACAATCGTGTATCTATGGCCCTTTTCAGATGGGGGTCGAAGACCAGGGTTGGGTAGCACACTTTTCAAAACAAATTTTGAAGAAGAAACCAATTACCATCTTCGGCGACGGCTTCCAAGTCCGGGACCTTTTATATGTGGAAGATCTGGTTGAGGCATATGATCTGGCGATAAAGAATATCAAAAAGGTGAGGGGGTCTGCTTTCAACATCGGAGGAGGAATAAACAATGCTTACTCAGTGATACAAGTCATTAATCTGCTCCAAAAAAATATGAAGCAGGTTATCCCTGTGAGCTACGTGGATTCAAGACTCGGCGACCAAAAATATTTTGTTTCTGCAAATAAGAAAATTGGAAAAGAATTGAATTGGAAAGTCAGAACCGATTTCAAACAGGGTTTGCAACACATGATAGATTGGCAAAAAAAGAATTTGCACTTATTTTAAGTCATGAAAATCTTATTTTTCTCTCCTTATTATTATCCTTATGTATCCGGACTGACCACCTATCCCTCTAAAATTTTAAAACATCTTGCAAAGAAGAATAAAATAACCGTTCTCACATTTCCGCATAATGAAAAGGTTGCGCGGGGAGAAGAAATTGACGGATGTACAGTAAGAAGACTCCCCTATCTGTTCAAGATATCAAAGGGTTTTATCTCACCTCAGTCGATTTATTATTTCTTAAGAGAATCGTTGAAGAACGATATAATTATTTTAAATCAGCCCAATTTTGAAGGGTTACTCCTGTCAATAATCGGCAGATTACTGGGCAAAAAAATAATATCACTTTTTCATTGTAAGCTTCATCTTTCAGGAAATATATTTGCAAAATTTATTAATGTGACGGTCGATGTTGCCGTATTTTTGCAACTTGCCATGAGTACAAATATTATTGGATACACTAAAGATTATATTTCAAGTATTTGGATGATGAAATTTTTCAAAAATAAAATACTATTCAGTCTCCCTCCCATTGAAAAATTGGTCTCTGACAAGAAATTTGAAACTCAATTATTGAAGGAAAAAGGAGGAAAGATTTGGGTAGGATTTGCTGGAAGAATTGCTCAGGAAAAAGGGGTTGAGTATTTGATAGGTGCAATGAAGGGGATGAAAAATGCAGAACTCATTTTAGCAGGTCCTTATGGAGCGGATGTTGCGGGGGAAAATAATTATTACCAGCGCATTGTTACACTGTTAAAACAATCACGCGTGCCCTACAGATTTTTTGGCAACCTGCGTGGTCGCCAACTGGGCACGTTCTACAAAATGATTGACGTCCTCGTACTATCTTCAACGAATCAGACGGAGGCCTTTGGCATGGTGCAGGCAGAGTGTATGATGGCCGGGACTCCGGTCATCGCGTCAAATCTTCCCGGAGTAAGGGTGCCCATTCAGCTGACAAAAATGGGGATCATCGTGGAACCAAAAAATTCTCAGCAAATAAGCGATGCTATTATGAAAATAATTAAAAATAAATCTACTTATTCCAGTGAAACACTTCACTGGAATGCAGAAAAGATATTCGATATACAAAATGTTTTCCGCTTCTATGACAAACTTATTGGCTAACCGTCATTCCCGCGGAGGCGGGAATCCAGGCTCTAATTTCCTTAGAAAATACATTTCGGCATATCTCAGGGAACGCCCCGCATTCATGTCTTTCATCCGCCCCCAAGAGGCTTTATTATTTCAAAAACACTCACACTTGATTGATTCCCCCGTTCTTGATTTTGGGTGTGGGGATGGTTTTTTTGCTCAGGTCGTATTTGGTAAACATAAATTGGATATAGGATTGGAAGTTGATAACAATCCCCGGATTGAAGAGGCAAAAAAACGAAACGTTTATAAAAAAATATTACTATATGATGGTCTTGCTATTCCTCTTAAAAATAATTCTGTGAGGACCGTTATTTCAAACTGCGTCTTTGAACATATTCCCAACATCTCAAGCTCGGTGAATGAAATTTACCGGGTACTGAAGAAGGGCGGATACTGCATCACATCCGTCATGACTTCAGACTGGTCTGACATGATGTTGGGAACTAAATTATTCGGGCAAAATTATGCAAAGTGGATGAATAAGCGTCAGGAGCATGAAAGTATTCTTTCAAAAAAACAATGGAGAGCATTGTTTAAAAAGGCCGGATTTACTATCGTGAAGGAAATAGGTTACGTAAACGAGAGAACGGCAAAGTGGCTGGATCTTTTTCATTATCTTTCACTCCCCTCCCTCATCACCTATAAACTTTTTAAGAGGTGGGTTTTGCTTCCGTGGGTTAATGAAAAATTAGTGCAGTGGGTAGAGACGTGGCATGCCCCGTCTCTACAAAAAGGAAAATTTGCCGCTTATTTTTATATCCTACGTAAATAACGTTTGTAAGGACAGGTCGCGACCTGTCCCTACTTCTTCGTATTCTTGAAAATAAACACTGAAGGGTGGTCGTACACAGTAAACGCTTCCTCAAACCAATTATTAAACCATGAGTTCGGGTGAAATGGAAATAAAAATTGATAACTGGGAATAAATTTTTTTACTAAACGATAATCTGTTTTTCCGTTAAACAAATCGAAGTAGTATTTGCCCATTTGCGGATATTTTTGAGGTACCGTCGGCACACTCCCCCATCCGCGGTTGGAGGAGAGAATGTAATAATCTGCGCGTTTTAATTGTTCATTCATCTTCGTCCATTTTTCCTCATTATCAGGGTCAAATACGTGTAATTCTTCTGTCTTAAATAACTTGCCCTGAGTATTTTCAAGAGGAAGTGGGAGCCCGTCATCCCAGTATTCGCTCAGAATCAGTGATTGGTCCGGTAAATTTTTATAAATCCACTCAGATGCTTGGACGCGGGTATGCCTTTGCAAATAGATGGTTGAAAACATGAGGGGCCAAATTAAAAGTATAACAATAATACTTATAGCTTTTAGCTTATAGCTAATAGCTAACGGCTTAAAGCTAATAGCTTTACTTATCCCTATTGCCGCAAAGAGTGAGAAAAAGGGAAAGAGAAAGATGAGATAGCGCAGTGCTTTGGTAAATGACAAAGAGTTGTATAGGAAATATCCGGCTACCCATAAAGATATGGCTACTAATTCGACGCTCACGGCCGAAATCATACCGACAGTTGCAAAAATAAAGTACGGAATCCCTAATCCGAAAATACTCAAATTAAATAAGCTGAATAGTACGGGCGCTTTACTGTGCCATTGCACAGCAGGAGGAAACCACACCTTCCCGTCTGACATTGCCTTTAAATCTGTAATGCTTTTTTCAAATGTAGTGTTGAGCCGCGGGTCAAAAAGATCGGTAGAACGGAAATAATAGGGATTTGCGATACGTATGACAAGGTATGAAGTTGCCAGAAAGAATAAAAGGTATTTGAGAAGAGGTCCAAACTTCTTTTGTTTTATTAGAGGAAGACATACAAATAATAATAGGAGGGGAAGAATGTATATTGCACTGACTTTTGATGCTATGGCCAGACCGAAAAACAATGCGGAAAAAAATATATTAAGCCGTAATGCAAAATAAAAACTGGCGAATATAAATAAATTGAGAAATGAATCGGTGGTAAAAAAATGGGAAAGTTGGATGGGAAGAACGGCAATGGCGTAGAAAAAGGTAGCCCAGAGAGGAAGATTATTTTTTTTTACAAACAACAATTTGGCCGTTTTATAAACCAGCAACAGCACCAACATATCCGCCAAGCCGGACAATATTCTTCCCTGTAACGTAAATGCACCATAAGAATCATTTCCGAATAATATGGCTATAACTTTATTGAAGATGATGGGAAACGCCCCGTATACAAAAAAAGAAAACCCAACATTGGGCGGATTGAGGGGCGATGTATCGGGATTAAAATATTGCTCAACCGAGTTGGGAATTTTCATGGCGTTACCCACCATGGTAAGGAAGCGCTCATCGGGATGGAGATGAAATCCGGAGTCCCAATTAATGTTCTGAAAACGGAGAAATAATGCAAGAAGTATTATTCCAAGCAGTAAAAATCTATGAACTTTCAACTTTATAATTAATGTACGGACAGGTCGCGACCTGTCCCTACGTTTATAATATTATCCCTCCTTTTTTTTCACTTTGTTTAATACTTTTTGCAAATCGTTCCCTTCCTCTTGTATGATCTTAGCGTTTCCTTTTTTGGGAAAAAACGAAAGGATTACCTTAAACAGCCCCCCTCCCCGCTCTTCTTTCACAACTAATTTGGTCTTCTCAACCTGGGGTTCTTTTCTCAAACCGCGTCTCAGATGCTCAAAAAATCCACTGAGGGTTCTCCTGCTTTTTTTCGATAAATTTTGGCTTGTTACTTCAATGTTCTCCTTCGTACTCTCCCTCACAAATAGAGAAAGAAGATCTTTGGTCGTAATAATATTCACCGGCCTGTTTTGATTGTCAATGATCACCACACTTCCAATTTTCTTTTCAAGTATCAGGTGTAAGGCGTCGCGCAAATAATCGTCCTTATTCAATGTCAGGACAAATGTTTTTAAGAAATGTCGCACGCTTTTGCTTTGGAGTCCTAGTTTGTCACCTGCCATATCCTGTTTTTCCCTTTTTTTGGGACTGGCAAGATATGAGATGAGGTCATAATAACTTAAAATTCCCCGTAGACGCAGTTCTTTATTCACCACAACTAATTTGGACACTTTAAATTTTTTCAGTTTTTGCATCGCCTGAGCTAACGAGTCGTCTTCAAATACGGTGATGAGGGGGAGTTTTTTGCGCGAAAGAAGATCTTCAATTTTTAAAGTAAAAATGTCAAGATGTTCGAGCGCGCGCAGGAGTCCTCGAGCCGATACGATTCCCATCATCATGTCTCGATCGTCAAACACCGGGAGATAATGAATTTTTGACTCGATCATGAGGCGTGCAATTTCAGATACCGGGTACTTTAGTTTTATGTGTGGTGCGTGGTAAAGTGAGTGTTCCAGTTTTGCGTTTGAGGGAGATGAGTTCTTGATTACACAGTAATATGGATTGATGACTCCCAGATATTTTCCATCATCTGAATACACAAATGCGGCATCGTGAGAACTTGAGAGTTTATTGAGAGCTGAGGAAAGAGTGTCATTTTTATTTACTTTAATAATTCCTTCCGTTTGAAGGATACTGTGTAATTTCATATATCATTATGTTAATAAACTCATAATGGTTAATATTCCCCACCCCGTACCTCCTTTACCTATCACTCCTTTAACTGCACCACTGTTATAGGCAGGTCCTGCGATGTCCAAATGAATCCACTTGTTTTTTTTTACAAATTCCCCGATAAAAAGAGCTCCGCTTATGGCGCCCCCATAACCGGTTCCACCTATATTTTTTATGTCGGCAATGTCACTTTTCAAAAACGTAAGATAAGGTTTATAGAGGGGGAGTTCGCAAATTTCCTCCCCTTCCTTTTTAGCTTTTTCAATAAATTTCTTGACTGAAACTTCGTCATTACCAAATATTCCCGTGATATCCTCCCCGAGTGCAACCATACATGCGCCAGTTAACGTGGCAAGGTCGATGATGTAGTCGGGTTTTATATATTTTTCTGCGTATGCAACGGCATCAGCAAGAGCCAGTCGGCCTTCTGCGTCAGTATTGAGTACTTCGATCGTCTTTCCATTGAGTGCGGTGACAATGTCCCCCGGTCGCAACGACTTTCCTGAAACCATATTCTCACAAGCGGGTAACACACCCCATACTTCATGAGCTACTTTACCTGTTTTGGCAAGAATATCAAATATGCCCAAGACCGTTGCTCCTCCTGCCATGTCCATCTTCATCGTCTCCATGGACTTGGCCGGTTTGAGAGACAATCCGCCTGAATCAAAGGTAATGGATTTACCGACTAAACAAATCTTTTTCGCGCTTTTGTCATGCCGAACTTGTTTCGGCATCTTTTTAAGATCCTGAACCAAGTTCAGGATGACAGGTTTGTATTTTAAAATAATAAACTTCGGCTCCCGATCGCTCCCCTGCGCAACTCCAAGATACGAACCCATTCCTAATTTTTGGCATTCATCCCTGTTTAATACCTGAACGGAAATCGTTCCGTTGGAAGCTTTTTCGATTGCATGAGCTTTCGCGACCATAGTCTCCGGATGCATGTGGGAGGCGGGTTCGTTCACCATATTGCGGGTAAGGGAAATTCCGTCTGAAAGCACCTGACCCCACTTTACTCCCTCACCAAATTCTTTAGGAAGATCTTGTTCGGAATAAAAATACAAATCTTTCACCAAATGCTTTTTTTTCACCTCTTCTTTTCCTCTGTAGACATCAAACGAGTAGTTTGAAAGTTGGAACCCGAGCGCAATCTGTTTTCCCAGTTCGAAATAATCTTTCCCCATAAAGGGCGAGTAAAAAAGATTGAGCGATGTGCTTTTTAAAGTTCTGGCAATGGCGTTAACATTGGCTATACTATTTCTCAGCGATTCCCCCACTCCGTACACGATAACATATTCATATATATCTCCCCCTTCCACGACGAATGACTCATCTTTCTTTCCTTCAAAATGATGTTCTTTTATTTTTCTCGTAATTCTTCCCTTCACAAGACGATCGACTTGTTGAAGGCGTAAATCTTTTTTAAAGGTATTCTCATTTGTAAAGAAGACAAGCGTATTTCCCGTATGGGGAAACGGATTTTTTTTCCAGTAAATCATAGGGTAATGATATGTTAGACCTTGTATCCCTCAGAGTCAAGAGGTACTTTTCAAAATATTGTAGGCAGGTCAGCACATGGTATACACTTTTCAGATAGGGAACGGTATATCAAATACCGAGCCAGATGTCTAGAATTATTCGGGGAGGACTATTATCAGTTACCCAACCGAATCAATGAATACTGGCATCCATTTAGA
>JACRPE010000003.1 GCA_016214055.1 Candidatus Roizmanbacteria bacterium
GTAACGGATCACAACATTCCTCATCTTACAACATGAATCATAGGTGGTGGTTTAGGGAGAGAACGGTCTCCTCAACGGGGACAACGGTACAGGGGAAGATTGGGAAGGGAAGACAGTTTAATGGGGGGAGTGATTATGTAGGATTAGCCGATCCTCTCGGGACAAGCCGTAATGCTTTCACTATTGATGCATGGGTAAATCCGGACTCAACACAGGTGGATTGGGCGAGAATAATGGATAAAAGAAATAATTCCGGATCACCAGGATGGGTTGATTATTCCCTCCTATATAACAATCAGGGGAAAGTATATTGTGTGGTTGAAAATGCTACTCAGGAGTTTAATACAGTACCACAATCTGTTCCAGCCAATATATGGAGTCATCTCGCTTGTGTCTATGATGGAAGTACTCTTAAATTTTATGTAAATGGTTCGGCTCTGGCATCAACATCGGCAAACGGCGCAGTCAAGTCTTCAGCGGGTAATTTTGCAATAGGCGCCGATGGTACCGGAACTTCTTCTTTTTTCAGAGGCTCAATCGATGAGGCTCGTGTTTCACAAGTTGCCCGAACTCCATCCGAAATCCGCCAGGTTTATGAAATAAGTAGAAGAACGCACCCTATAACTATTGACTTCGTAAGCAGTCTCAATTCTGGAGACTTAATAACGGGTAGTTCAGATCTCTCCTTTGCAGTGAATGACGCAACTAAATTATATCTGGGAGATAAAGTAATCATAAAGGAACAACTCGAGGGAGTGCAGTTCGTTGCCCAGGCCACGGTAAATACGAAGTCAACCAACACGATAACGGTTGCCTCCTGGGATACCGGAAGTACCTTCCCCTCAAGCGGATATTCTATAAACGCAACCGCTATCAAGTGGCAGAAGGAGTATTTTGATCTGGGAGGAATATCGTCTGAGCAGAGAAATGCGGTGACGAAGATAACGTATAAAGCTACTTCCGGTGTTGGGGCAAATATTTGGCTGGATGATATAAAGACAAATCTGTATTTGAACGACACCGCTCCCAACGATTTCAATACGCAGACAGGGATAGGAACCTACACCGCCTCTATTCCTCAATCACGCAGTCAATATTTTCAATACCGTGCGGTTTTGAATTCATGGGATACGAACACTTCCCCGTCTTTGAATTCAGCCCGTTTAGATTATATCAATAACACAACTCCCCCCGCCCCCTCCATCTCCTCCCCTGCCAACCTGGCAACCAATGTAGCCTTGAACACCACAATTACCATGACTACAACGGACGCAAACAGTGATTATCTTCAATACAAACTATTGATTTCAACAGATCCAACCTTTACCCAGAACTTATCAACCTATGATCAGAGCGCATCACAGACAGGATGGAGCGGACAGAATGCAAGTGGGAATACGGCATATAATTCAGGGTCAACTGCCACATATACTCCCTCAGTAGCCCTTGAACAGGGAAAAACATATTATGTACGTGCATATGCCATAGATCCGGCAGGGACTAATTTATGGAGTAGTGTAGGAACATCCATATCCTTTACGACTATTCCCACTTCTCAAACAGTAACGGTATCTGAAACTACCCAAACCGCACTGACAAACGCAACATTAAATAGAGTTGTTGATGAGGGAACCTCCGATGTCCTCCCCCATCTTGCAACTCCACAACATGAGCTACCTGTTGATGTAAATACCATAGCCTTATGGCACATGAATGAAACATCAGGGGCAACAATAGCTGACTCCTCAGGAAATGTAAACACCGGTACCGCAACGGGTACCACTATTGTAAATAGCAAGAGCAACTTCAGTAAGGCAAGGAGCTTTAATGGTATTAATGATTATGTAGCTGTTCCTGATTCAACATCCCTTCGTATTACCAACTATACCGTTGAGGTATGGATGAATGTCCCCCAACAGAATGAAGCTTTGAAGGGAATAGTAGGTAAAGTAGGACGAAACTATAATATATGGTTGGGGAATGCCAATGGAGACATGGGATATATCCGTCATCGGTTCCATGATGCAGCAAGCACTGATAGCGGATGTCCTGATACGGGTAATGTTATTGCCTGGAATACCTGGAACTATATTGTCATTACCAATGACGGGAAGTACTGCCGGACTTATGTGAATGGAAAGCTTGAGGCAAGCGGGACGATTGTGGGAACCGGAGGACTTCTTTACGATAACAATGTAACGTATATGGGGAGCGATCTTGATGGGGCTAAGTCAAAGTTCCTGAAAGGTACCCTGGATGAGGTACGGATATCCAATATTGCAAGAACTCAGGATGAGATACTCTCCAATTATCAAAGATACCCCTACTCCGTATATACCTCAAAAGTATTCAACCTGACAAATGCCACCAACTGGGGTCAATTTACCTGGATGGCAAAAGGAGTGAGAACCGCAGACGGGGAAACCCCTGCCTCAACATCAAATCTGGTAACCCAATGGAACTTTAATGAGACGAGTGGGACAACTGCGGTGAGTGGAGGGAGTTGTGGAGTAAGTTGTAATGGGACTTTGACGAATATGACCACTTCCGGTCAGGACGCAGTTGCTGGTGACGGCTGGACAGCGGCAAATAAGCGTTGGGGTACGGGAGCGGTTATGTTTGATGGGGTTGACGGCTATGTGAATATCCCGTCAAGTGCAACCCTTACACTTGGTGCTAACTGGACGATGGGTGTATGGGTAAATCCAAGTAAATATAACGCCAGCTATAACACGATCTATTCCTGGATCCCCGGCGCCACTGCTTATTTTCAATTGTTCCTTGATGGAAGCGGACGGGTAAAAACCGCAACCAGTTTGGAGGGTGAACAAACGTGGACTAATCTCTCGGTGCCTGCCGGTCAATGGTCTTATATCGTCGTCAATACTTCAAGCAATATCGCAACCGTATATATTAATGGAGTATCCGCGGGAAGCAAGACGGTAACTTATCCATCCGGTACCACGGGCGCCAAAATCGGTTGGGATACGAATGCAGGTCGGCAATTTATGGGGACTATGGATGCATTTACCATATATAACCGAGTCCTCACTTTACCTGAAATTCTTTCCAATTACCAGGCGGGCAACCTCGAATTCCAAACCCGTTCAGGATCAGATGGTACTCCTGATGATGGGAGTGGTTGGGAAGACTGGAAACCCATAACCAATGAAACACAACTATTATCCCTGGACTCTGATGCCGTTAACTGGACAAGTTCAAATAGTAATATGTTGACCGTATCCAATGATTCCGTAACCAAGATAGAAGGAACCGGGTCA
>JACRPE010000002.1 GCA_016214055.1 Candidatus Roizmanbacteria bacterium
GGCTTATGAAATTTAACGGTACCAAAAAGAACTTTCCTCTCCACTTAAAAGAATGTGAGTGGAGATGGAAACAATCCCAGGAAAAACTGTTCGAAAATCTGTTACAAATTGTTAAAGTGCTAGTCTAGAGCCTATGATATTTGCAAAAGGAATGGGTAATGGGGCGGTTATTGCGGCTACAGTTACCACAAATGCAATTGGGGAGAAAAGTTATACAAAATCAAACCCACAATCAACATTTGGGTGGACACCGCTTAATGTTGCGGCCGCGATGAAAACACTAGAAATCCATAAACGAGATAAAATTTGGATGAAGGCAAAAAAAGATGGAGAATATTTATTAAAGACATTACAAGAGGAGTTAAAAAATAGCAATAAAGTGAATGATATTAGTGGAATGGGTATGGAGATAGGCGTTCACCTAAACACCGCTCTTCAACATAAGACAAAAATGAGAGATTTCATTTCAAAGGCAAGAAATAATGGATTACATCTGGCATACGCTGATGAAACCAATTTTCAACTCATGCCGCCACTTACCATTGAAAGAAAAGACCTTGATCGGGGAATTGAGATATTTATTGACTTATTAAAGTGAATTCCTTATGACCAAAAAAATATTATCAAAAGAAGAAATTCTCCATTTGGCTCACCTTGCAAGGCTTACGTTGACAGACGAGGAGATATTAAAATATCAAGAACAATTTGGTGAGACTATAGACTACATAAAGAACCTGGGTGAATTAGATACAAAGAATGTCCCCCCAACAAATTCTGTAGTCGACTTAAAGAATGTCACATTTGAAGATGGAGTAGAAAATTTGATTGGGCTAACTACAAATGAAGCATTACAGAATGCAAAGAAAATTAAGGGGAATGAGTTTATAGTTGATCGAATTATGCAGTAATTCTATGTTTCCCGGGAAAACCATAACACAATTAAAATCGTTGATCGACGAAAAAAAAGTTAGCGCTTCTGAAGTGAAGGAATATTTTTTAAAGCGTATAAAAAAATATAATGCCAAATTAAATGTTTTTTTGACTCTTGATGAGAAAAGTGAAGGTGGGGTACCTCTTGCGGTCAAAGACAATTTTTGTACTAAGGGATTACGAACAACCGCTTCATCAAAAGTCTTAGATAGTTTTATTCCCCCCTATGAATCGACCGTGACTACTCGTCTAAAAAAGGAAAAACTTCTCATAATCGGAAAGACAAATATGGATGCATGGGCACATGGGTCATCAACTGAGACGTCAGACTATGGTCCCACTAAAAATCCCTGGGATATAACCCGCTCGCCAGGTGGGTCATCGGGAGGATCTGCGGCTTCGGTTTCTGCATATTTAACTCCGGGTGGAATTGGTTCTGAGACCGCAGGTTCAATACGTCAACCTGCCTCCTGGAGTGGTGTAGTTGGTTTAAAGCCGACCTATGGACGGGTCTCCCGATTTGGGGTAATCGCAATGGGTTCTTCCCTTGACTGTCCTGGTCCGCTCACTTTAAATACGGAAGATGCGGCATATCTCCTTTCAATCATCGCGGGTCATGATCCACTAGATGCAACTTCCTCCCCACTCCCAACTGAAAATTATATGGATGAAATGAAGAAAAGGAAATCCTACACGATCGGGATCTCTGAGGATTACTTTGAGGGTTTGGACCCAGACGTTGCTAAAGCAATTGAGAAATCAATCGAAGTGTATAAAAAAATAGGATTCAAAACTAAGAAAGTAAAGCTTCTTTCTCCCAATTATGCTATTTCCGTCTACACCATTATTCAGCGAGCAGAGGTGTCTTCAAATTTAGCAAGATATGATGGAATCAGATACGGAAATGATCGAACAACATTTGGCACTGAAGCAAAACGGAGAGTGATGCTTGGGACGTATACTTTATCTCACGGCTATTACGACGCATTTTACAAAAAAGCTCAAAAGGTGCGCACACTCATTATCAACGATTTCAAAAGAGTTTTTAATGAAGTGAACTTTGTCATAGGAACACCCACCCCAATAACTGCGCTTAAATTGGGAGAGTTTGCTAAATATCCTTTTTTTGGAGAACTTATGGATAAGTTTAATGAACCGGCGGCAATGGCTGGCATTCCCGCAATTAGCATTCCCGTCGGACTCGACAGAAGCGGGCTTCCTATTGGTATGCAACTTATGGGAAATTATTTTAGGGAGTCAGATATATTAAATGCATCCTATCAATTTGAGCAGGAGACTGATTATTTTAGTGTTATTAAAAAGGGAATTGAAAACTATAAAGATTGATTATGAAACAATATCAACCAGTAATTGGTCTTGAAATACATGTTGAGCTGAAAACGGAGTCGGGGATGTTCTGCCAGTGCAAGATAAACCAGTTTGATGCAGAACCGAACAGTCATGTGTGTCCTGTATGTTTAGGTCTTCCCGGAGCGCTCCCTGTACCCAATAAAAAAGCAATTGAGTGGACCATTAAAATTGGTCAGGCTTTAAACTGTACGATAAATAAACATACAAAATTTGACCGCAAACATTATTCCTATCCCGATCTTCCCAAAGGGTATCAGATATCCCAGTATGATGAACCAATAGCTGTAAATGGCAAACTCCAAATTCCAATTATCAATTTCCAATCAAATTCCAATAACCAATTACCAATTTCCAAAGAATTTAGAATTCATCGTGTTCATCTTGAGGAAGACACAGGGAAACTAATCCACAAAGGAAGTGATACTCTTATCGACTTTAACCGATCAGGAACTCCGCTCGTTGAAATTGTCACTGAGGCAGATTTTACTTCAAGTGATGATGTCAAAATGTTTCTTGAAGAGCTCCACACCATCATTCGTTACCTCGATGTGTCGGATGCTGATATGGAAAAAGGAACGATGAGAATGGAACCTAACATTTCTGTACGAGTAATTTCCAATAACCAATTTCCAATTTCCAATCAATTACCAATATCCAAATCTCAATTACCAAAGTATAAAGTTGAAGTGAAGAATATTAATTCGTTCAACTTTGTGAAACGGGCGATTGATTACGAAGTAAAGAGACATATAGACCTTTTGGAAAAAGGTCAGACACCAATTCAAGAGACGCGAGGGTGGGATTCAAATAAAAACAAGACTTACTCTCAGCGGACAAAGGAAGACGCACATGATTATCGTTATTTTCCCGAGCCTGATATCCCGCCTTTTGAATTCAGTGATGCATATACTGAATCAATAAAAAAAACACTCGTCGAATTACCGCATCAAAAAATGAATCGATACATTGAGATATTTAAGTTGAAGCCAATGGATGCGTATACATTGACAAGAGACATAAATACGAGTGACTATTTTGAAAAAGTTTTAAGTAATCAGATTGCCACGTCGCCTTCGGCTCCTCGCAATGACATGGGGCAAGCAATTGCCAATCTTATCATCAATAAAAAAATATCTACGGAATTATCAATAGAAGAGTTTATTAAAGAAGCCACCGAATTATTAAAACCAAAAGAAACCGATGCCAAACTTCTTGATGAAGTTGCACTGAAGCTTATTAACGCAAATCCAAAAGTGGTAGCTGATTACAAAGGCGGCAAACAGGGTGCGATTATGTTTCTCGTAGGACAAGTAATGAAGGAAATGAGAGGAAAAGCAGACGCCCAGACCGTTATTTCAACACTAAAACAAGTGTTGAAATAACGTAATTTGAAATTCGAATTTTTTAATTTTTAATTAAATTAAAATTCATTTCAAATTTCAAATTAAAAATTTCAAATTCAATATGTCATTCGTTCATCTGCATGTTCATACCGAATACTCGCTTCTAGATGGTATGTGTCGTATCGACGATATTCTTCAAAAAACCAAAGATGAAGGAATGACATCTTTAGCTATTACTGATCATGGGGCGATGTATGGGGCTTTCAAATTCTTTGTGAAAGCAAAAGAAGCAGGAATTAAACCTATTATCGGGGTCGAAATGTATAAGGCGAAGAATTCCCGCCTCGATAAGCAACCAAATGTTGACCGCGATCGGTTCCATCTTGTGCTTCTCGCGAAAGACTTGGAAGGATACAAAAATCTTATAAAGTTGGTGAGTATTGCTCACCTTGAAGGCCTTTATTACAAGCCAAGGACCGATTTTGAGTCATTAAAAAAATACAGCAAAGGAATCATAGCGACCTCGGCCTGTTTAGGGGGCGAGATTCCCCAAGCCCTACTCAATAATCAAACGAAAGAGGCAGAACAACTCCTGGAAAAATATTTAGATATTTTTAAGGAAAATTTTTATATTGAAATACAGCGTCATCCTAATGTGGAAAGTTTGGAACAGGTTAATAAAGATCTCATTTCCCTTGCGAGAAGATATGCAGTGCCTCTTGTTGCGACGAATGACATCCATTATTTGAACGCAGAGGATGCCTACGCACAGGAAGTTCTTTTATGCATTCAAACTCAGAGGACTATCATTGAAAAAGACAGGACAATGACCATGTATGATGTCCCCGACTATTACTTTAAATCAGAAGGGGAGATGAGAAATACATTCTCAGATTTACCTGAAGCAATCGAAAATACCAACAAAATTTCAGATCTTTGCAATGTCGAGATTCCTAACGGGAAATGGATTTTGCCTTACTATAAAACACCTCATGAGGAGACACCTGAACAGCATCTTCGCGACCTCGTTACTGAGCGAAAAACGAGAGTTGCCAGTTATGACCAAAAAATCAGTGAAAAAAGATTGGAGTATGAGCTAGATATTATCACGAAAAAAGGCTATGCAACTTATTTTTTAATGGTGCAGGATTTTGTGAATTGGGCAAAGAATAAAGGTATTGCTGTTGGCCCAGGGAGAGGATCGGTTGCCGGTTCACTCGTAGCATATGTTTTGCGGATAACCGATATTAATCCTCTCGAACACAACCTGCCGTTTGAGCGTTTTCTTAACCCGGAACGACCGACACCTCCGGATATTGATATCGATTTTGCAGATATTCGACGTGATGAGGTACTTAAATATGTCACTGATAAATATGGGAAGGAAAAGGTAGCTCAGATTATTACATTTGGTACCATGGAGGCGCGTTTAGCTGTTCGTGACGTGGCCCGTGCACTTGGTCAGTCTTATTCTCAGGGCGATCGCATTGCAAAGATGATACCTCAAGGAAAACAGGGTTTTCAACTAAAACTTGCGCAAGCCCTGATCGAAGCTCCTCCTCTAAAATTTGCATATCAGACAGAACCCGATGTCAAAAAAGTCATTGACATTGCCGAGCGATTGGAAGGCTTACCCCGCCATTCTTCGGTCCATGCTGCGGGAGTCATCATCTCCAAGGATGACCTAACGGAGTACGTGCCAATCCAAACAGAGTCGAAAGAGAATAGAGTTATCACGCAGTATGATATGTATAGCCTAGATCTTAATAGTGCTCCAAACGGTAAAGCCGTAGGCCTTCTCAAAATTGACTTTCTGGGTCTCCGCAACCTTACCATCCTCGAGCAAGCGCTTGGTTATGTGCAAAAAAACTCCGGAGTAAAAATTGATATCCACGACGTACTCCTTGATGATAATAAAACATATGAGTTGATTTCGCGTGGGGAGACGGTAGGTGTATTTCAACTTGAATCAGGAGGTATGCGACGACTTGCAAAAGATTTGGCCCCGTCGAAGATGAGTGATATAACCGCCATGGTTGCGTTGTTCCGCCCGGGTCCCATGGACCTTATCCCTATGTTTCTTGAAGGAAAAAAAAATCCAAAAAATATTAAGTATCTGCACAAAGACCTTGTACCAATCTTGTCAGAGACATACGGCATTTTGGTTTACCAGGAACAAGTCATGGAAATTGCAAACAAGATGGCGGGCTACAAGATGAGTGAAGCGGACAATTTCCGTATGGCCATGGGTAAAAAAAAGAAATCCCTCATGGAACGAGAAAAAGTGAAATTCATAAGCGGGTGCATCATACGCGGATATTCAAAAAAACTTGCTGAAAGCATCTTTAACTTCATGGAAAAGTTTGCGGCTTATGGCTTCAATAAACCGCATTCCGCATCTTATGCCCTTATTGCCTATTGGACTGCCTATATGAAAGCAAACTTTCCTATCGAGTATATGACGGCATTACTTACTGCAGAACTTCAAGGTGTGGCGGGCCCCATGAGGGAAATTAAAATGGCGCAGGCAATTGAAGAGTGCCGGCGTATGGAAATAAAAGTATTGTCTCCCGATATTAACGCATCCATACATGACTTTTCAATCGAATCGGGAAATATAAGATTCGGACTTTCTGCAATCAAGAATGTTGGAAGCGCGGCCATTGAATCGATTATGGAAGCGCGGAAAAAAGGTCCATTTGCGGGATTTAAAGATTTTTTATACCGGGTCGACTTGCGGAAGGTTAATAAACGTACAGTTGAAAGCCTGATTAAAGCGGGGGCATTCACCGCATTTGGAACTTCGGCAACCCTGCTTTACTATTACCCTCAAATTGCCAAGGACATCATTGATTCAAAACAGGAAAGTTCAAAAGGGCAGTTCAGTCTATTTCTTCAGTCAAACGTGGCTCAAACTCAAAAAGATGACTTTGAGCCGATGGTTGAATACCCGGAAGACGAACTCATTACGATGGAAAAGGAGGTAATAGGCTTTCTTATCAGTAAAAATCCTCTCACTAAATTTAAAAAGATCATTGATGAAAAAACTACAAAGAAAATAGGTGAAATCTCCAAAGGCGATATCAACAAAACCCACATGCTTGTGGGTGTTATCAGCAGTAAAAAAATTATCCGTACAAAAAAGGATAATAGCGAGATGGCATTTATTACCGTGTATGATGAAACAGGTTCCGTAGAAGCAATTGTTTTTCCCAAGTTATATGCGAAGATTGGATTATCTCTCATTCTTAACCAAGCGGTTATATTGAAAGGAAAGGTTACTGAAAAAGAAGATCAACTGAGTATTATTGTGGACAATGCCATGAAATTAACTTGACCAATTATTGAGATAATGCTACAATACAATAATAAAAATATTCCCGCGATGAATGAGGATTTTGAGATTGGGTTGTCGAAAAAATCTAAAAAGGCAATAAAAAATACGCAAGATTTGGGATATTTGAAGTATTTAAATATCGGTTTTTATTTGGTAACGCCCCTATTATTTGGTGTGTTGGCGGGGGCATACGCTGATGGAAGATTTCATTCAAAACCAATCGTAGTAACTCTTGGAATTATCATAGGTTCGGTCGGAACCTTTTACAACTTGTTTAAGCTGGTAAAGTAAATATATGTCTCAACTTGAATCTAAAACGGGTGTTCCCGAGATAAGCATAAAAGCCGAACCTGTATTTCATCTGAGTTCGTTTAAAATTACAAACTCACTTGTACTTTCGGCGGTTGTTTTGGTATTTTCCCTTTTTATTGCCCTTCGCTATTCAAAAGAGGTTGTATCACACCGGAAATCCGGGTTTTTTTATGTGTTCAACACTTTGCTTAAAGGGTTATATGGTCTCTTTGAATCCATTATGGGACATCATATCAATTTCTTTTTTCCCATTTTAAGTGCTTTTTTTGTTTACATTTTATTTCAAAACTGGTTTGGGCTTCTTCCTGGCGTCGGAAGTATACTTATTGGGGTAACTGAGGGAGTCCGTACCTTGCGGGTGCCATTGTTCAGAGGGAATAATGCAGATATCAACGCCACTCTTGCACTCGCCCTCATCTCAGTGGTTCTCATGCAGGTTTACGGAATTAAATTTTTAGGTTTTAAGGACCACATACAGAAATATGTAAATTTATCCAACCCGATAAATTTTTTCCTTGGCTTTCTCGAGATATTATCTGAAATTTCACGTGTTCTTTCGTTTGCATTTCGACTTTTTGGTAATATATTCGCAGGTGAAGTGCTTATGACCATTGTGGCATTCCTGGTGCCGGTACTTGCTTCCTTCCCGTTTTTAATTCTTGAAATATTTGTGGGTTTGGTCCAGGCGCTCGTGTTTTCCCTTTTGACATCAGTATTTATGAGTTTAGCGGTCGCGAAGCATCATTAAAGAATTTTTAATTTGAAGTTTAAATTTATAATAAATTTTAAATTTCAAATTGTAAATTTCAAATTTTCAAAGGGGGTGATTTAATTTATGACACCTGAGGCAGTTAAATTTATTGCAATTGCATTAACTATCGCGCTTGGAGCATTCGGACCCGCTTTGGCAATCGGACAGATCGCATCTAAATCAGTTGAGGCTCTTGGTCGAAATCCAGAGGCCGAATCATCCATCCGAACCGCGATGATTCTCGGATTGGCTTTTGCTGAGGCTGTTGCTATTTACGCACTCGTAGTAGCTCTTATTTTGAAATTTACCTAATGTTTAACGAAGTATGGAAAATCTAGGCGTTGATCCAAAATTATTGATTGCACAACTGATTAATTTCGGGCTTTTTTTCTTTATCTTTAGTAAGTTTATTGCAAAACCTTTTTTGGCTTTTGTTGCAAGCGAAAAGAAAAAAGACGCTGAACGGAGCCGGCTAAACGAGCTTGCTGTCAAGCAGGACGCGGATCTGGTGAAGAAAGAGGAGGAGATGAAGACGCGTTTGAGAAAAGAGTATGATAAGGCACTGCTTGAGGCAAAACATGAGGCAGAATCAGTCAAGTCAAATCTCATGAAAGATGCAAAGCGTGAAGCTGAAGAATACGTCTCAAAGGCGCAGAAGCAAATGCAAAGTGATAAACTTGCCATGGAGGGAGTTATCAAGGAGAAAATTGCATCACTCAGCGTACTTTTAGTTGAACAAGGCCTAAGAGAGTACTTAACCGATGATATGCAAAAAGGAGTGACCAAGCAATTACTTACAAATTTAGAGTCTAAGAGTTTGAACTAATGAGGTTATGAAAATCAACCCACAACTGAAAGAGGAGTTAAAAGCCCGTCTTTTTAGTCAGGCGGCGAAAGAAAAGGAGAAAGTGTTCATATTTTCCACCTATCAGTTGTCACCCGATGAAATGACAAGGCTTATGAGCACATTACCCGACCTTAAAGATCGGCCGTGTATTAATGTGGTAGAAAAATCCTTATTAGGTGGGGTTATTGTCCAATACGGGTCCAAGATTATTGACCTATCTATCCGACATTTATTACAAACATTCCAGAAAACCATCCATGAAACTCATTGACGAATACCTACAGGATATAGAACGTGACCTCAAGAAGTCTGCAATTTCCATTAACACCGAAGAAGTCGGTTTGGTTGATGAGGTACGGGATGGGGTAGCACTTGTAACTGGTTTGGAAAATGTAACATTTGGTGAAGTGGTGCAGTTTGCATCAGGAATAAAGGGATATGTAATTGACTTGCTTGAAGATAAGGTCGGAGTAGTGGTATTGGGAGATTATCTCAACATTAAATCAAGTGAGCAAGTGAAGGCGTTGGGATATACCCTATCCGTTCCCGTTTCAGAAGAAATATTAGGAAGGGTGGTTGACCCTTTATGCAATCCTCAAGACAATCTTCCCGCAATCAAAGCGGATAAGATGTATCCGGTTGAAAAAATAGCACCCACCGTCGTCTATCGAAAATCTGTCAGTGTTCCTCTTCAAACAGGTATAAAAGCCATTGATGCCCTTACTCCAATCGGACGAGGCCAACGCGAGCTTATCATCGGCGATCGTGGAACGGGAAAGACGACTATTGCACTTGATACTATTATCAATCAAAAAGGACAAAATGTTATTTGTATTTACTGCGGTGTCGGCCAGAAAAATTCCAAGATGGCACTCGTAGTTGATCTTCTCAGAAGAAATAAAGCGCTGGATTATACGGTTGTGGTGAATGCACCCGCCGCCGATTCGGTGGCTCTCCAATATATTGCTCCCTATAGTGCCAGTGCGATTGCAGAGTATTTTATGGATAAAGGAAAAGATGTTCTTGTGATTTATGACGATCTTTCAAAACATGCCTGGGCATACCGTCAGATTTCCCTCATTCTGAGAAGACCAGCTGGACGCGAGGCTTATCCGGGTGATATTTTTTACCTTCATTCCCGATTGCTTGAGCGTTCATGCCGCATAGACGAAAAATATGGAGGTGGCTCAATCACTGCGCTTCCCATTGTAGAGACCCTCGAAGGTGATGTGTCGGCATATATTCCGACAAATATTATCTCAATTACTGATGGTCAAATATTTTTAGAAACAGATTTATTTAATGCGGGTGTTCGTCCTGCAATCAATATTGGTATTTCGGTATCACGCGTGGGAGGAAATGCACAAACAAAAGCTATGAAACAGGTTGCGGGTAAACTCAAACTTGATTTGGCCCAATACCGTGAAATGGCGGCATTCTCTCAATTTGAATCTGACCTTGATGATGAAACAAAAAAATTACTTAATCGTGGCGCTAAGGTTACGCAGATACTTAAACAAGATAAAAACAAACCATACTCATTAGGTGAAGAGATTGTTGTCTTATGGGCGGCTCATAAGGGGTATTTGGATACGGTTGCGGTAAACGAGGTTGAAAAATTTGAGAAAAGGATGATTGAAATTGTCCGGATGAAAGGTCATGATATAACAAGGGCAATTCAAACGGAGAAAATAATCAGCCCGGAAACGGAGCATAAACTTGAAAAATTAGTCAAAGAAGTAGTATGAATATCCGCCAAGTAAGAAAAAAGACAAAATCAGTAAGTAATGTGAAAAAAATCACTCGGTCCATGCAACTTGTCTCGGCTATTAAAATGAAAAAGGCACAGGTTGCGGCAATTGAGTCACGCCCTTATCAGGAGAATCTGGAAAATATTATTTTTAAAATTGTCGGAAATATAGATCAATCTCTCTCCCTCTTATTGACTCCACACAAGGAAGCGACCAATAGACACCTTATTATATTTATCACTGCAAATAAGGGCTTATGCGGGGCTTTTAATTTTGACTTGTTTCGCTATGTGTCAAAGATTACAGATATCAAAAACACCGACTTTGTGGCAGTCGGGAAGAAAGGCGCATCGTTTGTCTCAAAAACAGGAGCAATTATTACCGCTGATTTTTCATCCCCTAATCCTATTTTAAAAACTTCAGCAATATTTTCTTATGTTCTTGAGGCATTTTTAAAGGGTCAATACAACAAAGTTAGCATTCTATACAATAAATTTGTATCCACACTTCATACCGAGCCAACACTCCAAACGATTCTTCCCCTTCATCTTGAAGTAAAAGAAAAGCTTGAGAAAACTCAGATATTGGAATACCTTGTTGAACCTTCACCTCAACTTATTATTGACACCCTTTTACGTAATTACGTGGAAGAAAAAATCAGAAATGTTTTTATCCAGTCTGAAGCGGGAGAGCATTCTGCCCGTATGGTAGCAATGAAAAATGCGACAGATAATGCAACTGATGTCATATATAATCTGACACTTTTAGGAAATAAACTACGACAGGAGAAAATTACGAATGAACTATTGGACATGGTAACCGCCAAGGAATCAGTTGAAAATTAATAATTAATTATTTCATTATGAAAAACGGGACAATCATTTCAATCAGAGGAGTAGTCGTGGATGTGCAGTTTCCTGAAAAAGAAACACCGAAGATTTATGACGCACTTGAAATAGATCATGACAAATTGGGGAAAATAACACTTGAGGTTGAGGCAATTCTGGAACCCGGTTTAGTACGGACAGTTGCAATGGGTAGTGTATTCGGATTAAACCGTGGACTTAAAGTGAGTAATACAGGTGAGTCAATCAAAGTTCCGGTCGGAGAAAAGACCTTGGGACGATTATATAATGTGTTAGGCGAGGAGATTGATGAACTAGGAAAAACCGATACTACCCTCCGACGATCCATCCATCAATATGCTCCTACTTTTGCAGATCAATCAATCAATCAGGAAATATTTGAAACAGGTGTCAAAGTTATTGATTTGATTGCACCCTTCATTAAAGGAGGGAAAGTTGCCGTCTTTGGAGGGGCGGGTGTAGGTAAAACCGTATTGATTCAGGAGCTTATTCACAACGTAGCAAAAGCACATCAAGGAGTTTCCGTGTTTACCGGAGTTGGGGAGCGTACACGTGAGGGAAACGATTTATGGGCGGAAATGAAGGAAACAAAGGTTATCGATAAGACGGCCCTGGTGTTCGGACAAATGAATGAGCCACCGGGTAACCGTCTGAGAGTTGCCTTGACAGGTGTCACGATGGCCGAGCATTTCCGAGATGATAAAAACATGGATGTACTTTTGTTTATCGATAATATTTTCCGTTTTGCTCAGGCGGGTTCT
Organism: Candidatus Roizmanbacteria bacterium; assembly: GCA_016214055.1. GTDB lineage: Bacteria > Patescibacteriota > Microgenomatia > UBA1406 > GWC2-37-13 > YC2-FULL-38-9. The sequence goes on from JACRPE010000002.1 coordinate 12,270, forward strand.
GAAGTTTCGGCACTTCTTGGTCGTATTCCCTCCGCTGTAGGTTATCAGCCAACTTTGGCATCTGAAATGGCATCGTTACAAGAACGTATTACTTCGACCAATAAAGGCTCTATTACTTCAATTCAAGCAGTTTATGTACCCGCTGATGATTATACTGACCCTGCACCGGTTGCAACATTTGCGCATTTGGACGCATCGCTTAATCTGGAAAGATCACTTGCTGAGCAAGGATTGTTTCCTGCCATAGATCCGCTTGCATCAACTTCGCGCGCACTGGACCCAACGGTAGTGGGAGAAGAGCATTATCGTGTAGCTCACAGTGTTATTAAAACGTTGCAAAGATATAAGGATCTTCAGGATATCATCGCTATTTTAGGCATGGAGGAGTTGTCTGATGTCGATAAATTAACAGTCTCTCGAGCCAGAAAGATTCAAAGGTTTCTTACTCAACCCATGGCAGTAGCTGAGCCATTTACTGGTCGGCCGGGAAAGTATGTCAAGGTTGAAGATACGGTAGCCGGATTTAAGGCAATTTTAGATGGTAAGCATGATGATGTGTCAGAAGGTGCCTTTTACATGAAGGGGACTATTCAGGAAGTATTATCATCCTAATTCGTTTTACATGCACAATTTACATCTCAAGATTATCACACCGAAGCGCATCGTCCTGGAAAAAGAAATTGCATCCATCACTGTTCCCTCATCAGAAGGGGATCTTACCGTATTACCTCATCACACGCATTTATTTTCGTTGCTTAACGAGGGTATTGTTACCTATAGAACAGAGAAAAATGAGGAGGTGTTGGCAATTGGAGGTGGCTACCTGGAAACCGACGGGAAGAACGTGCAGCTTTTAGTTACCCGTGCATATGGACAGGACGAGATTGACCATGCGGCAACTGTGAAGGCAATTGAGGATGCAAAAGCCGATATGAAGCAGGTAAAAGACAAAAAACAGTTGCAGGATATTTCAACATTACTGCGAAGATCGCTTGTCGATCTGAAGCTTCTTAAAAGAAAAGCTCCGAAAACTTTTCACAATGAATAATAGTTATAAAAGTTATAACTGTTATAATTTTTATAACTTATGGCATTAATCATAGTTGAGTCACCTACAAAAGCACGCACATTTAATCGTATTCTGAAAGGAAAAGATTACTATGTCTTTGCAACCATGGGCCATATACGTGATTTGCCGGGAAAAGAGATGGCTATCGGGTTTGAAAATGAATTTGAGCCAAAGTATGAAATCATTGACAGAAAGACAAAAACAGTTGATCAACTCATAGAACTTGCCAGCAAACATAACGAAATAATCCTCGCAACTGATATGGATCGGGAAGGGGAATCAATCTCTTTTCATGTGGCACACATTCTTGGTTTCATTCGTGATAAATGGCCTGATTTTGAAATTGAATCTGGAAGCAGGCCCCTTAAGCGCATTGTCTTTCATGAGATTACCGCCAGTGCTCTTGAGGAGGCACTAGCACATCCCTCAGAACTCCGCATTGACTTGGTAAAAGCCCAACAAGCAAGACGTATATTGGACCGCATTGTTGGCTATGAACTTTCTCCTTTGCTTTGGAAAAAAACAGGAAAAAATTGGCTGTCTGCAGGGAGAGTACAAACCGTAGCCTTACGGCTTATCGTCGAGCGGGAAAAGGAGCGACGTGCTTTTAAACTTGAAAAGTACTATCAAATCTATGGATTGTTTAAGTCAACCGAAGAGCTCAAGGGTAAACTTATTTCAAAAGACGACAAGTCATTTGAGATATCCAACACCATCTCACTTTACGCAGGAGATTACACCTACACAAAGACTTCCATTACCGATGAAAATCTGACACCGATTATGAAAGACCTGGAAGGGGATTCCTACTCAGTTTCAAAAACAGAAGAAGAAATCATAAAGCGATATCCGCCACCACCATACACCACCTCATTGCTTCAACAGGATGCGTTTTATAAATGTGGATTTTCTTCCAAAATGGTCATGAGACTTGCTCAGGATTTATACGAACAGGGAATTATCACCTATCATCGCACCGACTCTTTCAACCTTTCAACTCAATTTGTATTCCGAGCAAAGGATTATATAATCGAGAAATACGGGAGTGACTACGCACTTGATAAACCACGAGGCTATCGCACCAAATCCCGGTTGGCTCAAGAGGCTCACGAGGCTATTCGTCCTACAAAACTCGTCGATGAATCTTCTTTAAATACCGCAAAAGGAAAAAAGATTACCGTAAACCATAAAAAATTATATAAGATCATTTTTGAACGGGCTGTTGCGACGCAAATGAAGGAAGCTGAGATAAAAGTTGTCAAGATATATGTTAAATCCAGTAAGAATTATCTGTTTGAAACGAGCTCTCAACAGGTTTTATTCGATGGCTTTTTGAAGCTTACCCAAAAGGATTTTGTAACTCAGAATAATAGATCAATAGATATAAAAGAAGGTGCGCCAATCACCCTTACCAGTCTTGAATCAAAAGATCAGGAAACATCTCCTCCACCGCGCTATAATGAGGCAAGTCTCATACGCATCATGGAAGAAAAAGGCATCGGGAGGCCTTCAACTTACGCCCCCATCATTTCCCTCATCCAGGATAAGGGATATGTTGAGAAGGATTACCGGTACTTTACTCCTACTAAATTAGGAGAACCGATATCTGATTATCTGTCCTCAAGTTTCCCCATCTTGTTTGATCTTTCGTTCACCTCACATATGGAGGAAGAACTCGATGAGATTGCCGAGGGAAAAAAACAACTGACATCCGTACTCCATGAGGTATATGATCCATTTAAAAAGCAATTGGACATAAAAGCAAACGATGGTACGATGGTTACGATTAATGAAGAAACGACTGAAAAATGTCCCAAATGCGGAAAATCGCTCACCATCCGCTTTTCTAAATTCGGGAAATTTTTTGCTTGTAGTGGATATCCTGCATGTAAATTCACCAAATCTTTTCTTCATGTAGTCCCGGGAAAAAAATGCCCCAAATGTCAGGGAGATATTGTGGTAAAGTATTCTAAGAACAGAAAGCGATTTTACGGCTGTAGTAATTATCCGAAATGCGATTTCAGTTCTTGGACCATAAAAGATGTCAAAGCTTAAATATATTTTTATTTCAGGTGGGGTAATATCAGGAATTGGAAAAGGGATTACCTCAGCATCCGTAGCATATCTTCTCCAATCCTCTGGTTACCGCGTTACTCCCGTTAAATTTGAAGGATACCTGAATATTGATGCAGGTACGATAAACCCAATCGAACACGGTGATCCATTTTTGTGTGAAGACGGGACCGAGACGGATATGGATATCGGAACATATGAAAAATTTTTAGGACGCAACATGAACAAGGATAACTTTGTGACGATGGGACAGGTGTATCGGGATATAATTCAGAAGGAGCGTCGTTTTGAATACAACGGAGAAGACGTAGAGGCGGTCCACATCAGTAACGAAATAATTGAAAAGATACAAAAAGTCGGAAAAAATCAAAATGCGGAGATTGTTCTCATCGAATTGGGGGGCACGGCAGGTGAATACTGGAATGTATTTTTCTATGAAGCGTCTCGCATATTAACTTTACGTTATCCGGGGGATGTAATTCACATACATGTAAGCTATGTTCCCACACCTCAGCATTTGGGTGAACCGAAAACAAAACCAACGCAACTTTCCGTTCGGACCCTTAACTCAATGGGAGTCCAACCGGATTTTATCGTCGCCCGGTCTTCTACCTATATTGATCAACGGAGACGAGACCGTTTTGCACTTTTCTGTAACGTACATGGGGAAGACATTATTTCAAATCCTGACTGCAATAGTGTCTATGAAGTACCTCTCATTCTTCATAAACAAGACTTTGATAAAAAAATAGTAAGTAAATTAGGATTGACCTATAAAGAGCCTAATCTTACTGATTTAAAAGATCTGATATCGAGCATTAAGATTGAAAAAAAGATTAAAAAGGAGATCGTGATAGTTGGAAAGTATTTTGGTACCGGTGAATATCAACTAAAGGACTCCTATGCGGCTTTATTTGATGCCATAAATCATGCTTCTTGGAAGGAAGGAATCGAAATAACAACTAAATGGGTTGATGCGGAACAAATTGAAAAAAAAGGAGTTGAAATAATAGGAAAACCGGATGGCATCATAGTTCCAATAGGTTGGGGAAAGCGAGGGGCCGAAGGTATGATTGCCGCGGCAAACTTTGCCAGAGAACAGAAGATTCCCTATTTAGGACTGTGTTATGGTATGCAGCTTGCCGTAGTAGCGTTTGCACGCAACGTACTTGGTTGGAAAGATGCCGACACTACTGAAAACAATTCTGAGACAAAGTACCCGGTTATTCACCTTATACCCGATCAAGAGAAAATTCTCAAAGCACGTTCATATGGAGGCTCTATGCGATTGGGTGGATGGGACGCAATCGTGAAAGAGGGTACAAGGGCTTGGGAAATATACAAAACCTCTTTAACTAACGAGCGTCATCGCCACCGATGGGAGTTTAACAATATTTATATGAAAGACTTCGAGGATAAAGGTATGATAATAAGCGCAAGATCAAAAATAGAGAATCTCGTTGAAATCATTGAGCTGCCCTCATCTGCCCATCCTTTCTACATGGGTACGCAGGGTCATCCGGAGTATAAGAGTAGTCCCTGGAAGCCACATCCTTTATTTCTAGCGTTCATACATGCTATGACTTAATTTGCGCCGACCTTTCCAATTATTTTAACTGCATACTCTGCTCCAATTTCCATAGACTTTGCTACATCTTCAGGGTGTTTAAGATATCCCACAATAAAACCCGCAGTATATGCATCACCTGCACCCGTAGTGTCTATCATTTTATTGACGGGTAGTGCCCTCATATAAACCACTTTATTTCCATGGTAGCTGTAACTTCCTTTCTCCCCGTCAGTTACTACGAGTAGAGATTGGAAAGTTGGATGAATATATTTTCTCACCTCACGATTAAAATCAATTTTTTCATAGGGGACTTTGACCATCTCGGAGAACTCATGAGAATTCAAAATAAGAATCTGCGATTTACTAATAAGGGGAAGGATTTGATGTAAAGGTCTCCTGCAATCTTTAATTCCAAAATTTAAGATTACCGGAATACCATGAGAATTTAAATAAGACAAAACATGAACCCGCTCCTGTATGGGTACGCGGGGAAGGTTTGACACATATATCATTCTTGCTTTTTTTAAATGAAGGAAGTCCTCTGCTTTTTCAAAAATATGCTCATGGGGAGTCTCATAATTGATGATGGTCCGCTCACCGCTTGGCGAAAGAAGAATGGAAGAGATTTTTTGGTAATCATCTTTATAATTGCAGAACTCACTTGACACATCATGGTCCTTGAGATGTTTGAGAATAATGGGTTTAAATTGATTGTTTCCTATCACTCCGATTATTGCAGTTTTAAAACCATGCTTTGTCACACCTATTGCTACATTTGCTCCTCCACCGCCAAGCGTCTCATAAAAATGATCCACCAGATATTTTCCACCGAGCGCTAAATTAAATCGGTTGCCAGTATGGGTGAGCGATTCACCCTGAAAGAAAAGATCGATACTTATATTTCCTATGGAAATAAGGTCATACATACTTTCAGTATATTAGATTTTTACCGTAATGTTATAATGACTTCATGCTGACTATCATCTGCGGTGAAGACATTGTGGCCTCACGCAACTATCTTTCTCTGTTGAAGAGTGAGTTTAGTAAAAAAGGGGAGACCATCACTCATCTTGCTTCACAGGAAGTTCCGGATATTCTTAAGTGGCAAGGTGATAATCTCAATTTATTTACTACAAAACTCATATTCATCACTGAACACCTTGAGGCATCAATTATTCGAAAAAGAGGAAAAAAAAGTGTTAAAAAATCTACGGTTAAAACACTTGAGGAAATTGTCCTTGAGATTGCATCCCGTAAAGACATCGAACTCATTGATTGGGAGGAGAAGGCAGGGCGTGAAATTAAATTAAAAGATTCTTCCAAGGTGAAAGAGTTTAAACCTTCAAAAAGTATTTTCAAACTGTTGGAATCCTGTAGTCCAGGTAACCTCAAATTATTTGTGGAAACTCTATCGGTAATAGCCGAATCACAAGATGATACCTTTATCTTTATCATGCTATATCGGCACATCCGCACTCTTCTTCTGGCGCAAGAAGGAATATTTGCAAATACAGTCCAGTCTTGGCAAAAGCACAATCTTGCATCCCAAGCCAAGCTATGGCAACAATCCAAGCTCTCGGACTTCTATGAAGGGCTATACCGCATAGAAGTCACTTCTAAATCAGGCACGAATCCCTACGGTGTAAAGAAAGCACTTGAGATTTTGGCCTGTTATTACTTATAATATACGTATATGAATAAATCACTCATCACACCGGACCATGTGTTTCGCGGATATGATTTGAGAGGCGTCGTCGGTACCGATTTAAATGAAGCGCGAGTTGAAAGTTTAGGTAAAGCTTATGCAACTTGGCTTTTGAGACGAAAGGTTTATGATTGTGTGGTCGGATATGATTCTCGCGAATCGAGTCCGAGATTCAGAGATGCATTGATAAAGGGTTTAACTGAATCAGGTGTCTCAGTGTATGACATTGGTATGACCCTGTCACAGATTTGTTATTTTGCCCAGTATTATTTCCGAACAAGAGGGATGGTTATGATTACGGCTTCACATAATCCAAAGGAATATAATGGGTTTAAATTCGGCACCGGGTTTTCAGAGACGATGGTTACTGAGGAAATAATTGAATTTAGAGAACTTGCCAAATCGGGAGATTTTGTAAAAATAACGCCTAAAGGAAAAGTGATAAAAAAGGATGTCTTCCCCATTTATTTAGAAGATCTTTTGCGCAGGGTTGGTCCTATTAGAAAATTTAAAGTAGTAATCGATTCATGCGCGGCTACAACGGGTATATTTCTTCCTAAAATCCTTAGAAAGGTAGGTTGTGAAGTCGTTGAACAAAATACAAAGCCTGATCCTACTTTCCCGGTGGGAGTAGCTGACCCTACAGAAAAAGATGTCCAGGAGCGACTTGCAAGGAGAGTGGTAAAAGAAAAAGCAGATATAGGATTTTCTTATGATACAGACGGTGACAGAATTGGCGTAGTAGATCAGGCCGGTGGGTTAATGTGGAATGATACTTTAGTTTCTTTATTTTCTAAAGACATCCTTGACTCAATTCCTAAAGCAAAGATAATATTCAATACTCTTTGTTCAAAGCAAGTTGATGAAGTCATTAAAACAGCAGGAGGTCAAGGAATAATCTGGAAAACCGGTCATTCATTTATTAAGGCTAAGGTAAAGGAAGAACATGCTCCATTTGGAGGCGAGTTAAGCGGTCATTTCTTTTTTGTAGATAATTTTTATGGTCATGATGATGGTGCAATAGCATCCCTAAGGTTACTTGCTTATTTAACAAGGGTTAAAAAGACATTGAAAGAAGCAGTGGCAGAACTCCCAAAATATTTCTCTAGTCCGGAAATAAAGGTTGGCTGTGCCGATGCCATCAAATTTGATGTAGTTACCCATAAAATCGGAGGGTCAATTAAAAAACTCTATCCAAAGGCAAAGTATATTGAGATTGATGGGGTACGTATGGATACTGAGGCTGAGATGCTTATTGTCCGAGCCTCACAAAACGGGCCCTATCTTACCGTGAAATTTGAAGCCAAATCTCAAAAAATGTATGATACTTTAAAGAAACAGGTTGGAGCAATACTACACTCATTGAAAGAGGTTGATTTTAAATCAGGAGTAAACGTAGATTCTTTAAACTAGTATGCTGAAGAATACACAGATAGTAGAATTTCAGCTCTTTGCAGAGCGCACGGTTAGGAGCGCTGGAGCGATTTTGAAGTCTTTCAAGGAAAACTACCATATAAAAAAGACAAAAGATAGGTTGTTAGTAGACATTGCAACTGACGCAGATTATGCTTCAGAGAAATTTATCATTGACCAAATCAAACTTCATTATCCTGAACACAGCATTTTAACTGAAGAAACTCCAGATCTTCTCCAAAAATCAGATTTTCAGTGGATTATTGACCCCCTGGATGGTACGAAGGAATTTATCCGCCATATGCCTTATTATTACGTCCTGCTTGCACTAGAATATAAAGGGAAATTGGTTTGTGGGGTTGGATATCAGCCTGAAGTCGATAGATTATTTTCGTCTGGATATCAAAAGATTCCTCAGGTAAATGGCAAAGATGTGACAATTTCTTCACAAGGAGACTTATCAAAATCGTTTGTTTACCTTTCACTTCCTAAAAACCAAATGCCAGACGACGAGCTTGACCATTATGTTGAATTTTTTAAAATGTTAAAGAAAAAAGTGTATCGAATTCGAAGTTCGGCGTGGGACGTGGAGGGTCTTTATAACGTTGCATTTGGAGCAGGTGAGGGTTTTGTAACTGCAACGTCGAAAAAACATATTGGTCCCAAATGGTGGGACATTGCCCCGGGCATGCTCATGGTTGAGGCCGCCGGCGGAAAGGTAACCGATTTTCATGGCAATCCGATTCGTAAACATGATATTTCCCATGGCATAATAGCCTCAAATGGCAAAATCCATGAGGCCTTGCTTAATCTCTGCCATTATCTTATAATATAGCATGTCAGAAACTGCTGAAGCCCCGATTGACCCTATTGTATTGTCTCATTTTACATCTGCACTCCTGGATAACCTGAAGGCGATTAAGCCCCGCGTGAAGCCGGACGATGTATCAAAAATACACGTATCACAAACTGTTTCACTTGTTGCCCTCATTTACGAAAAGATCCGCAACGCCATAGAGTACCGCGAAGACCACCTCATCAGGCGTGCCGCGATTGAACGCATCATTAAACGACGTCTCATGTTGAACCCTGAGGGGAGGGGAGAGGCCGAAAACGTACTAAGGGAAGTCCTTTGGGCCCGTTACTTCTCAAGCGGAAGCTTGGGCGGTCAGGATCTTGTCAGAATCCAGGCTATCATTGATAAATACTTATTTATAAAGAAAACCATTATTACCGGCCGAGATATTGAAACCCAGCAGTATTTGGCCGAGTTTGTCATCCAGATGCTTACCTGTGAAATTGAAGAGACACTTTCTCCTGAGGATGCGTCCCAATACTCCAGTTTTACGTTCTTTATCTATCAAGTGATGCGAAAAAAAATTAAAATTGAAGGGCTCTCCGATGATCAACGGGATGCCTACTTCCTCGCAGCTCTGGAGCGCACCTACCGCAAAAGCGATATGCCTTATCAACGCTATCATCTTTTCATCACGTTCTATAAACCGGTCGGGGATTACTCGATGAGCGAATTAAAGGATTTGTCAAATAAGCTACCTAAAATATTTCTCAAGATAGATGAAACTCTCAATAACTCTTTTGTTGACAGTCTCATGCGCTATACCAGGAAACAGCTCCCTTCATTTCTTATACTTTTCAGCATCATAAATGACAAGTTTAAAGAGATCATGCCAATACTGGGGGACAAAATAAAATTATGGAGTGAGGTTGAGCAAACGTGCCGTGAAAAATATCAGCAGTTAAGCTCCCGGGTACGGACTTTGGCAGTACGGAGCTTTATCTATATATTCCTTACCAAAATGATTTTTGCCCTCATTCTGGAAGTCCCTGTCTCCAAATATATTTATGGGGAAGTGAATTTGAGGTCAGTCATCATTAATTCGGTATTCCCCCCCATCCTCATGCTTCTGATCGTATCCTTTTTTAAAGTACCGGGTGAGGATAACACAAAGAATATTTTTAATAAAATAGTAAATATAATCGACCGTGATACTACGTTTGAAACGAGTGTTTCCTATATTCCAAAAAAATCGCGTGTCAAAAAGCCTATGCTTATCTTTGGGTTTACCATATTTTATACACTCACTTTCATGGTAACGCTATCTCTGATCTATGAAGGGCTTTCCTATATTGACTTCAATCTTATCAGTATGAGTGTCTTTGTATTTTTTGTGAGTATTGTCAGCTTCTTTTCCTACCGAATCCGGCAAATTGTCAATCTTTACCGGCTTGAGGAAAAGGAAGGCGTACTTACTCCTATTATCGACTTTTTTTTCATGCCAATCCTTTCCTTGGGGAAGTTTTTCAGTGGAGGTCTTGCGAAACTCAATTTTCTCATTTTCGTCTTTGACTTTCTCATCGAGGCACCATTTAAGCTCATTTTTGAGGTAGTCGAAGAATGGATCTCTTTCGTAAGGAAACGAAAAGATGAGATTATTTAAACTTCAGTATTAACTTGACCCACCATGGGGTCTCGTCCTTCACCGATTTCTCAACGATAAAATATTTTGGAGTTGAAGAGGTCCATTTTTTCCCCTCACATCCTTTTCTATTTATAATCCACCAATATAATCCTGTCTCAAGTTTTAACTCATCCGTTCTAATTGAAGAGGTTATTAATGGAATATCGACTTGCTTGAAGGGTGATTCTATCTGGCGAGGAGGAGTATTCTTCCAGAGGTAAAAAGCTTGAGATTCCCCCGCATCATTTTCAAGATTATTCCATTCAATTGTTGCTGGATTAAAAGTTCTGTTTGGGGTCTTTGAGATTATTTCAGAAACAAAACAGTGCTCTTTTTCATATTCCTCGCTTAGTATCGTCTTTACCTGTGGTATGGCAGGGGTACCATCGATATCCCGTTCATTATAGATATCAATAAGCTTTGCCGGCTCAACGGGGTTATTTAGCGTGTTATTCAATGCTTTTTGCCAATTGGAAGCCTCTTTGATGAGGGGGGAAAACTCAGGTGCAGCCCACGAAATATAGCCATTATTTACGATAGTATTTTTGAGAAGTTTAAAGTCCATAGGAGCTTCGGCTCTGCCATACAGACTCATCCCTGGACGAGAGAACAAAGTAATTGAAGCGCCAATTGCATCTGTATATTTTGTTTCACCTTCATTTGCCTCACTCCAGACATGACTATAGATTCGTTGTTTGGGAAGTCCTTGTGAGGCGGCTATTCGTGCCATATCAATAAAATATTTGTTCAGTATTTTTTTTCTCATCTCATGCAATTCGTCCTTACTCCACTCTTTTTTCCCTCCAAACATATCTAAAATTGCACGATATCCAAACGGCTTAAAGTTTGCGTCTCCCTGCTCAATTGCCCCGTTTAAAGTAACCTCAGTGCCCATTGATATTCCCGCAAATAGATAGCCCTTCTTCTTTTTGTTCCACTCTTCAGCTTGTTTAGCTATCACTTGAATAATGGCTGAAAAACGTTCTTTATTAACTCTGCTGAAGTCCTTTCCGATAATATTGGGTGACGGAGCAACGAGAACATCTCCTCCTCCCCAGTTCCTCGTGCTGAAACCCATAGGGCTTTCCCAATCCTTCCAATCAACGTTATACTTATTATCCGGATTGTATCCCTCAATAAAGCGTTTACGATATGAGGGATCTCTCAGCTTCTTGAATCCGCATGAAGAATAATTTTCATTCTTACAACCGGGAGTTTGGTTACCATCTTTATCCCAGTAATTCCATAGCTCAGGCTGTTCATCCCACCACTGTACCCCATTCAATGGCATAAATACAGGCAAATCTTCCTCTTCCGCAATTTCCATAATGCGTCGGGCCTGTATTACATACTTAGACTGAGAGGATGGAGTATCTTTTGGAAAATTCATGTATTCAAGAAGAGCACTCCAGGCAAGTCGGCGGGTATCATTTCCCACTGTCAGATTGTTCTTCCACCTTCGCAACTCAGTTTTAATTTGAGGTTTTATTTTTCCTTGCCATTCCTTTTCAGGAGCCGCCCAATCGTGAAAGTAAAAATTGGCAAAATTAATAACCAGATACTGAGGGTCACTATCGATTTCAAAGGCGTAGGCTGATTCGACCTTAAGCACTCCTAATATAACTATTATAAGAGTTATAATAGTTATAATTTTCTTAGTCATACTCTATTTTACATAATATGATCAATTGGACAACAATAAAAAAATCCATCATTGGGCTTGCCCCAATGGATGGTATAACTGACGCCGCGTACCGGGAATTGATTGACAAATACAGTAAACCTGACGTTCTTTTCACCGAATTTGTTGCAGTTGAGGGTATTACTCATGGCGTAACCAGTCTTTTTAAATGTTTTTTAAGGCATAAAACAGAAACGCCTATCATAGCGCAACTCTTTGGATCGGATCTGAAAGCTTTCTATAAAGCTACATTTATTGCGGCCGAGTTAGGATTTGATGGGATAGATATAAATATGGGATGCCCTGATAATAATATTATGAAGAAGGGCGGGGGAGGGGCTCTCATCGGAAAACCGGATCATGCAAAAAACATCATTAAAACGGTTAAAGAGGCAGTAAATGATTGGTATGAAGGGAAAAGTATGGAAGATGCCCAAGTCGCACCAAAAATAATTGAATGGATCAAATCAATCGCGTCTCCCTCTTTTTCAAAAAGAAATAAACTTCCCGTGACGGTAAAAACCCGGACTGGACTGGATTATTCAGTGACTGAATTTTGGATATCACAACTTCTTGAAGCAAGTCCCGAAGCAATTACATTACACGGAAGAACTTTGCTGCAGATGTACAAAGGTTTGGCTGATTGGGTAGAAATTGAGAAAGCTTCAAAATTAGTAAGGCAAACAAGCACGATATTTTTGGGAAATGGAGATGTAAAGACGATGGCACAAGCAAAAAAGAGAATTGAGGAATATGACTTGGACGGAATACTTGTAGGACGTGGAACCCTTGGTAATCCCTGGTTTTTTTCAGACAAAGTTCCAACCTTGAAAGAACGGTTTGCTGCAATGGTAGAACACAGTGATTTATATTTGAAATACCGTCCTGAGCTCAAGTTATACCCCATGCGCAAGCATCTGGCATGGTACTGCACTGGATTTGAAGGGAGCCGGGCAGTACGCGACCGGTTGATGAAAGTAGTGACTATAGAGGATCTCAAATCAATACTTTCGAGCCTCCAGACTTGACAAATACTCCAATCAAGTGTATACTATAAGCTATTATGGCATACGGAACCAGGACAGTACAACTCAAATCAGTTCGTCGTAATTATATTAAAGAAGTCACTCAAATCGATACATTTGTGAGCAGGTTCTTCCTATTTCTTACCCTCTTCACCATTGCCCTTCTTTGCTTGAGGCTTATTGTTAGAATCTAAGTACTACTTAATTCTTTTAACAAATCCTTTAACTTTTCAAGTGCATCTGCATCGTACACAGACACACAAAAAATCTTTGGATTTATCTTCTTAAATGTTTTTAATTTGAGAAGTCTGTCTTTAGGCAATATTAAGTCTGACTTAGTTAAAAGAAGTAATTCAGGCTTCTTTAATAACTCAGGGTTATATGCTCCTAACTCCTCGCGTACTGTCTTGTATTCATTTTCCATCACAGCCATATCACGGTCACAGGCAACACAGTGTATTAAAAGCTTCACTTTTTCGACATGTTTCAGAAAGCGTATTCCCAATCCGCGGCCTTTTGATGCGCCTTCTATGAGGCCGGGAATATCCGCCAATACAATGTCTCCCATCGCTCCTAAATTGGGTTCGATCGTAGTAAAGGGGTAAGGGGCTACGCGTGCTGTTGCGGCAGTCAATTCATTCAGCAGACTGCTTTTACCCGCATTAGGCAGACCGATAAATCCGATATCTGCTATCAAGCGCATAACCGCTTTAAATGTCCGAACTTCACCCGGTTGACCTTTGTCAGCCTGACGGGGACTGCGATTGGTGGGGGATTTATAAAAATCATTACCATGACCACCCTTTCCACCCTGGCATACCATAATCATCTCCCCGTTTGCAGGAATAATGACGATTTTTCCCGTCGATTGTTCGCGCAACTCAGTCCCGATTGGAAAGTCCAATATGAGGTCCATGCCATGCGCACCGGTCTTAGTTGCACCACCGCCATTTTCACCTTTTGAAGCTTCATACTTTGTTTTTTCGGTATATTTATGCAGTGTGGTGAGATTTATATTCACCCGTACGAAGACGTTTCCACCTTGACCTCCATCTCCACCGGATGGACCACTTTTTAAACCGGGAAAGAATGATACGTTACCAGCCCCTCCACGTCCGCCGCTGAGAATGATATAAGCTTCGTCAATTAACATGGCCCCATTATACTCTTTTTTCCTCTACTCGTATATGGTCATCTGAGTTCCAGCCAGGTTTTGATGTGCACTTTACCCATGTTTCATCCCCTTTTGCACTATGTATTTCCTGTGGTTGCATAGTGAACGACTCACCTGGTTTCAAATGATATGTTTTTCCTTCAACTATTAAGTCCAATTCTCCTTTTATAACTTCATATGTTTCAGTACTTTTTTTATGATAATGGGGAGTTGTTTCATCTATTACACCGATAGCAACACTATATGATGGATGTAATTGAGATGGCTCTATCTCACATAAGATCTCGGTAAGATTATTTCTATTATTTAAAACAACCGACTTACCAGGGTATGTTTTTTTCAGTTCGGCGATGACTTCATTAATTCTCATACTCTATTGTACCAAATATATTTAATTACTTAAAAAATCATCATTTGTTATAGTTAAATATGTCCAGTAAAGGTCAAAAGAACACATCGTTTACTTTTGTTGAGATACTTGTTATCATCTCAATTCTTGGTGCCGTTGCCATGGGAAGTAGTATTGGTCTTGCCAAACAGCTTTCAAAAGCGAGAGATGCAGAACGAAAGCTTTTACTGAAGCCCCTCTATAACGCTCTTGAGAATTACTATGATTCGACACTTTGTTATCCAGCATTTCTTCCTTCCTGTGGGCAAAAATTACTCTTGAGAAATATAACACTTCTTGATTCAGTCCCTTGTGACCCACTGACGCATCTTCCCTATACCTACATAACTGATAATGTGGTATGTAATACTCAATTTAAATTGTATGCAAAACTTGAGAATAAGGAGGACAGGGATATTGCATATTTAGGTTGTACTTATGGGTGTGGTCCTGATTGCTTATATAATTACGGATTTGCAAGCTCTAACACCTGGCTTGAAACTTGTCCCGGCCCAATAACTCCTACTAAAGTTCCTACTCCAACTCCAAGTTCTCCTACTCCAACAGTAACATTACCAATTACTTCAACGACACCCACAATAACATTAACCCCCACACCATCATTGCAACCCGCACAGTACGTATGTGCGCCTGGGTTAGGTAATGACGGTCACTGTACCTTATTTGTCTATCCTGAATTAAGCGAGTGCCCTATCATTTGGTTAGATGATCCAACATGCGACAATTCATGCAATATTAAAGCCAATCATTGCAAAACTTCAAAAGGAAAAAAGAATTAGTTTAATTCTGTCCATTTATTATTTTGTAAAAATTAAATGTTTATGTAAATATTTGCGCGTAAACCTGTCCATATATCCCATAAAAAAAGTGTAAGTTTTAAATGGCATATCGTTCAGCTTGAAATTAATCTCATCGAGTAATTGCTGTGTTGTATCTATTGTATCACCCCCTATGCCTCCCCGGTAAATATAATAGGGTTTCGGTCCGAGCCAAAAACTGTCATTAATGAGTTTTGCGTTTTTTGCCTGCTCGTATAAAGCTGTGCCGGGAAATACCCAGACTGATCCCACCGTCCCGACTTCATCAGGTTTCATCTTTTTGATCAGTTTTTTTGACATAATTTTATCCTGCTCTGTTTCACGCGGGAGGCCGTACATCATAAGCGCATTCGCTTTTATTCCTGCAAGTTTGGTGATCTTAATTGCTTTTTCTATCATCTCAACATCAGTTCTTTTGTTAATTTTGACGAGCATACCGGGAGATCCTGACTCTATTCCATAACTTAGTTCATAAAAGCCTGCTTTTTTCATCATTTTCAACAGTCTGATATCAACTTTATCTACGCGTGTAGTTCCATAAATAGCTATTTTAAGTTTCCTCTTAATTATTTCTTTGCAAAAAAGAATTATATCATCACGACTGCCGGTAAGAGTATCATCCTGAAAAACAAAGTGCTTTGCTCCAAATCTATTCATGAGAGACTCAACCTCATCTGCCACTAATTTACCATTACGCCACCGGTACCCCTTCCAAATCATCCAACTTGAACAAAATGTACATGAAGCCATACAGCCTCTCGAGAAAATAAGAGGAAAACGTACTTCCCGAGCGAGGTCTACGCCATTCACTATTCCCTCACCACGTGCAGGATAAATTTTAGGATTCACCAGTTCCCATGCGGGCGGAGGAAGACTGTTTAAATCCTGTAACATGGGACGATTGGGATTTTCAATAACTTTGTTGTGTTTACGCCACGCAAGCCCCTGTATTTTAGATAGTGGTAAACCAATCACGAGTTCAAAAAGAGTTATTTCACCCTCACCGCGAACCACATAGTCAACCTCCGGGTAATACTCAAGCATTTGCTTCCACATGAGGGTAGGGTGAACATTCCCAAACACCGTGGCTACACCAGGAATGAGGCGCTTAGAGACTTTTGCTACCCAAAGACCTTGATGACGTCCTGGGGTGAGTGCGCCAATACCAACTAAGTCAGGCTTAAATTCTTTCAAAGCTTGTATCACTTTCCACTCTCCTTCAATTGCCCCGTCGACCATACGGACATCAACTCCTTTACAGTTCTTTTTTAGATATGCGCCTAGATAAAGTAGTCCCAAAGGGCTTGGTTTATACCCTCCCTGAGCAACCTTTGGGGGATTAACAAGTAGTACTCTCCTAAATCTCATCTAAATATTATAACATGGGAAATCAATATGGAATTTGCTATACTTTTACTATGACAACACATGATTTAACCTATGATGACTCACTCATGCGGAGTGAAAACGTGGGAGTACGGGGAGTACGGAATGATAAAATATTTCAAATAAATAAAGAGTATCTTCCTCAATATAAAAGTATTTCTGAAAAACTTCAAAACAAACAGTTTGATTTTGCGAACTTGTGCTATGACCGCAAAATATTATCCCAATGTAAGACGGTATGGCAACCGTACGCTTCTTTCACGAAAAAAGTTGTTTTTGTGGGAATTGGGGGAGGTTCACAAACGGCTAAAATGCTTTACTATGCATTCGGGCGTACTCCAAAGAATCTGCAGGTATATTTTGTGGGTGATTATACCGATCCGGA
Organism: Candidatus Roizmanbacteria bacterium; assembly: GCA_016214055.1. Lineage (GTDB taxonomy): Bacteria > Patescibacteriota > Microgenomatia > UBA1406 > GWC2-37-13 > YC2-FULL-38-9. The sequence continues at coordinate 29,458 of JACRPE010000002.1, forward strand.
TGAGTTCTTAAGATTGCGTTCTGAAATCGAAGGTCATGAAGCGGAGACAAGCGTAGTTGTCCTTTCCAAATCAGGTACCACAGTTGAGGTTGGCGCAGGTTATCTTTATTTCCGTGATTTTATGCAGGATAAACTGAAGGAGTCCTGGAAGAAGCATTTTTTATTTGTTACCGGAGCTCATGAGGGCATTCTCATAAAAGAGGCAAAAGAAAATGGATTAACACACATTCCTACATCGGTTGTGGGAGATCGCTTTGCTCCATTTTCTTCACTTGGTTTATTACCTGCGGTCGTAATGGGAATAGATGCTGAGAAGCTTCTGACCGGAGGGGCATTGATGTTTGGTCATATAGTAAAAAGCTCACAGGAAAAAAATATTGCCTGGAGTATGGCGGTCTACCAGCATATCTATCAGAAGATGTATGGAATAAACCAGTTTGTCACCATGTCCTATATATCACGGCTTGAAGAGTTCAACATGTGGCTCCGTGAAATGTGGGGAGAATCTTTAGGAAAAGAAAAGAAGGGTCTCATCCTATTTCCCGCAATGGGTCCCAAGGACCAGCACTCGGTCTTACAGACGTTTAACGATGGTCATTGGTTCAGTACATTCCTTTTTATATCTCAATCTTCTTTTGATGAGGAAATTTCTATTGAAAATAGGGGGATTACCGATCTAAACCATCTAGATGGAAAAAAACTTTCCTATATTACTAATGCTTCATGCCGCAATACTCAGCTTACCCTGAAGAATTATAACCGGCCCTCAGCTCAGCTCATCGTCTCTGAATTTAACGAGAAGACAATGGGTGAGCTCATTGCTTTGTTTGAGATGGTTGTCCTCTATCTGGGCGAATTTGTGGGGTTAAAGAATGTCTTTGATCAGCCAGCGGTGACTGAGAGTCGCCTATTTATTGATGCAAGTATGAAGCGGCCCGGGTCTGAAGAATTTCAACAAAACTTAACAAAAATGGAAGAGAATATAAAGCACACGGTTATCACGTTCCCCACCTAATACCAATGTTTGACTCAAAAAAATATTTCTCAAAAAGATTGGGATCGATGGAGGGCAGTGCTATTCGGGATTTGTTAAAACAGGCAGGCGTCCCCGGATTTATATCCCTCGGTGGGGGATACCCTGATCCAAAAAGTTTCCCCTCTTCTTTATTTGATACTCTCAATCAGAGAGTAAAGAATAAATATGGGAATGGCGTCTATCAATATGGAAAGACAGAAGGTTTTGACCCCTTGCTTCAGATTCTACCCCAATTCTTTCAAAGAGCAAATAGAAAGGTAAAGGCGTTCCCCGATACTATATCGATCACGACCGGATCACAACAGGCGCTTACCATGCTGGGGATGTTGTTTATTGATCCGGGAGATTTAATAGCTGTTGAGTCCCCCACCTATCTGGGGGCTATTCAGGCCTTTAACCCATTTGGCCCGAAGTATATTGAGATGGAGACCGATGAGAACGGTATCGTTCCCGAAAATTTAGACCAGCTGCTCACGAAACACCCATCAATAAAATTTATGTATACCGTATCCACCTTTCAAAACCCAACGGGGAAAACAATCCCGCCTGAAAGAAGAAAGCAAATTGCAACATTGTTGGTAAAACATGGGAAGCTGGCAATTGAGGATGATCCTTACAGCGAACTGAGGTATGAAGGTGTACCCGTACCCTCGTTACAATCCTTTGCTCATGATCACGTCATTCATCTCTTTACCTTTTCAAAGACGTTTGCACCAGATTTCCGTCTGGGTGGAATAGTTGCGCCTCCTGATATCCGTAATGCCTCAGTCATGATAAAACAGGGGCTTGATCTTTGTACCAGTAACCATGACCAGGCGATGGTGGCAGAGTATCTCTCCGGCAATTATTTAGATCCACATATAAAGGAGATCGTAGCTCTTTACAAACCACGCAGAGATTGTATGATGAAGGCGATTGACACTTATTTTCCCTCAATTTTCCAGCACACCTGCCCTGAGGGGGGTATGTTTATTTGGGTTTCTTTGAAGGAAGGAATCAGTCTTGAAGAAGAAAAACTTGATATGAAGAAAATTCTTTTGGAGACTGTTTCTCAAAAAGTAGGTTTTGTTCCGGGGAGCGCTTTCTTCGCTCGGAAGGATCATTCGCCCTTCTCCATGCGCTTAAACTTTACGAATCAAACTGAGGAAAATATTGAGAAGGGTATAGAAATAATTGGAAAAATTCTCCAGAAACATCTCAAATTGTAAACAAAACATTATGCTTGATTCACCAGATGTTCCGAGAGTTGGTCAGCTTACAGAAAGAGTCGCTACTACTCCTTTAGCACACTATAGTCGAAATGTATTAGATAGATTGCGTGTAGTTCAATATTTATGGTCATATGAAAATTCTAAATTCTTAAGAACGCGCAACGCTCCAGTTAATACGAATGATATCCAAGCTTTACAGACACATGTTGCAATGGTGTTTGAAAAGGATGACGGTTTTTATGCTAAACCTGACACTCATACGAGGCCTGAATGGGAAGATGGTTTACCAACTCATCCAAAAGCTGTTCCCTTAAATTATGATCCTTTAGTGATTCAAAATGGTATCGGTTGGTATAACAAACTTAAAGCTCCTTTTAATGAAATTACGCATAAACTTGGTGGCAAATGGGGTAGTGATACTGTGATATCTTATCTCATCGATCAATTTGAAAAGAGACTAATGGAATTAGCATATAAAAGAAGTGTTGATTTACCTCTTAATTTCCTAGATCAGAATGTGCTCATTAATTTTGTACTTGGAACTGACAAACAAAATTTATTTTCGATTGATGAAGCAAATGTAAGTATTGTTAATACAGATTCAACAACGAACTTGCACGCCGAAGCTAAGCTAATCGGTGAGAAGATTGCAAGAGATAATGAAATTGCAAAACCACTATTTGAAAAAGCATTCCGCGATGTGCTTATTGATGATTCTCTGACAAATTTACAAGCTGAAACAAGAGTTATGAGCCATGAACTTGATGCACCAACCCAAACCCAAATTTTCCAGGTTCCGCATGATGGTGTCGGTGCAGATGTTGTATCCAGCAAGAACAATCGCATAGTAGTTGTCGATGGAGAGGGCTTTGGAAATTCTGGAAAAAGAATGAAAGCTGAACGTCTTGCAAAGAAATTACTTGATACTGATGAACCACTGACAACAACGGAATCTTATATAGCGTTAGAGTTTAAGAATGACGAAATGATAATAAGAGCTAGAGGAGGGTATGTTGTAATATGGAATGTTAATACATCTAATTTACTTGAGCCAAAAGTTGTTTATTCCGACGACGACTCAGTTTCGCTCAAGGACACACAGGAAAAAATTGACATTAGAAATGCCAGATATGTAGCTATTTTTACAGATGGCGGTATTGATTTACTTGGGGAGAATGTATTGTTTGGACATTCTAAAGATTTTAGTAGAAATGCTCATGAGGCTGTGGAATCAATTGGGATGGGAGGTCTCAATAAAAAAGAAGTCGTTGGATATCTTGAATATAATCTTTTAGAACCAATCACAAACTTACTAAATGCAAATAGCAATCACCAAACTATGCCAGAAAACGTTAAAATGTTTTTTAATGAAATGCAACAAAATAAACCCAAATTAAAACAAATGCATGACGACGCAACTTTTACATTTACCTGCTTAGGTAAAGAAGCATAGCCAACCAAGAGTCCTATGCTCCATGATAAATATTGAGAAGGGGACACAAATAGTTGTGTACTTATTAAAAAAAGCATTACAATAATTCCTAAACTAAATCAAAATCTAATAGGAGAGGTAGGTGATCTGAAACGTCGGAATCCAGAACCTCAAAAGAATTGACTTTTACACCTTTTGATATAAAAATATAGTCAACAACATTTCTTTCTTTTCCGTGCAGCTCATTTGTGGGGGGCCTTGTCGTCATGATGTTATATTTGTTTGGCAGATTGATGAAATTTTCATCAAAAAGCTTAATTGATGGGGTTTCGGGAAATAAGTTAAAATCACCGCATATAATAGATGGATAATCGACTTCTAAGGCAAGTTTTTCAATTTTTTTACAGGCTTTATAAGCTAAATCATTTCCTTGTTTGTGTTGTGTCCAAATACCGTGATAATTCAGCAGCCGCAATTTTTTATTTGCACTAATTAATATATCTACGACTTGAACTGCCCGATGATCCTCCTCAGGCCAATAGGACCAGTCAGTTACATAAGTAAAATGGTTCTGGACAAAAATATTCTGCCCCTTATAGATTTTATATTTGCTTTTTACATAGTTACCAAACTCAATGTTTCCGCCATACGAGAATTCAAATTTTTCCTTTCCGTGAAAATTTTTCATTGAAAAACCTTTTTTTATCCAAAGGGGACCGAAGAAGGAATATTTCAGCTCTTTCGTTGAGTCGTCTATGGGATTTTTAGATAAATAATCTTCACTCACCTCGTTATCTACTCTTTTGGTTACTTCTTGTAAACAAACGAAGTCAAATTTATTCTTTAAAAAAAAGCCGCTGAGTTGAGGGTTATTCTTCTCAAAAACGGCAACGTTAAGAGAGACGAGTTTCATGAATTAAATTATAACAAAAATGAATTATAATATTGTTTTGAGTGTATTAGCAACTTAATCAAAAAAATATGGGAGGTGATCGCCTAGCAAGTTCAGATACGTTAGCCGCAGTAGGTAAACAAATATTTAAGAGAGAAGAATTGCTAAAAGGGCATAATCTAGCTGGATTAATGTCAGGACAGGGGGAACTCAAGCCACAAATGGGAAAGGGGTTTCTTAGCATGAAGGAGGATCGTTATGTGGTACATATATTTGACAAGGCTAATGAGTTATTTCACAAATGGAATCCTGATAGAGGAGTTGACTTTAATTTTAGGGACATAATTGAAAAAGGCACCGAAAGTGACCTTTCGCAAACAACAATAGCCCAACCATTATTAATAATACTGAGTTTATTATCAAAATATGTACTTGAAAAGGGTTTTGATATCAAACCAACTCTCCTTGCTGGTCACAGTGCAGGGGAGTATTCTGCACTTGCTGAGAACTGCTTAGATTTAGATGATGCATTGGAATTGATAATTGCCCGTGGTAGGATAACTCAAGAGGAAGTTCAAAGATCTGTGGAACAAAATGAACCCCAAACCTCAATGTATGCATTAAAGAGGAAGAAGACTTCTATCGAACTAGCGGAGCTTAACAATATTCCTGATATTAATTCGCACATTTCCCTAATCAATGGCAAAAACGATTTTGTTGTATGGTCTGAGGAACTGAATTTTAACTCGCTTAAGGAAGGTTTGAATTCACTTGGAATAAGAATGATAGAACTTAATATTCCCACCGCATTTCATGCAAACACTCCCACGATGCAACGTATAGCTGGAAGAATGAACGAGCTTATGAGAAAGTTTACTTGGAGTGATCCTAAAATTCCTATACTTATGAATGCAACTCATCAAGTTGCAACTACAAAAGAACAAGTTATTGAGGCTCTTATAGCTAATCATACCAATACGGTAGACTGGCTTGAAAGTATGAATGAAATGGGAAGAAAAGAGATCGACGCGGCAGTACAATTTGGTCCCGGATCATTTCTCACAAAGCAAATTGAACAGGTAATACCGGGGATTGTCACAGACAGCTCAGCTATTTAAGTTTACCCAGATCAAAAAAAATATCTTATTTGATTACAAGTATTTTTCTATTGCTGAGTAAATGTGTAGAATTAGGTTTCAATCCATTATATAATCCTTTTTGTACTACCTCTAATCTCCCGTTTCTACTTAGTCGTTGAATTAAACCTTCAGCTTGGGCAGGAGGCATATTTCTAAAATTATTTTCAGTTGAAAGGCAAATAAGCGCCTCTTTGCTCATATTGAAATGATGAGCTAATATATTCCACGCCAATTCATCAGAGGTAGGGTGGTTATATTTCAAAGAAAGCGCTAACCTTCCGCTATGAATACCTCTATCCTCACTAATCTGCTCAACAAATCTGGCTAATTCATTCCCGTCCATATTTTCTATCTCAGTTGTGAGTAAATCCACTGATTGAGGGATGCTCACCCTCCCCAACATACCTTCTGCTCTCAGAAAAATATCATCAACATAACAGACGTAGGTCAAACCATTTGGACCATTTATGTGTGCCATATTACCCACTATTTCTGCGTCCGGTTCATAGTTTTGTATTGTGATAGTTCTATGATCAGATCGAGTTTCTACGATTTTAGCCATGACATATTATAGGTTATTTGTCTAGGAATTTCAATAATATACGTATAGAATATTGTGGATATGGTACAATTAGGGCCGTATGACAGAATTTTTAACAATGCCAGCTGCAGTTACTACTATTAGTGCTCTTGTTCCTTTACTCGGTGCGGTATATAAAGCATATCTTTCTCAACCTGTTAGGATAAGAAATGCTAATGATATGGCAAAAGCGATTGACTTGATCATGACTACTACTAAACCAGAACTTCTACCCAAAGGGAGCCACGATATAACTCCTATGGGCGCAAGTTATAACTTCACTCTCGAAGTCACAGGTTATGATGATGAGGAGCAATTGGCCTGTTACAAGTATCACATCCGGATACCTCAAGGCTTATTAATGTCCGCAATGATAAAGATGGTACCACGAGAAATGTAAGTAACGGAGTCACAGCACTAAATCAAAACAATGTTCAAATAATAGCTGAAGATGTAATTGACGACGTCAGTGCATTGTTTGATATGTATGGCGTACTTATTCACAGATTCAAGGGCGTGCCTGCATTTCCAGAAAGCAAATAACTTTCAATTTTCTGACCTTAAGCCCCATTAAGAATACAAACTGGTGGTTATAAAATCATCAACCTAGGATTTGAATGTCTGCTATCGCAAAAAATGATTGTAATTCTTGCTCAGTTTCAAATGCGTTTTCAGGTTCAGAAAAATCAGTGGAATGCCCGGTTTGTATAATACTCCCATCTGGATTGACTCTTAACCTCCCTGCCTTAAAGTTACCCGGATTCTTAATTTTATATGGTGGTACTGCACTCAAGTCAACTTCCACCAAATCGTATCTTGTACCGATTGAAGCATGAGACATATCAGTGCTCATATTTGCCACTGCAAGCATTGGAGGAATAATCTGGCATACAAATTTGTACTGTTGGCCCTTTTCAATTGTTTTTATTGCTTCAGCGGCATTCATTTAGGGAATTATACAACAATATATCTTGAAGCAGGAGTGAGTAATTAATTATTATTCTAGGTAGTCAAGGAGCCATCACATCTGGTTAGGCTGCTATAATAAAGGCCTATTTGGATAGTATATTCCGTTCTTGATGGAGCTCTTAATGCGGTTACCAACATCATTGAAAAGTTTGTTGTAGATAAACACGTAAAAGATACAAATCTTCTCGTCGTCCTGGGAGGCGGGATTGTATTTGTCATTGGCATTATTATCTTTATTATTTCGGGGTTTCCACTAATACCGTTTATTTCTGTGCTTCCCATCATACTCGCCGGAATTTTCTTAGCCCTCTATCTCGTGCCTTACTTACAAGCATTGTCTTTAGAAGACGCCTCCACTGTTATTCCTCTATTTGCCTTTGTGCCGGTTATGACGTTGATTTTATCATCTTTATTTCTGAAAGAGTTCTTGCTTCCTAAACAGTTTGTTGGTTTTTCTATTATCTTTATCGGAGGCTTAATGCTTTCAGTGAATGGAAACGAAAAAGGATTTGCATGGCTTAAACCAAGGAAAGCATTTTTGTTGATGATGTTATCCTGCTTAATATTTTCTTTTTCCAGTGTACTTTTTAAATTCGTAACATTAAATATCGGTTACTGGACGACATTAACTTACGAGTACTTTGGAGTAGGTGTTGGAACATCGTTATTCCCTGGGTACTTGGTGATATCAAATAAGCTTAAATGGAAGCCCAAAGCTCTCACACCGACTGTTTCTCTGATTTTTATCTTAGATAAATTAATAGAGGTAGCCGGGCAGGCGTTTGGAGCTTATGCAACAACTTTAGCACCCGTTGCACTCGTAGGGATCGTAAGTAGTACCCAGCCTTTTTTTGTATTTTTATTTGCAGTTATTCTATCTATTTGGTTCCCCCAAATAATCAAGGAAAACTTGAGCAGAAAGGTAGTGCTTACAAAACTCATTTGTATGGTTATGATGTTTGTAGGTATAATAATTCTAACTTTTTGATAGGATATTTCTTATGTACATTCAAGAAGCCAAGATTAACGATTCAAAAAAAATACTGCACTTAGCGGGACAATTAAGAAAATCTGCATATTTGGAAATGGGTCTTCCTATTCCTGCACAACTAGTCGATCCGGCATCTGAGAAATATCTTTTGACGCTGTTTGATCGTTCTGATATCCATCTCATTGTTGCAAAAGAGAATGATGAAATAATTGGCTTTTGTATGGCAGTTGAAACCCCAAAAATTACCGAAGGGAGAAATAGGATAGATATCCTTGAGCTTATCATTGATGAAAAAAATCGCTCTAAAGGAATTGGGTCTGCATTTTTACGCTCAGTTGAAAAAATTGCAAAACATAGGGGACTGTTATATGTCAAAGTCGCGACCGGGACCAAAATGAAGTCAAATGAATTTTATAAGAAGAATGGATATCTACATATTGAGAACATGTATAGGAAGAAGATCAAATAGTAGGAAGCTCCTCCATTGAATTTATCTCTGCATTGATATATACTATGAGTCATTAATCTCATAATATGTCAGAAGAAGCAAACTCTCGAAATAAATGGATAAGAGGAGCACAGAGTATGCTTGGTGCTTTTGTTTTACCTTCAATTGTGGCGCTAAACCGTGCAAGTTATTTTAGAAAAACAGCAATTGAAAGAGCTTTAAATGTAGGAGAGCTGCTACCTGACGACCTTACCTTGTCTCAACTGGAAATGACTGTAGGAATTTGCAAGAAGCTTGCTGAGCATGGTCTCTATAAGGGGTTTAATGAAGAATATATCCTTACTAATATATTAGACGGTGCGGATGGACTGTTAGCGCGCCGCCTTAATAAAGAATCACCTGAAGGTGCAATGAAAGATGTCCTTGTAGACAGACTGTGCGAGGCGGTTATGGCAAAATATATTGCTACAGAAAGATATGCGGACACTGAGAGTAGGACAAATTTGCAGAGAAATTTATCTACTTCTTTCCAATTATCTACCCTGTCGAAGGCGGCTTGCGAAGCATGCAATGTTGAGACAGGTGAAGGAGGTATTGGTAGCATGATTGAGCGAAGAAGGATTTTATATGGCGTTTTACACGATATAGCTACACTTAAAACAGTTCCAGAGAGTAATAAGGCCTTAAGAGATAAATTATTACATCGAATTGATATAAATAACCAAACATTAATTAGTAAGAGTAGGAAAGGAGCAATAGACCGGATTGAAACTTTAGCAAGAGCTGGACATATAACCAGTTGGAATAATAATAATCTAGAAAATGATAAATCACTCGCATCGGGTGCGGCTAGAAAGTATGCCGCGGTTGTTTTAATGAATAAAAAGATTGTCATTGACTCCGTGGAAGTTCTTAATAGCTTAGCGGGTGGGAAAATTATGTTTCCAAGTGCGGATGATCTAATAGGAAAATATAAATACATTCCAACAAGCTTGGGAGCAATTGATGGCTTTTACCAGGAGGCGCTGAGAATTGCAAATATTACTTCTTAAAAATATTATGACGATGGAATCTCGCAATTTACTAAAACGCGCACGTACAGACTATCTAAAATCAGAACCAGTCAGTATAGCAAAGCCTTTTTTATGGATTGCGCCTTTGATATTTGGGGCAAATGAAACAGCTATATTTCTATCTCTCTATCAATATGCAAGAATAATTGATGACACTGTTGATTCAGCTAGTGACCCTTATCATGCTAAAGAACTACTCAAAAATGATTTAGAAGCTTTATCCGGCATAATGCGGGGAAATTCATTAAATACACTTATTCCAGCTACTGAAATAAGTAGAGAGACGCTCTACCGTAGAAGTTTATTACATACTAGTCTCAGTAGAATTAATCCAGAAGGACAACCTGAGATTGCAAAATATCTTCATCAAGCTCTTCAAGGTGCGTACGTAGATAATACTGCAATTATGTATGGACATCCTATTCATGACTATTTTAAGCCTGAACGTGATAATGCGGCTGTTCTTGTATATTTTGAAGCTCTCTCAAGAGTTTTTTTTAATAAGCCCTTTGTTGAGGCTGAGCACGAAGGAAAGATCAAAGAATTTTTTCAATGGGTACTTAGGTTTGATGGTCTCGACGATATTGTTTCCGATCTTGAACGGGGAATATGTGTATTTACCCGGAAGAGTCTGAAGGAATCTGGAGTAAATCTTGTTCAAGGAGAACCAGTAGGATCAGAGATAGCTGATTTTTATATAAAGCAGAGAGATAAATTGGTTATGGAAAGCAAGACAGTATTACCGTATATTTATAAAAGTAATTTGCCTATATTAGGAAGCGCCGCTCTTCATGTGAGATTAGTTCAGCAAGCACACCGTATCTCAAAAACTGAATATCCGAAAGGTAAGGCTGTTGTGTTTGGGAAAGCGAGGGCAGATTGGTGAGCCACTCATTATCGCAACCGAACCAAACCTGAGGCTAGTCGTTCAAGAAGTGTTGGGTTGGTATAATAGCTTCATTCGGAATAATGGATATCTTCAAATAAAGATGCTTTAGGTATTAAAACCAGACGAAAATGATTATGTTATTACGTTTGCACCCAGTGAATCTATTACTTGGTCAAATTGAGACTTTGTAGCATCTGGAATTGATCCAGCTGTTGGTGCCCAATATTTTAATATTCCATTTATAGTTATACAATAGCCTCCACTTAACCCTAAAAGGGATCCAAGTAACCCACCTTCAATAAGTGAGATGGCAATTTCTCTATGATTGGGATGGCCAGCTACTGGACGATTATCTATAAGCATCGGAACATTCGGCGCAACAAAAAATCTCCGCTCCTGCTCATTGGGTAGTAATTTTGCGGTTTCTGCTCTATTCATTATACTAATTATACTATAGGTTTGGGCTTTTGTAATCCCATGGGGATTCACCAAATAAATTTACGCCGTAAATTTTTCGGTGTAAACGAACCGAAGATTTAAACCCTTAGAGATAGCTTCAAAAAAAGCTCGGATGAACCGAGCTGTTTTTCGAAGTGATCCCATGGGGATTCGAACCCCAGATTCTCTGGCTGAAAACCAGATGTCCTAGGCCACTAGACGATGGGACCAGTAAATAGCTTTTCTATAGCCTTGCGCTTTTCCAAGCCTTGATTTGTTTCTCGCGTATCCTAGCCTCAGATAAAGTTTTAATTTCCTCACTATATTTTAACATCCAAGGCCCTTTATTTCTTGTGAACTTGCTCATTCCCAAATTATGCTCGTGAAGTCTTCTAACAATATCTTTAGTACATCCGATATAATACTTACCGGTTGTAATTGATTTAATAATGTAGATATAAAACATTCAAGATGTGGCATCACTAGTCCCGATTCCAGGATTAAAATCTGGAATCGTGGATAGTCGATCCACGACGAAGTCGGGATCGGTAACGATGGGACCTTCGGCTGTTAGCCTTTTTCCAACTTATTCATTATATCATCTAAAATTCTTTTTGCTGCATCACGACCACCTAAACCAAACGCGAGCCCTCCGGCTATGGCAATGGCCGCGACAATTCCTGTAAAGAAAATTCTAATAAGATCTTGCGCAACCCCAAGCTGATTCATCATGATGAGAACGGTGAAAAAGATGATGGTTGATTTGGCAAAAGCACTCAGAGTAATTGCCGAGGTGGCGCCTGAGGACTTGATGCTGTGCTTCACCAGATCAGCGGTAAGATTCGAGACGATGATACCTACAAAGCCGATTATGACAGCAACTATAACATTCGGAAGATAAAACAAAAATTGATTGAGAACTGCAGTAGCTCGAGATAGCCCCCATGTCTCAAGTGTGGGGATAAGGAAAAGGATGATGATGGTCCATTTAACCAGCTCAGTCAAAACTTCCTGCCATATCCGCACTTCTTTTTGAGTTACCAAGCCTGTCTTGTTCAAAAGGGCATCAACCCGAAAAAAGGCAAGTAAGGTAAAGAGAATTTTTTTAAAAAGAGCGGCGACTAAAAATCCAACTACTAATATGACAAGGCCACCAAAAAATATAGGTAAGTAATTAATAAAGTTGCTCCAGAAACGGGTTAGCACATCGTTGGTTGATGCAAACATAATAATAAAAATGCTTGTCATGCTGAACTTGTTTACCCTGTAAGGGTTTCAGCATCTAAGATCCCGAAATAAATTCGGGATGACAATAATTTATAACAAAACGTCCTCAAAATGATCAATCTTCTCTACCTTCAAATCAGGAGTTAAGACGATTGATACCACATGTACTGACAGTTTATACTCTTTCAATTTATTTTTCAATACATATAACTCCGCCGCTAATTTGAGATGACTATACTTATTTCTGGTAACGGCCTCGTAAGGTTTACCTTTTTGGTCTCCGACTCTTGTCTTCACCTCGACGAATATTATTTTCTTATCTTTCTTAATAATAAGATCAATCTCCCCGTATTTCGCTCTAAAGTTACGGTCAATAATGTGAAGTCCTTTTGAAGTGAGATAGTCTAAAGCAATTTGTTCACCAAGTTTGCCAATTTGAAGCGATGATGACATCATTTAGCAGTGTAAAGTTTTCTTTTTACTTCAGCCTCGGTAAGATTTCTTATGAAGTAGAGCTTTGACTTTACATAGGTGCTTTTCTTATCTATTTTTATGTCAACTAGGTTAGGGGATATGAGGGGGATAATACGCTCCACGCCAACACCTATTTTAGATATTTTTCTTACAGTGATCATGCGATTTTCATCAGTACTACCGTTAATCTTGAGGATGATACCCTTGAATAACTGTTGTCGTTCCTTTTCACCATCTTTGAACTTGTAGGTTATACTTATGGTGTCGCCGACATTCAACACATCTTTTTTGTAGGAAATTGAGTTGGACATAGAATATATTTTACCAGTCAGGAGGGGATTATACAAGTGATTGATTTATGCAGCAATAGGCATACCCGCAAGCTATTGCATCCGCTTGATCGTCCTGTTTTAACTCTTTTATGAGACCGAGTGACATTTGCAACATTTTTTGGACACTTTTTTTATCAGCTTGCCCATAACCGGTCACTATTTGCTTAATCTCAAGCGGAGTCATAAATATGACGGGCATGGTATGTTCTGCAGCTAATAACATTATGACTCCCTGAGCTTGACCAACAGCCACAATTGTCTTTTGATTTTTGAAAAAAAAGATTCGCTCCATAATTAATAATTTGGGTCTCAGTTTAAGTGCTAATGATTCCAAATCAGAGTGAATCTTCAAAAGGCGCTTTTCTGGCGTACATTTCTTATCTGTTTGGATAAGACCTGACGATAGATAGGTATAGTCTGATGAGCTTTTCTTATCGAAAAATGCGTAGCCCACCCGATCTATACCCGGGTCGATACTCATGATGATCATGACGTAATTGTAGCGAAGAAAGACTGAATTATAAAGAGTAGAAACGTATTTAACTAGCGAAAGAGATGGGAGATTGATTTTAGTGCGCCTTGACTAAATGCCTTGCAGCACTTACATCGAGCGTCTATTAAACCAGTATTCTTCTGGTAATCTATATGGATTTCTTATCTTGGGGTTCGTTTCGCACTTGATATGCTTTCAGTGCTTATCGGTGGGAAATGTAGCTACCCAGCGGTGCCCTTTTGGGACAACTGGTACACCAGGGATTTCCTCTTCCAGGTCCTCTCGTACTGTGGAAGACTCCCCTCAAAAATCTAATCGTCTGCACCGGATAGAGTCCGAACTGTCTCACGACGTTCTGAACCCAGCTCGCGTACCGCTTTAATGGGCGAACAGCCCAACCCTTGGAACCGACTACAGCTCCAGGATGCGGTGAGCCGACATCGAGGTGCCGAACGACGTCGTCGATATGAACTCTCGGACGTCACCAGCCTGTTATCCCCGAGGTAGCTTTTATCCGTTAAGCCCCTCCCAAAATCACTTCGGGATGGGGGATCATTTACGCCTGCTTTCGCATCTGCTCGGATGGTCATCCTCACAGTCAAGCCAGCTTATGCGTATACACTTACATTCCGATTTCCATCCGGAATAAGCTTACCTTTGCGCTCCTCCGTTACCTTTTTGGAGGAAACCGCCCCAGTTAAACTGACCACCAAACACTGTCTCCTTCTTGCGAAAGATGAGGTGAGAAAAAAGAAAAGAGAGGTGTTTCATTGACGGGCAAGCCCTCCCTCCTACGCTCAACAGTTTCTTTCTTCCCCCCAATGTCTAGCTTCAGTAAAGCTCTCGGGGTCTTTTTGTCCAGGTGCAGATAGGCCGCATCTTCACAGCCATTTCAACTTCGTCGAGCAACGATTCAAGACAGTTATCAAATCATTATACCTTTCATGCGGGCCGGAACTTACCCGGCAAGGGGTTACGCTACCTTAGAACTCTCAGGGTTAGAGCTGTCGTTCACTGGAGCTTGCGCCAGAACCTGTGAATGGAGATTGCTCGCCAAACGTCAGTCCCAACGATTAACTTACCAGTACTGGACAGGCATCAGCTCCTATACTTCCCCTTTTGGGGTTTGCAGGAACCTGTGTTTTAGTTAAACAGTTGTTTGATAAACTTTTGTTGTAATCCCGTTTTAAGGCGGGACAGAGCATCTTGCAAAGCTTACGCTCAGTTTTTTATGCAGAGTTCCTTGAATCGTCCTTACTCGTATGCCGTGGTGTTCTCCACCAACTCACCTGCGTTGGATGTCGGTACGGCTATACATAAAACTCCTTGATCCACTTTTCCCGGAAACATGAATTGACCAGCTCGCCAGTCTTGCGACCAGCTCGACATCACTGTTTGCTCATACCTTGCGGTACAACCTTGCAGTTTAAACCCCCATATAGAAGGCCTGACCTTACACATTTCGTTATGAATCAAGTAATAACGCTTTATATACAGTAGCTGAATATTAACAGCATGTACATCGCGATCGCCTGATACGGCGAACGCTTAGATCCGACTAACCCTCAGTCGATTGACGTTGCTGAGGAAACCTTGAGTATTCGGCATCCCGAATTTTCATCGAGAGAAATCACTACTTATGTCAGCATTCTCACTTCTTGCCGCTCCACCAGGGTTTACACCCTAGCTTCAGTGCAACAAGAACGCTCCCCTACCACTCTCAACCAAGGAACGCGGACGGTAAGCCAAAACCTAAAAAGGTCCAACTTAACCGACCAGGTTCCTTGGTCAAGAATTTCCGAATTCGGCAGACAATTTGAGCTCCGAATCATTTTAGGCGCATGTCTTCCAACCCCGATAAATCGGGGATTATTCAGGTGAGCTGTTACGCACTCTTTAAAGGATGGCTGCTTCTGAGCCAACCTCCCTGCTGTGTTGGAAAACAAACGACCTTTCCCACTTAATTGTCATTTAGGAGCCTTAATCGGGAATCTGGGTTGTTTCCCTCTCGCCCACACTCGCTTATCCGAGCGGGACTGACTCTATTCAATAAGCCTTGCGCATTCAGAGTTTGGTTAATCTACGAGACCCGAAGGCTCCGGAAACTATCCAGTCGCTTTACCTCACAAGGTAGTTGAATAGGCTATACCTAAATATATCTCGGGGAGAACCAGCTATCTCTGTGTTCGATTGGCATATTACCCCTAACCACAAGTCATCTCACACCATTTCACCGATGACGAGTTCGGTCCTCCATCTGCCTTTCGGCAAACTTCAACCTGCTCATGGTTAGCTCACACAGTTTCGGGTTAACCGATATCTACGTTGTGACGCCCTATTAGGACTCGCTTTCGCTCTGCCTCCTCCCAAAAAATGGGATTAAGCAATAAGCAGATATCGATAACTCGCTGACTCATTCTTCAATAGGCACGAGATCACAGTGAAAATCTTGCGATTTTTACTGCTCTCTCTGTTTGATAGTTAATGGTTTCAGGTTCTATTTCACGCCCCTCTCGGGGGACTTTTCACCTTTCCCTCACGGTACTCGTTCACTATTGGTTAGTTTGAATGTTTAGCCTTGGATCGTGACCGACCCAGATTCCCACAAGGTTTGCCGTGCCTCGTGGTACTTAGGAACTCCACCGGGGTATAAGTTGTTTCGGATACGAGGTTATCACTCTCTATGACCAGCCTTTCCATGCTGTTTTCCTACAACTTATACATCCCTACTGTGGTCCTGCAACCCTCAAAACTTGCGTTCTGAGTTTAGGCTCCTCCGCGTTCGCTCACCGCTACTGACGGAATCTCATATGATGTCTTTTCCTCCGGTTACTTAGATGTTTCAGTTCACCGGGTTCCCTTCCTCACCTTACGGTGGGATATCCCGATTTACATCGGGACGGGTTGCCCCATTCAGAAACCAACAACTATAACGCCTGCTAAAGGGCTCATCGTTGATATCGTACTTAAGCACACGTCTTTCTTCGGTTCAAACTACCTAGGCATCCACCATTAACTTAGTTTTCTCCCATCTCTTATGTTAGTTAAAAAAGATGATTCTCTATACAGGACATGTATAAAGAATTTTGTTACTACTCTCAACTTGTTGTCAAAGAACTTAGCATTTAGCCGTTAGCTACTAGCTATTAGATTTGATTGTCTAATTGCTAAAAGCTAATCGCCAATGGCTAACTTTGTGGACCTAGGGGGACTCGAACCCCCAACCTTCGGAATGCAAATCCGACGCTCAAGCCAATTGAGCTATAGGCCCTGTAAAATCTTACAGGATTTTACAGGGTGAACCCGGTAAACCCTGTTGCATTCAGAGTTCAATGCATCTCCTCATTTAAAAGTGCTTTAAACACAAAAAAGGCCACAAGATCATTCTTTAAGCTTTTTTTGGATTTATTTAAGAAGGCTGTTAGGAGAGCGGTATGTTGCCGTCCAATGGTGCCTTATGAATATATTTTATTCATCGGTAATTGCAATAATAACATAGAAAAAAAGTCCTGTCAAGGCCAATTCACCCCTTTTTATGGAGATTCTTTAGACCACCCGTTCTCTAAACCCATAATATATAAGGAAGCCAGCTAAAGCCACAATTCCTAGTATGGGTAAAAGAGCGCCCGTTTGAGGTAATTCTCCCTTTGTTGTTTCATCAACCGGTACACTACCAGCTCCAATAGTCAAAATGAACGAAATGTTTTGCTCTCCGGAGGATATCTTTACATTATGATCTTTCTTTTCAAGTTGTCCCTCATGCGTATACTTCCATTTCCCATCCTCAACCGACGCTTTTATTGTCATCACCCCATTATCAATATAAACATCAATATTTGCTCCCTTGCTACCCGTACCTTCAAGTGTCAAATTTGTCGGCTCATACCACCAATGGGTAAAGTATTTCCCATTTACATCAAGTGCGCCAATTTTTGTCAAAGACAATCCATCAGCATATGCAAAAGATATCATTATAAGAAAAAGAGGAATAAGGAGAAGTCGAAGAACATTTTTCATAATAATTTCATACTATACCTTTTTTTATCAACTGTCAAATAAAACTATTTGACACTAATTTTTTCAACACACTATACTGTTTGAAGTTCCTTTTACCGCACATTGATCACAATTTGCGTACCAGGCACAAAATTGATATAGTTGAGTACACGGAACATACCCATTTTTAGAGGTACATATATGTGCTTGCGAAGTTTGCTTTGGAAAAACTGATCCAGGTGCAGAGAGCGAGTAATTTACACCTGATTCATAATTTATCCCAGTTTTTTTATTTATCCATTCTGAAACATTTGCGACTCCTGTGTAATACGAACCCATTAGACAAAATAATGTTCCTTTTGCAACCCCTACAACTTGAGGCTTGTCATTAATTATCCTAATAAATGGCCCACCCGAATCACCAAAACAGGCATTTACATTTGGGGTTTTACTCGAATAAAGAAGGATCATATAAGGATACTTACCAATTTCTCCCTCAGTTTTGTAAATATAGACCTCGCCTTTGAGAAGTGCATTGGGGAATGCACCTGGTTCATTTTCCAAATGCTCTCCAAATCCTATGATGGTTCCTATGCTATTTGGACTTATTCCACTCACATCATAAGGTTTAGGGATAGACAATAGGGGAACTCCTACTGCAGGATTAGTTAATCTCAGTAGCGCGATATCCTCAGCAGAGCTAGCGGTATCGGACGAATGGAGTATTACTTCAGCTACAGGTGATGCAAATTGAGCTATAAGTTTAGTGTTGAGGGTATTGAGGCCAATAATGACATAGATCTCTTTAGATTCAAAATTTTTCACACAATGCGCCGCGGTAAGTATCCAGCTTTCACCGATGAGGGAGCCGCCACAAAATTTACTGCTGCTATTATTTTCAGACTTAATATATGCAAAATACGGAAACTCGTTTTCCTCTGCTGGTACACCATTGATTATAAAATTCTCGTCTTTTACCTCCTCAGCCCGTGTCTTCACCGTTGTAGGTTTCCTTATAAGAAAATTTGAATAATAAACTGAACCTAGCGCAACTATTGAGCCAACAAGAAAAACTACAAGGAGTTTTTTTGATACGCAGATTTTACCTTTCATCAAATAATTATACCTTAAAAAGAAATTACGAGCACAATTTCCCCCCGAAATTTCATTTCACTCAATTCTTTCGGAGTTCCCCTCAAAATTTCCTCATACATTTTTGTTAACTCTCGGCAGACGCACACGTGAGCATTTGGTGCAACTACATCCAATAATAGCAAAGTTTCATTAAGTCTATTTGCCGATTCATAAAATACGATAGGGGAGCCACCTAGTAAAAGTGATACCTCTTGAGCTTTTAATAATGTTTTATTTACATCACCTTTTTTCCGTGGAAGAAATCCAAAAAAAGTAAAATGATTCAATTTAAAACCCGAGTGGGCGAGTGCCGTCACCACTGCGGTAGGTCCCGGAATAACCGTATATGGAATTTTTCTTTTAATTACTTCTTTTACTAGCAGATATCCGGGATCTGATATGAGTGGCATTCCCGATTCAGAGATGAGGACAATCTCTTTTCCCACCTCCAGTAACGATATTATTTCGGGAAGTTTCTCAAACTCCTTATCCTGATAATAAGATATGAGTCGGCACTCCGGCTTTTTACTGAGATGAAACAACTCTTCAATCCGTTTAAGTAGCATTCCCGTTGAACGTGTGTCTTCGGTTACGATAATTTCAGCTGAAGTTATCGTCTTCGCTTGGCGTAAAGAGAGATCCTCCATGTTTCCGATGGGAGTACCTACAATGTAAAGCATATTATTTTTTCAACTTTTTCTTCGCCAATTCAAACATGATCGGCACGAGTGACAAAAATATTACGGCAATGATAACTAAAGAGAAATTTTTCTTCACAATTTCTATATTTCCAAAGAAAAAACCCGCCATACTTGCTCCTCCTACCCACAATACTCCACCTAAAATACTATACGATAAGAACATTCCATAGCTCATTCTTCCCACTCCGGCTACAAAAGGTGCAAACGTTCTAAAAAAAGGCATAAAACGCGCCATGATGATCGTCTTTCCTCCATGTTTATTAAAGAATTTTTGTGTTTCTTTGATATGCTTTTCATCAATGGGGATTTTTGGATGCGCAATTATTTTCTTACCAAAAAAATGACCGATCCAATAATTTGTTTGGTCCCCGATGATTGCCGCCGCCATGAGTACCGGAACAAGAATGTAAACATTTAATGAATTTAATGCCGCAAAAGCTCCCGCCGCAAAGAGTAAAGAGTCTCCGGGTAAAAAAGGGGTGAAGACGAGACCCGTTTCCATGAAGATTATTAAGAACAAAATAAGATAAGTTGCGGTACCGTAGGTTGCAATAATTTGTCCCAAGTGGACATCAATATGAAGAATAAAATCAATCATGAGTTTCACAATTTCCATGATGTATTATGTCAGATAAGTTGTTTTTATACAATCAAATAATGTAGTGGTGCAATTTATTGCACCTGAATGTTCAGTCAGTCTCCCCGTGGTGTAGACTGCCAACGAGGGCTTTTTGATTTTGCAATTCTTGAAGCTCTTTCAGGGTCATGCTTATAAATTGTACCTTCTCTCTTTACTCTACTATTACGATTTGCCAAACTCAGAAGCGCTACATATACTTTGTCATCAAAACACTTTTCTGATCCACCCCACAGATTTTGAACATCAACCCTACCTAATATTTCATTCAAATATATATTATCATCGCTCGCCTCCAACTCATCAGTCTCAATCTGAATTCTTCCCTGCATGGCAATAATGCTTACAACTCTAGCAATGCATTGTTTCTTAAATTCAACATCAGTTCCCTGCATAATTACTTCAACTACTCCTTCATGTGGCCACATCATCCTAAATGCTTCCTTAAGTAGACTTGCTTCTGAATTAAATTTTCCATTATCCACACTTGCAGTCCCTCCACCTATTAGTGCGTGAGTTAAAAATTGAGCACCTGGTCTTCTTCTATTTTTCCTCAAAGTTTCAATATAGTATTCGACACTGCCATAGATCGAATTAATTTGAGAAATCAATTTTTCATCCTTTAAAATCATCGTCTCGCCCAATAAAGCCCTAGCATTTTTCCTTGACATGGATTTTCCATCAGCTGCATCTTCTCTTCGCATAAGAGCAAGCGCAAAATACAATTTCAGTGAATCATCATCAGCGGCAAGCGTTCGAACTTTATCAAAATAATGTGGTAAAAGGTCGGGAGGTACCACCATAACCAACTCACCTAATACTTTCTTTTGAACTTGGGTTCTTAAACTTATGTCTTGAGCCTGACATTCAGCAGAGGTAGTTCGCGCTAAATTGTATTGGCCGTTGGCCATGTATATTCTGGAAGCGGCAAGAGTTGCTTTCTTGTGCCATTTATCACTTAGTCCCGGGTCACTTTCCTCGGCCGCAAAGCCTTGACCAACTTGAATCGCATGGACAGCAAGTTCACGTGTTTGTTGCTTAAACCTCTCACTAGCATTGACGTCAACAAGTAGACCTTCCTTATTTGCTTTCGCAACTAATCCTTTTTGCAGTTTTACTGTATAAGAAAAATTACCCGTATTGAGTACCAAGTTTTTGGCTACAGGTATTCCAAAGTCTTGCAAAGTCTCGTAATTTATGTCTGGCGATCTGACCAATCGTTTCAAAAGATGAGTCTGTACCTGAGGAACATCACCTCGATGATCTCTGCGGTACTCTGTAAGTGCTTTAATATTTGAAAAGTTACCTTACCAGTTACTGTACTCAACCAATAAAGAATTTGGACCTTCAGCCCATAATCCACCCTCCAAAGATTCAGCATGCTTCTGCATTCTCGATATTGTATGATACATAACGTTAGCAATTGCTTTTGGCTTATATTGAGCGGCATGCGCAAGAATTGAATTCGCGAGCCTCATTGATTCTTCTACGACCGTAGCTGGAGATGATATGTATTTCAATACGAAGGATGGAAGTAGAGGTGGAGCGTACTCTGGACTGATTTTCCCGATAAGTTGAGTCCGAGGATTTTCATATGTACTAGCTGCCATATCAGGATAAATATTATCACATAAATCCCCTCCTGTCAACCTAAAGTAGCCCCTCCTGCCTCATTTAACTGGTCCAGTTGGATGAGGCTAAGTCAGTCAAAATCTTATATGGCATGGGCCTTGTGTTACCCATACATTCTATGCTATAATGTAAGGTTACGTTTTTTTTTAAACAAAACCTTGTTTTATCTCAAATCACCCTTCCAACCCACCGGAGATCAGCCGCAGGCGATCGATAAGCTTGCAAAAGGTGTTCTTGATGGCCTCAAAGATCAAGTCCTTCTTGGTGTCACCGGCTCAGGCAAAACCTTCACCATAGCCAATATCATACAAAAGCTCAACATGCCTGCCCTCGTCATATCTCATAATAAGACGCTTGCCGGCCAACTCTATCAGGAAATGAGAGACTTTTTCCCTCAAAATGCGGTTTCTTACTTCGTTTCATACTACGATTATTATCAACCAGAAGCCTATATTCCTGCAACCGATACCTATATTGAAAAAGAGTCTCAAATTAACGAAGTTATAGACAAGCTCCGGCTTCAATCAACTACAAATATTCTCACAAGAAATGATGCAATCGTCGTAGCCTCAGTTTCCTGCATCTACAACATCGGTTCACCTATAGAATACGGCAAATTTGTGGCTGAATTGACGGTTGGGGAGAAAGCTTCAACCAGCGATTTAAGCATGAAACTGGTCCATTTGCACTATGACCGCTCTGAATTTGAATTCAAACGAGGCACATTTCGTATACGGGGGGGAAGGGTTGACATATATCCTGCCTATGAAGATTATGGGTACCGGATTGAGCTATCGGCGGATAAAGTAACTAAAATAACCCGTTTTGAGCCCGTTTCAGGAAGTGTCATCGAATCTGATCTTCAAAAAATCATCATCTATCCCGCGAAGCATTTTATGGCAGATCCCAAAACCTTTGAGACTGCAGAGGGTGAGATAAGGGCTGACTTGAAGCTTGAGTACGCCATGTTGAAAAAAGCAGGAAAGATCGCCGAAGCTGACCGACTCTGGCGACGGGTGAATTATGACTTGGAGATGATTAAAGAAGTAGGATATGTAAATGGAATTGAGAACTATTCGAGGTATTTTGACGGCAGAAAAATAGGAGATCCACCCTATTCTTTACTCCATTATTTTAAGAAGGCATACGGCGATAACTTTCTCGTATTTATTGATGAATCGCACATGACGGTTCCACAAATAAGAGGAATGTTTAATGGTGACGCTTCTCGAAAAAAGATGCTTATCGATTTCGGTTTTCGCTTACGGGCAGCCTATGACAACCGTCCTATGAGATTTGAGGAATTTTATTCCATTCCAAAACATTTGATTTATACTTCGGCAACTCCCGATGAGTGGGAGCTTGAAAAATCGAAAGGTGTGATTGCTGAGCAACTCGTGAGACCTACCGGAATCATTGATCCCAAAATTTCGATCCGGCCAGCTAAGGATGAAGTACAGGACCTTATAATTGAAATTGAAAAAAGGGTGAAATTGGGACAAAAAATTCTTGTTACTACTCTGACAAAAAAGACTGCGGAAGATTTGAGTATATATTTTAAAGATAAAAAAGTCCGTGCAGAATATTTACATTCTGATGTGAAGACACTTGAGCGTTCAAACATTCTTGATAAATTGAGAAACAACGAGTTTGATGTGCTTATTGGTGTGAATCTTCTCCGGGAGGGTCTCGATCTCCCCGAGGTATTTCTTGTTGCCATTTTAGACGCAGACAAAGAAGGATTCTTACGTTCCCGGACTGCCCTCATTCAAACGATGGGACGCGCCGCGCGCAATATATCCGGAGAAGTTATTATGTATGCCGATACCGTTACAAAATCAATGAAGTTTGCAATCGATGAAATTGACCGACGTCGCGAGTATCAAGTGAGGTATAATACCGAACACGGAATAACGCCGAAATCGATTATTAAGCCGGTTCGGGAAAAGATAGCCGAAGGTGAGGAAAATACAGGTAACCTAAACTTTCAAAAAACAGATTTTAACAATGCATATATTGATTCGATCAAACGTGAAGGCATGACCCCTTATGATTTGAAAAAAATAATTCCGAAATTAGAAAGAGAAATGCGCAAACAGGCCGAAAATTTACACTTCGAAGCCGCAATTGCAATAAGGGATAAAGTCAGGGAGTTGAAAGGAGATGTTTAATAAACGTATAAACATGATTTTTTATACAATCGCCTGGGTTAACCCTGAGGGTGAGGCGGTATAAAAAAGCGTGTTTATACGTTGGAAACAAGTATATTATGTTAAACCAAATTAAAATCCGCGGGGCGCGACAACACAACCTCAAGAATATTGATGTAGATATTCCAAAGAATAAATTGGTGGTCATCACGGGTGTCTCCGGCTCAGGTAAATCATCGTTAGCTTTTGATACCATCTACGCTGAAGGTCAACGTCGTTATGTGGAATCACTTTCTGCCTACGCCCGTCAATTCTTAGGGGTTATGGATAAGCCCGATGTAGACCTTATCGAAGGTCTCTCTCCCTCCATTTCCATAGATCAAAAGACGACCTCTCATAACCCAAGATCGACAGTGGGGACAATAACAGAAATATATGACTATTTACGTCTTCTTTTTGCTCGTGTCGGTCATCCACACTGCCCTAACTGTAAAATTGAAATTTCTAAACTCTCACTCGATGAGATCGTTGACCGGGTTATTAAGACGATGCAGGAGGACATTATGCAGGATAAAATAAAACCTCATTCATTTAAGATTTTGTCACCGGTTGTACGAGGTAAAAAAGGTGAGTTTAAGGATTTATTTGAAAACATCAGAAGTAAAGGATTTTTCAAACTGCGTGTTGATGGCAAGAATTTTGATTTAAATACTGAAGAAATAAATATTCTAAAAACAAATAAACATTCCATCGAAGTTGAAATTGATTCTTTTTCATTTCAATATGCAGACTTAAAAAATGAACTTTTTGTTTCCAATCTCCATTCACGCTTGACCAACAGCCTGGAGCAGGGGCTTAATCTGGCCGACGGGCTCGTTATCTTAGCAGGTCAAAAAGAACGTCTTTTTTCAGAAAAGTTTTCATGTCCTCAGTGCGGCATGTCCTTGCCCGAACTGGAACCCCGTATGTTTTCATTCAATTCTCCTCTGGGAGCATGTGAAAAATGTAAGGGTCTTGGAACAATTTACAAAATTGACCCCGAGCTGATTTTAAACAACAAACTGACAATTAATGAGGGGGGAATCCTCCCCTTTAATAAAATGTTTTTTCAGGATACATGGTATATCCGACTCTTGAAACAAGTAGCCGAGGAGGAAGGGCTGGATATGAATATAAAAATTGGAGACTTTAATGAAAAACAGCTTAAAATATTACTTGATGGTACGGATAAAGTATATCGGGTCATCGGTCCCAATCGTTTTGGAAAACAAACAGCTATCTTTGAAAAATGGACCGGACTTTTAAATGAATTTGAACGTCGGTTTTTTGATAATCAAACCCCCGGTGAAGAGATGGATGTAAATAAATATGTACGTGAGGAAATATGCGATAAATGCAAAGGGAAAAGGTTGAAACCCGAGATACTTGCCATCACGATTGATAAAAAGAATATTATCGACCTTTCCACCTACGCCATTGATTTCCTTCGAAGTTACTTTGAGAATGAAATCATGTCCTTACTTTCACTTTATGAAAAGGAGATAGCAAAAATGATTTTAAAAGAAATTATTACACGACTTACTTTTCTTGATAATGTGGGACTATCATATTTGACTGTCGACAGACCAGCTAAAACATTATCAGGAGGCGAACTTCAGCGGATTCGACTTGCCTCTCAGATTGGAAGTGGTTTGACTGGAGTACTTTACGTGCTTGATGAACCGTCTATCGGATTACACCCGAGAGATGTGTCCGCCCTTATTGACTCGCTGAAAAATTTACGTGAATTAGGGAATAGCGTCCTTCTAGTTGAACATGATCGGGAGACCATTGAAACTGCTGACTATGCAATAGAACTCGGTCCCAAAGCAGGTAAAGAAGGAGGTAAGGTCATGTTTGCGGGCACGGTGCCAGAGATGTTGAAATCTAAGAAGTCAATCACCGGACGCTATCTATCTGGTGAAAAAGATGTTTCTTTTCCTCCAAGAGAAATGGTCTTAAATAAGGGCAACATCGAGCTCCAAGGAGCCACCCAATTCAATCTCAAAAATGTAAATATCACATTTCCACTCGGCAATCTTATAGCAATAACGGGTGTATCCGGTTCAGGAAAATCGACACTCATTGTGGAGACACTTTATCCCGCACTTAAATATTATTTGGATGGATATTATCTGCAAAAGATGGGGGATTTCACCCGGCTGCTTGGGCAACATTATATTGAGCGTGTGTACTTAGTTGATCAGTCACCGATAGGCCGCACTCCTCGTTCAAACCCCGTTACTTATTTGGGTATATTTGATGAAATTCGGGATATCTTTGCGATGACCGCCGAGTCCAAAGCAAAGGGGTTTAAAAAAGGAAGATTCTCTTTTAATGTTAAAGGAGGGCGATGCGAAAAATGTCAGGGTGCAGGCGTCATCAAAATCCAAATGCAATTTCTCCCTGATGTTTACGTAACGTGCGATGTATGTGAAGGGCACAGATACAATCGAGAAACTTTGGAGATAAAATATAAAGGGAAAACAATTTTTGATATCCTCAATATGACAGTGGATGAGGCGGAGCCGTTTTTCCAAAACCATTTTAACATTGCGTTGAAGTTAAGCTTTCTAAAGAGTGTGGGATTAGGATACATCTCTCTTGGTCAACCGGCACCGACGTTCTCGGGAGGGGAGGCACAACGAATTAAGCTCGCGAATGAACTTTCACGACGAGACACGGGTAAAACCGTATATATACTTGATGAACCCACGACCGGCCTACACATGTATGACATAGAAAAGTTGCTTCAAACATTGCATCAACTTGCCGAGCATGGAAACACTGTAATCATCATCGAGCACAATCTTGATGTGGTAAAAAACTGTCAGTATGTCATCGATCTAGGTCCCGAGGGTGGAGAAAAAGGTGGAAACGTACTCTATCAGGGCCCATTAACTGGTATTATGAAAGTAGCATCATCTTATACAGGCAAATACCTGAAGATGTTGCTCAAAAAATGGTAGATTGTCATTGCGAGCGAAGCGAAGCAATCTATCAAGTATTTTAGATTGCCACGTCGTCCTCCGATTCGGAGGACTCCTCGCAATGACATATAAGCAATGAACAATAAAAAATTTTTCCACTTTGTGCTTCTTGCATTCTTTTTAATTCTTTATACTCTTTCTGTTAAACCCATTTTCGCAATCGAACACTTCCGCACAGACTACACCGTTGATTATTTCCTCAGTGAAAGTGATAATAATATTTCCTCAAGGGTTTCCTACAAAATTAAGATAACTAATCTCACCACCGACCTTGTCATCAAGAACTTTTCAATATTGTTTCCTAAAAGTTTCCAAATCGGCAATATAAAAGCCGCTGATGATTTTAAATCAATCATCCCCGGAGTTTCAGATGCTGACGGCAAAAATACGATAAGCGTAGCACTCACCGACCCGATCGCAGGTCTCAACTCAGAAAATAATATTTACCTGGACTTTCTCCAGCAAAACCTTTTCAAAGTCAACGGCAACGTCTGGGAAGTCATCCTCCCGACCGTTGAAAATAAAGAGGGGGAGGGGAATTACACCATTATCGTCCATCTTCCTCCAAATTCAGGGAAACAAATCTCAATAGCCAAACCGAAGCCGGATCATATAACGCTCAACGAAATAACGTGGAAAAATCCTGTTAACCGAACCATTTATGCGGTATTTGGAAAGCATCAAAATTATTCACTACAGCTCCGGTATCATCTAACCAATCCAAACTTAAACCGTGTATACACTGATATTGCTTTTCCTCCTGACACGCTATATCAAAAAGTATTCGTAAACTCAATCAGACCGGAACCGGCCATTGCAAGCACTGATGAAGATGGGAATTATATAGGACGGTATTTTTTGAATCCTAAGGAAGAAAAAACAATATTATTCGATGGGGGAGTCATCGTATCCTCCGAACCCCGCGAGGATATGAAGGAGTCCATTCGTACCTTATTTAAAACACAGCAGAAATATCTTCTTGCCCCAAGCACCCACTGGAATTTGAAAGAAGATTATATCCCAAAGAAACTATCAAACATTCATGAAATTTATCAATATGTGGAAGATACACTGAGCTATAATTATGGCAGACTGAACACCTCAATCACCCGATTGGGAGCGCAACAGGCAATTCAGTACCCGGATCAGGCCGTATGCACAGAGTATTCAGATGTCATGATCGCTATTGCCCGTGAGAAAGGACTTTACACGCGGGAGGTCCAGGGTTATGGCTTTTCCAATGATCAGGAGTTGAGACCTCTTTCGGTGAATGCAGACATTCTCCATTCATGGCCGGAATATTACGATGGTACAAAACAGTTATGGATTCAGACTGACCCCACCTGGGAAGACACTTCAGGGATAGATTACTTTAATTCTTTTGACTTAAATCATGTGGTATTTGCCATACACGGAAAAAAATCTGATTCCCCATATCCGGCAGGAAGTTATAAAACACAGGACAGCACCAAGGACATAAATATCACCCCCACTGCGCAGTTTTTTTCCGAAGAAAAATCAGTGTCATTTGAGACCAATCCTCTTCAAATTCCTAACATGAATAATAATTCCTACACATTGAAAGTTACCGTTCGCAATACCGGAAACACCTTTCTGTGGAACTTCCCGATCTCGGCTGAGGCAGATAAATTAACCTTGTCACCCGCAATGCAAGTGGTGGATTCTCTTGCCCCTCTTGAAAAAAAGGAGTTAATATTTGAATACATTCCAAAGAGTCAGTTGGGTGATATCAAAACAACTCTGAAATTATCATCTGAATCAAAACTACTTTATGAACATGAGATAAGCATTGCTTCCTTTTATTACGGAATTGCAAAAGTTGCAGGCATCGTCTTTCTCTTCCTTTTCGGTCTTACGATTGCAATTAAGCTAATAAAACGGTAATAGTGTGTCATTGCGAGCGGCTCGAAATATATATTGTGGAGCGTGGCAATCTAATAATTATTGAGATTGCTTCGGCGTCCTCCGTACCGGAGGACTTCTCGCAATGACATTTATATTATGTTAAAATATCCCTATGAACAAACTTATCACATTCACAAATACTCTTAAAAAAAGTTTAACTAATCCGGGATATTACGAGGATGTCTTAGCCGCCCCCTATTCGTTCTCATTAAAATATCTTTTTGCACTCCTTTTCTTCATCTCTTTTGTTCAAGGTATAGTTTTCACAATTGCTTTTATCCCCACCGTACCTAAAATTCCAGGGTATGTGGAAGAAAGCAAGCAAATTATGAGAAATCTTTATCCTACAGGTCTCACCATAACTATTAAGGACGGGTCCCTCAGAACTAATGTTGACGAGCCCTATTTCATCCCATTCCCCTCGAGATTTAAGGTAAAAGATATGAGCCTGGTAGCGATTGATACCAAAGCCTCAGTTGACTCATTTAAGAGATATAATACAGCATTTCTCGTGACCAAGAACGCCCTCGCTTATCCTGATTCCGACACGAGGGGAAGTTATAAAGTGTACCCATTTTCCGACTTAAAAGGTTTCCTTATTATTAACCGTGAAGCTTATGAGCGTGTCATAAACCCGATTATTCCCTATTTTAAATACTACCCCCTAGCTACAGTGGCCATTTTCATTTTCTTTCTGATGATCGTTCCCATATTTGGATCACTTTTCGCCTTTTCCGGCACTTTATTCTATCTCCTTGTGTTGACCTTGGTGACGTATCTTATTGCGAAATTTATGAAACTTAGATTAACTTATTCCCAGATTCTTCATCTCGGTATCCACGGCCTTACCTTTTCCCTGCTTTTCAGCATGCTTAAGACGCTGATGGGAATAACCATCCCTTATACTTACACGGCTCCTTTCATAATTTGGATGATTATTGTATTTAACCAACTGAAAAAACATCATGATGCAATTCTTTCCCCTTCAAAATCCACTAAGTAAAACGTCCTATTCTGAATTACCTTCCACGGCTGGTATTTATCTGTTTAAAAAAGGAAAAACGTATCTTTACATTGGAAAATCTGTCAATATCAAAGCTCGTGTCCTGTCACATGTGGAGAATTCTGCTCAGGACACTAAGGAGTACGCAATCGTTTCCCAGTCTGACAGTATTGAGACACAGATAACCGATTCCGAATTCAAAGCGCTCCTTCTGGAGTCCGAATTGATTCAAATTCATCATCCAAAGTACAACGTTATCTGGCGAGATGGAAAAAGCCACTTATATATAAAAATAACGGAAGAAAAATACCCAAAAATATATGCAGTCAGGAAGGAAGATGACAACAAATCACTCTACTTCGGTCCCTTTTCATCTACACGAGATGTGGAAAGTCTACTCCGTACAATCCGCCGTATCATTCCCTTTTGCTCTCAAAAAAAGATAACAAAAAGGCCCTGTTTTTATCATAAAATAGGTTTGTGTGACCCTTGCCCGAATGACATCGGCTCAAGAGGGAAAGAATATCGACGGAATATCAGACGAATAGTTTCTCTTCTTTTAGGAAAGACAGGAATATTATTAAATAGCATGAATCGCGATCTGAAAGTTGCCATAAAATCTGAACTGTATGAGGATGGACTGAGGATTCGGAATCGCATACAAACTCTTAAGTACCTTATTCAGAACCGTTCTTTTGAACGTTATGGTGAACATGACTTTAACAATTCGGAAGAAAGCCTGCAGGCATTATTTTCCCTTATTTCGCCTTACTTTCCGCAGATTCCCAACCTAAAACGAATCGAATGTTATGACATAAGTAATCTTTCTCAGAAACAAGGAACAGGGTCAATGGTAGTGTTAACTGGTGGCCTAATCGATAAGAATCAATATCGACGATTCAAAATCAAAAACCTAAAGATTCAAAGCGACTTTGATATGCTCGATGAAGTAATCACACGGAGATTTAAAAACAAATGCGAAACTCCATCGCTCATTATTGTCGACGGAGGTAAGCCGCAGGTTCGGCGCATTATGCAAGTTACGGAAAAGATGGGAGTGAGCGTACCTATTTTAGGTATTGCTAAAGGCCCTGATAGGTTTATTTTAGGTGTAAAAGGAATGCCGACGATTAATCCCCGGTCAAATAACCTGGGGTATCGGCTCGTCCAACTCATCCGTGATGAATCCCACCGCTTTGCTCGAAAGTATCATTTGTTTTTGAGGGATAGAGAGATGATATAATATTGTAACTTTGTCATTGCGAGCCAATCAAAGTATAGCGAAGCAATCTATCAAATCAAGAGATTGCCACGTCGTCCTCCGAGTCGGAGGACTCCTCGCAATGACATGATTACAATCTATGAAAAAAATCTTCCGCATGATCATATTTTCAGCCCTCGCCCTCATCTTTACCTCTTTTTGGAACAAGGGATTTCAACTGAATATAAATGCTTTTCTTACCGCAACTATCGTTCTGGCCCTTGTCTTTTATCTCATCGTCCCTTTATCAAAAATAATTCTTCTCCCTCTGAACATCATCACCCTCGGACTCATGTCGTTCCTCGTATACCTAGCTATTCTGCACCTGAGCAGTGACGCGTTTCACCTTTTCACCATCACATCATGGACATTCCCCGGACTTTCAATTTTCTTTGTATCTATACCAAAGACATACATTCCCTACTTGGGTAATTTGGTTTTGTCTTCTGTGTCAATATCAAGTATAATTAACTTGTTGGAACAGTTGCTTTAAATTATGAGGATAGCTTTAATTGTCATAAACATCATCGTCTCCATCCTTATCGTCGGTCTTATTCTTATGCAGGGTCGGGGAGCCGGATTAGGGAGTGCATGGGGTGGGGGAGGAGAAACATTTCAGACACGACGCGGCATTGAGAAGGTAACTCTAAACATCACTGTTTTCTGCATTATATTATTTTTCATCATATCCGTCGTTAGTTTTTTTGTTAAATAACGCATGGATCCCGACAGTCGCAATGTCCGGTACTACTACTGGTTATTTCTTGAGTTTGCCAAGAAGCACATCAAGCTTATCTTTTTGAGCGCGCTCATTTCGACCATCTTTATCATAAGCACCATAACCATCTCTCCATACCTCATCAATCTTCTTACACCTCAAAATACGATTATCGGCATGGTAGGTTCCTTCACGATTGACACATTACCCGATGATATCCTTTCCAGAATATCCAATGGTCTTTTATATATGAATGAAAAGGGGAAGCCGGTACCCGTTCTTGCTGAATCGTGGGAGTTGGTTGAGAATGGCCTGGTGTACCGATTTCAGCTTAAGAAAAATATTCTTCTTGATGATGGAAGTTTTTTTACCGCGCGGGATATTAATTATCACTTTAAGGATGTCACAATGCGCTTGAAAGGTGATTATCTCGTTGAGTTCGTCCTCAAAAAGCCTCTCGCCATATTTCCCATTTATCTTACGAAGCCCATCGTTAAATATCCCAAACTGGGAATTGGGGGGCTCTACAAGATTGACCGCTACAAATATAAATATGATTCTTTACTTGAGTTAAGCCTCACTCCGAACAAAAAGGATTTGAACCGCATTACGTATAAATTTTACCCCTCTGAAACGCAGATGATTAACGCATACAAATTGGGACAAATTACACAGATGGACCTTTCAAAAAAGAGTATCGCAGACGTCTTTTTGCAGTGGAAAAATACCAAAGTTGAAAAAGTGGTAGATTACACCAATCTACTTACTTTATTTTTCAATTACAATAATCAGTTTTTGAAAGAAAAGGAAGTCCGTAGCGCCATAAAGATGGGAATTGATCGAGAACAATTTGCCGATTTGGGAGCAGGCGCCAAGACGTCAATTCCTCCGAATTCCTGGGCGTACCAGAAAAATATCAAGTCCCCTGTGTATGACGCGGAATTGGGACAGAAAATTATTAAAAAGTTCAGGGAGTCTTCAGATTCTGCGAAGCTCAATTTTAATACCTACTATGATTATTTGGACGTTGCAAGTGATATCAATAAAAATTTAAACGAGATTGGCATTCCCACCAACCTTAATGTAATGTCGTATTCAAATACCAATGATTTTGACATCATGCTTGCATACCTAAAAATTTCACCCGACCCGGATCAGTATTATTACTGGCACTCAACTCAAAATCTTTCTCTTGCGACGGGTTACAAAAATCTAAAAATTGATAAATTGTTAGAGGATGGTCGAAGTACTTTTGACCAGGAAGAGAGGATAAAATTCTATTATGATTTACAAAAAAACTTAGACGATGACAATGCGGCAGTATTCATCTACTTCCCATATAATTACACAATTAAAAGAATCTGAGTGCTATAATTTAATCGACGCTAACGGCTAGTAGCTGACAGCTAATGGCTCATTGCTAACCTGCCCGGGTGGTGAAATGGTATACACGCAAGACTTAAAATCTTGTGACGCAAGTCGTGAGGGTCCGACTCCCTCCCCGGGCACACCTTTCTGCTTCAATAGCGACATCATATGCGAGAGGTAACGTCTTAAGTTTCTTTATCTCTTCTAAACTGAACCACCCATGATCCATTGATTCATGATTAAGGACGATTGGAGCATCTATGTCTTTCATCTCGCACAGGTAACAAATAAGCAGTCCATGCCAGTTATTTCTTATTGGTGAGAATATGCGGGGGATCAAGGTGAGTATATTTATCTCAACATTCAACTCTTCATTTATTTCTCGTGTTAAAGCAACCTTTGGGTCTTCTCCCCATTGTATTCCTCCCCCGGGGAAGTTCCAACAGTGACCGTAGTCAACATCGTCACGATCTATCTCTTTCCGTTGAGTCATGAGATATTTATTCGTTTTCTTGTTGTATATGATTGCTATGGCAACGGGAACAATCTTTTTCATGGTGACCAGGGTGAGACTTGAACTCACAACCTACTCCTTAGAAGGGAGTTGCTCTATCCAATTGAGCTACCAGGTCAATCCACAAAGAGCCCGCTGTCAGATTTGAACCTGATCCCGCTCTGCGGGACTGTTTATCCATGTAAATTAAGTTGAGCCTGCTGTCAGATTTGAACTGACGACCTGCTGTTTACAAAACAGCTGCTCTACCACTGAGCTAAGCAGGCCATTCAACTTAATTTACAGGACGGGCAAAACAGCTGCTCTTTTACACCGTAAATTTAATCTGAGAAATTTACGGTGACCACTGAGCTATCCAGGCAAGTTAGCTTCTAGCCATTAGCTACTGGCTATTAGACAAAAAATGTGACAAATAAACCTAACTGCTAAAGGCTAACAGCTGATAGCTAACTTGGTGTTTACACTTAAAATGTTTGCTAATTTGCACAAAGCAAATTAAAAAGCTATGCTTTTTGCAAATATTTTAAGTGCCCGGGAGAGGACTTGAACCTCCACGGGTTGCCCCACAGCCTCCTCAAGACTGCGCGTATACCATTTCGCCACCCGGGCATTAGAACCTATTAACGATCCTCCAATTCGGAGGAGAGTTTATAGGTTCTTATGTCCGCCGATAAACGCTCTTTGAGCCGCAGTTCAAATGAACTAAGGCGAAAAGGAAGTTATGGCGGACTACACAATATAAAGAATTATATCAAACCAGACTCTGCTGTTCTACTCCTCTTGCTGAAGTTTTGATTTTAAGGTGTTTCAATGCCCTAGGAGTCAGCACCCGCCCGCGTGAAGTTTTCTTTATTAAATTAAGCTGTAAAAGATAGGGTTCGATAAATTCCTCAACCGTTTGGCGGTCTTCTGAGAGTGAAAGAGAGATTGTTTCAATTCCCGTCGGGCTGTTTTGATATTTTTCCCCCACCAAATTTAAATACTTAAGATCACCATCAGTTAGCCCAAGCTCATCAATGCCAAGCAAGTTGAATAATTCATCTAGTAATTGATTGGTAATTTGCTTGTGTTTATTAACTTCGATGACGTCACGTGCTCGTTTAAGAATTCTGTTCGCAATACGGGGAGTTCTCCGTGATCTGATGGCAATGTGTTTTGCTGATTCCTCGGCTAGAGGAACTTTTAATATTTGGGCAGCACGTTTAATGATGGTAATCATCTCATCTTCATTATAAAAATCTAACCGAAGTATGAGTCCAAATCGGTCACGGAGAGGCCCTGACAATAAAGCAAGCTTAGTTGTTGCACCAACAATAGTTATCTTTGGGATGGGGAGGCGCACGGTGCGTGCCGCTGGGCCTTTTCCTATGATGATATCCAAAGCGTAATCCTCAATGACGGGGTAAAGCATTTCCTCCACTGCTTTAGGTAAACGGTGAATTTCGTCAATGAAAAGAATATCATTCTGCTTTAAATTAGTGAGAATTGCGGCAAGGTCACCCACTTTTGTTATCGCAGCTCCTGATGTGATTTTTATATCGCCACCCAATTCATTTGCGATGATG
Organism: Candidatus Roizmanbacteria bacterium; assembly: GCA_016214055.1. Classification (GTDB taxonomy): domain Bacteria; phylum Patescibacteriota; class Microgenomatia; order UBA1406; family GWC2-37-13; genus YC2-FULL-38-9. The sequence continues at coordinate 64,716 of JACRPE010000002.1, forward strand.
AAGGCGAGTGTTGTCTTCCCAATTCCCGGAGGTCCATAGAGGAGTACATGTTCAGTGGCAATTCCTCTTTTCTTTACCGCGTCCAGAAATAATTGCAGAGTTTGTACTATTTTTTTCTGACCGATATACTCAGCTAATTTCGTGGGGCGTAAATTGTATTCCTGCTTATTATCTTTCATTTTTTCTGCACTGACAGTTTTAAAGCGTGTTTGATTTTCTCCTCAACAGATAAACTCTTCGGCAATTTTGAAAATAAATTTTTTGCATCCTGCGTCTTATACCCCAATGCAACGAGCGCTTCAATGACGGTTTTATCATCATCTGACAAATGCATTTGAGTGAAAGAGAATTCTGACTTAACTTTCTGTGATAGTTCGAGAATAATTTTCATTGAAGTTTTCTTCCCCAATCCGGGCACTTGAGTAAAATACTCCACATCATTTTCTTTTACTGCCTGTAAGAGTTCGTTCACTCTCGTGTGAGAAACTACATTAAACGCTGTTTTTGGGCCCACACCGAATACAGAAAGAAGTAATTTAAAAAAATGATGTTGATCAACGGACTCAAAACCAAAAAGTACGAAAGCGTCATCTCTGACCTGCAGATAAGTGCGGATATCCAATAACCCTCCTATTTTTTTTGAAAGAAGGTCAGGGGTCAAAAAAACCTCATATGACACTCCGCTGGGTGTTTCTATCAATCCGATATTTCCTTCAACCGAACTCAGCACTCCCTTAATTTTTCCTATCATACTCTCCCAATATACCACTTTTGTACTTATTTTCCCAGCTCATCGCGCTCAATCTGCCAAAGGCGATTGTACTTTGCTACTCGTTCACCACGGGTTGGGGCACCAAATTTCACAAATTCAGATTGAATGGCAACAGCCAAATCTGCCGCAAAATCATCATTTGTCTCTGATGACCGCGATGCAACAACATAGGTGAGGTTTCCGCGCCGTGCAATATTGACTAATTCAAGTACATCAGTCAGGGTGCCGATTTGGTTTGGTTTAATGAGAAAACTTGTACAGGCACCCTCTTTTATTGCATAAGCAAGTTTGTCCTTACTCATCCTGATTGGCTCATCTGCGAGTATATAAATATTTGATGATACTTTACTGCTTATTTTTTTCCACCCATCCCAATCATCCTCGGCAAAAGGATCCTCAAGCACAAGAACTGAATAATTCTTGGTGACCGACTCAAGAAAATCAAGGTATTCTGCCTGGCGGAGAGAATGAGTCTTATCCTTTATGGTATATTGTCCATTGCGGTAAAAATGGGTCGCCGCCAAATCAATTCCTAAGAAAATATCCAATCCGCTCCTCATTTTCTTTTGAGTAATGGTCTCAGTTAATATCTCAAGAGCATCCAGATTTGTTGTAAGATTGGGACTAAACCCTCCCTCATCACCTACGGATGTTGTGGCGTTACGATATTCAAGTACCCGCTTCAGTTCTGAAAATATTTCCACAGCTTTTTGATATGCGGTTCCAAAAGTAAAAGAAGACGATGGGATTATTTGGAACTCCTGAAAGTCTAATGTGTTATTTGCGTGGGCACCACCATTGATCGAGTTGAACATGGGGGTAGGAATTTTTTCAACAGGTATCTCCTCTTTATATACCGATTTATATAATTGATTAATATATTTATAGAGAGAGATATTTGCGCTCAATGCTCCAGCCTTTGCCAGAAGTTGAGATATAGTTAAAATAGTATTTACCCCAAGTCTTGATTTATTTCCAGTTCCGTCCGCCTGTGACAGCCACTTATCTATCTCCAGTTGCTTGTTTACCGAAGCACCTTTTATTTTAGGTGCGATAAGTTCATTTACGTAGGAGACAGCATGCGTCACCCCCATACCAAAAAAACGGTTGGGATCCTGATCCCTCAGATCAACTGCCTCTTTGGTTGAAACAGTCGTCGCACCAGGCACCGAGGTCACCACGTACAATCCACTATCCATAGTAAGACGCGCCTCAATAGTGGGATAGCCTTTTGAGTCGATTATCTCATAGGCATGTATCTCCTTAATGGTTGACATAGGTTACTTTCTTATAGATTCAAAATGTCTTTTTTCTATTTGGTAAATCAGTTCGCGGGTGCGATACACCGCGTCAGGGTTGACTGAAACACTAGTAATTCCCGCCTTAACTAACCGCTCTACTATATCGGGGTAGTCTGAAGCCGCCTGACCGCAGATTGAGGATGTAATCCCGTGTTTTGCGGCAGTTGATACGATATATTCCAGTACCTGTATGATTGCAGGATTGCGTTCGTCATACACATTTGCCACTTCCTGATTATCCCGATCAACTCCCAAAAGCATCATGGTCAGGTCATTGGTACCGATTGAAACTCCAGAGATTCCCACTTCGATAAACTCCTCCAAGTTAAGGGCACAGTAGGGGACTTCCACCATGATAAGAAGACGGAAACCGGAGTATGACAGAAGTCCTGATTTTTTAACGAGTTCCTTGATCTGTATTATCTCCCATGGCACCCTTACAAAAGGAATCATGAGGTGTAGATTTGTATACCCCATATCCCAAATTTTTTTTATTGCCTGAAGTTCGAGATTGAATTCGCGGGGGTCGGAAATATAGCGACTGGCTCCTCTAAAACCAATCATGGGGTTTTCTTCATAAGGTTCGTAGTCCTTCCCACCTTTTAAATGACGATATTCATTCGTCTTAAAATCAGTAGCTCGGTATATGACGGGGCGGGGACTAAATGGTTTCACAAACTTTAAAAGATCTGATACCAGTTTCTGGACGTAGACGTCTTCTTTTTTTAACCGTATGAACTCCTTGGGATGAGTACCAATCCCTGCCACCATGAACTCTGCCCTGAGAAGTCCTATCCCGTCGCAATCAAGTTTCGACGTCTTGAGCGCCATTTCCGGTTCAGCTAGATTAACATATACTTTTGTCAGCGTTTTATATCTATGCGCTGGTTCTTCCTCCTTTTGCATATCAGAGATTTTTTTTACGTCAGACAAAATGCTACCCTTATATATTTCTCCGGCTTTTCCATCTATTGAAATAACCATTTCATTCTTCAATTTCTGTGTTGCTCCTTCAACTCCCACAATGGCAGGAATCCCCAGTTCGCGTGATACGATGGCCGCGTGTGAGGTGCGTCCTCCTTTTTCAGTGACTATGCCTGCCGCGCGCTTCATCGCCGGAACATAATCGGGATTTGTCTGCGGAGCAACTAAAATATCCCCCTTTTTGATTTTATCTATTTCATGAGGGGAGTGGATTATTTTGACAGGACCAATTGCAATTCCGGGCGACGCAGGTGCACCCGTCAGAAACACTTCCCTCTTGGTACCGGCAACAGAATCTTTTGATGTATTATGAGTTGTAGTAATAGGTCGCGATTGGACGATAAAAACAGTATCACCTTCAATTGCCCACTCTATATCCTGAGGAAAGTAATAATGATCTTCAATTTGCTTGACAAGAAGTGCGACTTCCACAATTTCTTTTACGCATAATTTCTGTACTGCACCTTCGGACTTGAATAATTTCACCTCCTTATTTCCCATGCCCGACCTTACATATTTAAGGTTTTGATATTTGATATCCTTAATTAAAAGCACAAATGAACGCTTGTCGACTTCGTAATGATCGGGGGTAACTTTACCCTGCACTATATATTCTCCTAAGCCAAAAATTGCTTCAATTACAATCTTTGTTTTATCATTGGTAACCGGGTCGATACTGAAGGCGATACCGGATTTTTCCGATTGCACCATTCTTTGGACTACAGCCGCCAGCCCAATTTTGAAATGATCGAATTTCTGCTCATGACGATAGTAGATAGCCCGCGGGGTAAAAAGGGATGCCCAACAACGCTTAATATAATCCAAAAGATGTATCTCTCCCTTCACGTTTAAATACGTTTCCTGCTGACCGGCAAATGAGGCGGTGGGAAGATCTTCCGCCGTGGCTGAGGAACGAACTGCAACCACGGGTGGATTGTAGAGGTGTTTTACCCGTTTCAAAACCTTTTTAAAAATATTTGAGTTTTTTTTGAAATATACTTCCTCTTTTGCCGTAAGATTGTCATAATATACGAGTATTTCATTCACCATCGAGTCGGGGATATGTGCATTCATGATAAGATCCTGGATATGCTTTGAAGCCTGATGAAGTTCGGATGAATTTTCAAAATTTATAAGGTTAAGAAAGCTGTCAATTTTCTTTTCCAGCCGATTTGCCTTGATGAAAAGAAAATAAGCATGGGATGTTACTACAAATCCATAGGGTATAGGGAGCTTTGCACGGGTCATTTCTCCCAAGTTTGCGCCCTTCCCTCCGACTAATCCAACGTCGGTTTTCCCCACCTCCTCAAACCACACGATATTCTTGCTCATATACTATCAATATACAAAGAAAAGAAGGTGAAATGCAAGGTCCTCTTTGTCATTGCGAGGAGGGGAACGCCGACGAAGCAATCTCAACACGTAGTGGTGCGATTCATCGCACCTAAGTTACAGATTCATTGCCCAATTAATGAGGCCAAATAGACCGCCTGCCACTGCGGCTCCAACTACTAAGGGAGGGAGAATGTAAATTAAGTTAATAGCTAATAGGAGAGCGGCTCCAATAACACCGCCTTTTACAACGTTTTTTCCGACTTCAGGAAGTAATGATACTTTTTTTGGTGCCTCAGCTGCCATAAAGAGCATTATAGCAGAAAAGTGTTCGTTTGTCTATATTATAGGTTGTTAATATTCATGCAAATATTTCAAACATTTAGCGCTCTTAAATCTTTCCACCAAATAATTCAAGCATTACTGAGTATGGTATTTTCCAATAGGGTTGCTTCCCAGAAGTTATATGATCAATAATGTTTAACACTAATTTTGAAGCAATAGGAAAATTGCCATTTACTACATATTCAGTAAATTTTAATAATTTTTTTCTTTTTAAAAAAAAATCCATTGAGTAAAATATTGCATTAATGTAAGTGTTGTCCCTCACATATGCAGCATTGATGTATTTCTCATAATTATGAAGGGCTTTTTTAGTGTTACCAAATTCGATTAGGGAATATGCAATATGTTTTGCGCTGTCAAGTGCCGCAAACATACCGTTCTTTTTAAGCCTGGTTGGTCCCGCGTCTCCAATAAATACAATTGAAATTGAATCTTCTATTTCGTCATACACCGTATAGTATGTGGGGGATTTCAAGGTGATAGATGGGCTACAAGAACATTTTATAGGTGCTGAGGAAACATCTTCTTTCATCAACATCATCATTTGCTTACTCTTATAAAATTCAGCAAAATCTCCTGACTTTATATCTTTTCTACCCATAATAGTGACAGTAAGATAGTCTTCCTTCGGAGCAACAAGAGCAAACCATACATTGTCCGTTGGATTGCCAAATATATGGATATGGTCTTGAACTAAGCTATTAACTTTTTCTTTTCCTAGATAAATTTCCCTTACTGCTGTCTTTATGGTAGACGGTTTTTCAACTTTTTTAGCTCCTTTGGGGTACTCAATACTGTCGAACAATTTATCATGACCAAAAGAGCCAATTACTATATCATGCTTGCTCATTGCTATAGCTGACTTTTTTCCATTTACAACCTGTGCTTCTTCTGAAAATACACTTACTTTTCCATTTTCTCTATTTAAATTAACGTTTTTTACTTTTGCTTGAACATGTTTCGCTCCAGCCTTGATTGCCTCGTTAAGAAGAAATGCGTCAAAGCTCTTTGTTGCCTCGTCAGGTTTCCATCCCCTATATACTGCAATAGCATGTTTTTCAGTAAAAGGCATCGATATAGCGACATCGTCTTGTAGATGTATGGTAGTTCCTCCTTTCAAGTGTGCTTTAATTACCTCTTCAGGTATTTGAAGGCCAACGCTACTCAATAGGGCGATAGCACCATATTGAATAATACCAGCACAACCGGTACATGGCTTACCTTCGTCAATACCTCCTCTTTCAGTAGAACGTGGTTCGAAGATGGTCACGTTTGCCCCCTCTTTTGCTAGAAGATACGCAGTAAGCGATCCCGCAGGTCCTCCTCCTATGATTGCAATATTTTTGGATTTTATTGAAATTTCTTTTTGACGTCCCTTTACTGCTTCAGTCATGAACATGAATTATACATATAATAATATTAATACTGTTAATATAAATGCAGTTAGCCTTATGTGACGGGCTTTTTATTGATAAACAACTTGTACCAATAAATATAAAATCACTTTTCTCAAGAAGCAAACCTCTCAATATTGAGGAATATGAGGGATACAGTCTGATAGAAACTTAAATAATAGGTGACTCAATTAATTGATTAATTGAGTCACCTAAAGCCAGGATTTGTTATTACGGAAAAAATCAATTAAAGTAGGTACTCAAGGCAATGAAGGATTGACTACTCACCTCAAACCAGAAAGATACGACGCGATTTTCTTTATTTGACTTTGCATTGACTATGATGAGGTTTGGATCAGCCCATCCAGTCACTTCAACTATGGTATAGTCGAGCTGCTTTGATGAAAATAATTCCTGTATATTCACATACTTCGCGCCCTCCTTTAACGGTGTACCATCCGCTTTTAACACGTAATAATTTGGAAGAGAAGAAGTAACTTCTTTTAAAAACACATATTTATTGTCAGGCGACCAGGTGTTGTAAGGGATGGACAAACTTCCGGACTCATCCAGTTGCTTTGCAAATATATTTTGATCGAGGCCTTCGGGCGTTGAAGTGAAAAAAGTGTATTTGGTCACATCTTTTCCTCTTTGGCTATTCATCGTCAGATTCATACTTCCATCAGGAGAACCCATCGATGAAGTTTGCAGGAGATACGTTGCACCGGTCGGTGTAGCTATGACAACAGTGGGAGCTATGGCTGATAAGGAAAAAGATGTCTGGTTACGATAATTATTTCGTTGAACCAACACGAATAAGCTCAGCGCTGTACCGAGTGTGATGATGAAAAACATTTCCAGATTGTGTCTGAGGCTAAACATAGTATTAATCTCCATTAAAAATAGTTATCTTCGTCCCAGGGTTATCACTAGTTGCATTTGTGGTCAGACCATTCGTCACCGGAGTTGCCCATTCATACAATTTTGCCACATCGGTTGTCTTCATATTCACGCATCCGTGGCTCATCGGGTGGCCAAAATTATTATGCCAATAAGTACCATGGAGACTAAAACCTGAGCTGGCAGGAACTTCAGAGTTTGAAAAAAACATTACGTAGGGAACATTAGGGAGATTATAGTAATCAGCTCCTTGCCCTCCACTCATGCGGGTTGAACGAAGCTTTACCCATATCGTAAACTCTCCTACCGGCGTTGGAAACCACTTTCCGGATGAAATCGGTGTTTGCATGAAAAGTTCGCCTCCGTCATAGGCAGTGAGGATCTGCGTTTTCAAGTTGACATAAATATGCTTTCCATTCGAATCAGATTTTGTACCAAGAACTGCCGGTTTCATATCGCTCGGACCCAGGGCGATGGCAGGGGCTTCAACTTTTTGGTTATTAAAGATTCCTACCGCTCCATTTTCAACTTTAAGTTTTAAACTTTCTTCACAGCTCAGGGTGTTAGCGCAAGGTACCTGCTTTTTTGATACAAGCGGATAGAGTACGCTGACAAGAACGGCAACAGCAAGCAAACTCAAAGAATATCTTATGATAGTGAATCGGTAATCATCCTGATGTTTTGGAGTTCGGTGGTGAATTTTTGTTCTGGTACGAGTTGATTTTCTTCTCACTCTTTCATAATAATATAGGGGTAGGCAGATGTAAAGGGTATTAGTTCATTTCCTCGACTTTTATATTCAAATTGTCCTTCTCATGAGTAAATACAAAGGCAATCGTCTTTGAAAAATTGTTCGTGATATACAAATTCTGTGCCGTGCTTGAGCTTGGATTATCCGGCATATAATAGATCGACACTCCCAATTCACGGGGGACGTCAGGAATCTTTGCAAAATCATGCCTGGTAGGAGCCTCAGTTTCCAAACCCGCCTTCTTAGCTACTGCGTACATAAAAGAGGCCAAATGACAAACTCCATCACCCACCAGCCATCCATCTGATTTAAAGCCTTCACTAGAGTTAAAATGGGCGTTTGTGGTAGCCACGATTGATTTCTTGAATTTCTCCAAGGGAGTATCGTGAAAAGCGAAGCTTTCGCCCGGCTTCAGAGTGAAGCTGTTTGAGGCTGGCTTTTTGACCATATCCCAAGAGACAGCTTCTCCTTTTTTAACTTTGCCACCCAAATAGGCTAAAGTAAGGAGGATATTGTCAGCAAATACGTCATTTACGTAGGTATTTGAATACCTGTTGGCAAGAGAGTAGTTAGCCTCAGTAATGACCTTATTTACAGGTACTACAGGCTGTCCGGAGAACATCACGGTTACGGCTGTGACTATGCCTAATATAGTATTATTCATGCCTGAATTATATCATACTATAGGCTCTTAGTCAAGCCACTGGTAGTAATTCCACCTCATAATATTGAGGTTGACCTTTTACTTTTTTAAGATACAATGTATAAAAGCAAAATATATGACGATTCCAGGATTAGCCATTATAAACCACCCTCCGAACAGGAGGGATTTTTTTGACTGCTTATGAGTAATCTTTTCCAAAATGACCTCTATACCCTTGATTCCCTTAAACCATCTCTTATTTATTTAATTTTTAAACAAGCAGAGAGTTTGAGGAAATCCTCACCAACTTCGCTATTAAAAATTCTACGTGGCAAATTGGCCGCGCTTCTTTTTTATGAGCCCTCATCGAGAACTTTTTCCTCGTTTTCATCCGCTATGAAGCGATTGGGAGGTCAAACTATCGAGTATCAGAACCCCCTTCAAACATCATCGGCAGTAAAGGGAGAGACAATTGAAGACTCAGCCATTGTGTTTTCAAACTATGTAGATGCAATAATTGTACGTCATCCTGAAACGGGTACGGTGAAACGGATGGCAGATATAGTATCCATTCCGGTTATCAATGCAGGAGACGGGATTGGTGAACACCCCACTCAGGCATTGCTTGATTTGTACACCATTTGGCGAAAACACAAGTCACTTGATAATTTAAAAGGGCTTATGGCTGGCGACTTGAAAAATGGTCGTACCATTCATTCTCTTCTCAAGGGGCTTTCAAAATTCAAAAGTAACACCGTTTATTTACTTTCTCCAAAAGAGTTGAAGTTATCAGAAAAAGATAAAAAGGAATATAGGGATCAGGGAGTTACCCTCATTGAAATTACCTCATCATCTGAGATTCCGGCAGATTGCCATTATTGGTACTGGACACGAGTTCAGAAGGAACGTTTTGATGATGTAAAAGAATATGAAAAATTAAAACTACGTTTTATCCTTAATAAAAAATTAGTTAATGAAAAAGCAGGGGAAAAAACATTATTAATGCACCCCTTACCACGGGTGGGCGAGATTGCAGTCGATGTGGATTCTGACCCAAGGGCAACTTACTTAGATGAACAATTGAAAAACGGAATGTACATCAGGATGGCATTATTGAAAATGATATTAAGTAAATGATTAACCCAATACTGGAGTTTCAAAACGGAATCATATTTAAAGGTAAATCATTTGGGTATGAAGGTTTTACTTCTGGTGAAATTGCTTTTGCAACTGGTATGACAGGATATCCGGAAAGTTTAACTGACCCGTCATACAAAGGCCAAATTCTTGTTCTCACTTACCCCATTATTGGTAATTACGGTGTTCAAGACTTATCATCATGGGAGTCATCACACATTCAAATTTCCGGACTCATTGTCTCCATTTATAATGAAACGCCTTCACATCACAAAAGTATTTATTTACTAGCAGAATGGTTAGAAAGAGAAAAAATTCCGGCTCTTGAAATTAGTGATACACGCTTAATTACTCAAACGATACGCGATAAAGGTTCGTCACTTGTGCGCATCATAATAAATGATAACAACATCCCCCGTTTTCATGATCCGAACGAAGATAATTTAGTCGCACTAGTATCAAGCAAAAAGGTTCTTACCGAAGGACAAGGTAAGAAACATATCGTTCTTATTGATTGCGGAATTAAAGAAAATATACGTCGGGAATTTCTTAAAAGAGATGTTAAACTCACCACTGTTCCTTGGGACTTTGACATTTTTAGTGAAATGAAATCATTTGATGGCCTTTTTATTTCTAATGGCCCTGGAGACCCTAAAATAGTTTCCCAAACTATTGAAACGGTAAAGAAGGCTCTCCAGAAAAAAGTTCCAACTTTTGGTATATGTCTAGGAAATCAAATTCTCGCACTTGCTGCGGGAGGAGATACTTATAAACTGAAATTTGGTCATCGGGGACAAAATCAACCTTGTTATGAAGTTGGAACTAGACGCTGTTATATCACGACTCAAAATCATGGCTTTGCAGTTGGTAGGATACCAAAAGGTTTTTCTCCGTGGTTTATAAATGCCAACGATGGAACAAATGAAGGTATTAAACATGACTCACTCCCTTTTTTTTCAGTACAGTTTCACCCAGAAGCATGTCCCGGACCCATGGATACCTTATGGTTGTTTGATTATTTTTTGAAGGCATTATGAAAAAAGTACTAATACTGGGTTCAGGGGCTTTAAAAATCGGTGAGGCAGGGGAATTTGATTATTCCGGTTCCCAAGCCATCAAAGCTCTGAAGGAGGAAAAAATATTTACCATTCTTGTTAATCCCAATATCGCCACAGTCCAAACTTCTGCAGATTTGGCGGATAAAGTTTATTTTCTTCCTGTTACTCCCTATTTCGTCGAGCAAATCATAAAAAAAGAAGCGCCTGATGGCATATTCCTTTCGTTCGGTGGGCAAACTGCCTTGAATTGCGGAGTTGCTCTTTATAAATCAGGAGTATTAAAAAAATATGGTGTTTCAATACTCGGGAGTCCTATCTCAGCAATTATTCTTTCCGAAGATCGAGCAAAATTTGCAACACATTTAAAAAAAATCAACCAGCCAATACCTCCAAATTATCCAGTAGTTTCAGTCAAGGAAGCACTTAAAAAAGCAAAATTGATAGGGTATCCCGTTATGTCACGTGCAGCATACACTCTGGGTGGTTTGCATTCAGGCATCGCTCATAATGACATCGAGTTAAAAAAATTAGTCGATAGCGCATTAGTATTCGCACCGCAGGTCCTTATAGAAAAATACCTTTACCACTATAAAGAGCTTGAGTATGAAATCGTCAGGGATAAGTATGATAATTGTTTAGTCGTGTGTAACATGGAAAATATGGACCCTATGGGGATTCATACCGGAGAGTCGATAGTTGTTGCTCCTAGTCAGACTCTCACAAATTTTGAATTTCATACGCTTCGGAATGCATCAATTGAAATAGTAAGATCCCTTGGAATTGTTGGAGAGTGTAATGTTCAATTTGCATTAAATCCAAATCCAAATGGCGAAATAGAATATTATGTCATTGAACTCAACGCCCGTTTGTCCCGTTCCTCCGCACTTGCATCAAAAGCAACGGGATATCCTCTCGCGTATGTAGCGGCAAAACTTGCGCTCGGAAAAGGGTTAACTGAAATCAAAAATCAAGTTACCAAAGTCACCCAATCATGCTTTGAACCTGCTTTAGATTACATTGTTACAAAAATCCCCCGATGGGATCTGGAAAAATTTAAAGGTGCGGTCGAGGAGATAGGAAGTTCAATGAAATCAGTGGGAGAAGTTATGTCGATTGGGCGCTCTTTTGAAGAATCATTGCAAAAGGCCGTGAGGATGCTGGACATTGGAGTTGAAGGACCGACTGATAATCATTTATTTTCTTCAAAGGAGGAAGTATTGCAATTTATCAAGAAGCCAACACCACGAAGGATATTTGCTCTTGCTGCTGCATTCCGTTATGATATTAGAGTTGAGGAATTATATAAAATTTCAGGTATAGATCCCTGGTTTTTACACCGGATTAAGTATATTGTTGATTTGGAAAGGTCAGTGGTAAAAGATCCTGACTTTCCCATTCAAAAAAATCTATTACTGATATTGAAACAGGCGGGGTTTTCTGACAAAAAGATTGGTTCACTGACAAAACATACCGAGCTCCAAGTTCGATCGATGAGAAAAAAATTTGGAATCACTCCATCAGTATTTCAAATCGATACTTTGGCAGGTGAAGTTCCAGCCGCAACCAATTATCTCTACTTAACTTATCATGGAAGTCATCATGACGTGTTGCCTGCAGGAAAAAAAGGTATTATAGTTCTCGGTTCAGGTCCCTACAGGATCGGGTCCTCAGTGGAGTTTGATTGGAGCTGCGTTTACACAGCGCGTCATTTGAAAAAATATGGTAAAACTTCAATTGTTCTGAACTGTAATCCCGAAACGGTGTCGACAGATTATGATATGTCTGATCGTTTATACTTCGACGAGATTACCTTTGAGAGAGTTGCGGACATCTATGAATTTGAGCATCCGTCACATGTGATTGTTTCAGTAGGAGGACAGACTCCAAATAACATCGCAAAATACATTCACGCTTACGGGATTCCCATACTAGGAACAAAACCCAAGGATATTGACCGTGCAGAAGATCGTAAAAAATTTTCTGCTCTCCTTGACAGACTTGGCATCAAACAACCCCGCTGGGATAGTTTCACTGATGACAAAAGTGCGCTTGCATTTGCAACCGCTGTTGAATACCCAGTACTCATCCGCCCATCTTATGTTTTGTCAGGTGCCGCTATGAACATTTGTTATAACGAGTATGAATTGAAGTTTTATCTTAAGAAGGCTGTTGATATAAGCCGAGAAAACCCGGTAATCATTTCTAAATTTATTACCAATGCACGGGAAATTGAGTTTGATGGCGTCGCCCAAAATGGAATGTTAAAAGCTTATGTAATATGCAATCATATTGAACATGCAGGCGTGCATTCAGGAGATGCAACAATAGTCTATCCTGCTGAGCGAGTACGCTATTTTTCAGGCAAGAAGATGATTGAGATTGCAGGCGAATTGTCGAGCGCCCTTGCAATCAGTGGGCCACTTAACATCCAGTTTATGGTAAAAGATAACAATGTCTACGTCATTGAGCTAAATCTTAGGTCATCACGTACGTTTCCGTTTATCTCTAAAGTTACGGGAATAAACTTTGCCGAATTAGCAGTTGATGCTTTTTTTTGTAAGGCTAAAACAATAGATATACCTTACCCTGATTATGTTGCCGTTAAGTCACCTCAATTTTCTTTTGCCAGATTGGAGGGGGCGGATCCTGTTTTGCGTGTTGAAATGTCCTCAACAGGGGAGGCGGCATGTTTTGGTAATACAGCCGAAGAGGCTTATCTCAAAGCTTTGATGTCAACGGGCTTTTTCCTTCAGAAGAAAGCTGCACTTATCACCATTGGAGGTACAGAAAATAAAATTCGTTTCGCAGAACCTGTCTGGCGTTTGAAAAATCTAGGATTCACGCTGTATGCAACTCACAACACTCATGCTTTCCTTAAATCAAAGGGTATAAATACTAAATTAGTGAGCAAGGTGTACGAAATGAAACGCCCCAACGTAGTTGATCTTATTGAAGGAAAGAAAGTTTCTCTTGTTTTTAATATAAACAAGCCCGAGGGTGAACCGGAACAACTTATAAAAAAAGAAAAAACAGATGGATTTATGATCCGGCGGGCTGCAATAGATAACAACATTGCTCTGTTAACAGATCTGAATGCATCTCGACTCCTCGTGAACGCACTAGACAAATACAAAGTTGAGGATTTGGAAATTAAAAGTTGGGATGAATATATATGATAATTCCAGGACTCATTGACGTTCACGTACATTTGCGCGATCCTGGACAGACCCATAAAGAAGATTTTTTCACCGGAACTTCAGCGGCGCTTGCGGGAGGGTTTACCACCGTCATTGATATGCCCAATAATAAAGAGCCCATCACAACATTTGAAAGATTACGGAATAAAATAAATGAAGCGAAGAAAAAAACAGTTTGTCACATCGGCTTCTATGCGGGAAGTCTTGGTGATAATCCGGAGGAACTAATTAAAATGGAACCGTATGTTTTTGGGTTGAAATTATACCTCAATAAAACCACAGGAAATTTTCTTATTGATAAAAAAAGGCTCGAGAACATATTTTCATTTTGGAAAAGTGAAAAGCCAATCCTCCTGCATGGAGAGGAAGATATTCTTCCTGATATTCTCTCTATTGTTAAGAAAACCGGAAAGCGAGTACATATTTGCCATGTATCAAAAAAAAATGAGTTGAGTGTTATTCTAAAAGCAAAGAAAGAAGGTTTACCGGTCACGTGCGGAGTAACCCCTCATCACTTATTTTTAACTTTAAGTGATATAAAGATGCTGGGAGCATTCGCTCTCATGAAGCCTGAATTGGGAGCTAATATAGATCAAAACTATCTATGGAAACATATCAGTGAGATAGATGTTATTGAATCCGATCATGCCCCCCATACGGTTGAAGAAAAAAATTCATCGACACCTCCATTTGGCGTCCCCAATCTTGATACGACATTGCCGTTGCTATTGACAGCAATATCACAAAAAAGATTGACTATGAAACGGTTACTTGAAATGTGTTTTGAAAATCCACGTAGGATTTTTAATATTCCCGTTGACAAAAAATCGTATGTTGAAATTGACGAAATGCAGGAATACACTATTACTAACTCACGTTTGGAAACAAAGTGCAAGTGGTCACCATTTAAAGGATGGAAGGTAAAAGGAAAGGTTAAAAAAGTTATTTTGCACGGAGAAACAGTATTTGAAAATGGAGATATATTAGCACTTCCAGGTTCAGGAAGAGTTATTAAACATTTCTAATTATTATTCATGCTATATCCACCTTTCTATGATCCTTTCAAATCGTATGATGATAACTACAAAGAAGGACCTTTTGGTACTTTTGCAGATGGAAAGGTGTTTGAACATTCTGACAGACCTCAATATGATTTTTTAGGACATAAGGTCTACCTACCGTTTGGAATCCCAGCAGGACCTCTTTTAAATGCAAAGTTTGTAAAAGCGGCTCTAGACAAAGGATTTAATGTTCCCGTGTATAAAACAGTAAGGAGCAGATCATATCCCTGTCACCCGCTTCCCAACGTCTTAGCTGTTCATATAAAAGACAAGCTTACTTCACAAATGGCACAAAATACTCCACTTGTTGGAGATAGTAACTATACTTCTCCACTTGGCATCACCAATTCGTTTGGGGTTCCTTCAATGAGTCCTGATGTGTGGCAAGCAGATTTGAAAGATGCTTTATCCTACGTCAAAGAGGGGCAATTGGTCATAGGGAGTTTCCAGGGGACGGGCGGAGGAGGAGTAAAAGCATATATCTCAGATTGGGTAACAACTGCACGACTGATGAAAGAAACAGGAGTAAAAGTAATTGAGGCAAATTTGAGTTGTCCGAACGAAGGAACAGCAAATGTGTTATGTCTTGATTTAGAACGTACAAAAGCAGTGTTGGTTGCAGTAAAAAATGAAGTAGGAGATCTGCCACTTCTTATCAAAGGAGCATATATGCCTGAGGAATATCTTATCCGTTTTGTGAATGAACTTTCCCCAATCGTTCAAGGATTTTCTGTGATAAATACTATTGCCGCTTCGATTGTGGACGATAAAGGACAACAGGCGCTTCCAGGGAATGGTCGTCTGAGAAGTGGGGTTTGTGGGGCTCCGATCAAGTGGGCAGGGCTTGAGATGGTAAAAAGATTAAATATTTTAAGAGAGAAAATGAGTTTAAATTATAAAATTATAGGGGTAGGTGGTGTGATGAGCGAGAAAGATTATAAGTTGTATCGGTCATCAGGATCTGATGTAATAATGAGTGCTACAGGCGCTATGTGGAATCCGTATCTTGCACAGGAAATTAAAAGTAAACTAACTCTATGATAAACATCATTTCCATTCTCAAAAAAACCGGTGCGATTTTAACCGATGATCATTTTGTTCTGACATCGGGTAGACACAGCGGGACGTATATTAACAAAGACTTTCTATATCCACATGTTTTGGAAACAGCAAAAGTGGGAAAGATGTTTGCGGACAAAATGAAGACAAAATCAATTGATGTGGTTGCGGCTCCGGCCGTGGGAGGAACGATCCTTTGTACTTGGACCGCATACTATCTTTCTAAATTCAAAAAGAAGGAAATTACAAGCGTATACACAGAAAAAAGTCAGGGTACTTTCGCTTCGGCTACCGAAAGTGAGCAAATCTTCAGGCGTGGTTATGACACTTTTATCAAAGGAAAAAAAGTTCTCGTAATTGAGGATTTAACCACTACCGGAATTTCAGTAAAAAAAACAGCAGATGCAGTACGAAAAGCGGGGGGGACGGTGGTTGCAGTTTGTGTAATGGTTAATCGTGATTCAAAGCATGTGAATTCAAAACTAATGGAAGCGCCTTTTTATTCTCTGGGAGAATTTCCGGCAGTTTCTTATGCTGAAGAATCATGTCCCCTGTGTGAGAAAAAAGTACCCATAAATATTAAAATCGGTCACGGGAAAAAGTACTTAGAAGTAAAAAAAGCCAGTCTAAAGCAGTAGAAATAGTTACTTTTTTTGACATGAAAAATATATGCTAGAAGCAAAAAAATGTGAACTTTTAAAAGTGATGAGAGGGGAATATATCAAAGCGATTCTTGAAGCCGGTGCAGTAAAAATCGCACCAACTCTTGGTGAACGTTTTAAATTGAGAAGCGGTGGGCTCTCTTGGATTTATGTTGATCATGGTGATATGCTGTGTCAGCCTAGCACAGAAAAGCCATTTATAGATGCTATTGGTACCTTAATAGAGTGTGCATTCCCTCAAGATAAGGTTGTATTGGTTAATTTAGCATCGAAAGCAAGTCCTCATGAAACAGGTGCAGTAGCATATAGAAATGGTTTACGTCAGATTATTATTAGTCCTGACGAAGTTGCTCAAGCTGAAAAAGGGACTAATCGTAGAGTAAGATTGCCACACCAAATGAGTGACGATGATATTCTTGTAGTCGTAGACGATGTTCTAACTAAAGGAGGTACTTTGAAGGAAGGGTTAGTAATTGTTAAGGATGCCCTCCGTGAGAGATTTGGCGAGAAAGCTGATATGTTTCCTATTCATTTGGTTGTGGGTATGAGTCGAGCATCGACCGAAACATTGGAAATGCTAAAGAGGCAGGGTATAGAAGTTATTTCATTGGCTTCAATAGAAGAAATAATTATTTCCACTTGGTCAAGTTTTTCTGCAGAACAACAATCAGGATTACTCAGTGAATTTCCTAAGCTAAACGAAATGATTCCTAAATAAGTTATGATAAAAAAAGACTATCGAGTCATTCTGTTTGATCTTGATGGTGTTTTAACTGATCCAAAAGAGGGGATTACAAAATCCATTCAATATGCTTTGTCAAAGATGCATATTATTGAAAATAATCTTGATAGTTTGGCAAAATTTATTGGCCCTCCACTTTTTCATACCTTTAATACTCATTATAAATTTTCTGAAAAAAAGTCTTGGGAAGCTGTAAAATACTATCAGGAGCGATTTTCCATAAAAGGACTATATGAGAATAGAGTATACGATGGAGTGAGTGAACTTCTTAATAAATTAAAAGTGTCAGGGAGGAAAATACTTTTGGTTTCTTCCAAACCTGCAGTGTACTGTTATAAAATTATTGAACATTTTCTTCTCGATAAGTATTTTAACAAAGTTGTTGGACCCGGTCTGGATTTAAAGAACGCAGATAAAACAAATCTGATATTGCAAGCAATTAACTATCTTCCTGAATATGAAAAAGAAGAGTTTGTGATGGTGGGGGACCGGATGCACGATATAGTTGGTGCAAATAATAATAAAATTAATTCAATTGGGGTAACCTATGGCTTTGGCTCGATTCAAGAGTTGAAAGCATGTAAACCTACATATATAATTAATTCTATCAGTGATTTAAAAAGTTTACTATTATAATATGTCATTTCAAGCAAAGCTAGATTTAATTGTTAAAAACAATAATTCGTTGGTGTGTGTTGGGCTTGATTCAGATTTTGATAAATTGCCTGAATCGGTGAAGAAAGAAAAATATCCTCAATTCTCATTTAATAAAGCTATTATTGATGCAACGGCTCAATATGTATGCGCTTATAAACCAAATAGTGCTTTTTACGAATCGCAAGGTGAAAAGGGCATACAAGAACTTAAGATGACTATCGATTATCTTCGTAATAAGTATCCTGGAATCGTTACTATCCTTGATGCCAAACGTGCAGATATTGGAAGCACAAATAAGGGGTATGTTGAATTCATTTTTGACTACTTAGGTTTTGATTCCGTTACTCTTCACCCTTATTTAGGAAAAGAGGCTTTACAACCATTTCTCATGAGAAAAGATAAAGGATGTATCATATTATGCCGAACTTCAAATCCTGGAGCCGGTGAATTTCAGGATTTAGTAGTTAATGGTAAACCTTTATATCAAATAGTTGCAGAAAAAGTTATTCATGATTGGAATAGTAATGATAACTGTTTATTGGTCGTCGGTGCAACCTATCCTGAAGAATTAAAAAAGATAAGAAAAATTTCGGGTGATATGACTTTTTTAGTGCCGGGAACTGGGGCACAGGGGGGAGATATTGAAGAGACGATGAAAGCAGGCCTGAATTCAAAAAATGCTGGCATGATAATCAATTCCTCTCGAGGAATAATATTTGCATCAAATAAAGAAGACTTTGCAGAAGTCGCAGGAAAAGAAGCTCATAAACTCCTGAATGCTATTAATAAGTATAGATAGAGTAATAGATTCATGCAGACTGGATAAATTTATCTCTTTGATATAATTTTGTCCATGGGAGAAAGATTTCGGGGTACAGGCTTCAAGCACGCACTAATTAATACGGAGAGGGACTTACTGGGAAGTCTAAGCAATTTAGTAGATCTTCATGTGTCAGGGACAGAAAATTTTGATGCAATCTTAAAAACACCTGCAATAATAGTTTTGTTCCCTCATACCAGTCATCTTGACTCATTTTTTGTAAGAGCAGCGCTTCCCAAGACAGTAAGAGGCAGATTAACTTTTGCAGCAAAGGCAAGTGCTTGGGGAGAAGGATGGAGAAGTTGCGCTGGTAGATTAGTTACGGATACTATTCCCCTAGACACAGATACCATTTCGACAAATGCTTTTACCACAATGATTAAAAGGCTTTCTGCTGGTGATTGCATTGGTATATCACCTGAAGGAACAAGGACTTTAAATGATATTGACAATAGGCCTTTTTTACGTGGAATTGAACTGCTTTTAAAAAAGACGGACTATACCGTTCCAATTGTTCCTATAGTTCTGCATGGTCTTGGAGATATTTTACCTAAAGGTGCATCATTGCCAAGGATATTTGATGGTCATTCGAGAAGAAAAGTATGCGTTGATGTAGGTGCGCCAATATGGTATCGATCAGGAATGGAAAAAGGAGCTATAACTGAGGACTTACGACAAAGGTGCATTTCACAATATAAGAGACCGCTAATAGTTTAGAAAAAGGTGAGCCACCAGGGTTTATACCGTAAAAGTAGCTGACTTTTACGGGGACTCGAACACCGTAAAGTCAAAGAAACCACTTTGCGTTGTGAACCCTGAACTAATTAGGTTAAATTCTTATAGCTAAATGTGGACCTGGAGAGATTTGAACTCTCAACCAACTCCTTAAGAGGGAGGCGCTCTACCAATTGAGCTACAGATCCATACCTTTCATTATCAATTTTAACTTATATTCCCTCTTCCAATTCTTTATTCCCGCCTCTCTTTTCCTCGCTTCTGATTGATTATTATACTCTTCAAAATATACTAGTTTTACCGGTCGCTTGCCTCGTAGGGACTTTGCTCCTTTTGCATCATCTTCATTGTGCTCCTTCACTCTCCTTACAACATCTAACGTTATCCCCGTATATAATGATCCATCCTTGCACTGAACAATATACACGTACCATTTCATAAGGTGTTTATACTTGAAACATTTGCCAATTTGCCAAAGGCAAATTAAAAAGCTACGCTTTTTCGCAAATATTTCAAGTGCACTCGGGGTGACTTGAACACCCAACCCTTGGTTCCGAAGACCAATGCTCTATCCAATTGAGCTACGAGTGCTGTGATTTTATATTATACTATACGGATGAACGTATTTTTGTACCTTGGCCTCCTCATTCTTGAGCTTTTATTCCTCTGCGGTCTTGCGGCGTACTCGGTAGGACTTCTTTATTCCTCCATCATGGGTGCCCCCTATGTTCCCACATCAAAAAAACACATTGATGAGATACTTAAAAAAGCCAACCTAAAAAATGGGCAAGTGTTTATGGAGTTAGGAAGTGGGGACGGCAGACTAGTTCGTCGGGCTGTGCATGTTTACGGGGTAAAAGGGGTAGGAGTAGACATAAATAGCTTACTTATTATGCTTTCGAAGTTTCTCGCTTCAAGACAGCATCTTACGGATATTACATTTCTTAATAGAAACATTTTTAATGTGGATTTTTCAAATGCGGACTGTATATATATGTTTCTCATGCCGGAGACGATAAAAAAACTACTCCCAAAAATGGAAAAAGAAATCCGGAAAGGAACTCTTGTCATCTCACATGGGTTCAAAATTACCGGATGGGAAAACAAGGTTATTCATACGATTAAATCTGAACCGTTTTCCACTTTTTATTACAAAGTCTGATATGGTCAAACGCGCCTTTTTGCTCTTACTTCTTTATATCATTTCTCTCCTTGCGTGCATTTTTATTGCTAAAGTGATTATTAGGAGAAATAGAAAAATTATATTTTATCGAGCCATTATGAATAACTTGTCTGAGATATCCTCACTTCTTTCTTTTCAGGATAATGATAATGTGAGCGAGAAAACGCTCTTAAAAGAGTTTGCCACCAACGATATCCGTGTAGCAAATCTCAAATATTTTTTCCGTAAATACAACTCAGTTCTTTATGATCATGCGGAGACTTTCGTCAAACGGGCCGATGAAAATCAATTTGATTATCGATTACTCCCCGCCATTGCGATGCAGGAATCAAACCTCTGCAAATATATATATGAAGATTCTCACAATTGTTGGGGGTGGGGAATATACGGGAATAAAGTCACCCGCTTCGATTCCTATGATGAAGCTATTGATACGATCAGCCGGGGGATAAAGAAATATTATATTGATAAGGGGCTCACCACTCCTGAGGATATCATGCGAAAATATACGCCTCCATCAGATGGATCTTGGGCATATGGGGTGAATACCTTCTTAAAAATAATTGAATGATTATTGTACGCTTCTTGCGTTTGAAAGTTCCTGAGACATCGAATACTGGGTGCCCGCTTTTTTTGACTGCACTGCAAATAATGATCCTCTCTTTTTCTTTTTTGACATAAGAGCTTGCATCCACGTCTTTGATTCTCCCATTTTCTGGCGGAGAAGTTGAAGAGTGCGAAGCACAATTTCAAGAAATCTGATATGGTAGATTCCCGGCTTCTCAGGAAGCGAGTCAATTGCAATTTTCTCGATATCTTTGACCTCATTTAACAGTGATTTATCGGCTTTTCTGATATACTGGATTTCCTTCCTGATTTGCTCCACAAGCTGGCGGATCTCTTTTTTTACTAAGACGGATTCATGGTATTCATTGTAGCTGAAGATGTTTGCCTCTTTTTTTGCTTTAGAAGATACTTTTTGTTCCTTTGAGGGTGGCTTGAATTCTTTTTCCATCATTTCATCATTGTCATCATCTTCGAAACCGCCAAAGAACTGATCAAGCATTCCGGTACCTAAATCTTTAAAAGAAGAGCCAACATTTTTTACAGTCGAAGTACCAAAGTCTTTGAGAGACTCAAGTGCGTTGGCCTTGAGTTGGCCTGAATTTTGTTTTACTATAGGCTTATTTGGCATAGCCTAATTATACTATAAGCTAATTAGGAAATCAAGAGTCTTTTGCTTGCGCAATACCGAGGCGTAAAAATATGCGTTGGCCTTGGCTGATTCTTTTTCTTTATCTTCCTTGAGATTATCAAACAGTTTATTCATGTCAGCATCCGTTACCTCAATTTTCTCTTTGTCAGCTATATCAAGCAGTATAAACTCTAGTTTATACATATCAGTTATCTCCCTCGTATACTGCTCTTTAAGGCGGTCCATGGTAAGCCCTTTGGACTGAAGATAACTATCCACCGTCAATCCGATTTTTTGTACATCATCCAGAAGCTGAGTGAGCTTGCGGTTGAGTTCTGATTCGACTAGTAGGGGAGGAATCTCACATTTTACCTCCTTGAGAAGGAGTGAGAGCGCCTCATTCAGTATTTTGTCTTTCTTCGCATTGGGGTCCTCTTTTTTAGCCTCATCTTTTCCGGGAACCCAAATGTCATCTTTTTTCATGTTTGCCTTCGCCTCAAGAAGCTTCTTCTTGTAATCGCCCAAGTCAACCTCAGGTTTCTCGGCTAAGGTTGCTTTCACTTGCCATGTTTCCTTCTCTTTAGCCGTCACCAGATCAATCTTCGGTGAAACGATCGGCTTCAATCCCTCTTTCTTGATGATTTCCTCATATACCCGCGGAAGCATCGTGCGTATAAGCTGGTTATATACCTGATCCTTTGCAATATGTTTTTCAGCTAGTGATGGGGGTACTTTACCCTTGCGAAAGCCTTCAAAGCTGAACTCAGCTAATATTACATCAAAGGCTGTTTTGTATTCTTTTTCTATCTCATCCCATGAGATATCAATTAAAATTTCGTGAGTGTTCTTCGGAAGTTTTTTAAGAGTGTGTTTTATCATTCTACAATGATACCGTATTTGTGCTCAAAAGCAACAGGTTTTTTTCCTCTTTTTTGTAGGCAGGTCAGCACATGGTATACACTTTTCAGATAGGGAACGGTATATCAAATACCGAGCCAGATGTCTAGAATTATTCGGGGAGGACTATTATCAGTTACCCAACCGAATCAATGAATACTGGCATCCATTTAGA
>JACRPE010000006.1 GCA_016214055.1 Candidatus Roizmanbacteria bacterium
GAATAGATTTCATAGTTGCACTATTGTACAGAGGGATGTTTTCAAACAGAGAGAAGATCTTTATGGAGTGATTTGCAATACCTTTTCCCATGAATAAAATACATCCCTAAAAGTCTCATATGTATCGTAACTTATTCAGTACAATGAAATAATGGGCTCAAAATATCTGAAAATTGTTGCGGCGATGGGAGGAGCATTCCTCATCATATTCGCAATTCCCGGTTTTCTGAAAATGAAGCCCCATATTCCAAGCAAAGACGAGATTGAAGCGTATAAAAAATCCATTTCCGTACGTTTTACCTTTCCTACAAGAGCACCTGCTCAAATAGTTGCCGAACAAATAACTCCAACCATTACCCAAAATAGTTACTGGGCGCCAACATTCACACCGGCTCCACAACCATCGGGTTTTCCGAAGATCACTCCACCAATCATCATTACTCAATCAAAAGTCCCTTCGCCAACTGTACGACCCAATATTTCTATAAAACCAACAATCATACCCACAAAATTTATTCCGTTCCCTACCTCTACCCCAATTCCAACACCAACATTACGACCGACTATTTACATTCCTCCCCCAACTGCTATTCCAACGCCCACAAATGCAATAAGAACGCCCGACTATACTCAAATTCAAAGCATGACTTCAAATCCTCCCGTCATCGGATGCCGTGGGGGAACTACAAGCGGATGTCCGGTCGATCAGCTTTATAACACCCCTCTTGACCGTGGTTTGGGATGGGCCACCTATTATGGAGATGAACAAACCTATGGATACAGTGTGGTTGCCGATGTGATTCACAATAGAAAAGGAATTTCAATGGATGACGCACATTCTTTCATCAACGAGACGTTTATGGCACGCCAATCTGATTTGACCCCCGAACAAGCGCGGGCAACGGGGAAAGTAATTGCCTATGGGGCAACTCGCGGACCTTCCGACCTTTGGAGTATCAAATATCTTTTCGGCATTGATGATGCGTCAAATCCGCAACCCCGCTTCATCGGTCGGGTGATGATTATTGATATGGCCGCGCCACTTGACTGGTCGGGAAATCTTGCAAAACTAACGTATAGCTATAAAGGATGGAGCGGGTTAAATTGGATAGTTGATTTATCAAAAAATGGATTCATCCAAATTCCGACCGGGTATTCGGGTCAACCAGATAACGTTGGGGAGGGAAGACCGGGAGTAGTCCTTATTGATGAAAGTGTGATTGATCAATACATATATTCTCGATGAGTAAGTGGTAGGATAAACAAACATTTTTGTTCAAGTTTGCTATACAGTGGAGAAAAAGAATTATAGGCTATTTTTTAAAAGCGCCAAGCTCTTTGAGCTTCCACATGAAGAGGGCACCTTTACGTCTTGCATGTGAATCGACGACAAAGCGCAAAGCTTGTTCAAGGACCGGTCGGGGAACGGTTTTAGCCAATTTGATATAGAGACTTTTGCGGGGTTCATCCTGTAATTTTTCGGAAAGATGCACGCCGAAAGATTGATATTCTCGGGAAACATACTTGTCTTCGAGTGGGTTGAAAGTTTTAAGAATGTCAGCGATGGTTTTCATGTCGTCTTTTTTGCCAATATTTCCTTATATACTTCCACATACTGGTCAACCATATGCTCAACGGTAAAGTTTTTTTCAACGTGTGCACGGCAGTTAAGTCTCATTTGTTTATATTGATCCTCCGGCATTGCATAAATGCGCTCCACTGCCTCACACAAGCCCTCTATGCCGGTTTTCTTTATAATCCAGTCGCCTCGGATGTCATCATCACTCGGATTCACAATAAATCCCGTTTCTCCGTCTTTGACAATTTCAGGTATAGATCCTCTCGCATAGGCTACAACCGGCGTTCCACAGGCCATCGATTCAATGAGGGTTAGACCGAATGCTTCTTCTGCTTGAACGGGAAATAGAAACAGTTTACTTGTCTGATATTGCTTCGCAAGTTCAATTCGGTCAACGTCAAAGTCAATATATATTTTTAAAATTTGGCTAATCGTGCTTCGTTTTTTAATAAATTCGCGATTAAGCCATTCCAAAGACTCTTCTTTTATGATGGGGAATACCTTTGCTTTCCTTTTAACTTTCTTTATTACCGTTAAAAATACATCTAGACCTTTATCTGGGATTGCACGGCCGGTCCATATTATTTGATCACTACCTATATTGTTAAAATGGAAATGTCTGTGGATATCTATACCATGATAGATTGTTCTTATGTAATTCAGATCAGGGATAGGCTTTCGTTGAGCATTACAAATGGAGACAAAGTAAACATTAGGCAGTTTTTTATAAAGAGAGAAAAATTTTTTTTGGAAAATAAAGTTTAAAGGTCCATGAAGGGTTATAATGATGGGTTTTTGTGAAAATAGTTGGGCAAATGGAAGAATATATTCAGCAATCCCCGTGCTTACGTGAAATAGGTCATACTGCTTATGCATCAGGAATGCTTTCGAAAAAAGAGCAAGCTCAAATAGTGTATGATGTTTGTTTCCAATGCTTTTATCGTCCATGGATGATCGATAGTTAATCGACTCTATTGGAACCGGTAATTTAGATGTTCCAGAAGCAAATGCGGTAATGCTAAGATTATCTCTTTTTGCCCTTTTTATTAAAGCATTGATAAGTAAGTATCCGAATATTTCGGTTCCTTTTTTTGTGCCGCTGTATATCTTTACCATGTTCGAGTTTAAGATAGCAATTCTCATATATTGATAAATCAATTAGTAGATTTAAGATCTAAAATTTTTTTGTAAATTTGCTCATATTGTTCAGTCATTTTGCTTAATGTAAAGTGTTTTTCAACGTGTGCGAGACAGGATCGTCTCATTTGTTTATAATCCTGGTCTGACATGTTACTCATTCGTTCAATTGCCTCACACAATCCCTCAATTCCTGTTTTTTTTATGGTCCAATCACCACGAACATCGTTGTCTGATGAGTTCACAATGAAGCCGGTTTTGCCATCCAGCACAATCTCGGGCACTGACCCTTTTGCATAGGCTATAATCGGAGTACCACTCGCCATTGATTCTATCATAACGAGCCCAAATGGTTCATCCCAAAGCACTGGTACGAGCGTTGCCCTTCCTTCTTGATAAAAGGAAAACATTTTCGTTCTCTCTGTTACATCATCAAATTGAATGAGGTGAGTATTTTGAGAAATGATTGGAGCAATTTCGCTAGTATAATAGTCTTTTTCATTAACTCGTAGAGTGCTTGGGTCAACAGAACCCGTCATAATAAGCTTTCTGTTCGTTTTGATACAAGACATCATGGCATCAAATACCCCTTTTTCCTTTACAATGCGACCTGCAAATAGGAATTTACTCCCTCCGTTTACATCAAAAGAAAAATTACTCTGGTCTAGTCCGTTGTGTACTGTGCCAATAAAAGATGTTGATGGAAATTTTTTCTGTTGAAAATCAGAAATAGAAACAAAAAAATTATTTTTCCTTGTATTGAAAAAATGAAAAAATTGAGAATAAACATCTGGGAATTGAGGATATGAATGGAGAGTAAAAACACAAGGAGTTGTTATTTTTGAGAGAGCAGTTAATTCTGAAAGCGGAGTATTAGAGTGGAAGTGTATAAGGTCAAAATGCTGCATTTTAACAGCTTCAATCAAAGTAAAGTAAATATCAAACCAAAAGGTCAATTCAACCTCTCTCGCAATATTTGACTTTTGCATAATTTCATTCAACGGCATAACCGCTGATAATGGTTGGTGAGTTGAAAATATTTTCTTTGTTCTTACAGTTGAACCAGGCGGGCATAAAAAATATACTTCATAGCCTCGATTTTGTAGCTCTTCAGCAAGAGGAACACTGATATAGGTGTCAGCCCTAATCACGTTAGTTGGTGGAGGAATGAGGTAGTCGCTCAGATTTACGAATAGTATCTTCACAATGTTATTATCTTTGATAACTGAGAAATCCAATATTTAGTGTCTATTATACGTGTTTTTAAAATGTTCTGCTTAAGTAGTGAAATTTGCTTACCCTGCCGTATATCAGAACCTTTTTCTTTAATGAGCGCAGTGCATTCAACAATGGATCGAGCAATAAGTGAAGCGAAGTAAATAATTTTATCCTCTTTTGTTTTAACTACTTTCTGTAGAGCAAAATCAAATATTACTTTTTGTATTTTCCTTTTCCTATAATGAACGATATAGAACTTTACCAGATCATAAAATTTGTGATCTATCCCTGAATTGTCCCAATCGACTATTTGTATGAATGTACCCCTGTTAATAAAATTGGTTGGTTGAAAATCATTATGAGATAAATTATCAGAATTTGTTTTAACAATTTGTTCAAGTTTTTTGTTATAAAAGAGTGAAGATATGAATGAATATTCTCGCGATGAAAACAGCTTTTTATATTCTATCTCCCTCTCAGTAATTTCCCCCTCCTTATAGATATGAAACATCATATATGGCCAGCCATGAACTTCATAGTCCTTAGGTAAAAGGGAAATGGGGAATTCATTAACAGCATTTATTATTTGAAATAAATTGGGTAAATCGTTCATTACGATAAAACTGGGTTGATAATAGTACCTGTTGCCATAATTATTACCCTGGACATATTTGTATATCAAATAATCTCCAGTGCCCTCAATTAATGTTGGAGTATAACGATTCAATTTTTGCAATTGATTGTTTCGTAGAGCATCCCCGAGCACCTTATTTTTATAAAAATAATTATTGATATATTTATCCTCAAATAGTTTAATTTTTATGAAATATTTCACATTTTTTGCTGAAGTTACCGGCTCAAAATAACTAAAACGTGTTCTGTCATTCAAATTATCTAAAATTGGCCGGGGTGGCGTTAATTTTAATGAAGAAAGTATATGCTTGACCTTTTGATGAGCACTTTCAATATTTTTTAATGCACGATAATTAACAAAGGGCATATAAAACTGCTCGTCTGGGGATAAACGTTGATTGGGGTTATTCAAAAAGAGTTTTTTCAATAAAATTAATGGCCCATTGGTATATATTTTTTGATTTTAAATCTTCTCGCATTTTCATATTGCGTTCTTTCTTTTCTTTTGAAGGCATGATAAGTGCCTGATAAATGGCATCAGCACCCTGTTCAATGTCGTAGGGATTGATGAGGAGTGCGTGGCGCAGGTCGTTTGCCGCACCGGCAAATTTGGAAAGCACAATCATGCCTGATTCTTCCTCGCATGACAAGGCGTACTCTTTTGCAACTAAATTAAGGCCATCATCCAGAGGAGTGATGAGGCATAAGTCAGCATTTTTATAATAGGTTATGACTTTTTCACGAGACATACCCTCCAGATTGAGTTGAATCGGCTCCCAGTCATTGCGTGAATATTTCCAATTAATTTTATCGCATAGGTCAGTCACTGCCTTGGCATAGTTTCGATAGACGGGGATATGAATGCGAGAGTAAGGCATGATACCGTAATAGATGAATTTTTCCTGAAATTCGGGGTGCTTTTCTAAAAAGCGGTCGATCATCTTAAAGCGTTCAATCAATCCTTTGGTGTAGTCTAGACGGTCCACACCCACTGCGAGATATTCAATATTCATTCCCATTTCTCGATTAAACTGTTTTTTTAATGTTGATGTGGCCTCTTTCTTTATTTCAAGTATTTCTTGATAATCGATACCGGCAGGAAGAGATTCAACTTTTGATATATGATCTTTAAACGTGATATGTGATTGGTCAAAATCAATTTGTGCCTCAATCATCCGCTGTACACATTGAATAAAATTTTGTACATGATAACCGCGGTGAAAACCAATAAAATCGGAACCTAACATACCGGTCAGGATCTCTTTTCCCCATGGGTTTACGCGAAAAATTTCGTATGTTGCCCAGGGGATGTGCCAAAAAGTGCCGACTTTTATATTCTTTCCTGAGTCTTTCAACATCTTGGGAACAAGTGCCAGGTGATAGTCGTTGACCCAGACAAATGCCGGCTTATCACCTATTTCTTCCAAGATTGCATCTGCAAATTTTTTATTTACCGCCTGATACGATTTCCACCAAGAAGCATGAAATTCAGGTTTTACAAATACCGCATGAGATAAGGGCCATAATGTCTGATTGGAAAAACCATAGTAAAAATTTTCCAGTTCCTTTTTTGAAAGAAAGACGCGCTTAAGCGAATATGATTTAGTTTTTGGAGGTACGGGGACAATATTATGTTTATTTACTACACTCTTGTCAGCATTTCCTGAACCATGCGCCACATAGATGGCATTTGAGGCTTGTGCAACGAGATCAAGGAGAGTATGCACACCTCCTGCCGTTTTGGTAACTTTTACTCCGTCAGGAGTCTTGGTATGAATATACGGCTCCCGGTTGGTAACAATAAAAAAAGTTCGGTCTTTCAAACTTTTCTTTATGAACTTTTCAAAGTTTTCTTTACTGATCATATTTAAATAGAAATTTTAGCCTGGATTCCCGCCTTCGCGGGAATGACATAATTATACTTATTACTTTTTATAAACTCAACTATGCTTTTTGGACCTATAGATTGATGGAATGCGACGTCTCCCATTATTATTTTGCGTTTAAGGTTTATCTTCGGGGTATAGTGGAGTCGTGATCCACCTACAATCAGGCAGGTAATTTTTGCATGGGGCGGAGCTTTTATTTTCAGTCCTGCCTCAAGATCGGGAAAACTATCGCCGATCACGAGAATTTCAGTGAGTCGTTTTTGAAGATGAGACATGACATGATTGACGGCATCAATCTTGCCGTTTTTTGGCGTCAGGTAGGCCAAAAATATATTTTTATCCGGATTACTGTCATCGGTCAAATATAAACCGTCTATTTTTTTTATTTCACCCGCGAGGCGAAGTAATTCTGACTGAGTAGGGAATGACAGTTGGATGCGATAATCTGCAGGAAAAATATCAGTTATTCCTTCTTCATAGTTAGATTCTGAATCAATGGGGGCGTATGAAAAAAGAATGTTCGAGGTCGAAAGAAATGAGGTTATTTTCTTTTTCCAAATTATGGGATCGGGAAAATCTGGCGGGTAAAAACCTTGATCCTGCACGTATCCGCCATCCTTTTGCAGTACGTCTACCCGAGCTCCGGATGCGGAGATGATGATGGGAAGATCGAGTATTTTCCGGGGAACAACATCTTCCGGTTTTACATAGAAGTGCCTGTATTTATTATCAATATTCATGTGAGGTTGCGGCCGGGTAAATCCAAAATTTTTTTTTGACAGAAAATATTGCGCCTCGCTCATACACATTTCAACCGTTCGTGAAGTATTTAAGACACAGGTGAATCCATTTTTTTGAAGTTCGGTGATAGCTTGATTTGTCAGATCTTTATCGAGCAGGTCCTTTTCATTTGTATCTCCGGGATTGGCCGTAAGGGTGCCGTCAACATCGATAAATGCGAGTTTATTTGAAGCAACGGACCGGACGTACTGATAGATAGATTGGCTCATAAAAATATGATACAGTATTAAGTATATATGGACGATTTGCTAAAATTGAGACAATTACTTCTTCAAAAGGTCACCATCGTCGATCAACCCAAAACAAGGGGGGATCTCTATCAATTCTTGGGGAACACCAAAGAAGAGCGAGTTGCTAATTTAATGAAAAAGATACTAGGAGACATGGGGACTGAAAACAAAAAAAAGATATTTCAATATATCATCGATTTTTGGGAACGATCTACGATTGAAGTGCCATACAAAGCCCCAGAATTCAAAGGTGTCAATCTCGCCAAGCGGCCTTTTTTAGCTCCCACCGGATCAAACGACGGAGAACATTTTGCCTTCGGAGAACAGTACCGTTGGGATACTTTTTTCCAAAATAGGGGGCTCATTCTGGCTGGAGGATTGGATCTGGCATTGGGTCAGCTGTTAAATCTTACTGATGTTTTTGAAGAGTTTAAACGTATTCCTAATGCACTGGTAACTCCTTTTTTATCCCGTCCGCAACCACCTTTTGAAATGGCAGGCCTTATGGATTTGTTATCTGCAGGATTATCTTTTGACGGACAGGTCTCAAACATAGTAAAAGTAGTTGAGGAAGAGTTAGTCACAGAGTGGTTGGATTATAAATCAGGAAAGCAAAATCACCGCCAATCGCAGGAAATGGTTGAAAAATACGGCATGCTGACCCGTTATGAACCCCACTCAAACCCATTCATGGTAGGGTGCGAGGACGGGAAGGATCATAATTGGATTACGGCAACATACAGTTATGAATTTTTGCCGGTACAACTCAACGCAATCCTGTATGGTACGTTCACATCGTTGCAACAGTATTATTCATCGCCTGTATGGGGAAACAATACCGAAAAAGCCACATTGTACGACTCATTAAGAAAACAAATGCTTGGAGATTTTCAAAAAACCTTTTGGTGCGACACCGGCAAGTGGGCAGGATTCAGGGATTATTCTTTATTGAAAGGAAAAGAAGGCCATATTTTGTATGGAGACCTTTCCGCTGAGATTTTTCCGCTGTTTTTTAAACTTGCCACGCCCGAGCAGGCAGAAAAAACAAAAATTAATCTTGAAACCTTTTACAAAGGTGATATCGGATTATCATCTACAAGTCTGGAACTAAGAAATGGGGGAAGTATTCCGCAAGAACCGGTGGGGCCCTGGAAGTTCCAGTGGGAGTACCCGAACTGCTGGCCGCCCCTTATGATGATTGCGGTTGAGGGCTTAAAAAATTATGGTTTCGTAAAAGAAGCCAGGGGATACGAACAGAACTGGATAACGCATGTCGAAAAAGAATTTGAAAACAGGGGTGGATTCGCGGAAAAGTACCCTTTTTCAACCCAGACAAAGGTTGAACCGGGGTATTATGGCAATATGAAGGGGTTCGGATGGACGATTGCAACTTATTTAAGCTTCATGAAAGACCTGACAGGAGTTTGATTCCCCCACGGATGCTGTGATGACGGATGGGACTGAACCTAAGTTTCTTAAGTACCTTAAATCTCTCAATGTACTTATGAATAAACTCTTTATAATGCCACGCATCCCAATATAAAGCGCCTTCCATCACAAAAGTTAAAGGACCGTGGGTAGTTTGTTGTTTAAATTCAACTATTCCTGCGATTTGGCATGCGGCAAATGAGGCGGAACGTTCCAGAATAATTTGTGCAAGCTTTGACCCATCACCTTCATTCTTTTCAGCTAATTGTGAAAGTTCTCTAGTTGATGAAAGAGGGGAGAATGAAAGGTTGTTTTCTTTTGCAATGATATTAAAGTGTTTAAAAAGATATGCCCCGGCTACCTCCTTATCTGTGATTCCTTTCCCCGGATATATAGATTCTTTATCTATTATTTTTCCTGATGGGGTTTGAGTAAATGCATTAAAACTTCCACTTTGAAGATTTATAATTTGCTTATTCATACCAATGGCATAATTGGTTCCGGTGCCGATAATACCGGCGACGGTAGTATTCCAAGATTGAAGTGTAACGTCAGAAATAAATAAGCAGACCGTATCGTTGGCAACGGTAACGTGTACTTTCCGTTTGAGGCGGGTAAAAACAAACTCTTCAATGCTTTCTCCGACTTTTTTGCCAACAAGGCCGTCAAAACGATGTTCTTTTCCGCCCCGGACAAAGATACCGTCGAGTAAGTTGTCTCGGAAAACGGGATCAAGGGGATATGCCAGGTTTAAACTGAGGTAGGTTACGGTTGGATCAAGATGGCTCGTGATAAATTCCAAAAATATCCGGTCAGAGCCGAAACGGGGGATCGCATCATCTTTCTCACTCAAAACCACACATTCATTGGGCTGTTTTTTTACTAATGCGGACTTAAAAACAGAGCCGCCGATTGTCATAACTTGAAACATTTCCCCGTCTTTAAGAGGAGAAGTTTGGGGGATGGTATGAGGCAAAAAAGAAACACTGCTTTCTTGACCCAGGCTTGCCTTTTGAATTTCATGAATAAAGTTATCTTTGATGATGAGAAGTTCATTGTTTGATAAAAGGAGATGGTCAAAATTGGCGGGCATAAAATCATTATACACCATTCAACCTCGTAGGTTAAAAATATATTGTCACAACAGTTCAAAACAAGCAAATTGTTGTGTATAGTCCCTGGACAAAAGAAAGAAGATATGAAAAAGTAATATTATGCGCCCAAAACTGGTGAACGGAGAGATATATCATATTTGCAATAAAAGCATTGCAAACTTTGGCATTTTTAAAAACGAACATAATTGTAAACGATTTCTCAAGGCCGTAGATTTTTACAATAATATTTTCGTATGGTCAAGTTTATCTCAGGCAGTTAAAAGAAAGAAATATGTCTCCTCAAACCTTATGGCACTAAAAAATGACGGGTTAATCAAAATTTTAAGTTATTGCATAGTGCCAGACCATTACCATCTCTTATTTAAAGTTCAGAAAGAGTATCCCATTTCAAAATACATTAATGATATAGAGAATAGTTATACCCGATATTTCAATGTTAAATACAACCGCAAAGGTCCGTTGTGGCAATCAAGATACCGGTGTGTTTTAATCAAATCCGACGAACAACTTCTTCACACATCTCGCTACATCCATCTTAATCCTTCAACAGGTGGACTTGTGGAACAGCCTGAAGACTGGATCTATTCATCGTATAGAGATTTGATCTTCAACCCAGATATATTACAGGACCTTAAAGAGATATCTATTCGCGATGGTGAAACATATAGAAGGTTCGTAGAAGATAATTTAGATTATCAAAAAAACTTAAAACGAATTAAAAATTTGATACTGGATTAAAATCAGGTCATTGTACTGAGCCGTAGTTCAACCGCGTCGGTTGGGCAGCGGCACATACTTTTAGTCGCTTCTGTAAGAGGGAGAGCCAATTATTGATTAAGAAGAAAAAGGTTGAAAGCAGCAACAGTTTGTCCATCTTTAATAATTCCGTCTTTTATTCTTTTTTTTATTTCGGCCAGCGAAAGAGTTCGTATTTTTATCTGACCTTCGGAAGGATCATGGGGTTTCTTTGGGGCAATGGAGACTTCCTCAGCAAGGTATACATAGAAATGCATATTTGTAAAATTATTACCAATATCCAAACACCCCAATTTAGTAAGTTTGTTTGAGTACAGTTGGGCCTCCTCTTGCAATTCTCTTTTTAATGCATCTATAACATTTTCACCTTTTTTTAATCCACCCGCAGGGAATTCAAGAGAGAATTGCTTTATAGGATATCGATATTGCTCAATCATGCAAAATGAATTAGGTTTGAGTCGAGGGATAACCATGACATATTCTTTTCCCTCAAGTAAACCATAGACACTCTCTTCACCATTGGGTTGGATGACTTGGTCTTCATGGATCTTAATCCATTGATTTTTATAAACAGTACGTGAAGATAATTTTTTCCAGGCTGAATATGTTGTCATATCAATCTAAGTATTATATCAAACAGCATCAAAAAAAACATCTGATATTATTTCACAATTAAGTCTACATCAATACATAATGAAAACAAGGGGAATTATGATTTTTTCTTTTTCTTGTGATCGAGAATAAGGTGACGAATGAAAGCTGATTTTGTGATACCCTGCTTGGTCGACTCCTCTTCAAGATACGTCAAGAGTGATGGGCTAATAAAAAAATTAAAACGTTTATCTGTCACTTGACGTGCGGCAATGAGGGCTTTCGTAATAACTGCGTTAAGATTGTCGGTTTTATATTCGAATACGAGCAATTTATCACTTTGAATTCCAGATATAAAATGGGGAAGATTATCTTTTAAATACAAAACTATTGTTGGCTTATTATATTCAATTGACTTTTCAACTTGAAAACCTATTCCTAAGCTGGGAATGGTGCATTCAAACATCGTCAAATCAGCCAATTTTATTCCACTGATTGTTTTAGCAAAAAAGTCCTCATGAGCTTTTTTCCCACCTTTATTAAGTGTTTCATAGTAATCATCATCGTTAAGTCTTTCAATAAGATTGTCGATGTTTCTATATCCTAGATCTTTAAGCTGAGAATCAACAGCGCGGATATATTTTTCAACTGAATCAATTCCCTGTATTGGCGAACTAAAAAATACTTTCATATGGTGATTATATCATATACATACATTTTATAAAAGTATGTATTTTTCTGCCTTCATCAACTCAACTATCTGAGGAAATATGTCTAAAACCATTTTCCCCTCCCTCTCCTCAAAATCCCGCAACACATACTCAATTCCGGGAATCCGGTTTTCGGGGGTTCGATTATCCACCCCGATTCGAACTCGCAAGAAATCCTTTGTCCCGAGTTTTTCTTCAATTGAGTCAATTCCATTATGGAGTTTGGGGCCGTAGCCTTTCACAATTCTGAACTTGCTGAGGGGAATATCGAGATCGTCGTGGACGATGATGAGATCCTCGAGTTTGGCGTGATGTTTTTGCATGAGGGCCTGGACGGATTTACCTGATAGATTCATGTAGGTGGCCGTTTTGGCAAGAAGCAACCCGTTAACCCGTGAACCCGTTAACTCTTTAATCATAAAATCCACAAACATATGTCCGACGTTATGGCGGTTATTTTGATATTTCGTATCGGGATTTCCCAAACCTATTATTAGTTTCATAATGATAAAGAGAGTCCTCGGCTCCGCTCGGAATGACAAGAAATGTCATCCCGACCAAGTCCTCCGAATCGGAGGGCGGGAATGACAGTGAATTTTATTATACCTTTTATTTTGTAATATTTTTCTTTATACTGATTTTATGTCCAAGTATGTTCCCGACGTCCTCACTCATCGATGGGTAATCATCGCCTCATCGCGTCTTGATAGACCGGATAATTTCAACGCAAAGAATAGATCCCACAAAGTATGCCCGTTTTGTCCGGGCAATGAGCACATCACTCCAGGGGAAGTGTTTCGCATCGGAAAAGGAGAGAAGGATAAAAAAGGATGGGCTGTGCGGGTCATTTCCAATAAATTTCCGATCACTGACTATCATGAGATCATTATCCACTCACCCCACAACAGCCGGGAAATCGAGCATCTTCCCGAAGCCCATGTAGAGTTAATTTTAAAGACATATCGAGAACGGTTCAATTATTACCGCAAAAAAGGACAAGTCATCATCTTTTGTAATCACGGAGAGGATTCTGGAGCCTCAATCAAACACCCCCATTCCCAACTCGTAGTTATCCCCGGGCAGATTAATCTAGATACCCTCACGCGGGAACCCTTGAATAATATCGTTGAAAACAATAAATATTTCTATACGTATTGTCCGGATTTCTCTCAGTGGCCGTATGAAATCTGGATTGCGCCGAAGGCGGAAGGGGCACACTTCGGTGACCTGACCGATCAACATCTGGGCGATCTCGCAAGTTTATTGAAAAAAACATTAAAACAGCTTGAACACATATACAAAAAAAATAAATTCGGCAATATGTCCTTCGGCTACAACTACTATATTTACCCTCATTCAAACTGGTACCTTCGCATCATTCCACGCTTTGTCCATCGTGCAGGATTTGAGCTGGGGACGGGGTTAAACGTAAACATCGTGGATCCCACGACAGCGGCCTTAGAATATCGAGGCATGGAGATGAGGATGGTGAATGTGTTGAATAAACTCAAATCTTTTTAGTTTTTTTAGATTTTTCGATTCGTTTTCCTTCTGCTATGTAGTCCTTAGCCACATCCCAAAACTTCCAAAATATTTGTTTATACATATCGACAAAAGGGGAGTTTTCAATTTCAACACCCACCTTAACTCCATCAGTCCAGCTCAAGATAGAGATGGTATCATTGTAAATCACTTGATACTGTTGAATATCAAGGATTTTCGGTGGAATATATCTGGATTGATAATATGTTCCCCAATTGGGTACACCCGTATACCAATAATCACCCTGGTCTGTAGCGTTTTCGATCTCAATTTTAGTTATCTTTCGTTCAACTTGTTCCCACCGTATTTTTTCGGCAAAAGATTTTCCTGCGATATTGTTTCTGTTCTCAAACCCAAACACCAGTAATTCCCTTTTTGCAGATAAATGGTTCCACAACATTTGTTTTAACCCTTCCTCACCATGATAGTGCTTAATTTCGATATTTTTAGGGTGATTGGTCGGCAAAACAGTCAATTCCTTAATCATACTGGTCAGATTATCACGCTGAATTTTAAGTTCTTGTTCTTTTTCCAAGACCAAAAGTTCGAGATTGTTGGGGCTTGAAGCTTTCAAAACTATTCCTCGGCCTAGATTTACCTCTTCTATAAGTTTTTTAGCCTTCAGGCGGTCTAAATAACGGTAAATACGTGACCTATTCACGCTTGTTTCACGGGAGAGATCAAGCGGGGTTTTAGGTCCGTTTTCGATGAGATGGATATAAAGAGTAATCTCTACCTCATCAAGTCCGAACTGTTTTAATTGAGTCAAAATTATTTGTTTGTTCATATGACCGAACAAATGGTTGCAATCTAGTATACATGACCTATAATATAATTGTCAAGGGGAATTGCAATTTACTATATGCTTACAGAAATTCAAACTAAATTAAGACAAGGAGTCAGTGCGAGATTAGGCTCGTGGAACTTTCTTGTACAAAAAGATGTTCCAAGGAATCCAGAACCAGATTTTGCACGTTTTACCATGAAAATAGAAGCAACTGCTTTACCTGGAATAAAGATAGATGCTCCTTTTGTTAAAAAATGTTTTGACGGACTTATCAAGGTGGCAGATATGCAAGCATTCGGGGAGATGCAGTGTATCAGTCCTGATCATTTTAAACCCAGCGATATAATAGCTGATTACAGTGTCCCAAAACATGTTAATGCTTTTCAGTTTATAACGACATCTAACGTCTCATTTTATTTTTTTATTGATTCAAAAACGAGACTAATTAGCATTCTTATTGATACTTGTAAGGAATCTGAAAAGAAAAAAATACTTGATTATGTGTATGCATTTATCAAACCAGATAATATGCGTTTTCAATTAATTCATTCTGCAAAACCCCTATCTGGTTGGGAAGAATATAGAGGAGAGAATGGGCAAGACCTGCATCCTGAGAGAAAATATCTAAACCTACTTATGGACATTTTGAATTATAAAAGCCTGACAGAAAGAAAAGATGTTTTAGCAAGGGGGGCGGCTCTTGAACAGATTGTACTTGCCGCAAAATCTGAATGTAACGGGAGACTTCTAGCTTGTTTGACTCCAGAAGAACAAAAAAGATCACAGGATCTATACGGAGAATATGAATTAATACTTGAAAGAGATCATGCTCATGGCATATTAGATGGATCCATTCCAATCAGTCAGCCATTTATTTTTCATGATCGGTACATGCAAATAAATAGAAAGGAAGCAGAAGCATTGAGCATCCAACCAGGTCAAACAGTTGGTATGATTGGGGCCGGATATAACGGAGAAACAGCATTTAATATAGTTGATATTTCCGGTGCTCATGTCATTGCCTATGAAAAAGAAAAAGAGAGGGCGGATATTCTTCGTCAACTTATTGCAAAGAAGGGTTACAATCAAAAGATTACGGTGATTACCGGTAAAGTCGGGAGAATAGTAGGTGAACCATTTCATTCATCCGACTATGATGTATATTCGTCTTTACGTAAATGTGACGGGGGGTACATCATAGCCGCATTAGCAAGGGGAAAGCCATATATATACGATGAACTTATGGGCGCATCTTATAAATATGAATGTACTGTTGTGAGAACGACAGAAGATGATCGAGGGCTTTTGTATAGACCAACAAATACAAATTTATTTAACACTGACTATTATCAGCTTGAATCAAAGAAAAAGTATGTAAACGTTGATCCAAACGGTATTCTTTCTTTCTCATTAGTACAAAGAATTCTCAATTCTCCTCTCTATTCCATAATACACGAGCCTGAAGAATGGAAAGAAGAATAATTTACTTTAACTCCAACTTCTTCTCTACCGTAGGCTTTGCATTATTTCCCAGGAAGATTTGATAGGTAATATCATGGGAAAGGTCAAGGTCGCTTGTGATCAAGTGGTGGACTTTTTTTGGTTCTGTGGATACTTTTTTAATGACCTGTTTCCCTGTCGTTTTATCATTAAACCGGACTTCGGATGTGAGGGCGGATTCGGTGATAAAATCGAAGAAAAGATAGTGTTTTTTATCATCTGACACGATCACAACTTTTTTGATCGCTTCATCTGCTTTGGAGCCGGTGGAGAAGTTCTTTGATATTGCACCATAGTTCATCATGACGCCTACAGACAGAACGGCAAACAGAGAAAGCATAAAGATTGTCTTCGGTGCGGGTAATAGTTTCATAGAGAGAGGGGAGAGAGGTGCAAGTTCGCGCACACCTTTATATTTTAGCAAATCATCAGGATATGCGAACACACCGTGGCAGGTGGAACATTCCAAAAGTATTGTGTTTGCGGGAAGTGCCGGGTCATCCATCTTTTGTGCCAGTTCGGTATGATCTTTCGGGCAGAGTTTTTTATTTCCGAGCACATAGTGACCCTGTGCATCTTCGGCTATCTTTCGCGCTGAAGATTGGGAGATATGTTTGATTCCATTTAGGTCAAAAAAACTGGAGCCGCAGGTGGCGCAATGGAGGACGATTTCGTTATCGAAGTTTGCTACCTTCATCGGTTGACCGCAGTTTGGGCAGTTCATAGGTAAGTCGTTAGCTATTAGCTGATAGCTTTTAGCAATTAGTGATTAGTATAAGTTATTTGAGAGAAAGGTCAAGTGATAAATGCCCCTTGCAAATTAATACACGATAGTACATATTTATAATATGGCGCAGGACAATCAAGTCACTGATGAGCAATTGGTTCAAATGAAGAATAAGTTATACGATGATTTGGCAGAGACACTTTTGCAAGGCATTGTAAATCAAAGTATCAGTACGGAACTTTCTCAAACAATTGCGCAGACGATCTTCCAGCGCTTAGATGCAGTGAAAACGCGTGATGAACTGTTAGAATTTTTACATAATCTCGCGACTCAATGGAGTGCCTACAATCCTTTTTATATCAAGATGAAGTATGAAGATGAGCAGAAAAAAGATGATCAAAAGCTAAAAGACGTACAGTCGAAGTTACAACAATTTATGGACAACACCTATGGTAGCAGGACTCGGATCACCTGATGCAGGGCGTGCGCCCGTTGCGCGTGCCGAAGTAGTTGCATCTTTTGGAAAAGTAGTGGTAGGAACCCCCGTTGATGCGGCTCGTGTGGCTGAGGCAAACAGACTTCTCTTACTTCGGAGTACTCAACCCCAAGAACAAGGGAATTGGGGTCGCAATGCCGTTGATCGAATTAGTGCACAAAGAAATGGTGAAAGATGGTCGGTTAATATGGCTGATGAAGATAAGAAGGCTTTTAAAGACAAAACTACGTCAAAAGAGGCAACCGCCAAGATTGAACAAGCGAAAATTACTATGGCCGCACTTGAAATTTTCAATTTACCAGCAGGTGCTCAAAGAAATGCAAGACTAATTGAAATGCAAAAGAATGGGTCCATACTTAAAACGATGACAGCGCCACAACTGGAAAAAGCGGCAGTCACAATCCTTGCGACTGACCCCTATATTGCGGAAATGTTTCAAGATATACCGGTATCTGATCGTCAAGATTTTATAAAGGCTACCCTATTATCAGGTAATATCTCTCAAGAACTCCAAAGATCTTTGGCTCAAAGAATGGGAGAGGCGCATGCCTTGATCTTAGGACTCCCTCAAACACAGACCGAGTCGGAAGAGTTACAAACGCAGTTGGATCAGGCAAAAAGCTTAAGAAAAGTAGCGCAAGAAAGGTGTGAAAAGATTATTGAACAAAGAAAAGGTCCTCCTAAGTTAACATCTGCGCAAAAGACGAGACTCGAT
This sequence comes from Candidatus Roizmanbacteria bacterium, assembly GCA_016214055.1. GTDB lineage: Bacteria > Patescibacteriota > Microgenomatia > UBA1406 > GWC2-37-13 > YC2-FULL-38-9. Next base: position 17,855 of record JACRPE010000006.1, read on the forward strand.
ATGGCATTGCAGACGCAAGACGCTTCAAGAAGGTGGTATGACGTATCAGGCGCAATTGGTGAAGCGTTGGGAATACCTCAAGCGAATATAATTAAAGTTAATGAACATGTTAGTAACGAAGATCGTGTGAAGCAACTAGACGCAGACATGCTTGCACTTAACAATAAGAGCGCTGAATATAAAGCAAAAAATACAGAAAAGACAAAATTAGTTGCACGAAATGTTGTTTTAGCATGTACTCCAGCAGATATACCTCTATACAGACAGGCCGTACAAATGACGAAAGAAGCAGGTTTCAAGGCGGCTGAGGCGACCTATGTTGCACAAAATACGCAAATAAATACCCTTGAACTGCAAGTTTTGGCAAGTGCGGGATCACAGATTTCGTATGAACGGTTTAGTGCGGAAAATGAAGCTTTAGGAAAATTAGATTCCGTATTTGGTGAGGCGATGGCTGACGTCATGCAGGTGCAAGAGGATAAAATTAGAGAGGCGAAAGTCATCGAACAACAAGCCAAAGAAAAGGCGGCTGAGGGACAGAATAAAACTGACCTCATGCAATTGCATGCAACTGAAAATAAGAGGTGGATTGAGGGCAGTCTCGATAAGCGAAATGATGTTGTCCATTTGGATAACATATCAAATGACAGTCGTTTCCTTGCCTATCATGGTGAACAAGGAGAGCGCATATTGATAGCAAGGGATGCGGGCATTCTCACTCCTGCCGACTTTACTGCATTTCTTGCAAGTGGTCAAACACCTGAACAATTTTTAGCGGTTAAATTTGCGGCTACCCCCGGTCTTGAAAGTCGTTTTAACGCGATCTATACTCCCGAACAAGCAAAGGAATACCGTGAGAATCTTATGTCAAAATATTTCACCGCGGAGCGATTTATAAAGCAGGGTGGTATTGCTCGACTTGGACGAGGGGTTAAATTAGAAGGTAATAAGGGGTCCTTTAAATTACGAGAAAACGAATGGGCGAGATTATATACTCATTTTGAAGGTGAGGTAAATGATGCACTTGGTAAATCAAACGAAGCAAAACAATTCCTAGACTCCTTAAAAGCTCAAGGCATCGTAGCGGAACCAAAACTTAAGTGGTTATTGTATGCGTTACTTATACTTCTTGGAATTGGTGGGGGGTTAACCTCTGGAGGTCTTGCTATTCCTGCACTTGGAGTCGGAGGTGCCGCACTAGCTGGAGGAGGAGTTGGAACTGCACTTACAGGCGCAGGCCTAGGAATATCTAATAGTTGATTTATGGTATATTTAAATTTATTGAATTAATGATATGCAAAAACACCTAACCGAAGAAGATAAGAAAAGAATATATGACATCCTCGCCGAGGCGTATATTGACCTGATCAGTAAACAACTCATCGGTCCCTATGAGCGAAAGGTGTTATCATATAAGATATTGCAAAATGTAGGAAAAGCCGAGTCGTTTGAGGAAGTATCGGAATTTGTCAGTGGTCTTTTAGCAAGTTATCCCGTATTTCAGAATGCGTCGGTTCGGATCGCAAGTCAGATAGGAAAGTTACATGAAGAACAATTGATTGGAAGATTACAGTCATTTATACGGCAAGCAACAGTTTAATAATTATATTTTTAATCTATGGTAGCAATCGGAGCGGCAGAAAAAACAAATTTGGAAGTACAACATATTGCGGCGGCTTTAGGTCCTGAAAAAGGACGGGCTCCTGCTTTGAATAAAGATTTGGCGGATCTTACCGAACGGATGAAAAAAGCGGGAGGAAAGTCTGTTTTTGAAGCTGAAATAGCAGAAAATCCGGATGATAAGTTTGTAAACTTCGACGAGATGCGAAGGGTACTTGAGGATGAAAATAAGCGGGTTGCGTCCGAATCGGACAGACACAAAAAGGCAGACATGCAAAAAAGATATGATCGTTTATCTCGACGTTACAGCGTATATGATAAACTTCTTAATAATGAAGGGTTTGGTACCATGAATGTGGCCGAACAACGAGAAATGATGAGCGTGATGGCCGATCTTCCCGGTTTCTGTGAATCGATTGCCCTTGCTACGAATAATACATTAACCATAGAACAAGCTCGGCAGATCATGATGGGCAAAGGGGGAGTAGCCCTAAGTCCCGATCAACGCAAAGTGATAAGCGAAATGATTCTCCAGTTTGCCAATGACGGCAAGCTTCATAATCGGATTTCGAAAGGATTATCCGAATTAGTAGTTGATAAACAAGACGCGGTGTTATCACATGAAATAGACACATTAAAAGATGGATTAAAAGATGAGGCCCTTAAAAAAGCCGCACTTGCTAAAGTTGACACAACTCTTGCAGGGTTTGATGCTCGAACCGAACCGGAAAAAGATCGCATTTTAAAAATGGCAGAAATTTCAACGAGATACTTAGCGGCGATTGATGATGCGAATAAGCCGGCTATTATGACAAAAGTAGGGGTTGACACAATGACGAGTCAATTAAAGAGTAAAAAAGACGCCGCAGAGAAAAAATTAAATGCGGCTATTACCGCAAAAAAAGCAGATACGAGTAGTTTGGAAAATGCATTCAATAACTTAGAAAATCAGCATACTGCCGCATCTGCTCTTCAAACATTATTTTCAGCTCCGAATGCAGAGGCAGATTATAATGAGTCTATTAAGGTCATGGACGCACAGACAAAAAAAACCTCACTTGCAGCAGATTTGAAAAAAATAAACGATAACAAAGCTGATATTACGGCAAAAGAAGGGGAACGCAGTAAATACGCCGATAAATATAAACGGAAAATGGAAGTAACTCTTTCCGAAGAAATGAAACGGTATTGGAATGAAGTAAAACTTTCTCAAGCCCAAAACGCCGCCGAAGGCGAAGCACAGAAAAAAGCCGAAGAAAAACAAAAACTTGAAACTGAAAAAGCGAAGCGTGAAGCTCTTGCAAAGACTATACTGGATAAATATTTACATCTTTCGTTCATTAAGTATAAAGGAAATAAGGCGGTTGGAATGGATGATAAAGCATTGAAGGATTTTGTGAAGAAAGATATGCTGTCAAAGAGCCCGGCTCAACTTGCGAAAGATTTCCTCGGGCGAATCGATTCTGGCCGGTATGTTATGCCGCCTGAATATGCAAAAGAAATAAAAAAAATGTATTCGGAAGCGGGGATTGGTGTGGGGACGCCTCCTCTCACTTTGAGAAAAGCAATGGAGGAAATAGGGAATGATAAATGGGAAGCGTGGGCGGCTGAAAAGGTACCCGATGTATTGGGATATGCATATGACCGTAAATACTATTTTGACCGACTCAAATTATCCAGAGCACAAGGTGAATTCTTGAAGCGGGCGTATATTGATACCGACTTTTTCCAAAAAGCACAAGAGGCAAAAGATAAATATATGAAAGAAACAGAATCCATGCTTGGAACAGAGTTTGTCAATGGAAAAAACTGGGAAGCGTTTAAAAAAGCCATGGGAGGAGATTGGGTCGGCGGTTCAAAACGTGCTATGAAAACCCTGGCGGTGGCCGGAGCAATTGGCGCGGGTGCATATACTTTGGGAGGAGGATTTTCCGCTGGATTATTATTACCGACGCCGCATAACGTTCTCGCGACAGGTGTGAACGTCTTAAGCGCCGGTAATGCTGCGCTTGGTGCCACAAGTAGGGTAGGCGAAGTGGGTATTAATGCTGTGTCCACAACGGCAACCGATTTGTTTCGGAGAGTTCTCCGAAGGCCATGATATATAATAATCTTTTTGACTATGTATGGGACTAGGATCAGCAGAAGCAGTAATGCCGCCAATTACCACAACTCCTTCTCGGAGAGAAGCTCCTCGTGCGGCGACTACTCCACCCCCTCCTCCAAATCATTCGACGCCTTCTTCGCAAGAAGATAGGTTAAAAATAAGAGAGACGGAAGAGGCGGCTATTGAGGCCACAAACAGAGAAATAGCAGAAGCAAAAGAGAGAAACAAAAGCAAAACTGAGGCTCCCGAAACAAAAGCACCAATTAAAACTGCTCCACCACCATCCGCTTCAGAAGTGGAGCCACAGCTTCCCCCAGGAGTTACACCTGCCGATATTGCTCGTCTTCGACAAAATGTAACCGATAAGGTTATGACTCAGCAACAGGCTGAAGCAGAATTAGAAAGACTTGTAACCCAAGCAACAGGGGCGCCTTCTGAAACACATACACCACCTCCAGTTTCACAAAAAAAAGTTGCTCAAAAGGAAGTTGTATCAACTCCTTCAAAAGCTTCCTCAAGCCCACCAACACCTCCCGTAGAGCATAAAGCAGAAAATTCTTTCCTTTCAAAAATAAAAAATATTGTGGAGAAAGTATTCAGCATTCCTGCGGCAATCTGGCACTATCTGACTGGATGGATTATGAAGTAAAATTATGTTGTTTCAACTATCTCTCCTAAGAGTTTTAAGACAACGCTTTTTTTATATCTTCGATCTCCTCGTGAATTTATTCGTATGGCGGGAAGCTTTCCTTTTTTGCCCCAACGTTTGACGGTAAGAGTACTGACTCGAAGGAGTCCTGCCACTTCACGAATCGTCAATAAATCGGGGAGGTCTTGCAGTGATACCTTTGGTATGAGTTTGTTTTTAAGTGACATAGTATGCCCCATTATAGAAACCCCTTTTGAAAATATCAAGGGGAATTAAAAACATTGCTTTTCTTTTACATTTACGATATTCTTATGATTAAGATGAAACGTCTGCATGAAAAAGGAGAAGTCGCAACCATACTCGCAATATCCGCCATCATTGTAATTGGTATCTCCATGATCGGTTCAGTTTTTTTTGGCGGGAAAAAACAATCCACGAGTTCAAAGGCGAATGATGTATGTGATTTTTACGATAACCTAACTTGTTCAGACCTCACTTGTAGCTCCTGTACTGAAAATAGTAGAGGAGCAAGGTGTTGTAAACAAGTTGCCGATACTTTTGCACCAACCGCGGAACCTCAAGGTGCGGGCCTACCTGCTCCCGATAAAACAGTAACTGACATTCCTGCGACACAGGCAACTACTGCGCCAACAACAGTTCAGGCCACTGGTGACAATATCTGTCCCCGAGGAAATCAAGCGTGCACGAACGATTGTGGCGGAGGGAATGATTGTGTGAAATATTTACAATCCGTTACGGTGCCAGGAGTGAGCGATGGGGGCGTTATCAATTCCGATACATTTGGATGCGATATCGTGACAAAGAATGTTGCGGGTGCTAATTCGGATAAAGACAATATTTGCGGTATAAAAGTAAACGACCAATGGCCTGCTTGGTGCCCGTGGGATGGAGTTGGGCAGTATATGTGTGGATCGACTATTACTTCTCATGCAAACTGTGATCTGAAATCGTCTCACTTTAGTGCGACTCCCGTTAAACCAGGAGATAAGCTTCAAGTCGTTGCGGCGCGTAAAACGGGAAGTTGTGGAAATATTCCCTGGAATACGGGGGGAAGTTTCATCACGGGGCAAACTTTTTATTATAAACAAAAGGGGGCAGGGGGAAGTACCAATACCACTCCGCAAGCCACGACTGCACCTCAAACGCCTCGTGCTACTACTGCACCACAACAACCGCAACCGACTACTGCATCCCAGGCAGGAACAACCCCAAAACCTACGGAACAAGTAGGGCCTGGTGGCGCCACACCTGCGAAAGAACCTTCAATAACGCCAATAGTAAGTGCAAAAGATTGCAACACAGCCCTTGGGCCAAATAAAAGCTTACTTGTCATTCCTGAAGGCAAAACTATTTGTATTGATACATCATTATTTGGAGGGACTCTTGGCTATGCCCTCTATAAATGTAATGGCGGTACACCGACTAATACAACTTATAATGGTTCATGCGCAAAATGTAATGCGACGGGTGATGGGTGTGAAGTTGGATCAACTGGCAGTACGTGTATCGACACAACATGTGATGATGTATGTAATCAAAAGTATAGTGTAAAAAGCCTAAAAGGAAGCAAAACTATTTCGTACAATGGTCTAATTACTTCTTCGTACACATATTTCAATGGCTCCCAAAAGTGCTCTGATATTTCTTCCAAGATAGACGAGATAAAAATTGGATGTGGTTGCACTAGTAATAAAAACTTTACCACCGTTAAGGTTATTAATGGATGTAATGTTCCACTAAATATTGATAAATTTTCGTACAGTACTTTCCTAACCATCGATACTTATTACACAAATATTGCCACGCAACTTTCTCCAGGAGCAAATCTGATGCAGGGAGTTTATGAAGCGTGCCCAGAATCAGGTGCAGCATGGGTAAAATATACATCAACAAGAACAGCCGGAACAGATAAATACTTAGCATTTCCTTGGAACTGTAATGGCACATCAGAAGTGACAATAGGAGGAATAGGCAATTGTCCAAGAATATAAATATGTCAAAACTTAAATCATATACAAAAATATTATTTATCCTTCTAATAAGTGCATTTGTATCTCAAATGTTACTTGTGTTATTTGTGAACAACTCGCCGACTGTTCAACCCCACTTAGGGGCATATTTAGCCCAAAAATTTAAGAAAACACAAGCTGATATTATTGCAAAACTTCCTAAATTCCAAATTAAGCAATCAGGTTCGGAGGGCATGATCGCGAAGGAAGAGCCTATTCAGGCTTCCCCAACAGAAATAGTAAGTACCGTAGCTCAGACTTCATCAGGGAAGGAAAAAATAGTTACCCCAACGCAAATACGAACAAAACCAACGTTAAAAGAGATTGCTGTTGCGTCTCAAGACGAAGTAAGTAAACAAATCGAATCTATTAAAACTGCACTTATTGATGCGCCAACGAAAATGATTACAAAAGGTGTCTATGCTAAAAGTGATAATGGAGTTATTATGACAACTATCAATACGGGAGAAGTCGAGAGTAATCAGTACACCTTTATGATTGATGGGAAAGAAGCGAGTATAACAATTCCGAAATATTTAATGGAGAAAAATAGATGGACTGAATCGGATATTAAAAAGCAAATGGGATTATGATTTTCCCTTGCAAACGGCTATTATTTTCTTTAACATAAATCTATGTACCTAGGTCCATTTTATTTTGATACCAAAGAAATTTTTCTCATACTAGCCTCATTGTTAATTGGCCTGGCCATGTTTTTTGGCTGGCCGCTCATATGGTTCAATCCGAAGATCTTATTAACCCTCATCATTCTCATGTTAGTCACCAAGGGCCTCCTTCCCGCCATCCACAACGAAGCCTTTTTCATCCTGGCCATTGTCACCATATTTCTGACGTTATATCTTCCCTTTTTCCAGATTGTCCTGTTCTACTTTATCTCATTTGCTCTTTTCAGACTCCTGAGAGTAATCTGACAAAGAGTACTTTCAATAAAAAAATCCTTTCCCCACGCCCCAAAAACATACTTTTGTAGCATATACACCCTTGTACTCTCTGAAAGGAGGTGTTTCAATTAATCAATTAATTGAAATACCTATTATGACGCGCATATCGAAGTATCAACTTTCCACAAAAGCATCAGAGCGAATATTTGAATTATTTTTTCAGGTCATGATTCGTGCGCGGACCAAAGATCAGTTTTCAGCCGTAATCCAAGAGATATTATCAAAGACCGAAAGAATCATGATTGCCAAGAGAATCGCCATACTTTACCTTCTGGCAAAGTCTGTTGGTCAAAGAAGCATATCAATGGCAGTCAAAGTATCGACCGGAACGGTGAGTCATTTTGCCAGGTATATGTATGATGAAAATGGAGAAATAAAGAGATTTATCAAGGATATGATTCATGACGAACAAATACTTCATCTGTTTGAAGATGTTTTTGCGGATATTTTTATCCAACCAGGCGTTAAATTAGGCCATTGGGACGCCTTTGTAAAACATAAGATAAGACAAGAAGACCGCGCACTTCTCGATGCGTGAGGTGACTCAATTAATCAATTAATTGAGTCACTAGAGAGATGGGGGATTTATCCGGAAAGTCGGAAAAAAGAATGGTATGATAGTTAACAATGAAAAGAAGTTTTTCAATCATATTCTTTAGCATCATTGTTCTTCTAGTTTCCTACTTCACCTACTTCCGCAACTACCAATATCCTGCTAAGCTTTTCTGGGATGAGAATTACCACATTGCGTCTGCCCAAAAATACCTGAAAGGAGTATTTTTCATGGAGCCGCATCCTCCGCTCGGTAAACTTTTTATTGCCTTAGGCGAATATCTCATTCATCCAAATAGTGAGATAAATACTCAGTCATTTCTCACCACCGATTACATCAAAGGTGTTCCGAAAGGGTACTCGTTTTCAGGGGTACGGTTTTTCCCCACTTTGCTCGCAACTTTGTCAGCAGTGTTGATTTATCTTATTCTATATACATTATCAGGGAGGCCTATACTATCATTCTTGTTCACATCATTATATTTATTCGAAAATGCAATTATAGTACACAGTCGGGGAGCGATGCTTGAACCGATACAGATGTTTTTTGTTCTTTTGTTTATATTATTTTTTATTTATTTTGTGAATAAAATTAATGCGTCATTCCGAGCAACGCCGAGGGATCCAAAGAATGACATATTGGGAATACCAGCATATATTATTCTCGGGTTGCTCTATGGGTTAGCGGTGTCTGTTAAGCTAAACAGCGTGCCTTTAGGAATTCTCCTGATTATATTATTAGGGAAAGAATATTATCGTCCCACACACCCCTTCCCCTCTCGAGAGGGGATCAGAGGGGTGTGTTTCAAATCCTCTGTATTTATCCTGTCTGCACTCAGTATTTTCGTTGGCGTCTATTATATACATATATATCTTGGAAAGAGCGTTTTGGACAAAAAATATATTGGGGCTCCAGGACAGAATAAAACATTAAGAAAACAACTCGAATATATAGCTCATTATGAAAAGGGGGTGCCGAAGTATGATGTGTGTAAAGTCGGGGAGAATGGGAGTCTGCCCGTGACCTGGCCTTTTGGAAATAAGTCAATTAATTACAGGTGGGAAAAGAGCGGAATGGGAGTCCGCTATTTATACCTTCAGGGAAATCCTACGATATGGCTTTTGGGGCTCGGGGGCTTGTTTTTTTCGGTTAATTTGATTGTTTCAGTCCTATTTTTTAAAACCAAAATTGCGAATAAAAGATTGTATTTTTTTATTACCACTTTTTTTATTCTTTACGTAACGTATATGGCAAGTATGCTGATGGTTGAGCGTGTATTGTACCTCTATCATTATTTTATTCCGCTCATATTTTCGTTGATTTTGAGTTTCTTGATGTTTTTATATCTGTTTGAGGAGGGGCTGAAAAAGAAAGATATAAAAGTTATAACGATTATAACGGCTATAATCATTATAATCGTTATAACTTTTCTCTTTTTCAGCCCGCTTACGTATTATCAACCCTTAACTTATGCACAATTTGAACTGCGCAACTGGTTTTCATTTTGGGGGTTAAAACCGGTAAATTAACTCGCCAAAATCCCTTGCAAATTACCCACAGCTTCTTTATGATTGAACTATGCTACCTACTTTGAAGCGGTTATCTCTTGTATTTATCATCGTCCTGAGCCTCGCTTTTTTCGGATACTTAGTTTATACGGGAATGGGTGCAAAAACGAAGGCGAGTATTAGTAGTAATGTTGCCGGCAATGGAGAGGTTCCTTTTTCAACCGATGGATTACTCGCGGTATGGAATTTTAACGAAACCAATGGGACCATGGCCCGTTCGGAAGGGTCTTGTGGAAAGCAGTGTGACGGACAGCTTGTAAACTTTGCTTATACGGGCTCTCAAGATGCCGCACTCGGTACGGGGTGGACGGCAAAAAATAAATTATGGGGCACCGGAGCGCTTATGTTTGATGGAGTGAATGACGAAGTCAAAGTCAATAATTTTCAACTCCTCAATGCTAATTTTACCTATGAAGCATGGATTAAGATTGAAGGAGGGACCGGAATTGAATCGTTTGGCACCCTCGGTCCCGATCCAACTCATACATGGAACTTCGCCTATGACATGAAAAATAAACGTTGGGATCTTTGGGATAAATCAAATGGAAGTTGGTATACCAACCATGACATCGGACCGGCATGGCACCATGTGGCAGTTGTATATGACGGGCCAACTCAATATTTATATGTTGATGGTACACTCAAAAATTCTCGTTCTATTACTAGTCCGATAGCAGACGGAGGAGGAAGAACTCTCCAAATTGGAAATACACCCAATCCTCAACCATTAAACGGAATATTGGATGCAGTTCGCATCTATTCGCGCGCGCTCACTGATAAGGAAATCTTTGCCAATTTCCAGGCACAAAATGGACCTACTCCTATTCAGCAATCCCTTACCGCAACCCCCGTCCCGAGCGGCACACCAGATGCGTCAGGAATAATTTTCAAAGTCCTTATGCCGGATGTTTCCCAAGCTGTGGGAACGGTCAAAGATGTGAAAGTTCTGATTACAAGCAAACCGGGGACGCTCTATGATTTTACCGTCGATTTACAACGGGTTCAGGGAACGGATTTTTTCATCGCAAACCCCATCGAGCTTGATATTCCTGACGGATCTTATATTTTTAACATTAAGCAGGCAAAATCATTAAGCCGCACATTCACCGTTCACCTTTCCAAGGGAAAAACACTTGACTGTTCAAGAAAAGATTCTGATGTGTCATGTGAAAGTCTGGGAAAACCCGAATTGGCACCTCTTTACTCAGGAGATAGCGACGGTCTGATTGATACTAAAATAAATAACGGAGTCCGTGCGAATAGCTATAATGTGGTTGATTCTGCCGATTTACAGAAAGTCGTTGCAGGATATGGGGCAACATCTTTGCCACCTGAACCGAATGGCGACTTTAATTTGGATGGAAAGATTGACGTGCAGGATTTGGGCATTTTAGGTAAAAATTTTGGAAAAAGAGGGGATTGATATGAAAAAATTATTTATTGCCATTTTACTCATCGTCTTTACGGTAGCTGGCTTTTATTATTTCTCGGAAGGTCTTCGCAAAAAATCAAAAGCCGCGCCAACCGGAACTCCTGAAGTAATATTGGAAGCTGTTGACAGTCCTCCTATGCAAACGGACAACGGGATAAAAGTTGCCGTTAAGTTAAATCCAAATGGAATCACGCAAGAGCTTTATTCATTTGATGTGGAAGTAAAATTTGATACCGCCAAAATTGATTTTAAAAATGCAGGAGGAGTGGATGCAAACGTTTCTTTGGCACAAGGATTATTAAAACAACAAGTTGTGATGGTGGGTTCAGACATCATCCATATCGTCGGAACCCGGGTCGGAACTCCTTTTTCTCCCACAAGCCAAAGCATTGCCGAGATTACTTTCAAAATGAAAACGGGGTCTACTTTCCCGGTTGAGTTTGGATGGGGGAATGTGGCTTTGCAATCAACTAATTTTGTGAAAGTACCTTTGTCATTGGCAAGTAACACATCGTCTTCATCCTCATCTTCGCAGGCAAACGAAGGAGTCAAACTTTCATTTCTCGCGTCCAAACCCACGTATCGGGTGGGGGATACCGTCAGCCTTGAAGTGTTGGTGGGTACGGCAAACCAGCAGATCGGCTCTGTGGGAGTAAATATCACATTTGACCCAGCCCTATTAGATTATGTGAGTACCGCAGTTGACACCAATACATTCGATCAGACCGCCCTCACTCCGACTACAAACACAAGCCCACTCATCATCAGCGCCGCGCGCAAGACCGGCATTTCGGGAAATATGAAAATTGCCACCATGAAGTTCACCGCTAAGGCAGCCGGAACCGCTAATTTTACTTTTGATAAAGCCAAATCTACCGTCTACACCTTCAGCCAGCCAGCCCAAAATATTTTAAATACCGTAACGCCTTACTCCATAACCGTCGCAGACGTGAGCTCTTCCTCCTCGTCGAGCACAGGTTCATCTCTCACTCCGACTCCCTTACCCGTGGGAGAAGAAGTGGAAAGCAACGGAGACTTGTTAAATGTGAACGCGGTTACCTTCGACCAAGCTCCATTACGCTATGAACAGACGGTGAAGCTTGATTCCGGACGTTATACTTTATCAGGAAGTGCGTATGTTTACACGACGCGCGGACGGGGAGTATTATTAGTATTAACTTGCGGTGAGGGGAACTGTGGAAACGGAAAAAAACTGAATGATATTCTCGTCAAAACACCTCTTTTTCCCGTGGCTCCCCAGTTTCAACAACAGGAGGCGGATGTGATCATTCCCGACGCGGGGAAGGATAAAAAATACAAGGTCCGCATATACGTTGAGGACGGTTCGGAGGCGGATTTTGACTTTGTATCTTTGCAGAATATATGGGGAGGGGAACAGCTTACAAACCCTCATTTTGCCGATGTGGCAGGAGTTGTCAGCCCGCGAAAATATCCGGAATTTTGGGACATTGATACCGCGGGTCTTATTTTCGGCACCGTTGATAAAATGAAAGTTAAGGCCGGAGCGTTATTTATAAACAGTTCCTCAAGACAATGAAAAAAATAATAAATATGTCATTGCGAGTCCCGACTTCAGTCGTGGACGAAGCAATCTATTCAAACAATGAGATTGCCACGTCGTCCGGCTCCGCCGAGACTCCTCGCAATGACATAAAATTAGGTTTTAAGTTAATCTCTTTTCTATTTCTGCTCATTATTGCATTATTTCTTGTAAAAGGGAAAGTGTATGCCGCATGTTCTGGAAGGTCCGATGGTACAAATTATTGTACAAGACCAGGATCAAATACAAATTGTGTCAATGGAAGACTTATGAAGCATTCTTGGTCTGGATACGATAGTTGTTCGCCCGATTGTTTTTGTGATGTGGGTTGTAAAGAGGTTTCAGCTGGCGCCGATCAGGATATTGGTCCTTGTGGCACTACGGGAGGTGGTGGAGGCGGCGGAGGTGGGGGTGGAGGAGGAGGCGGTGGTGGAGGTGGTGGAGCTCCTCCTGCGGCAACTTGTAATACAAAGACGGCAACTTCGGCAAGTATTGAACCCGATATTGTCATGCCTTGGCGTGATGTCATTGTACGTTGCGGATATGGAGAAGATTTGGACTGCGTGGGCGTCACGGGTGGCGGCTTGACGAACTGTACGGTGCGCGCTTACGCAAGTGGCGAGACCATATTTGCCTGTAAAGCGGGAGGAAGCCCCGGAGTCTATACGGATGCAAAGTGTGTTCTTTCCGAAGGTACTGCCGGCAAATGTTGCAAGGGAGAGCGTGCGGTGGGGCAATACAATGTGCTTTCAACAGCCGCTCATTTTGCGCAACGGATGCGGCTTCCCGCCGGCACTTACTCCCTTTCCGTAACCGAGCAGACATCCATCACCAAAGGCAACGGAGCTTTTGTTGACGTCCTTTGTGCTGCTCCTGATTGTGGAGGAGGAAAGAAGGAAAATGACTCCCTCGTGGTCATCCCTTTCACGGTAAATAAAGATTTTGAGACAAAAACGGCCAGTGTCACCATACCTGCCGAAGGAAATAACAAAGACTACAAGCTTCGCATCGTGGCAGGTGAGGGAAGTGAGCTGTATGTGTCAAATATCAGCTTATCCGGCGGGGGAAAAGAGTATGTGTTAAACGGAGACTTCAAATCCATACGTCAGTCACCGAATACGGTAAAGATCTTTCAGCCCAATGCCTGGACTGATGCGAGCAACCGTCTTGGTTATTATTACGGCATGGCGATAAATACGAACGTTCCGGTTTCAGATTCAGGGACAGGGGCAGGGGGGCAAACCTCCTCATCTGGCACCACCACAACTACCGGAGGCGCTACCAAAGTTACTTTTAAATTAAAACTGCAGGGCGTTGCAAAGAAGCCCATCAAGGCAGACCCGATTAGCTTTAAGGTAAAGTTGGTTGGCAAACAAGCCGGAGCCGCCGCGGAAAGTAAATCTATCTCCTTTTCAGTTGCAGACGATGGTACCTGGACTGGTACAGGAGATTTTTCTCAAGCCGGCGACGGATTCACTCTATTTGTCAAAGGACCAAAGCATTTACAGAAAAAAGTGTGTGATATAGCCCCGACTGAGGCCACGGGCGGAGCATATCATTGCACTGACGGCAAAATCACTCTGAAGGCGGGAGACAACACGATTGATATGACAAAAATCATTTTGCTCGTGGGAGATTTACCGGAAAAAGGAGTCCAAAATGGCATTATCGATTCGTATGATACCTCATACATACGTCAACATCTGCAAAGTACGAAGCCGGATGAGTTGGCAGTGGGAGATGTAAATTATGATGGTGTTATCGATACCCAGGATTTTTCCCTCAGCCTTGCCGCTTTATCAATTAAATATGACGAAGAATGATAGATCAAATGCAACCAATTCAAGAAGTTAAAGGGCGTAGCCCGGTCATGGCAATAATCGCGTTTATTTTGTTGGTGGTGTTAGGCGCATTTGTATATTTTTCCACACAAAAAAATACTTCAGCGCCTATCAGGCCAAACCGCGTAACATCCACCGTTCCTACCGTCACACCCCGTCCGGTGATTGGAACTATGACCATTTCTTCAAGCGGGGGAGCCCGTTTTTCAAAAAGCTCACCCGTTACCCTGCAAGTCCAGGCAAGTTCACAGGGGCGGCAGGTGGTCGGATACGACGTGGTGGTGACGTATGATAAGGCGGGATTTGATTTTGTTAAAGCAACTTCGCTTATGGAAGATTTTAAAATTTATTCATACGACCGGCCGACCTATGTATCTCTTTCGGCCATCAAGTCACTTCAGGATAATAAAGTTGCAACGTGGACCAATCAGGCTTTGGTTGATTTGACTTTCCAGCCAAAAAAAGCCGGGACTTTTTCTTTTTCTCTCGCCCCGGTCGGAAAAGAAGCGAGCAAATTGGTTGATGAAAAAGCTGAAGGGATCTATCCGTCAACCGGCCAACTGCAACTTGAAGTTTTTTAAAAAATAGGTAATAATGAAGAAATTGAGTAATATGAAACATCTTTCGTTGAAAATTATTGCATTTGTTTTGGTTTTGACGTTGTATTTATCCTTTCACCAAGCCTCCTTTGCCGCCTTTCTCAAACTTGATAAAACGACTGTCTCATCCCAAGCTACCCAGACATTTACCGTCGATGTTACGGTTGACGCGGGTACCGATCAGATTACTTCAACCGATATTTGGGTGGTGTACGACCCCGCCTATCTTGAAGCACAGACGGTGACCAACGGCACTTTCTTTCCTGCAGTGACCAGCAACATAACTTCGGGAAAAGTTTCAATCACGGGGCTTATTGTGGACCCGGGGACCTATAAGACGGGGACCGGAGTAGTTGCAACAGTGACCTTTAAATCTCTCTTAAACGGGACAAGCAACATTACCTTTGACTGCCGGACCGATGTCAGCAACTCTTCAAAGATTATAAAAAATGATGTGAATGCGACCAACCTCATCGAATGTAGTAAAAATACAGGGGCAACCGTCACAATAGGGGGCACTGCGACGTCTTCGACAGCTTCGACAGGTACATATGCCACTCCTACCGTCTCATCAGTACAACCGACCGTTGCAACCTCCCTTCCTCAATCTGGAATTGTTGAAAACATCACTCGTTTTGCTTTGCCGGGAATAGTGCTGTTGATGATTGGCGTGATGTTACGATTTGCATTGTAAAGGTGACTTGTCATGAAACTTGATAAACCAAAATTAACAAAAATTCTCTCCATTTCAATCGGTGTTCTATTGGCTGGAGTACTTATTTTTGTTGGTTTTAAATTGTTGCAGGGGGTTTTTACCAAAGCCTCAGACACGGCGCCTCGTGATGTTATCATAACCGGCAGCACCCAAAGCGCGAGCCACATCGGATGGACCACCGACCAGGAGACGCAGGGAGTCATCGAGTACGGAAGCTCTCCCACGAGCCTGAATTTTTTTGCCCCCGAGGCACAAAAAGGGAAAAAACACAGCGTTGATATCACCCTTCTTTCCCCCGGCACCACCTATTATTTTCAAATCCGCGTGGGTGATCAAAAATATGATAACGGCGGAGTTCCCTGGACTTTTGTCACAAAAGCAAAAGGGGCAGCAACAGACGCAACCCCAACGGCAACTCCGACTGCGACCGTGGTTCCCACCCCTGTGGTGACAGCTGGTGCTC
This sequence comes from Candidatus Roizmanbacteria bacterium, assembly GCA_016214055.1. Classification (GTDB taxonomy): domain Bacteria; phylum Patescibacteriota; class Microgenomatia; order UBA1406; family GWC2-37-13; genus YC2-FULL-38-9. The sequence continues at coordinate 33,955 of JACRPE010000006.1, forward strand.
TCATAAGACCAACGACATCGCTATCATTCAAACTACCCCCCACACCGATACCGCTTCCCACATTGAGTTCATTTGTTTGCGGAGAGACAAGTTGTATCACTATTTGCCAAAAATTAAACCGGACCTGTAGCAGTCGCGAGTGGATGACATCCGGATGCGTGGGAAAAGTAAATCCTTTGACCTGTGTGCAGATTGTTCCAACCAATACTCCGGCACCAACTGCAACGGGAGCTCCAACTGCGACTTTGACACCTCAGGCAACAGCTACTCCAACAACTATCCTAACCAGTACTCCGACCGCTACTCCAAGTGCAACGACGGCACCGTAAATCATACTTAATTTCCAATACTACCAATCAATCAATTCCCAATGACCAATTTACAATATCCAATAATTGGAAATTGAGATTTGGAAATTGGAGATTGGCTAATTGGGATTTGGATATTGGTAATATTGGTCATTGATAAATTAAATTTATGGTATATTGATAGTATTACCATTTATTTTTAATGTATGGCAGACGACCAAAAATCATCAAAATTCGGAGTCGGAGTATTAATCGGAACTTTATTGGGTGGCTTGGCCGCTTTATTTCTTTCTCCCACTTCAGGCGAAGAGAACCGTGAGATAGTTGCAAAAAAAGTCAAACAACTTGAAAAATTACTTGAAGAAGCGGAGCTTGATAAGAAGCTAAAAAGCATTTTTGGCGAGACTACAGAGGAAGTCAAAGAAATTTATTTACAGGCAAAAAAAGAGGTCATCAAAAAATTGGCCGCATTGAAAGAGGCTGTCGAGTCCATTGACAAAGCCAAGTATGAAAAAGTAGTCCACGAGACGGTCAATCTTCTCAAAAAGGAAGCCAAGCGTGAAGCCGGCGTGATGGAAAAGCTCAAAGAAGAACTTCTTAAAGAGTGGAAAAAGCTTGAGCCGAAGAAGAAGAAATAAGGTAATCGGTTCATCGCTCAATCTGTTGTTTTCAACCTTTTTATCTGCCTTTATTTGTACAATCACTTCATCAAGTGCCTATGTTTATGAATTGGTAATTATCCACAATTCATGTGGATAGCTTGATCCAGTGAAGTGTTTCACTGGAATCACTTTCAGAGTAAAAAAAGAAGGAGTACTATCACTTTTTTTATGCTACTTCAACGGTCTAAAGTTGGAGAATTGTAGCATATAGTCCCTGGACAAATGCGTTGCGCCTGATTATCATCGAGACATATGCCTCAAATTTCTCAGAGAAAGCTTAAAAATGGACTCGCAAACAAACTATTTGATATCTATTTTCAAATTGTATACTCAGTTCAAAATCAAAAGGACTTTTCAGCAGTATTCCTTGACCTGTTTTCCGCTACTGAGCGCCTCATGATAGCCAAACGCATTGCGATCATGCTTTTAATCATCAAAGATATTGATTACAGAAGTATCTGCAAAGTACTTAAGGTTTCGATAACTACGGTATGCAAATACCGCATGTTAATTGACCATAATGAGGCAATCAAGCAAAAGCTAACCAATATACAGCAAAATGAAAAAATAGTGGACGCAATCTCACAAATATATCTCCTTTTCCGGCCTCCAGGAGGTCTTCATGTCAACTGGAAGGCGGCTTGGCAATTAAAGAATGAACTTGAAAGAAAAAAAGAAGAAGGGATATGATCGCCCCATATATTATTTTATTCCACGAAGTAAATAACTCAGGCTGATCTTTAATTTACGCGAAAGACTCAATAGGGTCCAAAATGAAGGATTCAACTCTCCTCGTTCCAATCGTGCGATATGCGTCCTATGCAGACAGGTAATTCCTGAAAGATCTTCCTGGGTAAATCCTCGTTTTTTTCGTGCCTTTGACACACACTTTCCCAAGCGACCGTAGATATAGTTACCTCTCATATATATGTTGACAGGCTATTATATATGAGGTTCAAAATCGAGAGCTTCCGTGATACAAAAATTAATTTTAGATTGTTATAGCAATCTATTTAATTCGATATATATTATACTTTTTTTGACGAATTTATCATTCCAGTGAAGTGTTTCACTGGAATGGAGAAAATGATTATCGTTTATTAAACAATCGAATAAGCAATATAGCGCAAAACATGCATAAGAAACTAATACCTATGAGTGAAATCACTTCGGGAATATATATAATCGCAATATTTGTTGAGTTATTTGTCTGCCACAAATTAGCCCAATTATTATATCTCAAGTGATTTAATAGTCTGAAGTTATTGTCTATTGCTATCCATAAATCATCATAAGACTGATTAATTCCTACAAAACAGCTAGTTGTTTGACACTTTAGATTGACGGAATAAAAAAAGTTTTGGAAAGGTACGACTTTAATCTCTTTTACCGGATTATCCATGGGTTTATTAGCACCATTTTTTCTAATTCCTATTTGGCTTATTCTATCAATCTGAAAAGGAATAATCTTAATACTATCTAATTCATTTATACTCGTTTTTCCAAACGATCTCGTTTCCCAATTAGTTGTATAGACCGATTTATTATTCGACTTGAGGGGAAGTAAATTGAGAGTTGTATTATAGAGACCTTCAGGCATGAGATATTCATCTGTAATGGTATTTTCCATTTCATAATTTGCAAAAAACTTAATACTTCTTCCCAATATATTTTTTCCAGATATATGCATGAGATAGGGATAATCGATTAAGGCTTCATTAAAGGCATAGTGGTTACAATTTACTCCACTTTCCTCAGCCCGATACAGTATATGATTATCAGGAAAGGTATCCGTGTGTATATTTCCCTGATTATACTGATCACAGTTTTCGGACTTATTCTTTCCGAAATCTGCTGAAATCATCTGAAATGCAGTTTGTATTTTAATACTACTCGTATTGGGAGATGTGATATTTATGTCATTATTTAATTGTTTCCAAACAGCACTGTAATATCGTGAGGTTTTAACAATTTCAACATTATCTTTAGTATTATCGCCGATAAAGAGTTCAAGTGGCTTATCAATTTGGACTGATATAACAGCATAAATAGTTTGATTCCGTATTAATGTGTAACTCCGGCTGTTGAACCAGACAATAATTGAGTCATAATCCTTGTCGATGTCTAGAAATATATTTTCTAACTGTGGGAGCTTGGTCGAAGTGGAATTAGTAATAATGGTTGTTTCGGGGAACTTGATTTGTATTTGACGATTTTTATAACTTACCGTGGCTATAGTCGTATATATATTATCTTTAGATCCAGGAATACCAATCTGGTAATTATTAGGAGCAACCTCTTTATTTAGAGTTGCTTTATTATTTTCAAACACTACATCGTTCGATTGTAATTTGGTTAACCCCATAAATGGATACATCACATCTGCCTTCTTTTCCTCAGAAGTTACATAATCACCAACACTTTCATATACATAATCCCTTCTCACTCTATCCAAATCTGCATGTATTTTGGTTATTTGGCTTGGCACGATAAGCTTACTTTCGTTTTGAGTAAACGGTTTTTCATATATGCTTATTAAGTTCTTATGCCAGGCCACGGTATATCCAATAGAAGACAGTGCTTGATGAACTGCTTCATAATTATATTTTTGCTTATACTTATCGATAGCCGCTTCATCTACGAGTACGAGATCAATTTTGTATTTATTAAATATTGATCTTAATTGATGTGTATCTTTATTGTTCAACGCATACTTAAGTTCCGAATAAAAAAAGTCAGTTGTCTCTGACCAGCGACCAAAATCAGGAGTTATCAGTGGTTGAGGAAAGCCAAAGAAGTAAAATCCTACCCCTTGGTATCCATTCGCATTTCCATTTTGGGACCAATTAAAGGTTACCCAACCATCTTGAGTAAAAAATGGTAATTCTAAGACCCGCAAGTTTTGAGGCCTTGTATTAAGATAATTAAACATTTCCGAATATTCTGAAGGGTAGGAAATCTTTAATTTATCACTTATGAAGTTACCTTGGAAAGAAGGAAGGGCGATATAAATGATTGATAATATTGAAGAAAAAAATATTACTACAGAAATAATTAAAGAGAATCTCCTTGAAAACACCCTCTTTATTTTTTCAATTACAATCTCATAGAAATGACTTAAAAAAACAGTGAATGCAAATGTGAAAATAATTGAAAACTTAGTGAAAGGATTTCTAAATATTTCCTGGACTGTTTTAGAACGGTAGATATAATCTACTAAAGATGGGGGAAGGAAGACGCCCATCCATATAGCTACAGCTGACACAATGCCCATTAAGACCATGCCCCATCTCTTCGATCCTTTTTTTGGCTTAAATATCGTCAAAACAAAGCCAATTATGGCAAATAAGGTGAACGATACAAGTAAAAGTTGAGCCAGGTATTGAGTCAAGTGCGGAATCCACACCCCAAAAATATATTCATGTTGGAGTGATCCAAAATTAAAAACTTTCCATGAAAAAAGATAATGAATTCCGGTTAAAAAACTTTTCAAGTCTCCCGCTTGACGTATACTCCAAATTGATTCCATTCCAAATAATTGGTTTGCAACGCTCTGTGTTACATACTTACTATCATGAAAAAGATAATATAGGTTTGGAAGAATCCAATATGAATTAGCAATAAACGTCAAAACCCCAACAATCATCATCATTTTCAAAGCGAGAAAAAAGCCACTTACACCACGCCGAAAACTTAAAAAGAAGCTATATATGAGGGAAAAAACCGCCCCAAGATAGAATAAAGTGGGAGTATGGGCACTTGGAGCAATGAGGAGTTGTACTAATATAAATAAGAGTGCATTTTTTGAGGAAATGCGTGTATGTAATGCATGGATAGAGAGGAGTAAAAAGGGGAGAAAGGCAAACTGCACGGTGAACATCTCAAAGCTGATGTAAAACTGTTGTAAAGTAATAATATTCAGAAGATAGAATATCGCACAAAGACAAGCAATCCATTTACTTCGGATGGCAGAATCCTTTTTCAACCATGCTTGGACAAGGTAGAAGTACATTCCAATACCTCCGGTAAGAAACATGAGGAATATAAAAAAATATCTGTTGAGATTATCTGGGACGATTAGCTTCAAAATAGCGATGATAGGTAATCGTGGGATTTCAGCCAGATGACCCTGAGCGGCTGGTGCTCCCATCCCTTGATATTCCAACCATGCACCAAAAAAAACTCGTTTGGCATATTGAGACAAGTTAAACTCAGGATGCACATTATCCCAACCTGAATAATAGGTATGAATGTCAATATTTTGAAACGCTATTACTACTGCAACAAGGACGACAAAGAAGAGAGGGAGAGTGCTTGACCTTATAAATCTGGTTATTATTTTTTTGAGCATGTTTGTATATTTATTATAGCGTTTTAACCCATAAAAAAAGACAGTACTTTTTAAAGGTACTGTCTTTTTCGTAATAATCTTTTAGGTTCTTATTTGATGTTCGATTGTACAAGTTTCCATGGTCCGTTAAGCTCAGTTTGCTCAATTATGGTAAAAGCTCCTGTATTTCGATCGATAAAAATAGCGGTAACTTTTTTACATCCATCTGCTCCGCATGCGTTACCTGGAGCATTAGTTGACAGGGTTGCGGTATGACCTGAGGCTACATTCTGCTTAAAATGACCTTCAGATATCATTTGACCTGGAGGATATTTGGTTGCAATAGTATTTCCGGCATGGTAACCAGAGAAAACGACATCACTATTACCGTCTTTAGGCGTACTTCCATCGCGATTATCATTTTTAATATCGACAAGGTATACATTATCAGGTATGGCTGGTAAGTCAAGAGTGACAGCTGTGCCGTCGATAAGAGTGAATTCAATTTTGCCATAGCCAAGTGACGATGTTAGTGCTCCACCTTCAGGATTTTGAACAATTGAAGGACCAACAGTGTTAAAAGAACTTTGGACATCTGGACCTAATAAGGATGCGCTTGGTCCTACCATATTTGGATCTTGAACAACCAATGTTCCAGGTTCCCCTATAAATATTTCAGTACCAAATCCTACTGTATTTTTATGATCTACTCCATCTGCATCTGGCCCATTATTTGTGTTAATGTGGAGATCAGACTGATTGACCTTATCTGGCACACCTTTTAAGGTGATGCTTGAACCAGAAGGAGTCTGTTCCGATGATCGTGCGAGTCCAGGAGTACCAGAAGGTGTACGATCAGGGACCACCGTTCTTGTTGCTCCAAGAGGTCTTGCAGTGCCTGTAGCCGTTGCTGAAAAAGTTGGGCTAAAGGTAGGTGTAGCCGATGGATTAGGGGTAGAAGATACCACAGCTATAGGAGTATATGCACGACCTGATTCGGCAAGGGTTGATTGTAATGAATTAAGTGTCGCTCCTAAATCAGGACCTTTAGTGGGTGATGGTGTGGAAGTTGCCGAAGGAAGTACAGCTCTAGTTAGCGCTAAAGATTGTGCGTTCATCGCAGTAGCAACACTTGCATCTACAGTTCCGTGTATATCAACAGGAGCAGGAGAAGAATTAAGCGAAGAACAAGCCATAGTTGCGCTAACTAACACAGCAGGTCCAACATATTTGAGAACATCTATTCTAGTCATATTAAAAAAATTAATTTATATCTCCTATAGTATAACAGATATACACGGTTTGTCAAGTGAAGTATTAAAATACTAATACCTATAATATAACTTAATAAACCAGTATCTTATCATTCACGAGGGTAAGTGTGGTATTTTGATACAATGGATGCATGGATATGGGTGAACATGCAAAATATAGAGTGATGTCAGACGCCATGCGTGAGGCTCCTGAGATTATGGCCGGTGCCAAAGCTGAAATGAAGCCAGTTTTAGATAAATTAGCCTCATTTACGCATCAAACCAAAGATGCTTTTCGACGAAATATCACTGAAAAGAGTATCTATAGACAGGCAGAAACGATAAGGAAACTTACGGATGTTTTTATTAAAGATCCTGAAATAGCTAAACAAAGCATAAAGGCCGCCTATGAAATATATTCGGGAGAACATAAATCAGAAGAAGGTTGGAACATATTACAGATGACCAAACTTGGAAAAGCCCATGGAGCTCCCAATCAGATAGATGATGTGAGGCAAAAAGAAGGCTTTCAGACGGTGTTTTCAGCCTATCTTTTTGCTGAAAATAGGCGTCTGTTTCAGCAGTCCAAAGACGTAGCAACTTATGATGTAAAAAAGGAAGCGCGTCAGATAGAGTCGGTCGTGCGCGCATTAGCAGGCCAACATGGTCAAATCGGGACAGGTGAGGGGAAAACCTCGGTTATCTTACCCATAACCGCTTTAGTCCAGGCATATTCGACGGAAGGCAAAAAAGCTGTTTTTTCGGCTGATTCGACTTTGCGTACCCAAGAATTTGTGAAAAACATAACTCCCTATAAACAAATTGTAGAGCAGGCCGGATTGACTCCTCTTGATATTGCTCAAGCGCCGGATCCAAACAGAATTAATAGTGATGAAGTGCGGGAATTACGCAATAGAATGGAGCGTGAAGCCTTATTTTCAACAAACACTAGATATTCACTTGAAACGAGGGATTTACTAAAAAAACAGTACTGGCAGTCATATTTTGAAGCACAAATACAAAAAAATGAACTGATGGAACAAAAAGCAACAGCTTCTAAATCAGTTAAAATTGAACTCAGCACCCACGACAACCTCGTTTGGCAATATATGGAAGATGAAAATGAGTTTAAAAATAGTAGAACTCCCATCATCATGGATGAAGCCCATGCCCCAGCAGACCGAGGGACGCCCTATCAACGAGTATCTGAGTCGTTATCTCAATCACCTGAGGAGATACGCCGGGCCGCAAGTGAATGGCTCTTACATTATGTGGTTGGAAAGACGATGAGTGCCGATGATATTCAATATGCAAAAGGAGTGGGAGAACTGAAGAAAGGTGATAATAGGCTTAAAAAAATAAAACTGAGTAGCTTTGAACAGACTGGATCACCGCTTGGCAGGATATTTGAAGATGGAGTTGAGAAGATAGCCCATCATTATAATATAAAAGGAAAAAACGATATAAAAATTCTCAAGCGTACACTGCTCACAGAAGCAAAATCATTATTTATCAGGAAAGGCACATATAAACCAGTTAAGCAATTTGAAGATTATGTTTCAAGTATTGGTAATAGCATTGCCCAAATATATTTTGATCAAAACGAAGCATTCACTACCGCTCCAGATGGAGGACTCATTATACGGGACGGATATCAAGACGAACTTCTATCTTCCCACGAATATACTCGGGAGATGGCTTTAGCAACTTTAGGACTAATGGGTTCATATAAAGCGGTTTCTATGAAACGAGCTTCCGGCTCTCTGAAATATGCATCATTTATTCATGGGGCAGCAGATCGACTAGTATGTTTTTCAGGGACATTAAAAGATGATGAAAAGGAAACTCCTTTTGGTCACTTTCTGGAGAAGGAAACGGGGAGAAAAATATTTGTCATGGAAAAACCGGAAAAGAAACGGTTTCCCAGACCTCGCTTAGATGAAACTGCATCTTTAGCAGTTCAAAGCCTCCTGGATGCGATGAAAAAAGACGACAGGAATATGCTCATCATCGATAGTACCAACATTGATGATGCCAAAAAAACAGCCGACGTGTTCAAGAGAAAGTATGGAGAAGATAAGGTTGTGTTCATCGGTTCGAAAGAGTCAGGAGAAGTAACAACCGAAGCGAAATACGAACGATGGGTAGAGCAATGTCTTGGGGATTTAGCTGAAGGGAAGATTAAGGCGATAGTATCTACCGGATCAATTGGGACAGGTATGAATATTGTGAAGAGTGATGGTGGATATCCGGATATAAAAATAGGTATTCTGGGCATTCCTCAATCAAAGCTTCAGATAAAGCAAATCATCGGCCGCAGACGCGCAATAGATAGCGTAGACAAAGAGGACTATTTTTGGTATTTAGGAAAAGACAGATTAACAAAACATCTCTCTAACTATAAAAACCAACTGGCGTTCAGTTTTAAAAGTCCCATTTCTATACCCGGAAGAGAACATATCTCAATTGGCGGCACATCTCAACAGGCAAAACTTGACGAAGTTCTGAAGGCGGAACATAATCCAGAAGCTTTATTGCCGGTGATGCTAGACATCATTAGAAATACACAAAATAAAAAAAATATCGACACTCAATTTGACATAGAATATGACGATTTATTCAAAGACATTTTGAGGTCAAGTAGTACGTATGTGAGAAATAACCTAAGAGAAAAACTCTATCCAGGTATAAGCGAGAAAGACTTAACAGAGAAGGAGAAATACACACTTGCTCAAACGATAGGCGTTTTAGGTATACCAAGTTCACTTTATTGGGACGTGCAAACAAATTATGAGTCTCTTGGAATCCCGCCGACGGGAGGCTCTCCCTCTTTTACAGCAAATCATTCTGAGAGAAATGAATCGCTCAAGCGGGCAATGGCACAGTCACCTTTTCTCAAAAATAGATTAGATGACTGGATATCTGAGACTTACGATAGCTCCCGAAGTTATTATGAAACAGTGTTTGGCGACCTGCTTGACGTGTTTATTCAAAGCGGATTTTCACCACCTGTGTTAACTTATCTTAAGCAAGTTACAGGAATAACAGATGAACATAATGAACAAGATATATTGTTTCAACCTATTGCAGAGGAAAGTAATATGCTTTCCCCCTATATCGCATATGATAGGCAACCGGGACCGATGAATCCAGTATATATGAGCACCCAATCATTATTAAATGAAGAAATAGCTTACCAAGTTCGCGCAATGAATGGAGGAGGACAATTATTTTTAAGCCAAGAAGCTAAATATAAATATGGAGTATTTCCCATAATCCCGAAGAGTGGTTTTCCGATCTTTACTTTCTATATCCAGAATGCAACAATACCACAATTATCTACGGAGCGATCAACTCCTGGAATATCTTCAGCATAGTATAGAGGAGGAGATTGTGGTGGTGACTGCTTTTGCGGATCTCCCAGAGGAGGAAGGTCCCGATGTCAAAAATCTCATCTTTAGCCATGTTTTTGAGCGACTCCAAAAGGCTTATTTTCACCCTTCCCGGCAGGAACATGGAGTTGCGGATAGCCTTGACTGCGGCCATCTGAGCCTCCTCTTCCATGTACACAGCCTCAGGTTGGGCACGGACAAATACCTGTTCAGCCTCGGCGATGTCCTGCATGACCTTTTCAAGGCTCTGAGTGAGGATGGGCCGGGGGCGCGACTCAGGCATGATATCAACCTTGAGCCAGTTTACGACCCGTTTAACTACTTCATCATCGAGCTTCTTCCGGTCAGCCGGGGTATAGGAGGGGTAATTGCGGATAAAGTCTACGATAGGCGAAACCATTGCCAGGCCGTTTGCTCCGAGGGCATTGAATCTACTGCAGGTGGTAAGGGTGGCTTTATTGTATTTCTTGAGCGTTTCAGGCTCGACTCGTGCCTGGATGGTATAGGTTTCATAGAAGTAGGGCAGGCAGGCGATGTGGGCTCCATTCCAGAGCTCAGCCTCGATTTTGCGGGTGAGATCGGTTTCCTCCAAAAGAAGGTCTCGTTGAATCCCAAGCTCGGTTGTTGCCTTACTTCCTTCAATTGCCGCAATCTCCTGGAGAATGACTTTGTCAGCCTGAGTTGAGGCTGTTTCATCATGCTCAACATCTTTTTCCGCTTCTTTGAGAAGTGCATCAAGCGTCTCTTCTTTCGGTAGGGGAGGGGTGTCCATGTTGACTCAATTATACAACTAACTCGATGGTGTCCAGCAGTAGTTTTGCCCGTTTGAGGATGGCGTCTTTATCTTTTAAAAGGAGTTCGCGTTCCTGGGCCAACAGCTTGCCCAAAGCGTCAATTTGTGCGGAAGGAAGCTTGTCCAGCTGTTTAAGAATAGCCACCTTAGCCTTGTCAGGCACGATGAAGCTGTTTTCAAGCAGGATGATTAAAGCTGTTTTTTTATCCATAGTTATCTGAAAGCCTGGGCGGCTTGTGCGGCGCGGGGACTTGCGGCGCCGTTCAGCCTGGCTCCCAATGATGTTAATACTGACGACCCGAACTCCTTCATGCGTCGGACCTCAGGGCTCTTCAGGATGATTTTGCCTGCCTGAAAGGCGGTCTCTGCGGCCAATTTTACGGATTTGAATTCATTGACCAGTATTTGCGCCGCGGAAGGTATCGCGGCCGCGCCATGAACCCCGACCAGTTCTGCGCCACCTGATACTAAGGGGATGATGGGGTGGAGATCAGGGTAGGGATCTACGGCTTTCAACACTTTGTTTAACCGTTTTGCACCTTCTACTCCTATGACTTTTGAAAGGGGATAGGCGACTTCAGCGCCAGCCGTGACCTGGGCTCCTTTAGCCAAAGCCTCTGCTTGTTCAACCGAAACTCCCTCAAGTACTGCCGCCTCGGCGAGCTCGGTTGCGGCGATTGCGCCTCCCTCAGCCTCTCCAAGCACGGGTACGAGGGCAAGACCGGCGAGTACAACATTTTCAATATTGTTGAGAGCGATTTTTGCCTCTCCTTTTGCGGCATTCTTGAAAAGGAGCTTGAGCTCACCCACGGTGGTCAATTGACCGGCCTTATCTGCGGCTTTTTCAACAGGAGAATTGAGGCGGAGGTGTATCTTTTTGATAAGCTCAATGGCCATCTTTTCGGCCTTTTTCAAAGTAGATTCCACGGATTTGGGGAAGGAAGGGTCGATTTCTTTCTCTTTTTGTTGTTTCATAAGGTTAGTCATATCATACCATAAAAAAACCAGGCATTTGGGCCTGGTCTTTTTACCTTATATTGTTTATTATTTCTGCTCGGTCAGCTTTTTGAGGCTATAACCGACTCCCATCAGGATTCCTTGAGCTCCCAGAAGCAGGATTCCCGCTTCAGGTCCGGCCTTAGGGGCGGTTGTGACTCCTACGACTGCCTTTTCCACACAGAACTGAGCAGAATCGTCATCTGAGGCATATCCGTTATAGACTTGACCTTTATTGGTAAGGCAGAACAGACCCTTGTTTGCAGGCATCTTGTCCTGGCTGACCAGCTTCATTTTGATGAAGTAGGTCTTTTCCTCACCGGGTGCAAAAGAACCCGCATCCCAAGCAATCACACGGCTATTGGCATCATACGTTCCCGGTCCCTCAACTGGGTCGATATAGGCGGGAACATAGTCCTTTACCGTAACATTATTCAAAGTTATATTTGAGGTATTTTTTACTTTCAGTTTAAACATAACCTCCTGACCCGGTGAAAAGCGGGGATCTGAAGGGGTAAGATTGTCAACATATTGGATGTTAACGACGCCACCTTTTGTGGGTATATATGGCTTAGATACCATTTTATCAATAAGAATAGTCTGGGCTGGGGTTGGCTGGACGAACTGTCCATACTGGGCCATAGTAGGGGAGGCGAACATCATATAGACAGAACTTAAAACCAAAAGTGTTGCTGAAAAAGAATAAACTTTTTTCATATCAGATATTATACTACAGGTTACTTCGTTTGTCAACTATAGGTTACTAATCCAATCAGTCATCTCGAACGAAGTGAGAGATCCAGCGAGGGAAACGAGCGTTTATAATTTTATACGCTTCGCTAGATTTCTCAATCTGCTTCGCAGAGTTCGAAATGACAAGATAGAATGTTATAATTCTCTATGAAACTAAACGCCAAGGAGCTTCGTACCGTGGATGAGGACGATATTCAAGAAGAGGCTAAAAACCTCAAAAGACATCCGATCTACTTCATTCTCGAGAATGTCTATGATACCTATAACATCGGAGGCCTTTTCAGGCTGGCTGACGCTATTGGAGTGTCTAAAATGTATCTATGTGGGCAAATGGAGATCCCTCCTAACTCCAAGATAAAAAAGGCTTCAATAGGGACATATAAGATAGTACCGTGGGAGTATAAAAAAACTGCTAAGGAGGCTATTGAGGAGTTGAAAACACACCCCTCAAATTCCCCTCTCGAGAGGGGAGGCAAGGGGTGTGTACAAATAATCGCAGTTGAACAAAATGAAAAGTCGATTCCATATACTCAAATCAACTACTCTTTCCCCGTAGCGCTTATTTTAGGCAATGAAACTTTTGGAGTGACCAAAGAAACCCTTGCGCTTGCCGATCATATTGCAGAAATTCCGATGTGGGGGATAAATAAAAGCTTAAACGTGATCGTTTCTGCTGCAATCGTGAGCTATCATGTGATGGGGAAGAAATGAGCCTTGAGTGGGAATCGGACCCACACTCTAGCCCTTACCAAGGGCTTGTTTTACCACTAAACTATCAAGGCGTTTAAGCTACAAAATATGATTATATCACAGAATTCCAGCCGATCTGCTCACGGGAATTAACAGATTCGTCACGAATCTTACCAGCGGATGAAGAAATGTATCAAGCATGGAGCCATTCCCCAACGGGATGATTAAAAGAATCAGGAAAATCATACCATACCTTCTCAATCCTTCCCACTCAATGGATTTCTCCCGGGGAAGTAAACCACTCACGATTGCAAATCCGTCAAGAGGATGGATGGGGATCAGATTAAAAAGCCCGAGGATGACGTTCATAGAAATGAGAGGAACGAAAAGAATTGACCCTATAATAAAAAAATTAGAAAGATTAAAAAAGATGAACAATCTGAGTACTATAGACAGTATTAACGCCAATGACAAGTTTGAAGCTGGGCCGGCTAAAGAGATAAGGGCTCCGTCTTTTCGTGGGTTTTTTAAGTTGAAGGGATCAAACTGCACCGGTTTACCCCAACCAAAGCCGAAAAAGAGGAGAAACATCGCTCCGTACAGATCAATATGCACGAGTGGGTTTAAAGATATCCTGCCCTGAAGCCTCGCAGTAGGGTCACCCAGCCGGTCTGCTACCCATGCGTGGGATGCTTCATGAATCGTAAGTGCCACAAGGAGTGCGAAGATGTAAAACGCAAAGCCGAGAGGGTTGGAGAAAAGTTGAGATATCAAATTAAAATTATAATTGATTTATAACTCCAACTATGATATCATAAATCCTTATGAACTGTTATCACTGCGGTAAAGGAGTCCTTATGGGACGCACCCACACTCACCATAGGGGAGTTGCGGGAGGTCGCTGGAAAAAAAGAGCTCCCAAGGTACAACGCATCTTCTATGCAAATCTTCAGGTTGCCAACATCTTAGTGGCAGGTAAGATTAAAAGAGTAAAGCTTTGCACACGCTGTTTAAAAAGAGTGAAGAAAGATATCGCCGATGGAGTCAAACCTTTTGTCCAATTGGTGGTAAATGAGCCGAAGGTTGAAGTCAAGAAAGTCGAAGCAAGGAAAACCGAAGTCAAAAAGGTAGTTGAAAAGAAAACTGCGAAGAAAATATCAAAGTAATTTCAAATTTCAAACTTCGAATTTCAAATTAATATTTCATCTTCTCCAGCTCTCCATCCTTTTCCTCATAAAGCGTAGTTTTTTGTTCAAGTGCCCGCTGGGTGAATAGTATGCCCTGCAAATGATCGACTTCATGTTGCACTATCGTAGCTTTAAACCCCGTAAACCACTTGCTGTGTTTTTCACCGTTCAAATCCTGATACTCCATAAGTACTTTTTGGGGCCGTTTGACGGGTCCCCAGATGCGGGGGATGGAGAGACAACCCTCGAGCTTCTTATTGTCTTCGGTCGCCTGTCGTTGGTCGTCAGTCTGCAGACTGTTTTTTTGATGACCGACATCTGAAGACTGATGACTTTTTTCAACTTTCAGTATTTTAGGATTTATACACACCTCCGTTCTCGCTTTAGGGGAGGGCTTCATGATAAATATGGCCAAGCCATATCCGACTTGTGTTGCGGCTAGACCGACTCCCTGGGGATCAACCTGGGCTACGAGCGTCTCTTCCATGTCATACACGAGCTTTTTGATTTTCTCGTCAATCACGTCCACTTGTTTGGTGGGGCTGGTCAACACTTTGTGGGGGACTTGGACGATTTTGAGCATAGGGATATTATATAATAGAATGAGAATAAGTCAAAATATATCGTTGTAGTGTCATTTCGAAAGAGTCCTCCGATTCGGAGGACGACTGAGAAATCTAGCAAAGCGTATAAAATAATATACACTCCCTTCGGTCGCTAGATCTCTCACTGCGTTCGAGATGACATACATGAAACGAAACAATACAATTATGCAACTATCCTTAGCACTCGCAACTCACAACGAAGAGGCCAATATTGAGGCATGTATAACCTCGTGCAAGGGTTTAGTTGATGAAGTGATAGTAGTGGACGGGTCATCGACTGATAAAACGGCCGAACTCGCCCATAAATTGGGTGCACGCGTCCTCATAACCTCCAATCCCTCGATGTTCCATATCAATAAGCAAAAGGCTATCGACGCCGCAACCGGGGAGTGGATTTTACAGCTTGATGCGGATGAAAGAGTGAGCCCTGAGCTGGCGGAGGAAATAAAAAAAGTAATAAAGATGAGTGAGGGGGAGTTGGAGGCGTATGAAAAGAATTTGCCGGAAAAGGAATTGTTTGAAAGGCATGAAAATATTGTTATTTCTTCGCAAAACGGAGGCCTGTCTCATCATCTTCCTTGCCAGGGTTCCTATAATGCTTTTTTCATCCCTCGCCTCAATTTTTTCCTTGGAAAATATTTGCGTTATGGGGGAGTCTATCCCGACGGAGTAATTCGTCTCTTTAAAAAGGGAAAAGCTCATTTGCCATGTAAAGACGTACATGAAATCATGGAAGTTGAAGGGCGAGTGGGGTGGTTACAGAATCCGTTAAGACATATTGATTCTCCCACATTTAAGCGCTATTTAGAAAGAAATTCCCGTTATATTACTCTTATGGCAGAAGAATTAAGGAATTGTCATCCCGACCGAAGTGGAGGGATCTCTAACATAAGATTATTTTTCGATTATATGTTTTTAAAGCCCTTCTCCTGGTTTTTCATGACAACCTTTCGTCATAAGGGGATTTTAGATGGTTGGCAGGGAGTAGTATTCTCATTCTTTTCTGCATTGAGATTCCCGAGAGCTTATTGGAGATCTACGCGCCGATCTTGAACTCAACCACGTCACCATCCTTCATCACATAATCTTTCCCTGCGCTCACCACTTTTCCCACTTCACGGGCTTTGACCCATCCTTCACACTTCACAAAATCATCGTAAGTCACGATGTCTGCTTTTATAAATTTCTTTTCAAAATCGGTATGAATCGTCCCTGCCGCCTGTGGTGCCGCCCAACCTTTTTGTATGGTCCAAGCTCGAGCTTCAAGCGTCCCCGCGGTTAAAAATGAAATAAGCCCGAGAGCTTCATACGACTCTTTTATCAGGCGGTTGAGCCCTGTATCGGAAAGTTTATATTGATCCAAGTATTCCTTTTGTTCGACGGGGGAGAGGGCGAGAATGTCATTCTCAAGCTTTGCGTTAAAGTATAACCAGTTGCCGACCGAAGGGAGGGATTCAATTTGTTTTTTTGTCTCTTCCTGATTTTCCAGTTGGGATTCGGAGACGTTAAAGGCGTAAATAACCGGTTTAATAGTCAAAAGATTCAAGTCGCGGATGAGTAGGCGTTCCTCATCGGTAAAAGTCATATTGCGTGCGGATTTGCCTTTATTTAGTTCCTCTTTCAATCGTTTGACGGTTTCCCAACGGGCAAGTTCATCTTTCTCTGCATTCATTCTTGGCTCTTTCTGCTTGCTCAATGTCTCCAGATCTGCCAAGATGAGTTCAGACTCAATTATCTCAATATCACTTTTCGGGTCGACTTTATTTGCAACATGGATGACATTATCATCAATAAAAAGTCGCACTACATGGACGATTGCAGAAACTTCCCGGATATGGGAAAGAAATTTATTCCCCAGTCCTTCGCCGACTGATGCACCCTTCACAATCCCAGCAATATCATAAAATTCAACCGCCGCAGGCACGATTTTATCCGTTTTAACAATTTTTGCCAGGACTGGAAGTCGTTCATCCGGAACTTCCACGATGCCAATGTTTGGTTCTATGGTGCAAAAGGGATAGTTCGCCGCGTCCGCAACCTGTTTTTTCAGAAGCGCGTTAAACAGCGTTGACTTTCCAACATTTGGAAGACCGACGATGCCAATTGATAGAACTCTGCCCATAATTGTTTTTTGTGTTTTCTTCTGGAATAACTAACGGTATAGAGCCTTCAACCGAAGCAATCGCTCCATCCGTGACAACGGTATCAACCAGTTGTCTAACTACATACTGCCGTTCCTTGAAATTCAATTCTTTAATTTCAGCCTTCATTGTATCACAGAACTGTCTCAAATCCGGAAGAATTATAGACTTTTGTGCAGGAGGATTGTTGTTTCGGGATGTAGCTAATTTGCTCATAATCTGGCTTTTTTTGAGCTTAATTTCCATAAACTGTGATTGTAACTGTTCAAGACTAATAACCTTGGCTCCATAAGCTTTAACGAAGCGTTCTTCCTGTTCTTTTAGTTCATTCAGTTCTTTTTTTAATTTTTCTACATCAATGTAGTCATTGTTATTTTGAATAGTTGCTATTCGCATATTCCACCGGCTATATTGTTTTTCAATTTGTTTGGGGTCAGTGAGCAAATTATATATTTCATTCCAAACCTTAGTATCAAGAATAGTGGCGCTTACTCCGGGGACGAAGCATTCTTTAGGTAGGGGAAAGCGATTCACTCGATCGGTGCAACGATAGTACAAATGACTTTTCACTCCTTCACCGGCTCGGGTATTTCCACAGGTACACTTGACGAGTGTTGATAATAAATATTCATGTACTTTGTTTCTCATGCAGAATTGAGAGTTTGTTTTTAGTTGTTGTTGAGCCCTAATGAATGTGTCTTCATCAATAATTGTTGGTACTGAAATTGGGCACCATTCTTCCGGTGGTCTATTTTTTCTGCTCGTTTTTTTTATTTTTCTATACCCATCTTTTTTACGAGGATTAATAGATTCTACAGCAACTCTTTTGTTGAAGTAGGTTTTTCCAATGTACGTTTCATCCCGAAGTAATCTTGAAAGAGTGCTGGTTGACCAATAACCTTTTTTATTTTTTCTTGGTAATATTTTCTGTTCAAATAATCTCGATATAACTTTACGAATTGTCATCTGCTCATCAACAAACCACTTGAAAATCATTTTTACAATTTCCGCTTCTTCTTTGACAACTTCAAAAGATCCAGGGATAGTTTTTTTATCTCCTTTGATATATCTATATCCGTAGGGAGCATTCCAGCCAAATAAAATACCATTCCTTGCTTTATATAACTTTCCTCTCCGAAATCTTTCGGCAATTTTTATTCGTTCATAATCATGAAAAAGCCCCATTACATTTTGGGCAAATCCGGACTCTGGGGTTTCGTTGTTGATATCATGGAGCGATACTATCTTAATGCCAGCGTCTTCAATTTCTTTTTTTAAAATTAACTGATTGAGAAAGTCACGAGAAAGACGGCCTAAGTCATAAACATATAAAACTTGGAATAATTTGCTTTTAACAGCGTCCCTTAATCGGTCTAATTCCGGTCTGGCAAGGACACTTCCGGTCCAGCCTTCATCACCGAAGGAAAGGTTATTTCCGAGCATCAAACCATCTTTTGAAATGCGTTCTTTTATCTCGGCAACTTGAGAAAGAATGGTTTCCTGTTTCTCCTGATTTCCTGTTGAAACGCGGGCGTATAAAGCGGCTATTTTCACGGCTTCACCCTCCTATCGTTCAAAAACTTTTCGAACTCGCTTTTCTTGACTCTGTACTCTTTACCGAGCGAGTATGCCGGTAATTTTCCTTTGATTACCCAACGCCGAACTGTGAGTATATGTACCCTTAAAATTGAAGCTATTTCTTTTAATAACATATATTTTTCCATATCTTTACATTTTATTATAGATAACAATAAATAACATAGCAAGAGTTATTTCATTTATTCTCTCTTTACAATTTCCCTGACAATGGAATCGATTTCAGCTTGTGGTAATAATCTAAATTTATCCGTTGTCGTAATCGAATCAAATTTGAACTGGACGATATAAGACTTATTAACACAATTGCCATCCTCAAGCTCAATAAACTGACTTTTCGACATTAAGATATTCTTTTTTGTTTCTCCGTTAACAAGATGTTCCCATTTATTAGACAAAACAAGAAAATAATATTTATATCTCTCCGGTAGTTCCGTTGGGTTCATACTTTTGTAACACCTCCTTTTTGATCCTTGTTTTCTTCCTGCTTTAAATAAAGAAGCAGCTTTCCCATTTTTAGTTCTAATTCATATGGCGTGGTTATCCGGGGAGCATAGGGTCTGCTAACTATTTCGTGCAGATGGCTTATAAGGTTAAACATCCTATCTTCCCCATACCTGGCAATCATTCGCTCAAGGGCGGCTCTTTCCGTCATATTGGCAAATAAGCGCTCGTAAGAAGGATTAACTTTTGAAAATAAATAAAGCAATTTATTTATAGAGGGTTCACTCTTTATTATTTCTTTATTAACTGTATTGTCTTTATCCTTATATGTCTTTCTGCTGCTTTTCTGTTGTATAGTCTGGTGTAAGGTTTGCTGTTCATTATTTTGAAGTAGTTCCTTTATTTTGCCCATATTGACAATCTGAAGTATTGTTCTTCTGTTGTCCATCGTGATGATTAAAATTGATTGTTTTTTCTCTAGAACATTTATAAAGTTTTTTACCCAGGCCCTGCTTCTTTTCCATTTTCTTGCGAGAGTGACGACTGAAGTAAGGATCTGGGCATATTTAATTGGGATAAGTTCATCCCTATTCCATATTTCTTCTGTTTCGGTCCCGTATCGTGCCATAAAGAGAAGATCGATCCATGCTTCTGCCCGGGAATACTTTCTTCTTTCCGTCCAAAAAGAATCCTGCTGGAATTTCCGAAGTAGGGGAATAGCTCCGCCAAATTTATATTTTGTTTGATTTTGTTTGTACTCGTCCTCCATGTTCATTTAGTTTTTTTATAACTTTATCAAAAATCATGTCATATACTCGGTTGAGTCTTTCCGTCTCATTTTTACCGTTCCATTTATAGGAAACCTCTAAAATGGTACGGACTTTTCTTGCCATATTAGATTCCCGAATGTATTCTTGTTTTAAGCTGATTTATTGCTTCAACAAGTTCTAAACTAATAACTTTTAATTCTTTGTTCCAGTGTTTTTGAATAGTTGTTTCGGCAATTTGGTCGGGATTTGCGAATACGAACGTAACTTTTCCGTTACTGTTGCGGATGAGATTTTGTAATTGAAGTCCGGCTGATTTTAGAACACAGGAAATGTAAAAGTCTTGGGTGGAAAATGTGTTCATATTATTTTTTAACTACATAAAGATCAGGATTTTTTTGTTTCAATTTTTCGATAAGAACGTATAGGCCTTCTAGTTTTTTTGGCCTTAAATTCCATAAAGGGCAACCGGGGATTTCGCAAAGGAGAATTTCTTTAGACTGACAACAGGTGCAGTCCAGGCATTTCATGAAAATAGATTGGCGGAGACTTTTCATTTCCTTTTTAAGAGCGATCTTTTGAGTTTTCATAGATTTTTATATTTTTTCATCTTTTTAGTTTTCACTTTAGGCGATTAAATTAGAGCCTTTCAATAGAGGAAAGTAAGGGGCTAATTGTGGGAGTTGTTAGGGGAAGTATTGCGGGAGTTTATGAAGAGATTGTTAATACAAGATATTCTTTCGTATTAATGCGAATTTGTCTTATCTTTTTATTTTTAAAATTTTCTTTAAGTTTATTGATGGTTCGTCTGACGCCGGCATTTGTTTCCCAGCGTTTCGGATTAGTTCTGTCTTTGATTTCACTGCCAACTTTGTACATTTCCTCGTAGGCTATCTTTTTGCCGTAATTTTTGCATAGGTGCTTAAAATATAAATAGGTGTTGGAAGTCATACGGGAAAAAGTAAAAAGATTTTTATTGCCATGATAAATGTAAGCTTTATATTCTTTTTCCACTAAACGCCAATTTTTAGTGATAGAAATTATTTTTGTTGCTCCGCTTATATTATTCTCATCTATCTGCTTATTTTCTTTTTTGTTATCCAAAAGCTCTATTTCTACATGGCAATGCTCGGCCGGGTAATAATAATCGTCGTAGATTGGATTGATATCATTATAATCTGAAGAAACGGTTTTAAAGAATTTTCTATTGGCATCAAAGTTAAAATCAAGGCCGAGAATTTTAATAAACTTTTCCCGTTCGAGCTGAAATAGGGTTGTCATGAACTTAATGTGAAGATCAGGATTATCATCATAAGAATAATGTTCGACGTCGATTGGTTTGGCAATAAAAGTGCCAAGATCTCTTTCCGATAGTTCAAGTTCGCGGGACCTGGAATTTTGTACTTTCTCAATAATTATTTTCCGAACAATCTTTTCCTGTTGGATTGATCCATAAGGTTCTTTAGCTTCAAAGTCATGATAAAAGCCGGCAAAGTTATGGAGTTTTGTCCAGTCAACCGAGACAGTAAAGTCATGTAAACACCAGGCAGGCCGACTCATATTCATCCGGTCTTCATCAGTAATAGTTAAGGCACCATATTTAACAAATTTATCAATCGTAGATAATTTTTCAATGCCACAAAAACATTCCTGGGATTCGACAAATGCCCGGGCATATTCCGAATCGGTATGGGCTATATTGATGACGTTAACAGGATAAGCAAATCCGCCATATATTTGGCTTAATAAACCAATCTCATCTTTTATTCCTAAATCCGCCCAAGAGGAACTGATTTTTATTTTCATATTAATTTACATCTTTAAATTCATTTTATCAGAGATTAGATACTCTTTAAAAGCCGCCAAAGTTCAAGATTTAATCCCCGGCTTATTTTTAACAACACTTTTAAGCTGGGATTAGTTTTTCCCTCCTCTATTTCTGCCATGTATGAACGGTCAATATTGGCTTCAAATGCTAAATTCTCTTGTGATAGATCTCTCTCCTTTCTTATTCTTGATATTTCCCTTCCTAACCTTCTGAAAATGTATTGGTATTTCATATGGAGAGAAAGGGTAGAAGAAGATCAGATAAAACACAATGAAATCAAATTCAACCAACCGCGAAACCTATTCAATCCAAATCCTGCCACACCTTGACAACACCAACACAATAACAAAACTGTCAACCGGTAAGAAAACCAATCAAGAATGAAAAGGCTGTCAAAAAACAACTTTATGAACAAACAACCAAAATCGAAAGAGAAGGATCAATAAAGAACCATAAATTTGAAATAATCTACATTTCTTACGCACACAAAATGAAGAAATTCTTTGAGAACTATAAAAGCAGTACCTTCCATCGGAAAAAGAATAAAGTCATTAAATTTTGACAGTATTACTCTTGAGAAAATATCAAGTTTATAGAAAAAAATATCAATCAGAATAATTGTTGCAAAAGTCAACCGCCAACTATTGCCCCTCGTAAAGTTGGGTAATGATTTCAAAGGCTATCTGTCGGGGTGTTAAAGAAAAAATAACTAATGAGCCCAAATGCCCGTGTTTGAATGGCTTAAACGGTGTGATCAAATGAACCCGGGCCTCACCTTCGGTCAATACCAAAAACAAATCATTCCGCTACATTCACCAATGTTGCAAGCCCATCACTGCCGTGCCTTCTTAAGGTTGGTCAATAATAAGAAAAGCCACACTACATTGTCTTTTTCTTCTAATAGGCTATCGTCTGTGTGCTTGATTGCGAGCAATCTTCCCTTCGGGTTTGTTCGGGCAAGTAGTCAGCCCTCCGCTCAAAACGGAGTCCTCCTTCACCATCTCCTCCATTTTTCGCTTCGGGCTGTTTTCTCTCGGAACGTAGGGAAAAAAAAGGTACAAGACAGATATAATCGGTCATCGTAAAAAGATTTTTTACGACGCTCAATATTGTTTTTTCCCTACTGGTCATCGCAAAATAGCTAATTTTACGACGCCCTCCTTCGAGAAAAGGAAGTCAGTTTCTGCTCCTCATTCTTCGGAGCAGACTTGCCCTCACAATATAAGTGATTTTTTGATAAGCAAAAAATCACTTGCGGTTATCTGCGTTTCCACTAATAAGAGAATTCCGTTCACGATTTTATAATTCGTTTGTCGAGCCTTCGTGAACGGTGTGGAAACGCAGCACCGCACTAACCGGCCACGATCAAAAAGCGACCAAAAAGCAAACAAATTACAAAACAAAAAACAAGGGAGAAATACGTTCGGTTTTACAGTCGGCAGCCTTCTTAGGGTTTATTTGTTCTGTCCTTGATTCCAATTATAAGGGCAAAAAAGGTTTGTCAAAAGGTGGGTATTTAGCCTGTAGAAATATCCTCGTATTGAACATTTTAATAAACAAACCATTTCTCGGATATTTCTGACAGGCGTAAATATCCTTTTTTCTTTCTCTATACTTCGGAAAAAACTTTTGACAATCGGAAAATCTTTTAAATGAACACCTTAATTTTTTTTCAAAAAATATAGACGATTTTCCTACCTTTTTTTAGCCCTTTACCCATTGTAACCGCTTTATCAGTCTCGGAGATTGTCTATCTGCACGAAGTCACTTAATAAAAATCGAAGGACAGAACAAATTATCCATTGATTATCAGTTTTCTGTTTTTCAAAAGACTTATGTTCAAGACTTTTTTGGCTGACTTGATCATGATTCCGGCAATGATTTTCATTGTTTCCAGATTTTCACACAAGAAGAAAGAACCGGAATGGGTTGAACTGAATCGCTTTCGAGCTTACTTAAGGACACCTGAATTTATGAAGAGACGAGACAAGTTATTCGAAACCAGTTTGAAAGGAGGTGATAACCATGACTAAGCTACAAAAAGCGTTAAAAGAGATTGATGAAGTTTTATCCTCTCCTTCAACAGTCACTGATGAAGAAATTGCAAAGTATCAGGAGGACGTTGAAGCATATTACGCTGAAAATTACGAACTTGCTTCTGAAACTTGTTAATGGTTGGTTACGTTTAAATAGGCTCGGGAAACCGGGCCTATTTTTTATTAGTTTCATTACTTTTTAATCTTATGATTATTCATTTGAAGGATTTAACCAAGATTGTTTCCGAGCCAAAGGCGATTTGGAATATAATCAAAGATCTTTTGGAAGCAGAAGATGAAATTGATCGAGACAAAGAGCATCTCTGGGTTTTTCATCTCAATTCGAGAAACCAGATCAAGTTGATAGAATTGGTTAGCCTGGGAATTTTAAATTCTTCACTGATTCATCCTCGGGAAGTGTTTACTCGAGCAGTCGGGGAGAGAGCAGCTCAGATTATCATTGCTCATAACCATCCGTCAGGTGAAGTAACGCCTTCGGAAGATGATCTTGTCATCACTAAAAGACTGGTTAAGGCGGGTGAGATATTAGGGATCGAGTTGATCGATCATCTGGTAGTTACTACCAATGGTTTTACCAGTTTCAAGAAAAATGGCTTAATCTGATTATTATAAATTTTAAACTAGCCGTTGGAGTGAGTTTTCTAAACTTGCTCCGGCGGCTTTTTTTATAGTCCTTAGTTTTTTAATTAGGTTTAATTAAAGGCCGGTTCATTAGTCTACGTGGTATTAGAAACTTCATTTTGCTATACTGAAATGGAATGAGTAATGATACAAAAAGTAAAAATAATTCCTGGTTTAGTTGGTTTTTGTGGTGGAAAATTGACTCCAGCACCTTAGAAAAACAGATTCAACAATATAAGTCGCTCAAAATATATGAATCCTACAGGGGTATAGCCGCACTTCTTATTACAAGTAGAATATTATTATCAGGACTAGTTTTCTTAATACAGTGGGTACCCAATAACAACTTTATAATCAGTTTTCTCCGTAGAGATTTTGGCTTGGGTGGCCTGCTCTTTTATCTGTTTTTGGCACTTTTCGTTTTTAAGGGTAAAAAATGGGCATTACTTATCATGATGGTTATAGAAACTATCAATAGTGGATTTTCCCTTTTTCGTTCATCATCTTTGGAAGGTGCTTTTTGGTTAATGATTATCTTTTGGTGGGTTCTATTTATGAAATATCTTTATGGTGCTTATATCGTAGAGCAGAAACTAAATAAGAATGAAAAGTAAGAATATTAAAGATGGACACGAAATCTCAACATGTAAGCGATTCCTATCTCTTTACAACAATAAAGACAATAAAAGTCTTAATTCAATAAGACAGGGAGATCCTCAAAATAAAGAACCCGATTGCATCTGTGGTGAAGATTTAGCAATTGAATTAGTAGGAGTATACGATAACAAGTATCAAGCAGAAAAAATGTGGTCTACGGCACGTAATAAAACTGTTTCTCGACAACCTGATTTGCAACTTCTTACACTTAAGAATTTAGAAAACGAAATAGGAAAAAAATTACAAAAATTAAATTTAGGAAATTACAATGGTTTTTCTGGTAAACTAATTCTAGTATGTAATCTGTTAAGTCCGCTTATTGATAGCGAAGAGGTAGAGCAATACATTAAAAATTATGTTCCCTTTCGCAGTGATGGACATTTTGATAAATATTTTTATGAGATTTGGATTTCTTGGCAACCTAATGGTGAAACAAATTGGAAAATTAAAAAGTTGAAATAAATAAATATGTTACTAAAAAAAACTTACCAGTTTTTACAGTCAAAACTTGGGCTAATTATAATCGTTGTCTTATTTTTTATACTGGCTATTCCATTAACAACTTCAGTAAATACCATATTGGGAGCAGTAGGAGAGCAAATAGGTAAATTAATTTCTCCTCTGGTAATCGTTCTTGTTCTATCGCGATTTTACAAATGGAGTCGAAATCAAAAGATATTGCATATTTTCTTTATAGCTTTTGTGTTTGGATTTATGATGTCACAAAAGTCTCTTATGCCTATAGTCAATTTTGTTTCAATACTTGCTCTACTCACTTTAATAGTCCAAATTATTCTCGAGGCATTCAAGAAGAAACCAGCTAAAGATAAATGATATGTAATTCTATTGGCGTCTTACGATTTTTATTGCATTATCAACCATTAATTTGTCGTTTAAAAGAAGTATTCCTTTAAGAAATCGTTTTTAAATAAAAAAAGACATCTAAAAATATTTTGTTATACTATTTCTATGACAACGGATAACTCAAAGAAAGAAACATCATCATATTCATACGAAGATCCAACATCTGGAGCAAATATTTTTACTGGCTCAATAACTGACCCAGAAGAGGCTGATAAGTGGGATAAAGCATTTTTTGGGGGAAAATTGAATTTAAAAAAAGAAATGGAAGAAGAAAATAGACCTAAAAACTTCTTTGAAAAATATTCCATATTTTTCTTTTTATTAGGGGGAATGGCTTTAATTTTTATTTTATTTTACGGCATGAGTGCGGCGGCGTGGAAAGAAGGAAACTGCTTACTCCTTGTTCCATATTTTTCCCATTCAACGAATCAAACATGTTCGGGATTAAATAGTGTTTTTTCAAATGCTATATATTTATTTATAGTTTTTTTTATATGGGTTTTTTTCAGTTCTTTAAGGCAACCAAAAAAAATACTTGATTTCATGGATAATAAAACATTTAATTTGCTCAAGAAAGAGTTTTATGAAACTGAAAGTTCCACTTTGGGAGAAGCACAAAAAAAATATTCAGTTGAAAACATACCCTCTGATACTCCGGAATATAAACAACAGTTTGATAAACAAACACAGTATAGGAATCAATTAAGAGGAAAATCTGCAACGGAACTGAGAGCTAAATATAAACTAACAATTGAGGAGTGGAAGAAATTTCTGGGTAAGGCGATATAAATATAGATAATATTAGATGTAATTTCTTACATATGAATAAATCAATAATAATAACCATAATAATCACTGCATTAATTTCAAGTTTAATAACATTTACTTTTACAAAAAAATCAATTCAAAAAGGCAAATTGTGGACTAATACACAATCAAAGAATGATTATAAAAGTGCTATTACTATAACACCGACAGAAAAGCCTATTCTAAAATATTCAGTCACTATACTTAATACTCCAGTAATTAATGGAATCTTTAATCTTAAAGCTGATATAAAAAATATCTCTGTGAACCCTTTTATGACTGGGATCTACTTCAGGGAATGTAAATTCATTGATGAAAAAGGTAACGAATATAAGGGTAATTTAGATTCTCCTATGGGTGGTTATGGTATTGAGTCTAATTTCTCGAAATCCCTTCTCCCTGGTGAGAATCGTACTGTGGATTTTAATAATCTTAATATAGAGGTACTTGGCGGTGGTGGTATTGATCGTTCCGGAAGTATCAAAGATAGATGCGATTATAATAATCAAGGTAATAAAGTATGCAATCCAATTAATGGACTTAAAATAAAAGAATGTACTACTTATACTTCAACAGGCATTAAACATGAAGATCAATTACCTCTGGTGGTTAGTTTTTGACAATGATCAAATATAATATCAATCCTTGCGGGTATAGATTCATAAAGGTTGAGCGTAAATAATCCTTCCTAAATTGTTTCTCTCTAATATTTTTCTTGCTTTTCTGGGGTGGGGGAAGTGTGTCTAAAATGGAATCATTAATTGATGAATTCTTAACTACTTGCAATTGTTTTCACTATTTAGTATACTTTCACTGTTTAGTGAAAATACCTATATGAGTGAAAATACGCTAATAAATCAGCTTCCAGGCAGCATTCCCGAGGGTTTAACCCTTGAGGGTCTTAACGTGCTTCCAATGGGTAAATCCGGACCGGACCTCCAGGGAATTCTTAAAACCCCAAATGGAGAGTTTCCAATCGCTATTGAAGTTAAAAATACCGGTGGAACAGCCACTTTTAGAGAAGCTGCCCGCCAAGTTAAAGCATATGCCTCTCAAGGCGGAGCTGTACCATTTGTAGCAGGACAATTTTTTGGTAAAGCAGCTCGACAAGTTGCCAAGGAAGAAGGCGTAGGAATAATGGATTTGGCCGGTAATTTCTACCTCAAGAAAGATGATGTGTATATTGAAAAAATTGTTGAGAAAAATCCTTTTGTTCAAAAAATCCCTCTTAAAAACCTTTTTGCCCCTATTTCGAGTAGGATCACCCGCGTTCTTCTTGTTCAACCTAAAAAAACTTGGTTACTAGGGGAGTTGTCTAAAGAAGCCAATGTTAGTTTGGGACAAACATACAAAACCATTGACCGAATGATTGAAGAAGAGATAGTTGAGCGGAATCAGAAAAATAAGCTCGTCTTAAAGAGTCCTAGTAAACTCCTGGAAGCATGGAAAAATATATATCCCTCGTATGCTCAGCAAAAGTTCACCTTTTTTAGCTTTGAACAAAATACCACAACGCTTCTTACTTCTGCCTTGGAAAAGGCGGAAGATTTACCTTTTGCCTTATCGTTCTTTAGTGGAGCCGATCTGGTTGCGCCATTTATAAGAGGCGTTACAAAATTACAGTTTTATATAAAGCAA
Source organism: Candidatus Roizmanbacteria bacterium (assembly GCA_016214055.1). Classification (GTDB taxonomy): domain Bacteria; phylum Patescibacteriota; class Microgenomatia; order UBA1406; family GWC2-37-13; genus YC2-FULL-38-9. The sequence goes on from JACRPE010000006.1 coordinate 62,344, forward strand.
CTAAGTGATTTAGATCGCTGGAAAAAGCTTTTAGATCTTAAAGAGGTTGTAGACGGAGCTAATGTTGAACTTTATATTCCTTATGATGAAGGCGTATTTTACCAGATGCAAAAAATTTCCACCTCTTTTGCAAAAGCCTTGCCTGCCGGCAGGCAGGAAGTTCCGGTTGTATCGAACATTCAACTTTATATGGATTTGTTTAATAATCCTGCTCGTGGGGCGGAACAAGCAGAACACTTACGAGAAATAAAGTTGGGTTTTTAACGTTCAACTATGACGCAAACCAAATATGATCGAACCAAAACCACGTTTGTCTCAAATATAGCCGACGTTTCATTGTCGTATCTGCTTGAACTCATGATTGCCCTTGGGTCATATCGTGAAGGATTAGTGCTGGTTGGTGGTTGGGTTCCTTATCTTTTGCTCAAACAATACCAGCCGGCCGGTGTAGCTTTTCGGCATGTTGGCTCAAAAGATATTGATATTGCCGTTAATCCCAAACTAATTGACAAACAGGGCTATTCTTCAATTTTGGAAATACTTAAGGAGCGAGGTTATGAACCAAAACTGGATGTAAAAGGAAAACCAATCCAATACTCATTTGTGAAAAATGTAACAACAAGTAAAGGAAAAGAACAAATCCAAATTGATTTTCTGGGACCTGAATATGGTGGGACACAAAAAAGCAAACGTCATCAGCGTATTCAGGAAGATTTTCTTGTCAGAAAAGCCAGAGGGGCTGATGTGATGTTTGACCACGCTATTGACATTACTCTTAAGGGAAAGTTACCGGATGGAGCTGAAGGCAAAACCAATATCAAGATGGCGGACATTGTGGGGATTATGACGATGAAGGGGATTGTGATAGGTTCTCGTTATAGACAAAAAGATGCCTATGACATTCACAGTTTAGTGTTGTATTACAAATCCGGTCCTTATACGGTCGCCGAAGAAATCCGTCCTTTTCGAGAACATGGTTTGATCAAGGAAGCAATTGAATCGATCCATGATAAGTTTCGTTCGCGAGAAGCTGAGGGGCCGGGTTGGGTAGCTGATTTTCAAGAGGCAGTCGGTGAACTTAGGGAACAGATCAAGACCCAGGCTTACCTCCAAGTTCAGCGATTCCTTACCGCTTTATACGAACCTCCTAAATCTCCTAAGAAAGAGATAAAAATTAACCACTAATTATAGTTGGATTTGAGGAGGTTTTGAATGTACTATCTCTCCGGCAATATTTCTTTCAGTAATGATTCTTGCCTTTCTGGGGTGGGGAAGTGCTATTTTTATGAGGAATGGGAGGCTATTGTTATGTGTTGAGTTCCACCTGTACCTATTGAGAGTTTCATAAGGGTATTATAGCAGTAAACAGGTGTGAAAAAGAAACAGCATATCAGGATTTTAATTTGATAATCTATACTTATTGAATCTGAAGATCTGCAACAAATGCATCAATACGTTCCTTGGTAACTGGCTGCATGACGAGAATATGAGCAAACTTTTCCGAAACGGCGAGTTGCCATTTTTTAACTAATTGGTACCACACTATATTTCATAGAACCGATTTCCGCTTGACTTTTTCCTAAAATAAATTAAGATAAAGATCTAGTATGTCAAAATTGATATCGAACAGTTCAGTCATGATGATGCCTCAGCCCTTACGGCGGAGGTAGTTTGATGTAAATAAATCAATACACCCGCCGGGAAGGGCGGGTTTTTTTGTGGGTTATAAATTTATAAAATATATGGCAGAAATAAATAGATATACGCCTGGAAAATTAGATCCGGGAAAGACAGTAGGAAGTATCAGATACCCTGACTTGATTACCACATTCGACTTTACCGATGTTGACCCCTGGTTCCGCTTACTTGCTGATTATAATGAGGCACATCCGAAACAATTTACCGGAAGGACATATCTCGAACTTGGTATTGGGGGAGGATTGCAGGCAGTAGCGGCATTAACAGGCCTTGAAAAAAGACTTGATTTACCTCCTATTACAAAAATTACAGGAATTGACATTGATGCTTGGAGATTGAATATAGCGGCACAAAATCTCGATAGATTTTCCCGTACTCCTTATACTTTGTATCAAGGAGATGCTGTGCGATGGATTGAAGAACAACAGGAAAAAATTATTGATACAGCGGCCATCATGTGTCTACCACAGGCTCCATTACCCAAGAGTGCTACGTTGAGGGATGGGCATGACAGTACAGCTGACACATACCACGAGGAACTATTACCAAAATTTGCACAAAAATATAATCGTTGGGGACTAGGACTAAATGCGGCAGTACTTGGCGCGTTAATCAAACATGTTGGCAATAATACTGATGTGTCTGCAGTATTTTCAGGAAGAGTTCCTGAAAATGTCATTCGAGATATGGTATATGAGCTTGGATGGAAAATCGTAAACGTTGTTCAAACTGCCGAACCAATACAACAAGATCCTGATACCGATATTTCCTATGTAGGTAAATATGCAGAGGAAAGCTATGAGGATTTATTTTATGAAAAACTACCTGGTGGAAAATTTGGTCCAATCCAGGCGGATGAAGCTGAACGACGATTACGTTTAGCAGATAAAAGTAGAGATAATTTTAATGTATATCACCATGTTGCCGTTTGGCATTTAGAGCCAAAATAAATTAAAATATTAACTATAAAAACTTATGATAAGTGAATATATAAAAATTAACATTTTAGAAAAAAGATTGAAGAATAAAGAAAAAATTCTCATGAATGGGGCGACCGGAACTGAAATTTTGAATAGAGGATACAAAACCACACTTCCCTTGTGGTCAGCAGAAATTTTATTAACAAATCCCGACGTCGTCCAACAAATCCATTCAGATTATATTGATGCTGGAGCAGAAATTATCATAACCAATACTTTTAGAACAACAGAAAGAACATTTGCAAAAAAAAGTCTAACTGCAAAAAAAGCTCGAGAAACGACACTCCTTGCATGTCAACTTGTCAAAAATGCTATCAAAAATAGTAATCCCGATCAAATTGTGTATATTGCAGGTAACGTTGCGCCGCTTGAAGATTGTTACTCACCTGCGTTAACTCCGAGCAAAAAAGAATTAGATAGTGAAATTTATGTTTATATGGAAAATCTTAAACAGGGGAATGTGGATTTTATACTTATTGAAACTCAAATCACTTTAAAAGAGATACGTGCCGCATTTGAAGCATCAAAAAGATTACATATTCCTGTTGCGCTCACATTTTGCATTAATGATAAATTACAACTCTTAAGCGGTGAATCTTTAGAAGATGCCGTAAGGCTAGCTGAAAAATATAATCCGTTATTTATTGGTGCAAATTGTATTAGCACAGCTCTTGAAACAAAAGCAGTCAAGAAATTAAAGCAATTAACTCAAATTCCTCTATCAGCTCATGCACAAGGAGACGGCAAGCCTGAAGATGATCAAGGATGGGAGTTTACTCAAGAAAAAAGTATTGATACCTATCTAAAAGCGGTAAAGCAATGGATACAAGATGGTACTCAAATCATTGGTGGATGTTGCGGCACAACGCCAAAATATATCAAGTCAATCAAAGCCATGCTGACATAAGAACCAAAAAAACTAACGAGAGATTTTAATGAAAATGATGTCAATAGTTTGAGACAGGCATTATAATTAAGCAGTAAGTTTGCAAGCGGTATGTTTATTACAAAAGCTGAAATATATAAAATCTATCTTCCTCTCAAAGAACCTTTTCGTATCAGTGTGACTTCCATGACAAACCGCGAGATTGTTTTAATCAAACTGTATGATAAAAATGGTTTAATCGGAATAGGGGAATCTGCAAACTTCGATTATCCATTCTACGAACCGGATTTTAATGACGGTACTATACATCTCCTCAAGACGTATCTCATTCCGGCAATCCTCAATAAAAAAATAGATACCATTGAAGAGCTGGAAGCAGTATATAAACTGATGCGGGGAAATAATTTTACAAAAACCGTGATTGAATCGGCCTTTTGGCATTTGAAATCACAACAAACAGGTAAACCTCTCAGAAAACTTTGGGGCGGAACTAAAACAAAAATACCTGCGGCTATCAGTATAGGGCTTGGAGTTGATCTAAAAGATACTATAAAAAGAGTATTACGGTATATTGATACATTTGCTCCTGAAAGAGCTAAGGTTAAAATAAAGCCAGGAATAGATGTAAAACTCATTACCGCTATAAGAGATCGATATCCCGATTTACCTCTTTTTGTCGATGCAAACTCCGCCTATACATTAAAAGATATATCTATTTTCAAGGAGCTTGATGAAATGGATCTTTTGATGATTGAACAACCGCTTTCATACAATGATATTGTTGATCATTCGATTTTGCAAAAACAGATAAGAACACCCATCTGTTTAGACGAAAGTATCAATAGTTATCATACAGCCGAGCAGGCAATCAGCATTGGCGCCTGCAAAATAATAAATATCAAACCTCAACGGGTTGGCGGCTATTGGCAGGCGAAACTCGTATCAGAGCTTGCCGCTCAAAACAATATTCCTGTCTGGTGCGGCGGTATGATTGAATCCGGTTGGGGTCAACTTTTCAATTGCCACATATCTACTCTCTCTAATTTTAAGTATGCAAATGACATATGCCTGACTAAATGGTATTTTGCCGACGATATACTTCAAAGGGAGATTCCGGAAAAAAATGGAATAATCGATGTAACTAAAACTGACAATCTATTCAAAATAGATGAGGCGAAGTTAAGTAAGTATACAGTTGCCAAAATTACTACTTCTTAATACATCGGCGGGAGTTGTTGGCGGTTTTTCTGCATGATCGCCCATGCGGCAATGCCACCGGCGACTATGATGAGGAATATGAGGATGAGTACCATACCAACCGCAGGTCCTAAGGGATTTACGCCGGCTGGAGTTTCTCCTTTGTTCTTTGACGGGATTTGATTCGATGTTGTGCCGGTTGACCCTTGTGATAAGCTTTTCGAACTTGATGAACCTTGTGATGTTGACCCCGTCTGTCCAGCAGCCGTTGCCGCCTCATTTTGGGCGTTGCCAAAATCAAAAGGAGAGAGGGTTCTCTTTTGCGCTACCGATACTCCTCCTCGTGTGCCAGTAATCAGATTTATGTTATTTTTTGTGAAATATGACTCGTTTGCCTTGGCGAATTCATACATTCGAAAAGAGGACCTTTTATTAGTAAGAGGTGAAGTGACTTCAATTGTGAACTCCATAGGGGGCAGGTTTCCCGATTCGATAAAGAAATAACCATTGGCGTCAGCAGTCGTCAGATAGTAGTCAGCTTTTGCCCCTTTAATCCGGAGCGCAACTTGTGCGTTGCGGATGATCTGTCCCTGATCGCCATAAGCGAAACCTTCAATAAAATTGGGTACCAGGTCAATTGATATTTCAGATGAGACAGACTCAGCGCTTACATCATAATGAAATAGTTTTAACAAAAGGGCGGAAAAGAACCTCTTCAAAGGTTGGAAAAAGGGAATTTTTGTCACGAGATTTCCAGTCAAATCAGCCTTAGTAAAGTTTACGGTGATAGGGGAAAATTGAGTAAAAAAAGAGTTGCTTATTTGAAAGCTATAATCGCCCGTGTTATCCGCAATTTGATTCGCTTTTTTCCCATTTTTATCCGTTGCTCCTACAATTTCTTTACCATTTTGTGATAACTTAATATAAGTAAAAGGATGAGTAACTTTTCCATCAAATGCCTGTTCTGTGCCAAGTTGACTGTTAGCATAGGTCCCTGTTACTTTTGCTGCTATATATGGTCGACTTAAGGGGGTCAAGGCAATATTTCGGCACTCGGGATTGGGAGCATTGCGTTGTATTTCATCCGGCTTATCAATGATCTCAGAAATTGGTTCATCCGGACTGTAGATAGTACATCGGCTACCGATGGTGTCTTCAAAATTATATACTTTCTGCGCATTTTTATTGAGAGGGGGATTTTTTTCAAATTTATATCCGGGAGGGGGGGTAACGGTCATGTAATATGTTCCCGGCTCAACCCCATAATTATATATCCCATTTGCCGCCGTCACATGGTCATTATTGAAAAACTGGGTGTTAGTGATCTTTTTTTTAGCTGAGTCAAGAATGGTAGTAACCACTCCCGGGATGGGTTCCAAACTTACCGCATCAAACACCACTCCGTATGGATCATAATGAGTCCAATTAATCTGTGCACAGTTTCCTCCTCCATCCTTAAACACAAAGTTAAAGGTGCCCTGTTTCTGAGTGCCGTCATTTCCCGCCGAGCCGACGGGGGCGGGGTAGGTAACCTGTACACCGCGGAAAACATAGGTGCTTGGTGTAGTCCCGGTCATACCAGACAAACCAGATATGACGGCGTCAAAATTAGCAACACCCTTCCCATCAGCCTTTACTTTTTGGCTAGTAAAGGATACATTGTTGGTCAAACCTCTTTTTTTGAAAAGAAAATAATCATATTCATCATTTCCAGTTGTGCAGGTATTTCCGGCACCAGCTCCACAAACAATTGCATATATCTCAGAGCCTGGAGCAAAAGTACCCGCCAAATATTTAGTTGCTGAGCCTTCAGCGGGAGGGTCATGGTAGGGGAGGGCTATCGTGTCAGTAGTATTACCTCGGTTTTTCAAACAATAAAAAGCTTTATTTGGTTCAACATTGGTTCCGGCAAAGGAGGAAGGGACGAGGGCAAATAAAGAAATAAAGAAATAAACAAATAAAGAAATGAGAAATGATTTTTTCATAAGAACGACAACTTAATTTATTCTAATTCATTTTATGAAAGAAAATCAAGAGGAAAAGGGGAACGCCGTGTAGGCAGGTCAGCACATGGTATACACTTTTCAGATAGGGAACGGTATATCAAATACCGAGCCAGATGTCTAGAATTATTCGGGGAGGACTATTATCAGTTACCCAACCGAATCAATGAATACTGGCATCCATTTAGAA
>JACRPE010000004.1 GCA_016214055.1 Candidatus Roizmanbacteria bacterium
AATATACCACCCTATTCTTACTTGCAAAAGACAACAACTGGCATCGATGATACAATCAAATATGTTCCTCCCATTTTTCTTGACAAAGTCTCAGCCCAATTAGGGGCATGGAGTGGATACCAGGTGCTGGCTCAGAACCTACTTTTCAAAATATTTTAGTAAGTATCTATTGACAATTGAAAAAAATGCGTAATAATGGTACATATCTTTGAAAAAAATGGAAAAATCTAAAGAAGACAAACCTCCGAGCGGTAACGGTAAAATATACGGAAACGAAGAACATAAAGAACTCAAAAATAAAACTCTTTTACTGGTCAATACGGGGTATATCAAAAAAAGATTCATCGTCCAACGGTTAAAAAAACTAGGGTTAACTCTTGTCATCCTTCACAAAGAGGTTAACTGGGCGCAATCGTATGCAGATCATTGGATATTTGCCGATACTACCGATCACCGCGAGTCAATTGCGGCGGTTGATAAATTCATCCATGAAAATCCCAACGTAAAGATCGACGGAGTCCTCACCTTTTGGGAAGATGATGTCCTTTTGACTTCAAAAATCGTTGATAAATTTAATTTTATCGGGATACCTTTTCATATTGCAAAAAAAATCAGAAACAAGTTTTGGTTCCGTGATTTTTGTATAGAAAACAATATTCCATCTCCTCAATATAAACTGATAAAAAATGCGGAAGACCTGAAATTAATTAAACGCAAATTTCATTTTCCGATTATTTTAAAACCCGCCTATGGATCAAGCAGTGCGTTTGTGGTGAAGGCGGAAACGGTGGATGATTTGGATGAAATATATCATTATGTTCGGGAAAGCATTTCGACCAACATCGAATCGGCCCTCACCGATGGACTTGAGATATTTGCTGAGGAATACATCGACGGGGATGAGGTTGATATCGATATTCTTCTCCAAAACGGAAAGGTCAAATTTTATTCGATCGCGGATAATTTCAACAAATCAAGCGATATCTTTTTTGTGGATAACGGGCAGTCCATTCCCTCAAGTCTTCCGGAAAAGAGTCAGCAACTTTTATTAGAGTTGGCTGAGGAAACACTTGAAAAGTTGGGAGTCCAGAACGGGTGCATTCATTTTGAGGCAAAATCAACCGCACAAAAGGTCGTACCCTTGGAAATCAATTTGAGAATGGGGGGAGATTATGTATATTCCTATATAAAGGACGCATGGGATGTGGACATGATTGAAATGACGGTAAAAATTGCACTCGGCATGTATGTAAAAATTGAAAAACCTGCCCTTCCCAAAAAACATCTGATCGGATGGGACCTGCATCCAAACCACTCAGGAATTTTGGTCCAACTTGATATTGAACGTCAGGCAAAAGAGAATAAACATCTGGAAGAAATGCATCTTTTTAAAAAAATCGGAGACCCCGTGCTGGTCCCCCCTGACGGATATGATTATCTGGGGTGGCTCACGGTGAGCGGACAAAATCTGATAGATGCACAGGATAATCTGAGAGACATACTTCACGGAATCAATTACCGGGTGGTGAAGTTTGATCCGGCATCATCGCTTGGAAAAACGGAACGGAAACACAATCACTCATACGCTTCCCTAAGTAAGGAGGCAATACTTGCCGCAAAATTTACGACGATAAAAAATGTTTCCACCCAAAGTATCAGGCGCTTACATGTGGGAATCGCGTGCAACATTTTTAACGGAGAAGACGGAAGTGTGGAGCAGGACCTTTCCTCAGTCGGAAAAAACATTCAAAACACCCTCATAGATCGCGGATATAAGACGACTTTTTTTGATTTCAATAATTTACCGAAAACATTCAATGAACTGAGAAGCAGTGATGTGGATATTGTTTTCAACGTAGCTGAACGCATAAATAACTCAAGTTTATTGGAGCCCCATGCCGCATCCATCCTCGATACGCTTCAAATCCCGTATACCGGATCAAATCCTTTCACTTTGGCTTTATGCATAGATAAAATCAGGGTAAAAAAATTACTTGCATACCATGAAATCCCTACCCCCGAATGGGACTATGCCTACTCCATGGATGATGAGATTGATGATGAGATGCAGTATCCGCTCATCGTAAAACCGGGAAATACCGACAACTCAATTGGCATCACCAATGAGTCAGTTGTCACCAATAAGCGGGAACTCAAAAAAAGACTTGAATATATCATCTTGAAATTAGGACGCCCGGCACTGGTTGAGGAATATATTGAGGGGGACGAATATGATGTGTCAATAATCGGAGATAATGAAACTAACTTAAGAGTGCTGCCGCTTTCCCGGTCCATGTTTGACAAAATGCCCAAAGGATATTGGCATATCTATCCGTTTGATGCAAAATGGGAGAATGATTCAGCGTATAAAAAAATTGTTACTCAGCGCCCTCCGAAAAATATCAGCAAGCGCCTTACCTCACTTATCTCTGAAATTGCACTTGATACATATAATATTTTGGGATGTCACGATTATGGTCGTGTTGAAATCCGGGTTGATAAGAATGACAACCCCTATGTGCTGGAGCTTAACCCAAATCCTTCCATAAATATCGGAGATTGTGTCCCCGCATGCGCCGAACTTGTTGGCATGGACTATGGAGACTTCATCGAAGATATTTTGAAAATGGCAATCCGCCGCTACAAAAACAAGCCCCCCTACTCCCACCTCCAGGCATCGCTGATATAACGATACCTATTTCGACACCGCACATGTTTATGTTATAATTGATAATCCAAAAGGGCGCGTAGTTTAATGGTAAAACAGTTCTCTGATAAAGAACAGAGCGATAGTTCGATTCTATCCACGCCCACACGTTTAGCCGTTAGCTAATTGCAAAGAGCTAACATGGACTCGTAGCTCAACGGTAGAGCGCTTCGTTTACATCGAAGATGTTGGGGGTTCAAATCCCTCCGGGTCCACCGTAGACACTTCAAAGATATTGTAATTTACTTCATATTCCCGCATAATGAAATTATCCATGAAAAAAGACGTTTCGTTATTCCTCAAAAACACCATCCACGATTTCTTTGACGGGGCGCTAAACTTATTTATCTTCTTCCCCTATTTCTTTTCCGTGTCTGCCCTGTTTAAGACTCTTTTTGCCCCTTGGAAAAATATCATTACTAAAAAAACAGGCCGCGGTTTTTCATTGACCGAGATGGTAAGCCGTCTATTCTTTAATCTCATTTCCCGTCTCATCGGATTCACAATGCGATCCTCAATTCTTCTTTTCTATCTTCTTTTTCAAAGTTTTTACGTCATACTCCTTCCCGTTATTATTTTATTCTTCTTTTTGTCGCTCCCTCTTTTCCTTATAAAGTTTTCCATTGAAAAAACGGAGATTGAGCAAAAAGAAATGATGAAGCAATCTTTTCTTTCCACCCATCTTCTCAATCCAGAGAACAAGGTTGACGTTGAAAGTTGGTTTGAATCATACTATCAAAAACACCTCCATAAAAAAGCGTGGTGGAAGTTACAGAATTTGCTCAGCATCCCCCCTTTAGCCCGTGACTGGGCGGTAGGATACACCCCGCTCATAGACGAGTTTACGGATGATCTGACGAGCGTGGAGTATCAAAACCAGATAAAAAATGTTGTGGGGAGACAGAAGGAAATCCAACAGATGGAAGGAGTTCTCATAAAAAATGAGGAGGCAAACGTCCTGATCGTCGGTGAGGAAGGGGTTGGCAAACGCACCATAGTGGACGCGTTATCTAAACAAATTTATGAGGGGTCATCCTCCCCCATCCTGGCATATAAACGCATTCTTAAGTTAAATTTGGAAAAAATATTGACTACCTATACCGATCAAAAACAGCGGGAGAATTTTTTGGAAGATTTATTTAAGGAGGCCTCCGATGCAAAAAACGTCATCCTTCTCATTGAAAATCTTGATAAATATGTCGCAAGCGCGCCGGACCGGGTTGACCTTTCCCTACCCATTGAAAAATACGGAATCAGAAGTACCATCCAATTTATCGGCATCACTACTCCCTTTTTCTATGAACGTTTTATCTTCGGAAACGATAAAATAAACCGTATTTTTACTAAGTTGGATGTGGTGGAAATACCGGCCCTTGAAGCCAGAAATACCCTTCTGGAAGTGGCTTACTCATTCGAGCAAAAAAATAACGTAGTCATTCCGTATGAGACCATCCTTGACACTATCGACAAAAGTGAGTTCTATATCACCTATATCCCTTTTCCTGAAAAAGCCTTTAATCTGCTGGATATGGCATGCGCGCGCGGTGTACAAACACATACTCACATCATCACTCCCGATATTATTGATGTTGTGTTGTCTGAAAAAACACACATCCCCACCCATTTGACTGAAGGCATGCGGAAAAAATTGATCGATCTTGAAAAGCTGCTTGAAGAACGTATTATATTCCAACATGAGGCTATAGAAAAGCTTGCCTCCGCCATGAGGAGGTCGTTTATTCTCCTTGGAAAGCGGAAAAAACCCCTTGCCAGTTTTCTTTTCCTGGGACCTACCGGAGTCGGAAAAACGGAGACGGCAAAAGCGTTATCCGATATTTTTTTTGGGAGTGAAAAGTATTTACTTCGTTTTGATATGTCACTTTACCAGACAACCGGAGATATAAAAACTTTGATCGGCTCCATCGAGTCCGGGATTCCCGGACTTTTGTCAAAGGCAATACGGGAAAATCCTTATGCGGTACTCCTTCTTGATGAAATTGAAAAAGCGGATAAAGATTTACTGAATATTTTTCTGACACTGATAGATGAAGGATACTTCACTGACGGGTTCGGCAAAAAAGTCGACGGTAAAAATCTTATTGTCATCGCAACCAGCAATGCCGGCGCGGATTATGTTTATAAAGAACAAGGCGTCCTCCAAAAATTATCAGTTGCGATAGGTGTTGAAAATCAACCAAATAATACTCTCATCGACTACCTCATTTCCCAACACCTCTTCTCCCCCGAATTCCTCAATCGTTTTGACGGGGTCGTCACCTATAACCCCGTAACCGAAGTGTCCATACTAACCCTTACTAAGAGAATGATTCAGGAAATAAAACAAACAATGTATAAACTGTATAAAATCCACATTGAAGTAACTGACCTTACGGTAAAAGATTTGGTGCAGAAAGGATATAATCCGCAGTTTGGAGCACGTAATTTACAAAGGGTTATTACCCAAGAGTTGGAAGACAAAATTGCCAAGTTAATTCTTGAAAAAAAAGTTGAAGAAGGTGGTACAATTAATCTATGAAGGTTTACTTTACTGCAGCAACATCTTTTAACGGAGAACTTCATGAAACTTACGAAAAGATTGGCTTATTAATCAAACAACACCGCCTCGAAATCATATCTGGAAATCAAATCATCGATAAATCTATTTTGGCAAAAGATAAGTCATTATCGTCACAACAGATTTTTGCCCGAGAACATAATCTCATCGATGAAGCAGATTTGCTCATCGTTGAAGGATCTCGTCCTTCACTTGGAGTTGGCGCAGAAATAACATATGCGCTTGGAATTGGTAAGCCCGTTCTCGTGCTTGTCTCCACGATGTATGAAGATAAGATTTCCCCACTTATAAAAGGAGACCCGTCCGAGTCCTTATTTTTGCGCTACTACAATGATGATAATTTGAAATATAAAATAAGCGATTTTGTTTCCTATGTCCAGGCGGGGAAAAAAAGACAGGGGAAATTAATCGTCATTGATGGAGGGGATGGTTCGGGGAAAACTACACAGGCAAACATGTTGGTCGAATATCTCAAGAAGAAACAGATGCCAGTCAAATATGTGGATTTTCCCCAATATTATCATTCATTCCACGGCAAAACCGTCGCAAAATTTCTGAGGGGTGAATTTGGGAAAATTGATGAAGTTTCTCCCTACCTTGCCTCCCTCGCTTATGCGCTTGACCGAGCCACGATGAGAAGGGAAATGGAAGATTTTTTGAATAAGGGAGGACACATCATCGCAAATCGATATGCAACTTCAAGCATGGCACATCAGGGGGCTAAGTTTGAAGATGAAAAAGAACGAAAAGAGTTCCTTAAATGGCTCTATGAACTTGAGTATAAAATCCACCGGATTCCTAAAGAAAATTTAGTAATCTATCTTCATGTTCCATGGCAAATTGGCTTAGAACTTTCGGGTAAAAAGACAGAAATACAAACATATCTGAAAGGAAAAGAAGACATTCATGAAAAAGATATTAAACACCGCATTGAGGCGGAAAAAATGTATCTTGAATTAGCAAAGAAGTATAAACATTGGACAAAAATAGAATGTGTGGAGCAGGGAAAGCTATTGTCTAAAGAAGAAATTTTTAAGGAGATCCTGAAAGTATTGTGATACAATAAAAGTACCATGATCCTTTCAGATCGCGATATTAAAAAAGCACTTGCCGAGAAAAGCATTATCATCAACCCTCTTCCGGCGTTTGAAGAAGCGCTTTCTGCCTGTTCGATAGATTTACGTCTCCATAATGAGTTTGAGGTATTTGAACATACTCAAATCCCCTATTTCGATATTCGTAATATGGAAAATATTGCCCAAGCAACAGAAAAGATCATCGTACCCGATGATAAACCCTTTATTCTCCAGCCTGGAAAGTTTGCTTTGGCTTCAACCATGGAATGGGTCGAATTGCCCGATAATATCGCGGGACGATTGGAAGGTCGTTCCTCAATCGGACGTTTAGGAATAATCGTGCATTCAACCGCCGCCCTTATCCACCCAGGAATGAAAGGAAGAATTGTCCTTGAACTGTCGAATCTCGCGCAAATACCTGTTGCTCTTTACCCGGGTATGCGTATCTGCGCCCTTTCCTTCGAACAACTTACCTCCCCAGCCGAAATCCCCTATTCCAAACAAAAATCAGCGAAATACTTTAATCAACAGGGTGTTATGGGGAGTAAAATTGGGAAGGATTTGATCTGATTGAATCGTCAGCTATCATGAGTTATTGTTTCTTTACTCGGGCCTCCATAGGGATATGCCATGCCTTGCCAATAATAACTTCCCATTTTGTAGAGTAGCCTTGTATACTCCAATTGCATCATTTCTGCTTGAGTTTTTGAAAATAATACAGTTTCGACAAGGTTTGCTGGGTTTAATTGAAAAGGCGGCAGCATCTTACTTACAGTACTAAAATCCGACCTTACGCCCATAACAATTGGGAGAACAGTGACGGGTACATTGTGTCTTATAGCGTATGTCTGAGCTACGCCAAAAGGACCAGAATGAAATCGGCTTAGTTTCTCAATTCCATCCCTTGAACTTCTTCCTTCAGGAAAAGCAACAACAATGTGTTTTGGGTGCACTCGTGATGGGTCAAACGCAATTCTCATTCCTCGATACAACTCTAGATACCCATCTCCCTGATGACTTGTTTGCGTATAGGGTACAATGATTGTTTCATCCTGCTGTTGAATAGTACTCATAGGCTGATTGTAAAACTCCGCCCCCACCACATGAAATTGATAATCAAGCTCAGGAAATACTTGATTTAATGTTTTAGCAATAACTGCTCGCCTTGCAATCACTGCGGGAAAATGATCCTCCATTCCTTCAATTAGATCCCCTCTTCCTAATGCTCTTAGAGATTCTTCGACTTGTTCGCGGGTCGGGCTTATTGTTTTTTCATAGGGAGGGTGATTTGCAATTATCATAATATTACCCCCCCTAGCATTAAAAATCTCCAAGTTTTCTACAACTCCTTCATGTGGATTCAATACGGTTATCGGTGCGACTTCGGCAAATTCACGATAATATTTGTCTTGTTCCATTTTGTGAATATGGGGCAAATTGAACCTTGCACTCATACAAGTTGCGTAAGATCTTGCAATATAGTCGGCCGCAACTCCCTTCAAAGCTTGAATGCGTCTTGAGGCAACTTCTGAATTCGATTCTCTTGGGGCAGGCCTTAAAGTCATGGTTAAATATTCGTTTCAAAAAAGTTTTTAATATGTGTTAATAGCTTTTCACCGTGAATAAGACCGAAAGTATTCTTTCCTGAAAACATATGATTAGCTCCTTTAATATGGGTAGAAATCGCTAGGTTTGCTTTGTTTAATGATCGAAAAATAATCGATGCGTCACCAACGGGTACAACTTCCTCCTCCGAACCTTGCAGAATATTAAAATCATATTTATATTCACCCAGCTTCTTTATAATCGACTTCTTTAATGGATATCCTGTTAAAATCGGAAAATGTTTCCGTTTTGTTGAGATTGCTGAGCCGATCGCGCAAAGTTTTTGTACTGAGGGAAATTCAGGGGCGAGAATCAACCCCAATGTCCCCCCCAAGGAAAAACCAAGAGAATAAATTTGTTTTGTTTTAATAAATTTATATATTTTCCTCACATCATCCAATTCATGCTCAAATCTTTTACCCTTAAAAATTTCACTCCAGTATTCCCCTTTATTTGAAGGAATTATAGCTGGATCGTTTTTACGAGCAGTTTCATACCACACAATGTTTGGTTTACATTTTAAGTTATTCTGAAGCCATAAAAGGATGTGTTTATATCTTTCATCATCTCCGAATGCCTTCTCAAAAGCTCCTGGATTTAATACAAGGGTAGTGCCAGCTTTCTTTTTTCCTTTTCTATAAAGCACCTTAATCGGTAGGTTTTGATAACTACTTGTTAGGTTATAAGTTTCAATTTTATTTTTCATCTAGATGAAATAAGTTCTCAATCGTTGGTAATAATACAAGTTCCTGCCCATTATAGAATACCTTTGTAGATTTTGCTCCTTTACCATCCAACCCCATGCGTATATGAAGATATGAGAGAAAATCAGGCGCCCCACCGACCTCAAAAAACGATTTGATACCACACATTCCCTTCAACATGCCTGCAATATTGAAATCATGAGTAACGCCAACATTAAGAAACCTTGTATTAGACGGCCTTCTTTTAAGCACACTTCGAGATAGGTTTAAAAGATAATTCATTGGATGAGCCATGTAGAGATCCACTTCTTCCTCATCCATAAAACCGTCATAGAGGGCTACCACAATATCATGAGCCAGACGTGATGCAATCTCTGGTAGAAGGTGGATTGATAAATAAGCACTCAGGGTACTTATATCTGAGTTAAGTATTTTTAACGCCTCCTGTATAACCTTCTCCGGATCTATTTTATTTTGAAGGGCATTACACTCATTAGATATTTGTAATGAAAATTGAGAATCTGGTGATAAAATTTTTTTTGCCGCTGATTCGATTTTTGCTTTATTCCATTGTCTTCCATCGGGTCGTTCACGCAAAATCTTGTCGTACTTTGACCCTTTTATTTTAGAAAATAGCATCAAGGAAGATCGGTCAGACTTTACCCCATCTCGGATAGCCACTGCGGTCTGATGTGTACGCGGAATGGCTGATGCCGTAAATACTATTTGGTCGTACTTACCTAGAAAAAACTGATCACTCCGAAGAGTCTGAGCCCCCCATTCTTTTGCCCTTGAAATCCCCTCAGGAGTAAGTGATGGAGACTTTTTCAAAGCTAACATTTTTGGAGTTATTGCTTCTCTTTGAGCATGACGAATAAAGACGGTGTCAATTACTGCATCTGTTCCCCTTAATATTTTTCTATTTTCTGCGTGCATAACGACAAATAATTCTACGAAATAGTCTTTCGAAACATTATATCAAATAGTTATTTAGATTGCTCCCGTCATCTCTTTGAGATTTGCCATCACTTCATCTAGAAGTCGACGAGCTTCATCAGTGTTTTCCACGTATTGAAGTACGTCCGCAGGAACCTTTGATATCATTGCCTTGTTTTTATACAGCCGATAGAGAATCATATAGCGATACACTAAGGAAATTCCATCAATTACTTGTAAATCTTGTTCTGTTGCTTTTGTATTGTATTCACTGCCGCCTATCTTTTGTTGGTATGCCTTATTATATTCATCCCAATATGCTTTTGCTTCATCAACTCTTTTATGTACCAGCAAATCGGCATATAAAAAAGCCGCATCCATGCGCTTACTATTTATTCGCCAATCGGTCCAGGGAGCAACATCAAGCATCTGAGGCTCACCATCGACCAAGGCAAGGTTGTCTAATTTAATATCGCCGTGCCCCATGATTGGTTCATGAAAATTTTTTCCAAATCGGGAAATTGTAGGCTCAAATTTACTTAAAAATGAAGCAATTGATGAGGACAATGAATCAAGGTATGCTGGGTCTTCTTTTAATCGTTCGCGTAAAATGCCAACTTCTCCCGGGATAGGATCTCTTCCTTGTATGCTTCCACCAAGCAGAAGGGAACGAATAAACGTAGTCATTGTTTCTCCGTCTTCAAGATCAACTTCTGGGCAAAGCCTGGAGTCAAAATGATAATCAATAATACGTCTTGCAATATTTCGATATTGCTCAGGAGTTGGGTATCCTGTGAGGCTTTCGGGTTTTAATCTATTCATCTCAATACCTATATCGTGACGCCAGCTTTGCTCCTCTTTGACAATTACGGGTATGGCATTAAGCGCCTGCCCTAATACCCCTAAACCTGCAATCTCGCTTGCTACAAGTTCTGCACGATATAATGGATCACTTATTGGTATAAAACCCCACAGCATTCCCTTTTCGTCTCCATGGTGATACTGTTTAACGATTCGTTCAGGATCGTTCGTTTCGTGAAACATTGATGTTGCGCCTTGAAATTCAAGTTCACTTCCAACAGCGACCAATTGTATTGGATTTTGTGCTCTTATATCTTGATAAATCGCATCACTTATAGCATCAAAATCCTCTATTTCTTCAAAGAGATACATTTTTGGGTCTGCACTATCAAGTTGTCTTTCTTCCCCCTTGATTCTTGGTTTACCGGTGAAATTAATAGCCAATTTATCAGCATCCGCATCTGGAAACTGTTCAAAGATGGAGTAATCCCCATTCATTACTGCGCGCCCAATGTGTCTGAATAGTTCTATTTTACTTAAAGCATTTGAAACAAGAAGATTTCGAAGGGCCTCATTATTTTTAAACAGAGGATTTTGAAGTAATAATGTGTCTTGATTATATGCCTGCCGCAAAATACTATATACATCACTATCAAAAGGTGTTTCGATTTCCTGACCAGTACTTGTGCCGTTTCGTATGAGGTTTAATATTTCCTCCCTATGACCCGAGACATGAAAGGGCCTATTCTGCGAGTACTGAGTTGAGAATGATCTCATAAGAGCTGCTTCCGGGGGAACCACCTTGTCAAGGATGTCCCCCGCCAACGCAACATCGACCGCGGGTAATAGACCCTCTCGCATATTATCTGAAATGTGTGCAAGAATCGGCTGTGCGCCTTCTTTTAAAGTTTGAAGTAAACCGTTTGACCTCCCGCGAAGCGCTTCAGAATATGAATTTATATTTTCATGATCATGCATCATGATTGCGGCTCCAGCCATGATTCTTTGAGCCTCTTCAATCGATATATTATTTTCTTTCGCGTATTCATTTGCCAAAGCAAGTATCGTCGTCGCCCCTTCCCCATACCCTTTATTTTTAAGTAGATTAGTGTCACGCATGCGACTGAATAGGGCAATCGAGTCGAGCCAAGGAGTAATCAGCCCTTTATGTTCTACCGATAAACCACGGATAAAAAAATCCGTATGAGCTTCGTGAGGGTCTCCAGACAAACCGCTTGCAGCTGTTCTTGCAGTGCTGACCAGTAGATTATTTGCTCTTTTTTTTGCCACACTCCACACATGGCCGAAAGACTCTTTCCCTTTAATTTCTCCAGTAGTTTTTCCCATAAAAAAACCGCCTTTCAGCGGGGGCTATCATCCTAGGCTACTCACCTGCAAAAAAATAATGCAGGTAAATAGGTTAATATCCATAATTATTCAGTTCTCCAATTCTATAAATCGCAAGTTAAACGGTCAATATATATTTAGTACGTAAAATTAATACTCAAATGTATCAAATGAGAAGATGAAGGTAAAAGTTTAAGTTTGATATAATGTAAAGATTGGTTTTCACTCTGGGCGAGTGGCGGAATGGCAGACGCGTAGGTCTCAAAAACCTATGAAGGCAACTTCGTGAGGGTTCGACTCCCTCTTCGCCCACACTCACCAACTCCCTCCCCCCCCGCCCCCGCCTCCACCGCCGGATGAGCCTCCCGAAAATCCCGACGAGAATCCAGATGAGGATGATGTGGGAGTCGCAACCGAGCGGAATGAGGAATATGAGGAATTCATACTACTTAATAAATACCCTGCGGTAAAGGCCCGATTGTCATATCCCTGATACCAGTCAGGGGAAGTCAACTTGATGTCTTTGAAACGGTCCGCCCACACTTTCTCCACCCCAAAGGCGATGGCGTAGGGCAATAATTTTTCAAAAAACATCTGTTCTTTTGCCTGAAATTCAAGTTGCCGCGATTGAGAGGATAAGAAGTTTTTCAAAGATTTTCCCACGTTGGCCTGCCCGACTCCATAGACAGTTTTGCGCGGCATGGCCCGTCCGAAAATAAATGCAACAAGCGCTAAGAAAAAATTGCCGGTAAAAAAAGCCAATCCCGCAATGACCATCCATACTGTTCGAACCGTCTGAGGGTTTTGTGCAAAAAATCCTTCTGTCGTCAAACTTTTATATAATTTATTTTTTACCGACTCAACTGTCGTTGCCATCTCAAGGTCCTTGAGTTGGACTTCCGTCAGCCCATCTTCAAATATGCCATTCACTAACTCTCGCTCATAGGGTTGAAGTCTCACGAGGTCAGTGTCTTTTCGGACAAATGAGAAATCCCCTTTTTTCTTTTCAACTATCATGAAGTGTCCTTGCCGTGCAAGATCAATGATAGCGGCAAATATATCTTTTGTATCAGCGGTTTCATCGACCAATGTTCCCGTCTCGGCTGGACCTAAGGGACGTCCCTTTTGCGTCTGGGGCGGATCAAACCATGCTCTCACCTCACCGGTTAAACCTCTAGGATCTCTTCCTTTTTTCCACCAGATGAAAGGAATGACAATGGGGAGCACTACATACCAAGCGAGCGCAACGATAATGATGAGAACAAACACGATCTTTCCTAAAAATGTATCAAAAAAATCAACCACCGGCTTCGGTTCAAGACGCGCCACGAGACCCATGGGAAAAGAAACGGCGGTCGTCAAACCTTCACCCACTCCCAATGATTCGGTTGTCTGAGAAATAACCTTGCCATCTGTAAATGACGTGGAACAATTTTGCGCCGTGCTTCCCGAACTCCCGGTATAACAAATTGCTTTAACCTGTTCTCCGGACAGGGATGAGGGGAATGAAACATCAAGAGATGCCTTTTCGATGGGGACTACCCACCGGTTACCGGTGATGTTCCAATATAGTTCGTCGTGGTCTGAAAAGTAAGAAACCGCACCACCCACTTCATAGGTGATGATATAAGTATGTTCTCCGGTAATCAAGGCGTTTGCGTCACCTATCTTGATCCGCAATACTTCCCCGTCAAGCCATGAAGTTTTATAAGGATATGATTTCTCGTTTTCGTCTTTGACAGATTGTACGTCAATACTCATCTGGAGCTTCTTACCTTCCTTATTTGATTTGAGAGACGGTATCTCACGATAAATCCCGTGTTTGTCCAGACTGCCAAAATCATAAACAATTTTCTCCGCCACCTGTATTTTGCCATTCTTTTCTAATGATATTTGGGCATGATAGTCGGTAATTTTCTCCGCCGATACAAAAGAAGGAAAAAGGAGAGTGAAAATAACAAATCCCAAAATGGGCAAAAACTTTTTCATGTTATTAGTATATTATATACCAATATGTTTTATGTTGTTCTTGTTTGTATCGCCGTTCTCATCATTATCACCCTTTTTGCATTTCCCCAATTCTCCCCCATTCCCTACTTTCCTTCCAACATGAAAGATAAAGAAAATATTTTAAAAGCGCTTTCCTTGAAAAATGATCTGACAATCATTGATCTCGGGGCGGGTGATGGCGTCGTGGTATTTGAGGCCGCGAATGAAAGCTGGAAGAAAAAACTGAACACTAAATTTGTGGCTCTTGAAATCAACCCGGTGTTAATCGGAATTCTGTGGGTAAAATGGCTCCTCCATCCGAATAGAAAAAATATAAAAATAGTCTGGGGGGATATGTTTAAGGTTGATTATTTGTCATTGCGAGCGCAAGCGAAGCAATCTAGGACAAAGATTGCCACGTCGTCCGGCTCCGCCGAGACTCCTCGCAATGACACACAAACTATCTTTTATCTTTATATTTCTCCGTGGTTAATCGAGAAAGTCATTTCTCGTATTCAAAAACAGCTTCCCAACAGTTATTTTGTCTCCTATTTTTACCCAATCAAAAGTTTAAAAAAGAAAGAGAAAATGTTAAAAGGAGTCCATAACACATATAGCTATTAGCTGAAAGCTAAAAGCTATTAGCTATAATCGCAATGTCTTCGGGTTTTTTAGCTAGGTGAGTAGCTCCATGCTTTCGTAAGCCTTCCTCGTCACTAAACCCCCACGTGACGGAAATAACATCAAGCTCAATCGCCTTACATGCTTCAATATCCCGAATCTCATCACCCACATAGATTGTTTCCTCTTTTTTCATGTTGTGCTCCCTCATCACTCCTTCAAGTGCCGCAGATTTACCGAATATGTTCAATTCACTGTGGATGAACTCGAAAATTTTCAAATCATGCCTCAATAGAAATGCCTCAATGTTTTCTTTCGGACTTGAAGATACCACACCCATGCGGTAACCTTTCTTTTGTAACGCTAAAAGAAGTTCCTTCATACCTGCGCAAAGCCCCATCTTGTCAATATCCTTCTTTACTTCGCGGCGCATCATGGCTATAAAAAAGGGCAATTTGAACAAGGAAATATTAAATTGTTTGACCAATTCGGGCAGTGTAGATGATCGTAGCGCCTCAAACTTCTCGCTTGGAATGGGTTCAAAACCATATTCCGACGCATGATTATTTATTTCCTTGAAAATCCAGGGTATGGAATCGGCGATGGTCCCGTCAAAATCAAACAGGATAGATTTTTTTTCCATACAGTAATTATATAATGTATTTCATGCCTTATCTATTATCATTGGATGCCCGATTGACTACTTACCTATTTCATATCATGCCCCGCTTGTCTTTTTTTGACGTATTTTTTTCTTTTCTCTCATTGAGTGGGGGCTTTGCAGTATGGGGAATCGTCTTCATCTTTTTATTAATTTTGTTTGAAGAAAGGCGCAATCATACATTTCTTCTTTATTTTATAGCAGGAAGCAGTTTCACTTTTTTGCTGGTCAATAATATCTTGAAGGAGGTCTTTATGCGAACTCGTCCCCTCTTAAATAACACTTGCCCGAGAGATTTCTCATTTCCCTCAACCCACGCGGCAACTGCTTTTGCCGCAGCAGTAATGCTTTCATATTTTGATAAAAAAAGAGCCGGGTTTTATTACTTCGTCGCATTTCTCGTCTCATTTTCACGCATTTATTTGGGATGCCATTACCTGTTGGATGTGGTCTTCGGAGGGCTTGTGGGATACCTAATCGTCAAAATCATCCTTTTTATCAAATCATCCTATAGAAAGAAAGGCGGGACTGTTCAAAAAAGGTAGACAAACTAACTGCATTTTCCCCCGCAGCATCCTCCCTCACCCCCACAACAACCATCTTCCTCATTTTGTGAAGTCCGTTTGCCCGTAACCGGGTCATAGACATAAAGTTCCTTTTCATTTTCATCCAGTGTCTTCTTGTGGGACTTGTCACAAAAGGGCTGATTTTTTGACAATCCGCACATGCAAATCAGGACAGAATCTTTTTGTGGTTTAAGTTCGTGCGGACCATGGGCTGTTTTGACTACTAAGCGTGGCATAGTATTATATTTAAATGATAACTAGATAATCATACACTATGTTGTTAGTACATTTGTCATCCCCGTGAAGACGGGGATCCAGTCTATAATTACAAAATTGAAATTTTAGCATGGATTCCCGCCTACGCGGGAATGACACACTAGAGATTCTAGATCGTCTTTTCGACTGAATAGAATTTGACACGGTCTCCGCGGAACATGAGATCCATCTCACCGGTCGGTCCGTTACGGTGTTTGGCAATATAGAGTTTCACAATACGTTTTGTCTGATCGAGAAGATCCTCAGTCTCATCTTCATAATAAAGAAACATGACCACGTCCGCATCCTGCTCAATGGCTCCGCTCTCACGAAGGTCGGCAAGCTGAGGTTTTTTGGTGCCGCGTGCTTCAACCGCACGATTGAGCTGGGAAAGAGCGATGACCGGAATCCGTAATTCACGCGCCAGGTTCTTCAATCCTTGTGATACAAACGAAACCTCTTGCACCCGTGAATCAAATCTTCGCCCCGCATCCGCTAACTGCAAGTAATCCACAACGATAAGTTTGATATCATGCTCGACTTTTAATTTGCGGGCTTTTGTTCTCATTTCAAGAATAGATGCCCCCGGCGTGTCATCAATAAAGATTGGAGCCTCGGACAGATCTCCCATAGCTTCCGTGAGCCGTCGATAATCATCATCCGAAAGCTTTCCCGTCTTTAACCTCCATGCATCAATGTCAGCTTGACCAACCAATAAACGATCCACAAGCTCTTCCTTACTCATCTCTAGGGAAAAGAAACCGACAGCCATCTTCGATTTGAGTGCAACGTTGGATGCAATGTTCAAGGCAAACGTTGTCTTCCCGATACCGGGGCGGGCCGCCAACACAATAAGATTTGAATCCTGCATGCCTGCTAATTTATTGTCCAGTTCCGTAAACGAAGTCGGTACTCCTCTTAATTTACCCCCATTTTTCATAAACTCTTCCAACCTTTCGAAACTGGTGGCGAGGATTTCCTTGAGTTCGATAAAGTCGCGGTGCGCATGTTGCTGGGCAAGTGCAAATATTTCCATCTCGGCATTATCGAGCAGTTTTTTTACGTCGCCCTTTTCGTCAAAAGCTTTCTCAATCGTCTTACTACCCAATTCAATGAGTTTCCTCTTTACGTAATGGTTTTTTACAATCTCGGCATAATGTTCGACATAGGCAGATGTGGGTACGCTGTTTATAAGGTCGGAAAGATAAGCCCCCCCTCCGACGGCAGTGATATTTCCTTCGTGTTGAAGTTGGCTTTTGAGGGTCACCACATCAATAGGTTGTTGTTTTTCAAAAAGGGTGAGACAGGCCCGGTAAATGAGTTGATTTTCACGACGATAAAAATGTTCTTCGCGGAGAAATTCGGCAACCGTGTTTACGGCTGAGGAGTCAATGAGGAGCGCGCCGAGCACTGATTTCTCAGCATCCAGATCCTGGGGAGGCACTTTGAGAGCGTCTGAAGCAATTGACATATTAATTTGAAATTTGAAATTCGAAATTTAAATTAAAAATTATAAATTTCAAATTAAAAATTCTACACTTTCAAAATAACTACTTTCATCTCTTCCTCTAGCCCCTCTTTCTTAACCACGAGTTTGTCAAGAGGTACACTATTTTCAACTCTCATTTTCTTTAAAAAATCACTGAGGGGTAGGAGGCCTTCGATTGCACAGCCGTCAAAACTGTAATGCATGGGGACTACTATTCCCGGTTCAACTTTTTTGATGAGTTCAATTGCCTCATCCGGTGAAATGGTATATTTGTTCCCCACTGGTACAAGGAGTACGTCTACGTCTCCAATTTCATCCAAAAATACATCGGGAGGTATCGCCCCTAAATCACCGCAGTGCAGTACGGATATGCCTTCACACTCGAATTTGAACATGACATTTTCTCCCCTTTCCGCACCTTCCTTTTTATCATGGTATGTCCTGAAGCCCCAAACTCGCACACCTTTAGTCTCAAACTGACCCGGCCAATCAAATACTTTTGGGGTTCCTTCCACTTGCTCGGTTTGGTTATGATCTTTATGCCCGTGTGATACGGTCACAATGTCAGCTTCCACCTTGGGAAACTTCAACCCAACCATCTTTGAATCATAGGGGTCGGTGACAATACGTGCATCATTTGTTTTGATAAGAAATGAGGAGTGACCAAGGTATTTGATTTCCATAGTGAACTAAAGATAACAGATAAGTTTTTAAATTTCAACAACGTTCGTCATTTACAAATATACTCCTTAATCTTCTCTTTCTCCGCCGCGGGAAGGTTATTGATCTGTTGCAGTGCATTACCCACGGTCTTGTCATAAATATATTCCTTAACAGTCTCAACCGTTCGTGATGTAGTCGTATTTACTGCGTTTGAGACGGTTGTGGCAACATTCTGTGCGGTTTCATTGACGGATTTTTGACCTGACTCAACCGCCCGCTTCAAGGTTTCTTTAAAAAGAGGCTCATCTGTGGGGGTTGGGTCAACTTCACTCAGTTGTGTTTTTTTTCCAAGAACCGCCTCTTTATTTTTGAGTTGAGAGCTGAAAAATTGATATCCAATAAAGCCCGAGAGGATGAGAAAAGCCAAAATACCGAGTTTGATGTAGACGCCTCTTTGCATAGCACTATCATTTTACCATGACTTATCTGTGGTAAAATAGAGACTGTTTTGAATGCTCTTGGTGACCGTAGCTCAACCTGGTTAGAGCGTCGCCCTGTGGAGGCGAATGTTGCGGGTTCAACTCCCGTCGGTCACCCACGGATATTTTTTAATCTTTCCTGAAGGTCTTTTCTCAGCCATACTCCGGTTTTTTCTCCCTTTTTTATTACTTCAATATAGTTATCCGTGAGTTGGGGAAAATAACGAGCATAATAATTTTTATCACTTCCATATCCTAAATTTCCGATATAAATGACTGATGGAGGGTTCTTCTTCAGAGCATTGAGGCGCTCTTCTCTATACTCAGACCATGCATTGATCCAAGGAAACCAGTATGAAAATCGGTCCGGTGACAGGCGGTCAGAAAAATAATACAGGTCAACGTCATGGGGATACATAAGTACTGACTCCGTCGGCAAAGATAATGACTTGATGATTGATCCCTTCTCTTGTTTAGGACTCCAAAAAACATGGTAGTTATATTCGGGTTTTAATGACTGGAAAAAAATCTGCTGAAAGGTCATTGTATTTGCAACGATAATGATAGTCAGTAAAGCTAATGAAAATAATTTCACTCCTATCTTTTTAGATTTCATGGCCTCAATAATGAAGAAGATGAAGCAAGCACTGGCAAGCATAATAAATGGGTATATCCCCACATCAAAGGAGGTGCCAACTGCGGCTTTCACTTCGCGGATGCGGGAGGCAAAGAAAAGAAGTAAAAACAGGACAATGTGCCGAATATTTCTAGTCTTTATGAGGGTTAATAGCATCCATAAAAAAGACAGATGAAAGATAAATTGTACTATTTGCAGAGGATTAGAAAGCCCTTTCAAAAAGAGAAACTCATTTTTGACATAAAGCATGATGAGAGATACCGTGTGGTTACCTGTGAGTCCGGCCATATCATAATAATAGGGAGAATAAACTTTAAAATTGAAATAAAACCCTTGAAATAAAAAGTCATATAACTGCTTGTTGAGGTAAAAAAAGAGAAGAGGAATAGAGTTTAAAATCAACGTAAAAAGCGACCACTTTATTATGGACTTTTTTTCCTTCACCATCAGAAATGGCACGAATAATAAAAAAAATAACATGGGTTGCGTCCAAAAAGCCATTGAGCCGAAAATAATAAGGAGCAAATGAGAATACGCGCTTGGCTTCTCCCATTTTAAAAGTATGGGAAGAGTGATCCATGCCATACTGCTGACAAATATCGCGATAAAAGTGTCGGTAATGATTATGTACCCAAGATAAACTACAAAAAAAAGAGAGATGATACTTATCCACA
The DNA here is from genome assembly GCA_016214055.1 of Candidatus Roizmanbacteria bacterium. GTDB lineage: Bacteria > Patescibacteriota > Microgenomatia > UBA1406 > GWC2-37-13 > YC2-FULL-38-9. Next base: position 19,786 of record JACRPE010000004.1, read on the forward strand.
ATGAAAAGCAGTATTTTGATGTATTCTTTTTGAAAGTAAAAAAAACTAAAACGTAACTTATGAGATAGAGAATGAGTAAAGAGAGACGAAAAACAGATAGAGTCCTTGCGGGAGATGTAGCCGACCAAAGAGGGGTAAACAGATATATCCAATAGTAAGGAAGGGGGAAATGGTTGGTAAAATGCTGAGAATAGAGCACTCTCCCCTGCTTCATCGCATAACCGGCGACGATATGATCGAATTCATCGAAGTTCCCCATGAATGACCTGTTGAGGTAAAAAATGGCGGCAAAAAGAAGAAGGGACAAAATAAATACCAATACCGGAAAGATTTTATATTCTTTAAGCTTCACGAGGTTTATTGTATCAAATCATTAATGTGAGGAAATGAAGAAAGAGCTAATTTAAATTTCTGAGATTATCACTTCCCCATCGCGAAGAGCTTTGAATAAAATTTTGTTATCAATGCAGTATTGGACTTCTTTTTCGATCCCCGCAGATTCGGGGTGATTCGAGCGGTAATGAGGCTCTATACAATAATCTAGAAAGCCAAGTCCTTCTTCGACGACTTCAGGCTTATAGCCGGGTGGGACATTATGAGGATCATCAACCATATCAAATCCTTTGAGGGTTGGACCGAGAAGACAAATACCCGCACTATACCCTGCATAAACGAAGCTCATATCAGGAATTTTTTCTTTAAGCAGTTCATCAAATCCGCTGTAGGCATAGGCACGCCGGAGAATGAATGTATTGCCACCACGAGCCCAAATCATCCCATATTGAGAAAGTTTTTTTCTGAGCTCTTCTTTTTTGCCAAAATATTCTCTCAAATCCAATTCCTCTCCTTTAATCCCTATCGAACAAAGATCTTCAATCTCTTTTTCCAACTTCTCTTTTCTTATTTCACTCGTCACAAAATCCATTGCGTTTATGATGATTGCGGCACTTTTATTTCCGGAAAGCATTGCAGACAACCGCCCAGGATTATTGCCGAGACGGAATGAGGAAAGATAAAGTTTCATTCGATCCCTCCATCCTCCAAAGACACCGGGTCGTCGATGGGTTCCAAGTGTGTGGTGACAGTTATGCGGGGAATGAGTCCGCGAATCCCCTTCTCCATCTCTTCAAGGAGGTTATGTCCTTTTTGTACTGACCAATCTCCGGGAACTAAGACATGGAGAGATACAAATTTTCTCATCCCCGACTGCCGGGTACGCATGGCGTGATAATGAACTTTTTTATTTTCAAAAGTTTTAAGATAAGTGATAATCTTATCGTTTTCTTCTTTTGAAATAGCACTGTCCATGAGCCCCACCGCAGATCTTTTCATGAGAACAATCCCCGTAACCACAATATTGATGGCAACAATGACTGCGATCGCCGGATCAAGAATTTGTATATGAGTTACCGAAACTAAAAAGACTCCTGCGATGACCCCCACTGATGTCCAAACATCGGTTAATAGATGATGTGCATCTGCTTCAAAAATGATTGAGTTGTGCTTTTTTCCAATCCCTAAAAGTTTGAGAGCAACAAATAAATTTACGAGAGATGCGCCTGTTGAGATGATGAGTCCTAACATCGCCTGCTCAATGTCACGTGGATGAATGATGCGGTCTACCGCGGTCCACCCGATTGCTAGAGCGGCAATGAGAATGAGAATTCCCTCAAAAATGCTGGAAAAATATTCAATTTTGCTATGTCCATACATATGTTCCTCATCCGGTGGCTTCTCCGCAAGTTTGATCGCAAAAAGAGCAAACCCCGCCGCCGCCAGGTTAACGAATGATTCAACCGCATCAGACAGAAGGCCAACGGACCCGGTTACAAAATAGGCAGATAATTTAAGGATAATCGTGACCAGAGCCGCCGCAATCGAAAGCCACGCATACTTTACGAGAGATTGTGTTGCCATATGTTATTTTATAAACTTTAACGCTAGTATTCTCGGGATCTTTACTCCTTCTTTTTCTTCAGGAAGTTCTTGAATATCGGATAATCTTAATCCTATTTTTATAAAGGGCAAAATATAATCACTCACGGTCTTAGGATACCACGTTAGCTCAACTTTTCCCCACAAAGATAGCTTTGTCTGTACTCCTTTATCAAAATAATCTTTGAGATGGGGATATTTCTTACTCGGGTATTTAAAAGGGTGATCGATCACAATGACCAATGATCCTCCCCTCTTGAGAACTCGATATGATTCCTTTACAAACGGGTGAATGTCTTCGACATATTGTAAAACCATTTTCGACAATGCAACGTCAAACATATTATTCTCAAATGGCATGATTTCACTCACGTTATGTTGAAAAAATGAGAGATTTGAGACGCCACTATATTTTTTTTTGCAAAGATCGATGAAGTTTGGTGAAAAATCGGTACCTATCACTTCTAAAGCATCTTGAGCTAGCTCGGCAGTGAAATATCCACTCCCACAGCCTGAATCAAGAATCTTTTTTCCTGATAGAGTGCCAATCATGCTCAAAATAAGCGGCCGAATGATGTCATGATTAAGCTTGTCCCCCCTGGCACCCATGTTCTGATCATACCATGAAGCAGACGAGTCCCATTGTTTTAAAGTTTGCATTGATTTATTTTACCACCTCTTCATTATTTGCTGTAAGTAAGCAACGAAGAAATCCCAGCCAACTTGGCAACCTCGCAGGTTGCCAAAGGCCTCTAACCACCTTTTGTTGGAATCACTTGTTCAAATACAGAGGCTGGTGAATTTGAGCCACAAATACTACCTTCTTGAAAATGAATAACATATCTGTCAGTTCCCCCATTCACTATTTCTTGTTCTTCTGGAGACGAACAGGAAATCACAATCCTTATATTCAATCCAACTTTATTAATATTTCCCTCTCCAAAATAAGAAGCCGCATATCCTAATATAGTTGCACGGGCTTTTGTAGCATTCTCTTCATCTAAAACGTAAGCGTCAATATTCTTTATGTTACTTACTAATAATCTTGCCAATCTTACATACCAGCTCGGTACCACTATGACATTATTTATACATTCCTCTCTATGTGTATAGTTTGGATCAAGGCAGTTAAACCGTTTCTCAGGAATTGGGCACATCTCTGAATCAGTCTCAAGACAGTTGTATCTTGCATTCTCTCCAAGTATTGATTTGGTACAGTCTCGACAATAATAGGTATGACTATCCTCAGGTGGAGCAAAACAACCTCCATAGCGTATAGCATACGTGTTGCTCAAATATTTTGAAATGCAAGGAATAGGACCCCACGCAGGTGGTGTTGGAATAGGTCTGAGCCCTTCGGACGGACCTGATGCTCGATTATTAACCGTATATCTATTATTTATCACAAATGAATTTACCCCTATTATTACTCCCCCTATCAGTATTCCTATAAATACTAAGAATAGGCCTTTTTTACTTATGCATAACTTTCCATGAGTTAACATAAATTATGTGTGAATAGGTAATTATCATCAGTATATACCATATGTCACGGTAACGTAAACTGTAAATTGTCTGCTTTAGAAAATAAACACTGTCGAACGATGTTGTTGACAAATTCGAGAGATTTTTTTACATCTTTTGTCAGATAATATTTACAGCTAGAGGAGAAGCTGAGGATGTGCATATTCATTACAGACTTAATACAGTGTTAAACTTCTCATAAGCATCGCTTAATTTTTCAAGTAACTCGTTTACCTTGCCAACCTCGTCATTTACTATGTTTTTTTGAATCTTTTCTATTTCTCCCAACTCATCAGGCATATCTGCATCTGCAACTAGTCCCGCCAATGGTATAGTCACGTCATCGCCAGCAGATTTTTCTATTTTTTGTATCTCAGTCTTCACTCTGGTAACTTCCGTTATTGCCGAGGTCAATATATCTTTCTCTCTCTGTTTATTTAGGGTTTCTGCGTGTACTTTATCATAAGCTACTTGAAGTAGCTCAACTGAATTTTGCGTTGTTTTTTCACTTGAAATTACTGTTTCAAATTTACTCCTACTTTCCTCAAGGTCGGACAGCGCTTTTTCATAACCTAATTGAACAGCAACTTTAAAAACATTCATATCCTGGATTTCAGCCTGCTTTTCCAGTTCATTTAGGGTATTGTTTCTACCGTCGTATTTAATTTTATTCTCAAAAGCCAAAGAAAGCTTTTCTTTCAGATTTTCGTGTGCTGTCTTTGTTGAGGTGCTGATATAAAGCACCGGGCCATAAAATACTGAGGTCTCAACAGTATTCACAGATTGAAGTATTCGGGTGAGGTCAAAACTACTTTTTGCATCCACTAATTCAAGCGCCCACTCCGAGGATATGCGTTGCGGAATAAAGGGGAGGTTGTTTTGGTTAAGTTTTGTAATAAGTTCACCTAAGGCGATGTTAACTTCGTCCATGCTGTTTTGAAATTCCCTCTGCAACTGAACTACTTCAGAGCGAAGCTGGTTCAATAAGGCACCATCTGAATTATTTACTATTTCTTGTGTTCTTTTGACAATTTCTTTTGCCTTTTCAACCTCTTCGGTTCTGGATGTAACCGCTTCTTCAGCCTGCTTCACATTGCTCTTTTCAATGAGGAGTACTCCTTGTGCACCTTCAAGTTCTTTTCTTTGAGATTCATCCATTTTCTCTCTCTCGACCAATTGCTCAACTAATTTAAATTTCTCATCTCTTAATTTATCTCCATAATTGGAAAGTGTTTCTCCTGATTTTTTTGTTTGCTCCATCAATGCTTTTCGAGCTTCTTCAACTTTGCGCTCCTCCTGAGCAACCTTTATCTCGCCTTCATAACCAACCGTTTTTACTACATTCTCTGCTTTCTTTTTTAAATCTCGAAGAATAAGCGTGCTTATCTGTTTCTTTTCGATGGGTACTCCAGTAATTTTTTCACTTGCACGGGAATTGACAGTTTGTCGAGATTTTGTAAGTTTCGAAGTTATTACTACAAATCCTATGAGGAATATGCCGGAAATGAGGATTATTCCCGCCGTACTTTTTTTTATACAAATTTTGTTTCCAATCATACCTTTATATTAACAAAATAGAACTATTGCGTAATTAGACAATAATTATTAATTTTGATAGGTTAATAGTATATGTTAACCTATAAAAAGTTCTTTGACAATCCGGGGAAACTATTAAGGTTTACAGGTCTTTCGATTATTCAGTTTGAGATCTTAA
>JACRPE010000010.1 GCA_016214055.1 Candidatus Roizmanbacteria bacterium
CCGTATTTAACTCCCGCCTTATTGATTATCTTCTTTGGTACAATACAAAAAGGGTACATAAAGCATTGGGCAATGTGACACCTATTAATTACCTCTTACAAGTTCTTCCTCAAGAGTCTCAAATGTATGTGACTTATACATCATATTGACAATGCTAAAGTGACACATTATGATTATCCCATCGGTATATTCATTTCTTATTACGTAAGGTTAGCGATGAATTAGGACGGCAGTGAGCGCTGTAAAAGAATATTATGTCTATAACCTCTGAAATCATTAATTAATATATACCCGCTTTAGAGCGGGTTTTTTTATGATGCTTAATATCTCAAAACTAAAAAGAGAGGAGTCGTTGAAAGATAAATGCGGAGTATTTGGTATCTATGGAAAAAATGAAGATGTCGCGCGAATAAGTTATTTTGGACTCTATAGTGTACAGCATCGGGGTCAGGAAGGGGCAGGGTTGGCTGTATCAAATGGAAAAGAAATAAAAACTATTAAGGGTTTGGGTCTAGTTCCCTCTGTTTTTACTGAAAAGGACATTGCCTCATTAAAAGGGTTTATTGCGATAGGACATACTCGGTATTCTACCACCGGAGGAAATACAAAAAACAATCTGCAACCCGTTCTCATGCGTTATAAAAATGAAGAATTCACCATTGCACATAATGGAAATATTATCAATGCGGGTCAGCTCTTAAAAACCCTTCCTCCTGGTACCCCACTAAAGTCAACTACAGACACAGAAGTCATGGGGTGGATTATTTGCAATGCAAAAGGAAAATCTTGGGAAGAAAAAATTATGAATTCCATGTCAAAATTTGAGGGAGCCTTTAGTATCGTCGCGATGACAAAAACAAAATTGATTGCCTTCAGAGATTCTTACGGGTTTCGACCCTTAGTATTAGGAAAGCTAAATGGAGGGTTTGTCATAAGTTCGGAAACGTGTGCACTTGATACCACAGGCGCTACTTATATTCGCGATATCCGTCCGGGAGAGGTAGTGTCAATTGATAGGAAGGGATTCCACGAAATAGGAATGATGAAAGGTGAGAGGAAAGCATTTTGTCTTTTCGAATACGTCTATCTTGCCCGTCCGGATAGTATTTTAAATAATGAACTCGTTCATCAGGTTCGACAGAGGTCCGGTGAATTATTAGCATATGAAGCACCTGTTGGAGCCGATTTGGTTGTTGCGATTCCTGACTCGGGTACCTCTGCGGCAATTGGTTACTCAAAGGCATCAGGTATTCCATTTGGGGAGATACTGATAAAAAATCGCTATATTGGACGGACATTTATTCAACCCGAACAGAGAATTCGGGATATAGGAGTTAAAATCAAATTTAATCCCCTCCGAAAAATAGTAAAAGGAAAACGAATCATCATCGTCGACGATTCAATAGTACGCGGGACGACAATAAAGCATATTATATTATTACTTAGGAAAAGCGGTGCAAAAGAAATACATATCAGAATCTGTTCACCACCGATAAAAAATCCCTGTTATTTTGGAGTCGATACGCCAAATAAGGACCATTTAATTGCTTCATCAAAAACAGTCGATCAAATAAAAAAATTTATCAATGCCGATTCACTTGCATACTTAAGTCTTTCAGCATTGGAACGGGCTTCACGACAGAAAAAAAACACTCTTTGTAGCGCTTGTTTTTCCGGGAAATACCCTCTTCCTGTTGATATTCAATTTACTAAAAATATATTAGAAAAAAGTAAATCATGTTAAAACTCGCCATTCTCATATCAAACGCGGGAAGCGGTACAAATCTACAGGCGATTATCGACGCGATTGAAAGCAAGAAGTTAAAAGCAACCATATCCGTTGTCATTAGTTCCGATGAAAATGCGCTTGGTCTGGAGAGAACAAAAAAACATTACCTACCGTCGTTGGTAGCGGATAAAAAAGAGGATTTAACACGATTGCTCAAAAAAAAATATCAAGTTGATTACATAGTATTAGCAGGCTGGAAGCGTATTATTCCCGATATTATGATTGACACATTTTCAAATAGAATTCTCAATCTGCATCCCGGGCTTATCCCTGATTCAATGGGGGGGAAAGTGAAAAATCCGGATGGTACTAATGGTCAATGGAACCGGGGAAAACTAACCGATCAGGCTATACAAAATTTTCTAAACAATCATGCAACCTACGCGGGCTCAACGATTCATTTTTTATCGAAAGAATTCGATTTCGGTCCAATATTAAGACGTTGTTTTGAAAAAATTAATAAAAATGATACCGTCGACACTCTTTATTCGCGATTGAAAAAGAAAGAAAATCAAATATATGTTGAAACATTGATACAACTGTCTCAATCATACTTATGAATATTCTTATTATTGGGGGGGGAGGGAGAGAGCATGCGTTGGGATGGAAATTAAAACAATCTTCCCGTGTAACAAAGTTATTTTTTGCGCCGGGTAACGGAGGGACTGCTCAATTAGGAGAGAATGTGAACATCAATGCAACAAACATCCACGCTATCTTATCGTACGTGCAGAAGAATAACATTCAGCTCACCGTAGTAGGTCCTGAGGATCCTCTTTCGCTAGGTATTGTGGACTTGTTTGAAAAAAATAAGCTCACCATCTTTGGTCCAAGCCGTCTTGCTGCTCAGCTTGAGACGAGCAAGGTGTGGGCAACTGATTTTATGGAAAAGTATAAAATCCCCCATCCCATTTCACACACATTTACCGATTTTAAAAAAGCCATTGTATTTATTAAATCACATGACGTGTCAAAGTTTGTTGTTAAAGCAAGCGGGCTGGCATTGGGAAAAGGAGTCATTCTTCCCCAAAATAAAAAAGAGGCTCAGGATGCCCTTGAACGCATCATGCTGAAACGGGAGTTTGGGGACGCAGGGAAAGAAGTACTTTTTCAGGAACGACTCACCGGGCCTGAGGTTTCACTCATGACAATAACTGACGGAAAAACTATTATACCCTTGGTATCAGCCCAGGATCACAAGCGAATTTTTGATAACGACAAAGGACCCAATACCGGCGGAATGGGAGCATACGCGCCGGTGCCCTTTATGACAAAGAAACTATTGGGGCATATTCAAAAAACAATTCTTCAGCCAACGATTGATGGCATGAAAAAAGAAAAAATTCCCTATAAAGGAGTTCTTTATGCAGGACTTATGATCACAAGTGATGGGCCTAAGGTGCTTGAATATAACGCGCGATTTGGAGATCCCGAAACGCAACCGGTTCTCGCACTCTTGAAATCAGAACTGCTTTCCCTCCTGTTTGCCAGCATACAAGGAACCCTTAAATCCAAACGCATAATTTTTTATAAAAGATCCAGCGTGTGCATAGTACTTGCCTCCCAAGGTTATCCGGGGAGCTATCTTAAAGGAGTACCTATACAGGGGTTGTTACAAAAACCAAAAAAGGATCTCACTATTTTTCATTCGGGCACAACGAAAAAGGACGGTAACATCATAACAAGTGGCGGAAGGGTTCTTGCGGTCACCGCAAGCGGAAAGGATATGAATAAAGCATTACAAAAAGCCTATTCTGCCATCGGTAAAAAAGGCATTTATTTTAAAGGTATGCAGTATAGGAAGGATATTGGGAAAAAGTTGTTATAAATACAAAATCAAAATAATCATGGTTACCCGGATTGAAATTATTTCCAAAATACCGGATACGCGCGCGGAGGTCAGAAAGAAGGTACTAGGACTGCCGGTAACAATTGTGGACGTCTATTCAATAGACAAAAAATTTACAGCTTTACAATTAAAACGCATCGCGTCCGTGCTCACAAACCCGGTTGCACAAACAGTGAGTATCAATACACCCGTTTCACCGTCACGATTTTCATGGGCAATTGAGATAGGTTTCTTACCGGGGGTGACGGATAATGTTGCCAATACCGCAACAGAATCAATAGAAGATCTTTTGAAAATTAAATTCAAAGATGAAGAGCATGTTTACACTTCACAAATTACCTTTATCGAGGGCGATGTAACTAAGGAGCAGGCAGCCAAGATAGCCGGTACCCTTTATAACCCTGTTATTCAAAGGGCCAATATGAAGAGTTACCCGCAATACAAAAAAGATAAAGGGATGGGTTATACGGTACCAAAAGTCAAGCTCACTCAATCCCGCAGTGTAGATGAAGTCAATCTGAATGTGAGTGATGCAGAACTGATTGATATAGGCAAGAAAGGCATTAAAAACAACGATGGTACGACACGAGGACCGCTTGCACTGGATCTGGCCTATATGAAGACCATAAAAGCTTACTATCATACATTAGGCCGCAATCCGACTGATATTGAACTCGAGTCCATCGCTCAAACATGGTCAGAGCATTGCAAACATACTATCTTTGCGGATCCGATGGATGAAATTAAGAATGGATTATTTAAAACATTTATTAAATCAGCCACTGATAAAATCAGAAAGCAAAAAGGGAAAAATGATTTTTGTTATTCGGTATTTACTGATAATTCCGGCGCAATAGAATTCGATGAAAACTATTTAATCACCGATAAAGCAGAGACCCACAACAGTCCTTCGGCTTTAGATCCGTTTGGAGGTTCCATAACCGGTATCGTAGGAGTGAATCGCGACGCAATCGGCTTTGGTATGGGGGCAAAGCCCATCATTAACCGGTATGGTTTTTGCTTTGCCGATCCCCGAGATACCGTGCCTTTGTATAAAGGTAAGGATTTTACCCAAAAAATGTTGGAGCCAAAACGGATTATGCTCGGAGTCATCGAAGGAGTAAACTCGGGTGGTAACTGTTCGGGCATTCCCAGCCCTCAGGGATTTTTAGTTTTTGATAAACGGTATAAAGGTAAACCGCTTGTTTTTGTAGGTACGGTGGGACTTATCCCAAAAAAAATCCATGGGAAAAATGCAGTCGATAAAAGCGCTCAGCCAGGTGATTTAATCGTAGTGGTAGGCGGAAGGGTCGGTCAGGATGGGATCCATGGCGCTACCTTTTCGTCTGAGGCAATGGATTCGGGAAGTCCCGCGACTGCCGTACAAATCGGTGACCCCATTACTCAAAAAAAATTATCAGACGTACTTATAAAAGAAGCAAGAGATTTGGGGCTCTACAATAGTATAACAGATAATGGGGCGGGGGGTCTTTCCTGTTCAGTAGCTGAAATGGCAAAAGAATGCGGAGGGTGTCGGGTCGAACTTGAAAAAGTTCCGCTCAAATATCCCGGACTCGCACCCTGGCAGATTTGGGTTTCCGAATCACAGGAACGTATGACTTTGGCAGTACCACCAAATAAATGGAAGAAATTTTACGACTTAATGAAAAGAAGAGGAGTAGAGGTAAGTGCCATCGGGACATTCACCAAAGCAAAAAAATGTATAGTGCAATATCATGATAAAGTCATTATGGATGTGGATATGCAATTTCTCCATGATGGTTTGCCGCAACGTCCCATGCAAACAACCTATATTCAACCTGTTTTTCCTGAGCCATCCTTTCCTCAACCAAAGAATATGACGGAAACGATACATAAGATGTTAGGAAGGCTTAATATCGCCAGTTTTGAATTCATTTCCATGCAATATGATCATGAGGTACAGGGCACCTCCGTATTGAAGCCATTACAAGGAAAGGGTAGAGTGAATGCCGATGCTACCGTCTCTCGTCCGGTATTATCTTCACAAAAAGGAGTCATAATTTCTCAAGGTATTAATCCAACGTACAGTGATATTGACACCTATCATATGGCATCTTGTGCGATTGATACAGCTATACGAAACGCGGTAGCGGCTGGCGCCAATATTGAATACCTGGCGCTTTTGGACAATTTTTGCTGGTGTAGCCCGCATGAGCCGCAAAGACTGGGAGAACTAAAACGAAGCGTGCAAGCATGTTATGACTATGCTGTAGCCTACGGAACACCCCTTATTTCCGGTAAAGACAGCATGTTTAATGATTTCAAAGGCTACGATGAGAAAGGAAAACCAATCAAGATCTCTATTCCTCCCACCCTGCTAATATCCTCAATTGGCGTAATTCCGGATATATATAAAACCGTCTCGCTTGATCTCAAATTTCCGGGAGATCTAATCTACCTTCTTGGGGAAACGTATGAAGAATTGGGTGCGTCTGAATATTATGGTATGTTAGGGTATGTTGGGAATTCAGTTCCCCATGTGGATGCTCTAAAAAATAGAACCCTATACCAGAAGCTCTATCAATGTATTCAAAATGACCTGCTTGCCTCATCCCTGAGCGTAGGACGTGGCGGACTGGGTATTGCATTGGCTAAAACGGCGATGGGTGGCCTGCTGGGTATTGATATTTCCCTCAAAAATCTCAAAGGATCGGTCAAAAGAAATGATGTCGGACTATTTTCCGAGAGTCAAGGACGTATAGTAGTGAGCATAAATCGCAAGAATAAAAAGATATTTGAAAAAATAATGGGAAAGATTCCCTTTACTTACTTAGGAAAAGTTACCACAGATAAGACATTTATTGTCCGTGATTCTACCAACGCTATCATTGTTAAAACAGACACAGACAAGCTATCATCATCTTATAAATCAACATTCAAAAATTATTAATCATATGAACAAACCAAAAGTTCTCGTGATGTCAGGGTATGGGCTCAACTGTGAAGAGGAGACAAAGTTTGCGTTTGATAAGGCGGGGGGTAAGACAGACATTGTTCACATCAACGATCTGATTGATGGGGTAAAAAAATTAAGCGACTATCAAATTGTAAGTTTTCCCGGAGGATTTTCTTATGGGGATGATACAGGGTCGGGAAACGGATACGCAAACAAAGTGAGAAATCACCTTTGGGAAAAAATCACCCATTTCATCGCTCAGGACAAGCTCGTCATCGGCATCTGCAATGGATTCCAAATTCTTGCCCGTTTGGGATTGTTACCGGTTACATTTGCCTTGACCAATAATGACTCCGCCCGTTATACGGTCCGTTGGGTCGATATGAGGGTAGAAAACAAATCACCGTGGTTATTGGGAATTAACACCATCTCTTTACCCATTGCTCATGGAGAAGGTAGATTATTTGTTGATAATAAAACAGTATCTACTTTACGAAAGAAAAACCTCATTGCGTTGCGATATATCAAAGGGGAGATATATGATTATCAGCATTTGCCGGCCAATCCAAACGGATCTTTGGAAAACATTGCAGGAATAACAGATGAAAGCGGAAAAATTTTCGGCTTGATGCCGCACCCCGAGCGGGCACTCTTTTTTAATCATCTTCCTCAGTGGTCGTATCTCAAAGAGAAATTATTGCGGGAAGGAAAAGGCATCTCTGATAAGGGTCCGGGGCTTTCTATTTTTATCAATTCGATTCGATATTTTGTATGAATAAATCACCTGAACGCTACGCATTATTAAGTGTCTATGATAAGCGGGGGATTGTAGAATTTGCTCAAACACTTCATCAGTTAGGGATAAAAATCATTTCAACAGGAGGGACTGCTCAGGAACTTAAAAAAAACAAGATACCCGTCATCCCCATAAGTGAAATCACGGGAGAGCCGGAAAGTTTTGACGGGCGTATGAAGACAATCAGTTTTCAGATTGAGTCCGGCATCCTCTTTGATCGATCCATCCCGGATCATGTAGTTCAGGCAAAAGAATTAGGCATAAAACCCATAGATATTGTGGTGTGTAATCTCTATCCCTTTGAAAAAAAGAATTCGGTTGAGAATATTGATGTGGGAGGGCCAACTATGATACGGGCCGCCGCAAAAAACTTTGCGCATGTGTTAGTGGTTATTGACCCGGCTGATTATGTAAAAATAGGAGATGCACTGTCCCGTAACACAATTACCAAGAAGTTGAGACAAGAACTAGCAGCTAGAGCATTTGCCCATATCTCACTTTACGACTCATTAATCACTCAATTTTTTAATAGGGAATTGTTTCCCCAAGAAATAACGCTTCCTCTCAGAAAATTCCAAGATTTACGATATGGCGAAAATCCTCATCAAAAGGCGGCCTTATATCTCTATCCCCATATCAGTTCTCCCCTCAAAAATTTAACAAAGAAGTGGGGGAGGGATCTTTCCCTCGTGAATGTGTCAGATATCAATGCGGGAATAGAAGTAGTGAGACTGTTTAAGGAACCGGCCGCGGTTGTCATAAAGCATAATTCCCCTTGTGGTATTGCGCTTGGTAGCTCGATTTCTCAGGCGCTTACACGTGCAATTGAGTCCGATCCACAGTCGGCTTTTGGTGGTGTCATCGTGCTGAATAAATCAATTGATATAAAATCTGCACGGGTTATTGGAAAGTTTAAGAGTGAAGTCCGGGGAAATATTGATATTCTTGCCAGCCCCGGTATTGATCAATTTGCGGTACAATATTTAATGAGTGTGCGAAAGAATATGGGTATTTACACTTTTGATAATATTTCCTTCTCAAAGCAAATGAATATTAAATGGGTTCAGGGTGGTCTTATCATCCAGACTGAGGATGAGGGTATTGAGGAGAGTTTTAATTCATGGCGTACCGTAACACAAATTAAACCGTCAAAAAAACAGTTAGTGCAGATGAAAATTGCCTGGAAATTCATTACGCGGATTCGGTCAAATTCAACCATCATCGTGGATAAAAAGCTTCCGATGATCCGGGGTATTGGTTCAGGTCAAACATCGCGTGTTGCCGCTACCCAGATTGCTCTTAACCAAGCATCAAAGTACCTAAAAGGAAGCATTTTGGCAAGTGATAGTTTTTTCCCTTTTGATGATTCGGTAAAATTGGCGGCTGACCGGGGAATAGGCGCTATCATCCAACAAGGTGGATCCATTCGGGACGAAGATTCAATTAAAGCCGCGGATCAAGCTCATATTCCCATGATCTTTACCGGCAGGCGGGCATTTTGGCATTAATAATCTATGACAACACAACAGGATTTGGATTTTTCGAATTATATTTCCCCCTTTACCTGGAGATATGCGTCACTGGAAATGAGAAATATTTTCTCCGAGAAGCATAAATATGAATTATGGAGAAAGATTTGGGTTTCACTCGCGATGGCACAACATACTGTTGGACTTACATCTAAGGAGGAGGTTGATGATCTTAAAAAAAACGAACACAATATTGACATTAACCGCATTCTTGAAATAGAAAAAGAAACCAAACATGATGTGGTTGCCGCGATTAAAGAATTTTCGGAAAAGGCAAAAATAGGGGGGGGGAAAATTCATCTGGGCGCAACTAGTATGGACGTAGTGGATAACGCAGATATGTTAAGAATCCAGGAAGCATTGAAACTTGTCAAACTCAAAGCGCATGTCATATTAAGACTTTTTGCAAATCTTATTGAAAAATATGCTTCGTTTCCTTGTATTGGATATACCCATCTGCAACCGGCTGAGCCGACGACGGTCGGATACCGGTTAGCCTTTTATGCTCAAGATATTTTAGGAGCATTAAAACAATTACATTTTGTCCAAAATGAGATACGGGGAAAAGGAATGAAGGGGGCAGTGGGGACATCTGCAAGTTATAAGGCGTTACTCACTGGAAAAAAGAGCAGTGTCGATGAGCTGGAGTCACAGGTGATGGATAGATTGGGTTTGAAGGCCGTCTTAATATCTACCCAGGTCTATCCACGCCAATTTGACTATATGGCGCTTTCCGTACTCGCATCTCTTTCCTCATCTTTATCAAAATTCGCAGGAGACCTTCGTATTTTGCAGTCACCGAATATCGGTGAGTGGTCTGAACCCTTCGGAAAAAAACAAGTCGGTTCATCGGCGATGCCCTTCAAAAAAAATCCCATTAACGCAGAAAATATTTGCTCCCTAGGCCGTTACATCGCAAAATTACCTGAGATCGCACTCGAAAATGCCACTCTTTCCTATTTAGAACGGACCCTGGACGACTCGGCAAATAAAAGACTCATCATTCCCGAGGGTTTTTTGGCGATAGATCAAATACTTATCACCGCAGAGAAAATTATCAAAGGTTTGGTCATTAATGAAAAAAGAATTACTGCAAATTTACAACTTTACGCCCCTTTTGCATCAACGGAGTCAATCCTGATGGCGACCGTAAAAAAGGGAGCAAACCGTCAAGAAATGCATGAAGTTTTGAGAGAAATTTCCATGCAGGCATGGAATGCGGTTCAAGAAGGAAAACAAAACCCTCTCTTTGATCTTGTGTGTGCGAGCGTAAAAATCACTCATTACCTCACAATAAATGATATAAAAGAGTCCCTCGACGTCGGACTTCATATCGGAAATGCTCCGGAACGGGCTTTACAGTTAGTAAAACAAATACAATCTTACGTATGAAAATTTCCGGAAAGGAATTGGCGGCTGAAGTATATGAAGGTATTCAAAAAAAACTTGTAATATTGAAAAAGAGAAACATTCTTCCTACGCTCATCATTGTTAAATCGAGTAATATTGATGCCGTCAACAACTACATTGGTCAAAAAGTTAAAAAAGGTGAAAAAGTAGGAATTAAAGTGGAGATTATTGAGTTGGTCGACCACGATTGCAAGTATAAAAAAGAAATAAGAGAGAAGATCATACAAATAAATAAATCATTAAAAAATCATGGCATTATTTTGCAAAAACCAAGCAATGTTTATATAGATGAAGAGATAGAGTCACTCATTGATATAAACAAAGACGTTGACGGCTTCTTAGCTATGTCTGTTCACAAGCCCCCCGTATACCGAGGAGTACTGAAAGTATTAGAGCACATATTTAGTCTCAAAGAGCAGAATCTTATTTCTTACTTAAAAACAAAAAAAATAGTCCTGATAGGTAAAGGAAAAACAGGCGGGCAGACTGTAATCTCAGGTTTGGAAACAGACGGATTTGATATGAGCCGATTACATATTATCGACAGTAAAACTCCTGATACTAAAATAAAAGAATATATGAGTGGGGCAGATATTATCGTTTCCGCGGTAGGAAAATCAAATCCTGTCGACTTCAAATTATTTTCAAATAATACCATTCTCATCGATATAGGCGTTCATTTTGACAATCAAAATAAAATAAAAGGTGATTTTAATGAGGGGGATGTCAAAGAACAAGTCAGCTCCTATACTACAACACCGGGCGGTATAGGTGCGCTGACGGTCGCATATTTAATGGATAATGTAGTAAACGCGGCAATGGACACGATTATAAATTAGTATTTTTATTATGAAAAACATATTGGTAGTGATAGTGATGGGTTCAGATTCGGATCTCCCTATTATGAAGGATGCCATTGAGATTATGGAAAAATTTGATATTGGCTATGATGTGTTGATGTTATCCGCACATCGTAGTCCGGAAGCTACTACGCTTTTGGCAAAAAATGCATTTGATCGGGGTGTCAGAGTAATCATTGCGGCGGCAGGAGGTGCGGCTCACTTGGCGGGTGTGATAGCCGCTCACACCATACTTCCCGTCATTGGAGTTCCTATCAAGACTTCGACATTGAATGGGGTTGATTCTTTATATTCTATAGTTCAAATGCCTCCCGGCGTACCGGTTGCGACGGTTGGCATAAATGCGGCAAAAAATGCCGGTTTACTTGCTGTTGAGATATTGGCCGGAGCAAATAAAGATTTACAGAAAAAGCTTATATCTTTTAAAAAAGCACAAAGTGACACTGTCGTAAATAAGTCGGAAAAATTGCAAAAAATCGGCTACAAAGAATATTTAAAAATTATGGAAAAAAAATAATCATGATTCAATCACAGTCAATATTAAAATCTCTTCCTCATGTTTTAAAAACAGTTGATATCCCCGCTTTGGGTAAAAAGATTCAAGGAAAGGTGCGGGATTTTTATATCAAGGGGGATAAACGCATCCTAGTGACCACCGATCGTCAATCTGCCTTTGATGTAATCTTGGGTTGTATTCCCTATAAGGGTTCGGTACTTAACCTGCTTTCAGCTTTTTGGTTTGAAAAAACAGAGCATATCGTTCCCAATCATATGATTGCGTCGCCTGATTCTAATGTACTAATTGGAAAAAATTGCGATCCGATTCCTGTTGAAATGGTAGTTCGGGGCTATATTTCAGGCGTGACCAATACTTCCATTTGGGGCTCATATCAAAAAGGTGAAAGGATCATTTACGGGCTTTCATTTCCTGAAGGATTGAAGAAAAATCAGAAACTTTCGACACCCGTCATCACTCCCACAACTCACGGAGGGGGAAAAGGAGGGCATGATGAACGACTGACAAAAGAACAAATCATAGAGCGTAAGATTGTTGATAAAAAATTATATGAACAGATGGAAAAAGCGGCTCTTGCACTTTTTGACTTTGGGAGCAAGCTTTGCAATAAAAGAGGATTGATACTCGTTGATACCAAATATGAATTTGGGCTCTACAAAGGGAAGTTGACGCTCATTGATGAGATTCACACCCCGGACTCCTCTCGTTTCTGGATAGGAAAAACCTATTTATCCCGTTTCAAAAAAGGACTGGAACCGGAAAATTTTGACAAAGAATTTTTACGGTTATGGTATGCAAAGCGCGGATATAAAGGA
This sequence comes from Candidatus Roizmanbacteria bacterium, assembly GCA_016214055.1. GTDB lineage: Bacteria > Patescibacteriota > Microgenomatia > UBA1406 > GWC2-37-13 > YC2-FULL-38-9. Next base: position 12,504 of record JACRPE010000010.1, read on the forward strand.
GACGGTAAGCCTCCTGAAATGGCAAAACAACTCATCGTCGATTTAGCCAAACGGTATATTGCCGTGTATGAAAAAATCACCGGAAAAAAGTTCAAAGTTTATAAGTATCCGATTGAAGAGAGGATAGAAAAGGCAATTTTGTCTTATGAAAAGTAAAAAAATTACTTATACGCAGGCGGGAGTAAATTATAAAGATCTGGACCCGATAAAAAAATTAGCCCAGGATGCTGGTCGAAGTACTTCACTTAATCTTATTGAACACGGATTTTCTGAAGTTGAAGATACCCGGGGAGAATCTGCATACGTGTGGAAGCAGGGAAATGCCTATATGGCATCAGTCATTGAAGGATTGGGAACGAAGAATCTTGTAGCTGATGAAATGAGAAAAATTACCGGTAGAACATATTATGATAGGCTCTAGACTAGCATTTTCTTGCTAAAATAGAGAAATGGGTTGTAATAACAAGCCAATAAGTAAACATCGGTTGAAAAAGATATTGTTTTGTTTTTCACTTGATCTGACAGCATCTCAGACGGCACTAA
>JACRPE010000007.1 GCA_016214055.1 Candidatus Roizmanbacteria bacterium
TAATATACCACCCTATTCTTACTTGCAAAAGACAACAACTGGCATCGATGATACAATCAAATATGTTCCTCCCATTTTTCTTGACAAAGTCTCAGCCCAATTAGGGGCATGGAGTGGATACCAGGTGCTGGCTCAGAACCATGTATAATACATAGTGATGGACGATCTACAGACCTCTCACAAATTATTTCACTCGTTTTGTATCAAACCGGCGACCCGTTTCGATACACAGGGTGTGGATGAAGAAGTGATCTTGGTCCTCCGTGCTCATCCGGTGACTCTTGTTCCCATACTGATTAACGGTCTCGTGTTATTTTTTATTCTGTTCTTTACTAATTTCTTTTTCCCTTCTTTTTTAACTTTATCCCAGATTCTATTCATCAACGTATTTTTTCTGGTATTCATAGGCAATTATCTCTGGTTTGGATTTCTTAACTGGTATTTCAATGTGGGGATAATTACCAACAAAGGGATAGTCGATGTTGATTTTAATCTGATCATCTATAAAGAGACAACTTATACGCTTTTGTCTCATGTGGAGGATGTTACGGCAAAATCAGGAGGTTTTTTTGAATCAGTATTTGATTTTGGAAATTTATTCATTCAGACTGCGGGGACAGAGCGTAATACTGAGTTTTTGAATATTCCCCATCCTTCCTCCGCCGCTAAAATTATAAATGCCCTCGTGCAAAAAGAAGATACCCATGTTTAATACTGATATTGTGTCATTTTTTACCGGCCGTTCCCTTGGCTTTTTTTTCATAAAATCTTTCAGCATTGTGTTTTCCCTCTTATTTACCGTGTATGCGGTGGTTACCTTTAAGCAGGTGCAGGACATCACAAAAGCGGTACTGAATGAGCGGAACCGGTTTATCATGCTGTACTCGTGGATACAGATTATGATCGGTATTGCATTGTTGCTCTATGCAATTTTCTTTATTTAGGCTATCATCATAGTATGCTACGCCCGATTTTTGACGGATATACCGGAAAGATGGAAGAGGGATCTTTTGTTGGGTACAGAGGGGGGTCGGGTTTTTTCTGTATATTGGAAGTCCTGGGAGGTTATTCGGAGGTCCAGGGAAATGCTCTCATTGAACATATCAGTCAGACCGTAATATCGGTCAATCCGTCCAATCTTAAAGAGTTTGACGAGGCGTTAAACTCTCTTATCCAAAGTGCGGATTTGCCCATCGAATTTTCTCTCTCAGCCGGGTACTTTACCTCGCAAGTTCTGTATCTCAAGACGGTCGGGACGGGGGAAATATATATAAAACGGGGGGCACATTTTGAGCGGATTATTCAGGGTGATACCACTGCATCAGGTCATATACAGGAGCATGATATTTTTATTTTCTCTACCTCACTTTTCATGGAAGGCACACGGGGAATTGAGATTTTGAAGAGCCTTCTGCACCATAAACGACAGCCCACCGTGATCGTGGAAAGTCTGAAGGAAGTGGAGGGAGACAAAGAAGAAACGGGTACGGTACTTTTTGTTTCTTTTGTAAAGCCTCTTGAAGAAGTTAACACCGCAATTGAAGAACCCGGATTTGAGGTTCAGCCGCCGCCACAACAAGTTATTGAGAAACCATCAGCTACTCCTTCTATGCTTGTAACCAAACTTACCTTATATTTTCGGGACAATCAAAAAAAAAGAATATTGCTTGTGGGGGTAATTCTCATTTTTGTCATCTTGTTACTCAATATGGGAAATATGTTCGGAAAAAAACAGCAGGAAGTAAGTAAAAAAGGCGTTGATTCTGTAGGGCAGAAGATTGAGGCGGATTTGAAGGCCATAGATATGAGCGGCGATATGGAACGCTCCCTTGGCATTATCTCCCAATCCCGTCAAAGCCTGGATGAGCTGAAAAAAACGGATAAAAAATTAAAAAGCACTGATGTCAAGAAACTAGAAGATCTTATCACCGACTATGAGTCGAAAGTGATACGGAGAGAGGACAAACAGACTGCTGAATTTTATGATTTAGCTCTTGAAGAAAAAGATTCAAAGGCAGACAAGATGTATTTATCCGATGGGAAAGTGTCCTTATTAAACAGAGAAGGGAAAATATATGTGTTTTCCCTGGATAATAAATCTGTTGAGAAAAAAGTATATGGGGAGATTGCCAACGCCGGCAGTATTGCCTCTTTTGACAAGGCGGTATATTTCTATAAACAAGGAGCGGGTATCTATAAGATAAACGACAAAGAAAAACCCGCGCGGATAATTGAGGATGATCCAGCATGGGGGAATATCATCGACCTCAATGTCTATAACGGCAATATCTATCTACTTGACTCGGGGAAGGATGAAGTATATAAATATCTGGTTGCGGAGAAAGGATACTCGGAAAAGAATTCATATATGAAACCAGGAAGTACTTTACAGTTAAAACGAGCAAATTCCCTGGCAATTGACTCTTCCCTTTATATCGGTTTTGATACTTTTATAGCCAAGTATATTGCAGGTGTTAAGGATTCATTCACTATAAAGTATCCGGAAAGTGATATCAGTCTCGTGAAGATTTATACCAATAAGGATCTTGACAATATATACGGACTGGATAAATCCAAGGGGACGTTATATATCTTTGGAAAAGACGGCCAGTATATAAAACAGATAAGGTCTTCTGACCTGAATAAAACCGATGATTTTGTGGTATACAAAAATAGTGTTTATCTTCTTAACCAAACCAAAATCCTGAAAATCGATCTGTAGATTTTAGACTGTCATTGCGAGTCCTGATTTAAATCGTGGACGAAGCAATCTTAAAAACTTTGAGATTGCCACGTCGTCCTCCGATTCGGAGGACTCCTCGCAATGACATAGGGTTAGACTTTACTCCAAGAAATCTTTCTCTTGTTTTTGAAGTGAGGCCACATTCACCTCCGGAATAAGGAAAAGCCAGGGATATGAAGAGGACTTCATCGCGTATGATTTGTCGTCATATTTAACAAAATCGATTGTGTTTTCCTGCTTTTGGGTTTTCAATCGTATGGTGAGAGCAGGATTTGTATCAGTCACTTTTGTGTTTGCCTCAACGATGTCAGTTGCGGTCAGATTTTTTAAATCATTGATGTAATAACTTACGGTCCCACTTTTCGTTTTTTTATTCCCCATAGACCACTCATCTTTACTCTTTGTCAGCTGGGTCTTGACTCCGTTCATGTCAATCTCCATTGATTGAAGAGATGAATCATCGTCCAGCGCATGTGTTTTCAGGTCTCGAAAATCACTGTTTATCAGAATTGACTGCAAATTATCACCCACAAACACCTCTTCCTGTTTATCCATTCGTGCATAGCGCGCGCTTGACCCGTATGGTTTTCCTAAATAGAGAGTGCGTTCACGTTCAGGTGTTTTAACCACGACGATTTCTGTACCGATACCAAAATCCGCATGTTTATTTTTGTTTTTTGACACGATGGTACCTTCGGTCAGGCCGTTGAGTGTTTGAATAAGGTTAGATACTTTTTCCGGGTCTGCGGTAAACTGTTTGCCCTCCTTTTCAACAAACCATTTACTTCCGTTTTTGATTAATTTTTGAGAGAGGGATTCTCCGGTCAATAAAAACTGTGACGAATTTTCATTGGTGAGTGAAAAAAGAGTTACGGTCTTGGGAGTCATATTTTTCTGGATGAGGTCTTTTGAATAAAATAAGGCAAGGAACAATATGAGCACAAAACTGAGTAAAAGTAATCTTTTGCGGTTATGGTTCATAGATGATAAAATATCATATAACCTTTATGTTTGTCAACGAGGAAATTATAGTAAAACAGATAATAAAACGGAATGAAAAAGTGCTACTTTCCTTCTATCGTACGCATCATGCATCGATTCTTCAATTTATCTATAAACAGGTGGGGCAAAAGGACGTGGCCGAGGAGTTGGCCCAGGATTCTTTCTTAGACTTTATTGAAGGATTACGGAATTTCAGGGGGGAATCTTCGCTCAAAACGTACTTGTTTTCGATTGCCCGTTTCAAGATCATAGATCATATCAAAAAAAAGAAAATAAAAAAGATTCTGTTTTCCGCGCTTCCCAAATCTATGGTGGAAAATATGGCTTCAGTATTCATCGATGACCAGCTAGAACAAAAGGAATTAGCACAGAAAATTGAAAAAGTCATTAACCTCCTTCCGAATGATTATCACCTCATCCTCAGACTCAAGTATATAGACGGGCGCCGTGTCCAGGAAATTGCACGCAGACTTGCTCTGACCTTTAAAGCGACGGAAAGCCTATTGTACCGGGCACGGCAAGCATTTATCAAATCGTATTCAGCGGTATGAAATCAAACATCATTCAATTGCGGAGAAAGTTAAACGAAGTATATGTAGTTGAACCCAATGATCTGGGTTTGCCGTATCTCACCGCTTTTTACCGGAGGGTGAACGTCTTTTTTAAGAGGATGCCGTTCATCATCATCGTCCCCGCAGCACTCCTTGGCGCATTATTTTTGTCAGTGTTTTTTGGCTATCTGGTTGTCCGTTTGACCTCCATGCTTCAATATGGATTTTAAAACAGTCTTCATAGAACTGATTACTTCACTCCTTATTATAATCAGACGGATCATACTTCTTATATTTTATCCGTATAAAACCATGAGGGACATTGCGCTCAATGGGAAAAGCTATCAAACAATCATCATTCTTGTTATTGCCTTACTGTATTTTTTATTTTCTTATTCACTTCGGGGATCTCCATGGTGGGGTGGAGTAGTTTATATTGTGTTTCTTCTGACTTTTATCACCACCGTTACTTTTTTTTATCATCTCTCAAAACAGTTTAAAAAAGATATCAGGTTCCGCAGTTTTATTTATACTTTTTCCTATACTCTCATACCAACTTTATTTTGGTTCATTTCGAATCTGGCTCTTTTTATCATCCTTCCGCCACCGCGTACGATGTCAATCTTAGGCCGGGGTTTCAGCATTTTTTTCATCGCTTATTCGGTGAGCCTTTTGGTATGGAAACTGATCTTAGTTTATCTTGCTATTCGATTTTCCTCCCGTTTGGGTTTGTATCGGATTATTTACATGTTTCTTTTGTATACGATCATTTTTGTTCCCCTCTCACTCCTTCTGTATTACTTTAAAATCTTCAGAATACCTTTTATATAAACCCGCTTAATATATTGTTCTCGAATACATCTTTTCGCACATGCATCAAGCTAGTAAGCGTTAATTAGATTATCATATTGGTAGCCACGCGTGACATGTGCTCAAATCTGCATTCTTCGAACAATTTTATTGTATAAAAAATCGAATGATTTTTTTTTACCCACGGACTCATATAGTATGGACCTGAAAAAACTTGAAGATATTCTCAAAATCAAACTTCCCCACATAGGAGGGGTGAGCTTTCAAAAAGATGACGTCATTCACTGCGAAAACCGCATCGGGGGAACCGTATTACCTCTTGGAGTTGCCGGTCCTTTACATATAAATGGTCAACATGCAAAAGGGGATTATTACATCCCGCTTGCAACCACCGAAGGGGCACTCGTTGCCTCAGTTAACCGGGGGAGTAAGGCAATAAGCGCCTCAGGAGGAGCATCAAGCGGCGTTGAATTAGTCGGAGTCACAAGGGGTCCTGTATTTGAAGTAAAGAACATCTCACAAGCATTATCTTTTAAAAAATGGCTGGACGAACACCTGTCTTTGCTAAAAAAGGAAGCAGAAAAAACATCATCTCACCTGAAACTTTTAAAGTTAGGGGCCCGGATTACCGGAAATTATGTATATGTCCGTTTTTATTTTAATACCGGTGAGGCAATGGGGATGAATATGGCGACGATTGCCACAGATAAGATTGTTTCATACATTGAAAATAAAACGAAAGCGTCCTGCTTGGCAATATCAGGAAATTTCTGTGTTGATAAAAAACCCGCTTGGTTGAATTTTATTTCCGGTCGCGGAAGGCGTGTTTGGGCAGAGGCAATCATAAAAAAAGACTTAGTTAAAACAATTTTAAAAACATCACCGCAGAAATTATTTGAAGTATGGCTTGCAAAATGTATGATGGGGTCAATCATGAGCGGAGGCATGGGTTTTAACAGTCATTTTGCGAATGTGGTTGCCGCCTTTTTTGCCGCAACCGGACAGGATTTAGCTCATGTGGTTGAAGGGAGTATGGGGGTTACCACGATGAAAGTTCTTGAAAATGGCGACCTCTATGTAAGCGTGTATCTTCCTGCGGTCATGCTTGGTACCATCGGGGGAGGAACCAAACTTGCAATAAAAAAGGAAGCACTATCAATTATGAAAGTTACCAGTTCTGATGCGTTAGCGGAAATACTGGGTTGCGCCGTATTGGCTGGAGAATTATCACTTTTATCCTCCCTTGCCGAAGGTTCACTTGCTAAAGCTCACACCCGTTTGGGGCGGTAAACTATGGTGGGTATTGTTTCGTACGGATACTACACTCCCTCGTTTCGCATAAAAATTGCAGACATTGCCGGTATGTGGGGGAAAAATGCAACCGATGTAAGTTCGTCACTCCAAGTTAAGGAAAAGGCAGTATCATCCCAAGATGAAGACGCCCTTACCATGGCATATGAGTCAGCATCTCAAGCACTGCAGGGAATTTCGATTGATAGAAAAAAAATAGGGGGAGTATTTTTTGGTACGGAAAGTCCTCCGTATGCGGTCAATCCTTCATCCACCATCCTTGCTGAGTTTTTAGGAATAGAGGGTCATTATTTAGCTTCTGATTTGCAGTTTGCATGCAAGGCGGCAACAGGGGCAATTATAACCGCATCCGGCCTCATCGCATCCGGCAGGACTCCCTACACGCTTGTGGTTGCCTCAGATAAAGCAACTGCCAAGCCGCATGATGCATTGGAATATACCGCATCCTCCGGGTCGGTAAGTCTTTTGCTGGGTAAAAAGAACCCCCTTCTTGAGATAGTGGATATGGAATCTTTTTCCTCCGATACCCCTGACTTCTGGAGGAGGGAGGGGATACGGTACCCCTCACATGGAGGACGATTCACCGGTAAACCTTCTTATTTTCATCACATTATGAACTCATCGCAAACGATTCTTAAAAGGTGCAAGATCAAGCCTTCACAATTTGCCCATGCAGTTTTTCATATGCCCAATGGCAAATTTCCCCGCCAGGTTGCGTCATTTCTCGGATTTACTTTGGAGCAAATAAAAACGTCACTTGTCATCGAATCATTGGGTAATTCTTATACCGCCTCATCCCTCATGGGGTTGGTTGCGGTTTTGGAAATTGCAAAACCGGGGGAATATATTTTTCTTGCCTCTTATGGATCAGGGGCGGGGAGTGACGCCTTTATTTTCCGCGTGACAAAAGAAATATTAAATCGGAGAAAAGTTTTTCAACAAAAAATAAATGAAAAAAAATATATCGATTACCAAACCTATTTGCGTTACATGAACATTATTTAACTATGATTTCCGTCATTGGGTATTACACTACAAAATTCGGTGAGTTGTGGGAAAAGTCACTCTTTGATCTGGTTGAGGAAGCATTATTTGGCGTGTTAAAAGAATGTCATATTGAAAAGGGGAAGATTGATGCGATTTTTTTCGGTAACATGATGGGGGGAACGCTTGAAAACAACCTTCACAGTCCTTCAAAGATAGCTGAAATTATGGGGACTCATATTCCGGTGTTTCGCGCTGAGGCGGCCTGTGCCTCGGGGGGGGCGGCGTTTCACTTAGCACATACATATCTTGAGGCAAATACAGGGAAAACGGTTCTTGTGATTGGAGCTGAAAAGATGACCGATTATTCACCTGAGGAAGTTATCTCTGCCTTGACTGCGGCCTCATCAGGTGAAGAACAGGAGTCAGGACTCACTTTTCCCGGACTGTATGCCATGATGGCACAGGTATACCTGCAAAAATATAACTACTCAAAAATAGATTTAAGTTATGTAAGTTATAAGAATCATTATCACGGGAGTCTGAATGATAAGGCGCATTTCCGGAAAAAAATCTCTCTCCAGGAAATTGAATCAAGTCCTCTCGTGGCTTATCCTTTAGGAGTATTAGATTGTTCACCGATCTCAGACGGGGCCTCCGCAATCATCATGACGTCCGATAAAACGTTACTTTCAAAACAAAAAAAAGCAATACGGGTACTATCGACCGAAGTTGCCACTGATACCATCTCTTTAAAGAACAGAAAATTCATTGACGGCATTGAGGCAACTCAAATCGCGGGTAAAAAAGCGTTTCATAAAGCCGGCATAGAACCTGACAGCATACAAATTGCTGAACTGCACGACTGTTTTTCCATCGCGGAACTATTTGCCATGGAGGATCTTGGATTTTGGAAAAAGGGAAGCGCGGGGAAACGGATTTCACTTCTTGAGACCATGCTTAACTCAGGAAACTCTCTCACAACAAATACTTCAGGAGGACTTAAGGCAGCCGGACACCCGGTAGGTGCAACCGGAATAAAACAAATTGGGGAGGTATACCTTCAGCTCACTAAGCAAGCGGGTTCACGTCAGGTTAAGAATGCGAAAAAGGGGTTAACTCATAACATAGGCGGCTCAGGCGGCACGGCGATTGTTAGTATTTTTGGAGTGTAATATATGATGATAAGTCCGGTCAAAATTTGGAGAAGGCAAAAAGAAATACGTTCACTGTTACACAAAAAAGGGACAGTGCTGTCATGGACCTTTATCTATGCCCCTCCCGAGGAGTTTAAAAAAAATGCGCCCTATGCGGTAGTACTGGTTGCGCTTGATAATGGAGAAAGAGCTTTCGGACAACTCGTTGAATGTGATAAAGATAGTATTAAAATAGGTATGCCCGTGTATTCGATATTGAGAAAAGTCCGTGAAGTATCTGCCGAAGATATCATCGCCTATGGTCTAAAATTCAAACCCTATGAAAAAAATTAGTTATTCAGCACCAGCAAAAGTTATTTTATCCGGAGAACACGCCGTAGTGTATGGTAAACCGGCATTGGTGAGCGCAATTGACATAAGATTAACAGTAAGTATCATCGATGGCAAAAATAAGAAATTGGACACAAAGATGGAAGAAATAATTTTGATTGTAAAAAAATATTTGCGTGATAAAAATATTTCCATAAAAGAAAAAGATTGTCACATTTCAATCCAATCGGATATCCCTATTGGTCGTGGATTGGGATCCTCGGGGGCATTGTCTGTTTCCGCCGCCGCGGCCCTCATGGAATTTTTCAGCGGGAGACAATATAATCCAGAAGAAATTAACAACTGCGCGTATCAGATTGAAAAATTATTTCATAAAAATCCATCAGGCGTTGATCCAACCACCTCCTGTTTCGGCGGGCTTATTTTTTACCGGAAAGAGTTTGAGTTCCTGAAAACCATATCAAGCCTCCATGCCAAAATTCCTGAAAGAATTGCTGAAAATTTATTCCTCATTGATTCGGGAGAACCGCATGAGAGCACTGCGGAGATGGTGCAACAGGTAGGTAAACTGTATAATAATAAGAGTAAGTTTACTGAGGGAATCTTTCAAAAGATTGAAAAAATTACCAAGCGTATGGTTGTTTCTCTCATGAAAGAAGACAGTGAATTTTTTAAGCAGACGATTGCAGAAAATGAAGTATTGCTGGAAAAAATTGGCGTAGTTTCATCGTCAACAAAAAAACTTTTAGAAACACTCCATTCATTTGGAGTTGGTAAGATTACCGGCGCAGGAGGGAAAAAAAGCAGTTCGGGATACGTATTATTTTACGCCACGGAGAAAGAGAGACTGGAAAAGTATTTACGAGAAAAAAGTATTTCCTATTTAACATTTAACCCTTCTCAAGAGGGAGTAAGCAAGATTTTATGAGTATAAAAGTATCGGCACCGGGAAAGTTGATGTTGCTTGGGGATCATGCGGTTGTCTATGGCTATCCCTGTTTGGTCACTGCCGTTGATAAACGACTCTATGTGGAGGCGGAGATTATCGAATCTGACAATGACGACATCATTACTCCCCAAGTGAAAGAAAGCCGGTTTGTTCTGGAGTCGATTGCCTATTTCAAAGAACAGTTTCAAATAAAGGAATCCGTCCGCATAAAAACAAAGGGGGATTTTTCACATCAGGTTGGTCTTGGTTCCTCATCTGCGGTGACGGTTGCAACATTTAAGGCTTTAGGATTATTATTCAATAAGCCGATGAGTTTAAGCGAGTTATTCCAAATGAGTTACCGCGTGAATCTTCTCATCCAGGGAGTCGGGTCGGGGTTTGATATTGCCGCGGCTACCTATGGCGAAACGCTTGAGTATGTCATGGGAGGAAAAGTCATTGAACCCTTACATATAAAATCATTACCACTTGTAGTGGGATACTCGGGATTAAAGGCCGATACCCCCTTTTACATCAGGCGTGTAGCTGAAGCTTTCAAATCAAAAAAAGAAGAAATGGAGAAAATATTTAAGTCAATACAAATATTAGTTGAGTCGGCAAAAAAAGGACTTCAAACAGGAGACCTTTCTGAGGTTGGAAGATGTATGAATGAAAATCAGAAACTACTTGTCCAGCTTGGGGTATGCACACCCAAATTAGATAATATGATCTCATCAGCCATTACAGCCGGTGCCTATGGGGCGAAATTATCAGGCGCGGGTGGGGGAGATTGTATGATTGCGCTTATCGATGAAGCGAAGCGTCTCAGCATTGAAGAATCTATTGAAAAGGCCGGGGGGGAAATAATACATGTGAATGTCAATACGATAGGTGTTACTATAGAATCATAATATGCAAACTACTGATAATCAAAAAGAACTGTTCATCGTGGTTGATGAAAAAGATAATATTTTAGGTTATAAAACGAGATATGAGTGTCATCATGATAAAAATTTAATACACCGCGGTGTGGGAGTTGCATTGTTTAATTTAATAGGAGAAATCGCTTTTCAAAAACGGAGCAAGACGAAAGATCACTACCCAGGATTATACACATTGACCTCTTCAGGTCATGTTTCGAAAGGTGAGTCATATCATCGAGCGGCCACACGAGAACTGAAGGAGGAAGTTGGAGTCGAAAATATCAAACTCGAGTTTGTTTCAAAACGGTTAATTGTATTTGAAAAAGAAAAAGGAATGGACACCTTTTATAAAGGAACGTACAACGGTGAATTTGTGATTGACAGAAAAGAAGTCGATGGAATATATTATTTCAGCAAATCACAAATTCTTACAATCAAACACCAGATGACCTCTTATTGTTTAAGTAGTTTAGAAGTTCTCGGTTGGATATGAAAAAAACTGCTATTGCTCCAACAAACATTGCCTTCATCAAATATTGGGGAAGAAAAGATGAAGTTTTGAGACTGCCGACGAATGGAAGTGTTTCGATGAACTTGAGCGGTTTGTCAACGACGACTACGGTCGAATTTGATAAAAAATATTCAAAAGATGAGGTGACAATAAACGGTATTCAAAATGAAAAAGAATCGTTGAGAGTCATAAAGCATCTTGACCGAATCCGAAGGCTTGCAAATATTTCAGAAAAAGCGAAAGTTGTTTCAACTAATAATTTTCCCTCCGCAACAGGACTTTCCTCATCTGCATCAGGCTTTGCCGCCCTGACTGTAGCCGGATGTGCCGCCGCGGGTCTTAAATTAAATACAAAAGAATTATCCATTCTTGCCCGTCAAGGTTCCGGTTCTTCCTGCCGTTCAATACCTGATGGATTTGTTGAGTGGGTTGATGGGGACACAAGTGATACTTCATATGCTGAGTCAATTTTTCCATCAGACTATTGGGACATTGCCGATATTGTTGTAATAGTGAGCAATGAAAAAAAAGACGTATTATCAAGCGAAGGACAACGGTTAGTGGGGACAAGCCCATTCATGCCGGCTCGATTAAAACACATGTCCGACAAAATAATACAGTGCAAAAAATATATAAAAGAAAAAGATTTCAAATCATTTGGAGAATTAGTCGAAAGCGAAGCGCTTGAACTTCACGCAATCATGCTAACCTCTCAACCTTCACTCATTTATTGGCTTCCTGCGACCATAAGCATGATGAAGCTGGTTAAAAAATGGAGGAGCGAAGGATTGCCCGTATATTTCACGGTGAACACCGGTCAGGATATTCATTTGATCTGCGAAAAAAAAGACATTTCAAGTCTTGAAGAAAAACTGAAGACGGTTCAAGATATAAAAAAAATAATCATAAACTACCCATCGCACGGAACCGCTTTGACGGAGCAACATCTTTTTTAGTGGAATTAAGGACCTATTCGGGGTAGTGTAATCTGAAAGTCTCCTCCGATTCCAAACTTTCCTCCGAGCACCGTACCCATGACAAATGAGAAAATGGTAAAGGCGGCTACCATTAGGATGAGTCCGATGACCGCATTCATCATCTTATTTTGTGCCTTGGTTAACTTTTCCTTTTCGCCCGATGAGTTTATCCAATCAAACGCGCCCCATAATAAGTAGAGAAGCGCGGCCAAACCTCCTATAAATAATACAATTTGAATGAAAAAAGCAATTAGATTACCCAAGCCCTGTACGGGGTCATTCCCCACAAACTCACTTCCCGGAGGTTTATTTACCGTACCGAAAATATTTTTAACTTGTTGATCCACGTCTGCGAGTAATCTCATATGGGTAATTCAATTTTAAAAAACCAACTGATAAGTTTTGCCACCAAGTAAGCCGAAATAACAATTACTAACCCCATAACGGCCGAGAACATGGTCGCTTGAGCTTTTTTCACTCCTTCGGCATTATCTCCACTGGTTACATACATGAATGCTCCGGTTATAAGCATCATCAGGAATATAAGTCCAGCCCCGACAGTCATAAAGGGTATAAGAATGTTTAAGATTGACCCCAATGAGGAGATCTTGGCAACCGGATTATTGTTTGGATCAGCAAAATTCACTCCATACACGTCCATACCTAAACTATATATAAATTACTTATTTCTGTCAAGCATGGGCACGCTGGACTTGATATAATTACTTCATGGATAAGATGAAAGTACCCGTTCACATTGCTATTATTGCGGACGGGAACCGCAGGTGGGCAAAAGAACGGGGATTACCGACTCTTGAGGGCCACAGGAGAGGTGCGGAGGTTGTGAAGCAGCTCAGTAAAAAAGCAAAAGCACTCGGCGTAAAAATAATTACGTTTTGGGTTTTTTCAACAGAGAACTGGAAGCGTACGGTTGAGGAAACAGGCTATCTCATGAATTTATTTGATACCTTCGTCGATCTCGAACGGAAAGAGGCAGTTAAAGAAAAAACGCGCATCATCCACATGGGGAGGAAAGACCGCATCCCGGAAGGTCTTAGAAAAAAAATCATACAAGCTGAGGAAGAAACAAAACATTTCACGGATTATTATTTTGTGGTAGCTTTGGATTATGGAGGAAGAGATGAGGTAGTAAGAGCAGTACAAAAGATACATAACGATGGATTATCAATGAGCAATTTACAAGAGAGTGATATTGATAATTATCTTGATACAAAGGATCTTCCTCAACCGGACCCGGATATAATTATTAGGACGAGCGGAGAATCACGATTATCCGGTTTTATGAGTTGGCAATCTGCGTACAGTGAATATTGTTTTTCACCTCTTATGTTTCCTGACTTTGGCCCAGACAAACTGGAGGAAGCAATTAAGGAATACGGAGAACGTAAACGGAGATTTGGGAAATGAAACATCTAAAAGTATTTAAAAAAGAGTTTGACACTGCGCTCCACTCCTATCTTGATGGAAAATCACAATTCTTTAATAAAACCGTGCCTCATGGTGGGGAAATGATTGAATGTATCCAAGAGTTTATCAGATATGGAGGTAAGAGATTTCGACCTGCGCTATTTCACTACGCGTATGAAAGCTTTAGCAAAACAAACGACTTAAACTCCATCCAATTTTCATTTATTTTCGAACTCTTCCAATCATTTGTACTTATCCACGATGACATAATCGATCATGCGAAACTTCGAAGAGGCAATCCAACGATTCATGCCAAGTATGGGATGGAAATGGGAATATTGGCAGGAGATTTTGCCCTTACGCTTGCTGATGAACTTTTCATGGATATTATTTATGCTTCAAATTTTTCTCAATCAATAAAAAAACCGTCGATTAATCTTTATAACCAATATAAACAAGAGCTTCTTATTGGACAGTATTTGGATTCAAAGCACTTGGGTTCACCTGAAAAAATAATGTTATTAAAAACAGCACAATATTCTTTTGCACGTCCGGTTGTATTCGGGTTATTATTAGCAAGTGTTTCGAAGGAAATTATTAAGAAATGGGAGGCGTGGATGACGAAGGCGGGTATAACTTTTCAACTAATGGATGACTATGAAGGGGTTATGGGGAATGAATCGAAAACCGGAAAATCAGTTAGCTCTGATACCGAAGAAGGAAAGAATACACTCATTGTTGAGTTATTCAAAAAGAAGGCAAATAAACGAGAATTAGATCGTTTTCATTCATTTTTTGGAAAACACAGTATGACAAAAGAGGATGTCAATTGGTACAAGAATAAAATTCAAGAGAAACTAATCGATATTGAAATCAAGTCACGAATAAGTTCTTCATGCAAAGAATTACTCCAAGAATTACATACAACTCTTGGTGCCCATACCGATCTTCACATTCTTGCACAGGAAATACTTGACCACATTCAAATGATATAATAATTGCTATGTTCAACCCCACCTTCAATATCACCAATAAAACTCTCAACAACATTTCTAAGATTGAAGCGGCGGAGGAAGTAATCCGTCACTCACCCCTTCTTCCCCTCTGGGAAAAACAATTTAAAGAGGATGCCATCATACGGTCGGCCTATCACGGTACTCATATTGAAGGTAACATGTTAAAACAGGATGAGGCAAAAGATGTACTTTTGGGAAAAGATGTCTTAGGACGTCCGAGGGATATCCAGGAAATCATCAACTACCGGAAAGTGATTGAGCTCATCGACGAGGAGGCGCAGAAAAAGATTGATAAAATCACCGAGCAACTTATCAAGAAACTACATCGAACCATTACTTCAAAAATTCTGAATCTCGAGCAAACAGGGGAGTACCGACTCAAACAGGTTGTTATCCGCAACTCATCCAACGGGGAAATTACTTTTAAGCCACCCACACCAATGGAAGTTCCTTTCCTCATGCGTGAATTTGTGTACTGGATTAATAAGGAAAATGCGGACGAAATACACCCGGTCTTGCGGGCTGGGATAGTACACCATGAATTGGTCCGCATCCATCCCTTCATCGACGGGAATGGAAGAGTTGCTCGGGTACTTGCAAGTCTAATTCTCCTTCTTGGTGGGTATGATATCCGACGGTTTTTTTCACTTGAGGAATATTATGATCGCGATGCTGTCGTATATTATGAGCACTTAGGAAAAGCTACGGCGGGAGATCTCACCTCATGGCTTGAATACTTTACTTATGGGGCGGCTATTGAATTTACTAAAACGAAGGAAAAAATATTAAAGCTATCAAAGGATGTTAAATTGAAAGAGCGAATGGGGGGCAAGCAAATATTTTTGACCGAACGGCAGATTAAAATAATTGAGTATATTCAGGAAGTCGGCTATCTGCAAAATAAATCCTTCAGTACGTTATTTGCCGATATTTCAGAAGACTCGGTCCTTCGGGATGTGCAGGATCTTATAAAAAAAGGAATCATCAAAAAAGTCGGAAGCACTAAGTCTGCAAGGTATGTTACTGTATGATGTAAGATCCTACGTTCTCGAATATGTCTTTTCGCAAATGCACAAAGCTAGTAAGCGTTATTTCAGATAATAACCTTGGTTACCTCGCATGTCATTTGCTCAAATCCACATTCTTCGAACGTTTTTCTTAGAATTTACTTTCTTCTCATCAGTCTGACTCCTCCGTAGAGGGCAAGCAGTACCGGCAAAAGGAGAATATCAAGATATTTAACCGTATCTTTTGTGTTATCGGATAACTCAGGGAGCGGATAAAAAGTTATGGTGCGCGAGCGGATCCCGGACAAAGCTCCGCCTGAGGCAAGATTATTTATAAGGTTAAAGATGAAGTCCACATTGCCGCTATTTTTACTCAAGTATTGCACATTGAGAAAGCGGGATGAGGGGATAAGGACAGCGGTTCCGCCCTCACGGGTTTGCACTTGACCAACGAGAGAGAATTCATTTATATCTTTCAATTCAGGCTGTTTAATTTTCTGAGGAAGAAGCTCGTATGAATCTTTTTGCTCCCAGGAATTTTTAGGTGATGATATGAGAGTCTGCATTTCCAAGCCGCTTTTCTTATTCATCGAAACGGAGGAAGTCCAAGGGAAGGTAAGCTGTGCGACGTTGGTGAAATATCCGCTTTTCTGATTGAAATTATTTGTCTTGATCCAAAAAGGATACGGTGTCATGAATTGATACGTTTCATTTCCAAAGTTGACATACTCGGCACTTGAGGAAAGGACAAAATCCTTATTCAGCGTGATTCCCCATTCTTCAAGCAGAGAAAAAAGATCATGAGTTGCGGCTTCGGTCGTAAGATTGTCGTTTATCCCAACCCCATCCAGGAGAAAAACAATTTTGCCTTTATTTGCAACATATTTTTTAATTTTTTCTATTTCTTTTTCGCCATATTTTTTCTTATTTGAATCGATGAGGATAACCGTCTTATACGAGGAATCAATTTCTTTCACCGAGTCGGGTGTGAGATCGAGGGGGACAATATCATACTGTTGGCTTAGTATGTTTCTGAACACTGCATATGGATCCTGCTGTGGATTCGTTGCTTGTTCCATACCCACAACTGCAATCTTGGTTGACTCCTTCTTGGTCAGTTTATAGATAAGTGAGGTTGTGTTGTATTCGAGATTCCCCAAGTCAGTCGCCTGAGGAAGTATTTCTTTTTTATCTGAGAAAAATATGCCAAGGGCAAAGTACGCATTTGATAACTGATATTTATTTTTCTCCAGTTGAGAGTACTGAAGTTCAGGTATACCCAGCTCTCTTATCTCAGTCAAACTTGAGGGATCTTTTTTCGGATCAATAATCTTCACAATGATTTTATTTCTGCTTTCTTTTTTATATTCATTGAGCAGATCCTCAACCTCTGCCTTAACCGGGAGGAGGGGAGTCGGCAAGTCTGAGGAAACGAAAAACTTAATATTTACCACATCATCAAGGGAGTGAAGGATTTTTTTGGTTGAAGGTGAGAGAGTGTAGGCGCTTCCTTTTGAAAAATCAAGCCGGAGGGATACCACCCCGATTAAAAGATTAGTAACTACGAGAAGTGCAAGACTCATCAATACAATAATCTGTTTATCGATATTGGTTAAGCGGAACAAGCGGGTAAATTTCATAAGATTAATCTCGTTTTTCCAGGTTCACAACAGTTAAAAACAAAAAGAGTACGGCAATACTCACAAAATAATATACTGACCGCAGGTCAACAATTCCTTTTGCAAAATTCTGAAAATGATAGATTGGGCTAAAATATACGAGCATGTCCTGAATAAATTTGGGAAGCAGGGTGGATAACAGGTCGGAGGATATTCCCAGTAAGACAAAAAGAACTAGAAGCGATGAAAGAAAACTGACGATCTGGTTTTTAGTCAAAGTGGAAAAGTACATGGCAATTGCGATGAATGAAGCTCCCATGAGTACCGCCCCTGCGTATCCTACTATCACTTCAGGTAGGTAGATATGGGCAAGATAGTAAAATGAAGCGGGGAGCGAGAAAGTCAGTAAAAGCGCCAGCATAACCAGAACGATATAAGTAAAAAATTTTGCTATGACAATCTGTGCTTCCGAAACGGGAAGGGTGAGGAGAAGTTCAATTGTATTCAGTCTTTTTTCCTCGGAGAATGCGCGCATGGTGATGGCGGGTATAAAAATAAGAAACAGCCAGGGAATAATACCAAAAAATGATTTCATCGAAACGGACCCGTTCAAAAAAATATCCTTTACATAGAGGAAGTTAACAAATACCGCAAATAGTATGACGACGATATAACCGACCGCATTATTCAGATAATAATCAAGTTCTTTTTTGAAAAGGGTAAACATATATTAATCCTTAACTACTTTTTTAAATAACGTCGCAACGGCACCTTTCTTCTTCGGTTTAAATCCGTCAAACACCTTATTTCCCCGGTGTATGATGATGACTTTATCCGCAATTTCCTCGATCTCAGACAGAATATGTGTTGAAAAAATAATCGTTTTATTCTTGGAAAGTTTTTTTATCAAATCCCGAATCTTTTCCTGCTCAATGGGATCAAGACCTGAGGTGGGCTCATCCAACATGAGGATATCAGGATTGCCGCACAAAGCGGCGGCAAGACCTACGCGCTGTTTATAACCGCGTGACAATTCTTCAATTTTAGTATTTAATACTTCCTTAAGCGCTACGGCAGTCAAAATATCATCGACATTTTTTTCCTTTTTCAATGAGGCGATAAACTGGATATATTCCTTTACTTTCATCTCGGGGTAGAGGGGATTGTTCTCGGGTAAATAGCCGACGGATGACAAAATCTTTATCCGGTCTTCCTGAGGGTTGAGGCCGTTTATTTTCACCGAACCCGAGGTTGGAGTAAGGTACCCGAGTATGATGCGCATGGTGGTCGTCTTACCGGCACCGTTTGGTCCTAAGAAACCAACGATTTCCCCCTTTTTAGCCTCAAAGGTAACATTATGAAGAGCTGTTTTATCCTTAAATTTTTTTGTTACTTTATCGACCGAAATCATAGTTACAAGTTATAACATACCGTATTTTTTTTGGCAAGAGGTATATTATTTTTTAAAGTTTGCACCCACCGCATCCCAATTAACATTTTCAAGGAATGCGTCAATGTAACTACCCCGATTGACTCCATAATCGATAAAGTATGCATGTTCATATGTATCGAGTGCAAGAATTGGTTTTATCTCCCAGGCAAGGTAGGTATTTTGTGAATCTCCCACATAATTAAAGAGTCTTTTCTCTCTCATATTCCAGCCAGTCCATACCCATCCCCGGGCCGCGATACCGCTTGCTTTCAGATCTTTTTTATATCCATCATAGGACCCGAAATCTTTTTCGATTTGTTTGAGAAGGTCACCGGTTGGCAGGCCACCCTTGCCTCCGAGATGTGCAAAATAAATCTCATGGTTTACCACTCCACCCCATGCAAAACTTAACTCGACTTTCAATTCCCGTAAAGTTGAAAAAACCTGATTCGCTTTTGTGTAATCGTCATCGGTTAATAGACCAAGTTTTTCATTTATTTCATTGTATTTATTCACATATCCTTGGTAGAGTTTGAGGTGTTCTTCAACAGTTTTTTTTGAAATTCCCTTCATGGAAAAGAGAGCGTCGGAAAAAGTTTGCGCAGTTATTTTGGTAAACATAAGAAATATTACTTAACTCGTAATAGTTAAGTTTAACAAAAAAACAAACACATTGTCAATGTGAGAAAACTACTTAACATAAATGCTCCAGTGAAACACTTCACTGGATCAAGTTATCCACATTCCTGACAGGCACCCACAACTACTACTTGACTTGATGACCACGAATCACTTAGAATGATTATCAAGAAATATGTTTACTTATTCACTTGTGATAATCGGTTTTCTCATTGCGATTTTAGCAATACTTGTTCCCCGCATTTTGGTTATCATAGACCAATATGAAAGGGGAATAGTGTTAACTCTCGGAAAATATTCTCATACCCTTCAACCAGGACTGAATATTCTCGTTCCCATCGTCCAACGTGTTATCCGTACTGATATACGCATCACCACTTCCGATATTCCCTCTCAAGAAGTCATCACCAAAGACAATGTTCCGGTTGGCATCAATGCCGTTGTTTACTTCCAGGTAATAAAACCGGAGGATGCAGTCTTAAAAATCCAGGACTACAACTATGCCATTACTCAATATGCCCAGACCGCACTTCGTGATGTAATTGGGGGAGTCGAGCTTGATACTTTGCTTGGTGAACGGCAAAAATTAGCCGATGAGATTAAAACTATCGTTGATCAGGAAACTACCACGTGGGGTATCGACGTAACAGCCATTAAAATTCAGGATATAGAAATTCCGGCAGACATGAAAAGGGTCATGGCCAAACAGGCAGAGGCTGAGCGGGAAAGAAGAGCAACCATCATACGTTCGCAAGGAGAATTGTCAGCGGCGGATAATTTGGATAAGGCCATGACCATGCTTTCAAAAAGCGGAGCCATTTCAATCAGAACGCTACAGACGATTGAGGCAACTACCGCTAATCCATCAAACACAGTCGTGTTCGCTCTCCCCATTGAAGTACTTGAGGGCTTTAGGAAGCTGGCAGGAAAGTAATCTACTTAATCTCTTTCAAAAACTCTGTTGCGAGACCACCCGTGTTATTTGAAGTTTTATAAAACTCTTTCCAGACGACTACAATATTTGCCCCGTTAAAAATTGCTCTTTGGACTTCGCGAACTGAGTTACCTCCCGCAATTGACAACATGACATTGTAACTACTCAGTACTTTATTTATCTGTACGTATGGAATGGGTTTGTTTTTATTGAATTTTTCTTCATCCACTCCCCGGTGTAAGATGATTACATCGGGCTGTTTTTTTAGTTGGCGCAAGATTTTAACAGGATATTCGATATTCATCATATCAAGCATACTGTCAATCTTTTCTTTTTGGCAACTGTCAATAAAGCTATTGATTGTTTCAAGAGATGCCTGACCCAAACAGACAGCGGCTGATGCACCCGCATTTTTTACAAGCTGTACTTCCGTTTCCGCACGGTCCATCGTCTTCAAGTCGGCAACAATATAAGGCGCTCCGGACAAATCACCCTGAGTCCAATACTCCACAAGTTGTCTTATCACATCAACACCATATTCCTTGATAAGGGGAGTGCCCGCCTCGATGATAATCCGGTCACTTTTAGGTAAGGATTGAATTATGGAATAGGCATCATCTAAGTTTGAATTTAAAGCAATTTGAAGATATTTTTTTTTACGATTAAGAATCATATCTATTTATACAACAAATCGGGTCGTTTATTCTTTGTCACCTTAAGTGCCTGTGCTTTTCGCCAGTCGTCAACACTTTTATGGTTACCGGAAAGCAATATTTCCGGAACCTTTTTACCTTCAAATATTTCAGGGCGGGTATACTGAGGGTACTCCAAAAGAGTTTTTCCTTCAACCTTTGAAAAACTTTCCAACTGTGTAGCTTCCTCTCTTTTTAAAACACCGGGAATGAGGCGCGTGATTGAATCGGCGATGATGCAGGCGGGGAGCTCGCCCCCGGTTAATACATAATCTCCAACCGATATTTCTTCATCCACATATTCTAGCACCCGCTCATCCACTCCCTCATAATGTCCGGCAATGATGATGAGATGGTCAAGTTTGGAATATTCCTGAGCGGTCTCTTGCTTATAAGTCTTGCCCCGAGCAGAGGTCAAAATAATTTTTTGTTTGTCATGCTGAACTTGTTTCAGCATCTGTTTTGAAGAAAGATCCCGAAACAAGTTCGGGATGACATGGCAAAGCGCCTTATGTATCACGTCGACCCTCAACACCATCCCCGCTCCACCCCCATATGGCCTGTCATCCACGCTGCCATAGTCATCAATCGCAAAATCCCTCAAATTGATTACTTCAATCTCAACCAGTTTTTTTTCCTGCGCGCGTTTCAGAATGCTTTCACTCAGGAAGCCGGAAATCATTGAAGGGAAGAGAGTAATAATGGAAATTTTCATGAGATCAAAGAGAAATGATAAGAAATCCAGCAATCATAAAAACCCCTCCGATAATCGCTTTTTGAGTAAGCGGTTCTTTCAAAAAAACTGCTCCCATAACGAGGGCACAGAGAGGAAGAAAGAGTACGGCTAGGGTCGAAAGCACAGCACTTTCACTTCTTTGGATACCGGTAACATAAAAAAGTTGCCCTAAAAACCAAGAGGTAAATCCAAGAATAGCAAGTACAATCCAGTCCTGAAGGGTGAATTTGACCCTTTGCAGAAGAAATACCGGCATATAAAAAAATGCCGCAAATAAACAAGTTACTGCCGAAACCACAAATGAATTTTGGGTGGGAAAGAATTTGCGAATCAGGATAAGCTCAAGCGCCCACAAGAATTCCGCAATAAGAATAAATATTAACCCCATACATGGATTATACTATACCTATGCTTAAAAAAGCCATTCTGAAGCTCATCCGGCTGTACCAAAAAACGTCCTTTTTCCATGGATATATTGCACGCTCTCTTTTCTTGACGGATAAAGTATGCCGCTTCACCCCCACCTGTTCACAGTATACTTATGAGGCGATTGAAAAATATGGAGTGATAAAAGGATTTTTTATAGGATTGGCCCGTGTCGTCCGCTGTCATCCATGGTCGAAGGGGGGACCTGATCCATTGAAGTAAGAGGGGAGGCAATCTCTTTCTGATATTTTGTGTAGAAAACCACGGTTGAGATAAACAGAATAAAAGCTACACCGCCTACGACCGCCAACAATAGCTTGTATGTCTGAGTCTGATTTTCAGACCGTTTAACTTCTTCCTTGAGCATATTATTCAGAAGTGTGTTTGTCTTCAGACAGTTTTGAGCCGTGGTATTGATTTCATCTTTTTTCTTGTTACAATCATTTATTTCCTTCACATCTTTTATAACAATCGATTCCTGTGGCTGTCCGAATACATAATTAAGTTGCCCTTGGACTGCATAGGTCTGACGGGCTACTACAAGAAAAAATAGAACCATTGAAAGGAGTTTAATAGTTTTGAATAGAGTCTTGCTCATAGCTATACTATTATTATAGTCGATAGTATGGAAAAAGCGATAAAAAAATATTCCGTATATTTTGTCCTGTTCTTTCTTTTTTGCCTGTCATTTTCAACCAGTTCCGATTTTTCTCAAGATTTAGGGCGGCATTTAAAACTGGGAGAAATCATCTGGCAGACAAGGACGATTCCAAGTATTAATTTATTTTCCTACACCCATACAGCTTTTCCTTTTATCAACCATCACTGGCTGGCCGAAGTATTTTATTTTTTATTGAAAAGCACGGCTGGTTTATTTGCCCTTCAAATTTTAAAACTAGGTCTGATATTTTTTGCCGGTTGGATAAGTATCAAATCAGGATTGGCAAAAAGTAGCTCTTTAATTGTTTTTTTTGTCTCATTATTCTTATTTCCCTTGCTGCTTGATCGTTTAGATATCCGTCCTGAGCTATTCGGTTTTTTATTTTTTTCTCTTCTATTATATATTTTATTTTTCCAAAAACAGAAAAAATTATATTATCTTGTTCCTTTTATTTTATTGCTTTGGGTGAACATCCACATCACTTTTATTTTTGGGATAGGACTCGTTTTATTAAGGCGAAAAAAACTTCTTTTACTATCACTTCTCGTGTTATTACTCAACCCCCATGGACTTACAGGAATTTTATATCCCCTAAACATCTGGAAGAATTATGGTTATACCATCGCTGAGAATCAAAATCTTTTCTTCCTCAAATCGGTCATGTTGAATCCTCTCATTCAATATTTTCTATTAAGCATCCCTTTCATTTTTGTTGCGCTTTTTATCTTATTTGCACGGAAGAAATATACTTTTTTCATACTCCTATTAGCTTTTTTTGTTCTTCCTTTTTGGCAGATCCGCCATATGCCTTTTTTTGTGTTTGTTGCTATCCCAACAGTCTCTTATGCATATTCCCTGGTCTTATTTAGCTCAATGATAGAGAGTCGCATTGAACAGTCAAGGAATATTTTTTATGTGGTATTCATTTTGTTTTGTTTATTATTTTCTTCCGCATTTATTTTCAACACCTACTATCAAGTTTTTGATAAAAATAAGTCATTTGGCACCGGTTTTGATGAACCGCAGAAAAAGGCAACTGATTTTGTTTTATCATCAAAAATGAGAGGAAATATATTTAACAACTTTGATATAGGGGGGTATGCTATTTATCGGTTATTCCCGACGTACAAAGTATTTGTTGACAACCGGCCAGAGGCCTATCCTGCAGAATTCTTTCAGAAAGTATACATCCCGCTTCAGGAGCAAAAAGAATTACGAGAAAAGATTTTCAAACAATATAACATTCATACCGTATTCTTTTCTCATACTGACATGACTCCGTGGGGGAGGACATTTTTGGATCAGATATTAAAAGAGCCTCAATGGAAGATGGTCTATCTTGATGATTCAATCGTCATATTGACTGATGAGGAATCGTTCCCTGATATAAGGTCAAATGATGCATACATGATGCAACTTGTTTCCTCTCAAGACAACTATCTTTCCCTTCTTCGACTTATCTCTGTTTTGTCCGGCCTGGGAAGGGGCGATCTGAGCAGACAGGCTTTTATAAAAGCTCAAAAAATAAATCCTTCATCATGTACCATACAGTGGGCTTCCTATGAAATTGACCCCACAAATAAGTCATGGGTATGTTCGTCATTTTTTTCCTTTTGAAACAATCTAAAAAGCTATTTTTGTAGCATATACACCCTGGTGGTTTTCCAGAAACGTCTTTAACATAGGGAGTGGACGAAAAAAGCATCTATCATATCGGATTCTCTCATTTTTATGGTATCGGGCCGGTAAAATATACGGCGCTGAAAGAACGTTTCGGTTCGGCTAAAGATGCCTATAATGCCCCCATAACATCGTTGGAGGAAGTAATCGGACCTCTTTGGGCTTCACGTTTCAATCAGTTCAGAAAAAGCGTAGATCTTAAAAGGAAATATGAAGAGATAAAAAAGAAGAGTATTACCATATTGACGGTTGATGATGCATCTTACCCCAAAAAACTCAAAGAAATATCAGATCCGCCCATTTGTCTCTATGTAAAAGGAGATCTTCGTACGGTTAATTTTTCCCAAGATCTGTTCTTTGGGGTTGTAGGGACACGAAAACCCACCTCATACGGTCAACAAATCACCTACAAATTTTCAACCGAGTTGACCGAGGCAGGGTTTGTAATCGTATCAGGGTTAGCGCTCGGAGTTGATACGATCGCACACCGGAGTGCACTTGACGCAGGAGGAAAAACAATTGCAGTATTGGGATGCGGAGTTGACATCGTGTATCCGCCTTCCAATTTTGAATTATATAAGCGGATCATCGAAGGTGGAGGGATAATCATGTCCGAATTTCCACCCGGTTTAACCGTCCTGAAAGGATTATTTGTGGCACGCAACCGTATCATCTCAGGTCTTTCGATAGGGGTATTGGTTGCTGAAGGCGCCAAAGAATCAGGCGCCCTTATAACCGCGCGCTATGCGGCGGAGCAGGGGAGGGAAGTATTTGCGCCACCCGTGCCCCTAACTTCTCAAATGTCTGAAGCCCCCAATATATTATTGAAGCAAGGGGCAAAATTTGTTACAACGGTCGACGATATTCTTGAAGAGTTTCAAATGAAAAAAGGAATGATAAATAAAAAAATGATGCAGACGCTTCCGCCCGATGAGGCACATATCGTCGAGATACTTTCCAAAGAGTCAAAATCAGCGGACGAACTTGTTCTTGATACCAAAAAATCCATCAACTCACTTTCCTACATTCTCTCAACTCTTGAAATAAAAAACATCATAGAAAAAGATGAAGAAGGGAGGTATCAAATAAAACTAATGGGCGAGGGATAAGGTATCGATTTGTTTTATCCGTCTTGCGTATTTTTCATCCTGTTTGGGTTGTGTATTTAAGAATATATCAATCAATTGTTTCGTATTTTCAAAATCAATATAGTCTGAGGGGAGTGCTAAGACATTAATATTGTCATTTTCCCTCGCATGCACGACCTGTTCAACCTTAAATCCAATAGCACATCTTATCCCGGGAAACCGATTTGCAACGATGGAGACGCCCACCCCTGATCCGCATATCACAATGCCGAAAAACTCTTGGGTATTTTGAAGAACCGCCTGGGCAACTTTGCGTGCAAAATCGGGATAATCATCCTGCGGGTCATACTGATAATTTCCCAAATCTTCAATGCGGATATTTTTTTCATGGAGATACTCGATGATCTTATTTTTCAGCTCAAACCCCCGATGGTCTGCGGCTATAAAGATAGTCATGTTATGAGTATAGCAAGAATATATGTCAAATACAAAAAACCCCTCCGATTCGGAGGGGTCTTTATACAGAATAGATCACTTAACCATTCTCTTCAGGCTTTTTCCTGCTGTAAAACCTGGAGTTTTTGTTGCTGGGATTTGAATCTCAGCACCAGTTTGGGGATTGCGTCCTTTCCTGGATGCTCTTTTTCGGACCATGAATGTACCGAATCCGGTCACGACCACTTTCTCTCCTCTTTTGAGAGCATCAGTGACTGAACCGAAGACTGCATTCACTGCATCCTTGGATGCTTTGGCGGTTAATCCCGCTTTTTTTGTTACTTGTGCGACGAGGTCTGCTTTTGTCATAGGTATCACCTGCCTTTCGTAGTGACGATAATAATTACAACTAAACACCAATAGCTTAATGAGTTTGAAGCCTCTTGTCAATCTATATTAAGAATATCTTATTATAACAATCTATATCAATTTTAGATTGTTGGAGTAGGCTAAAAAAATAGAAAATGGAAGAGCCAAAATTTGTAGAGACGACCCGACGGGTCGTCTCTACATTTTAACTATATTTTAGTCCGGTCTTCAGCCCGGAATTCCCGAAGCACGGTGATTTTTATTTGTCCGGGAAACACCTCGAACTTTTCTTCAAGTTCCTGTTTGATTTTTCCGGCAAGTATAACCGCTTCATCATCTGATATC
Source organism: Candidatus Roizmanbacteria bacterium (assembly GCA_016214055.1). Classification (GTDB taxonomy): domain Bacteria; phylum Patescibacteriota; class Microgenomatia; order UBA1406; family GWC2-37-13; genus YC2-FULL-38-9. The sequence goes on from JACRPE010000007.1 coordinate 26,735, forward strand.
TCATCAGGCTTTACAATCACGCGAAGCTCGCGTCCGGCTTGGAGCGCATATGCTTCCTTCACGCCTTTTTTTGTCTTAGCCGCGTCCTCGATGGTCTTAATTCTTTTTAAGTATTCTTCCAGATCCTCATGCCGTGCGCCCGGTCGTCCTCCCGATACCGCATCAGCAATGTAGACAATAATTGCTTCAATGGAGGTAAAGGGAACATCCTCATGGTGGGAAGCGATACAGTCCACAACCTTTTGAGGGAAACGGTACTTCTTCGCAAGTTCAACTCCCAGGTCAATATGCGACCCTTCCTTCACATCAATTACTTTTCCGATATCATGCAGAAGACATCCAAGTTTCACCACGTTCACATCCGCTTTCAATTCATGGGCGAGCGCAACTCCGATGCGCGTCTCCTCAAGCGTGTGGATGATCATATTCTGTCCATAGGAGTAGCGGTATTTGAATTTTCCCAACAGTTGGGTGATCTCAGGAGGAAGATTGAATATGCCGACTTTGTGGGCCAATTCTTCTCCCGCTTTGAAAATAACTTTTTCAATCTCTTCTCTCGTCTTTGCCACAATTTCTTCAATTCGCAACGGTTGGATACGTCCATCCTTGATAAGGCGTTCAAGAGCAACCCGTGCAATCTCGCGGCGCACCGAATCAAATGAGGAAAGCTTCATGACTCCTTCTTCTTCCAGGTCCACATCAACCCCGGTTGCAATTTCAAATGCGCGGATATTGCGCCCTTCTTTTCCAATAATTCTTCCCTTATAATCATCACTGGGAAGATGTACCACTGACAACGTATACTCGGCTACATAATCGGTTGCTCCGTAACGCATTGCATCGACTAATATTTGTTTCGCTTTTTCATCTGCCGTTTGCTTAACTTCTTCATCAGCCTGTTTAATACGCTTGGCAACATCAGCTTTCAATTTTTCTTCCCAACCTTGTAAAAGTAAAGTGCGCGCTTGGTCTTTGGTCATCTGCGCAATTTTTTCAAGTTTTTGCAGGACAGCATCACGCTTCTCATCGATATCACGCCGGGCGTCATTCAGGCTTTGTTTTTCCCGTTCGATCTGTTGTTTTTCCTGGGTAAAGCCCTGTTCTTTCGATGCAATCTGTTCTTCTTTTTTTGATAACGATTTTTCAACCTCGAGAGCTTCGGTGAGGGTTTTCTGAGCTTCCTGTTTAATACGGAGCGCTTCTTCATTCGCACGGAGGGTTATTTCTTTTGCCTGTTGTTCAATACGAGTGAGTCGATTCGCCTCAGCTTCCCGTTTCTGATTCCCAAACAAAAGATTTTTAATAAAGTCAAACATATGAACATCGGTTATGATGTTCCAAGGAGTTTTACCAAGCCGCTTTGTCTTGTACTATCTGGATATATTGCATCATGACAGTTAATATAAATTGAGTTTTTTACCGCGACTTTCCCTGGAAACAATTGCTAATAGTCCTCATTTTACCTTTTTTCTATGAAATCTGCAAATGGATTTTACAGACAGTTTGCCCAAGCACGTTCCCCCTTATTCGCAATTTTGTAAGCCGCCGTTTCAATAGCCTCTTTTGCACCAAACCGCAGATCCGGATTGGGGTCGGCGCCCATTTGCCTTCGCGTAGCCTGCCAGGTCTCAACCGTGAACTGAAACATACCTCCATAGGGTCCATTGACTGCCCCCGGACTGATACCGGACTCGCAGTGGGCAATTTTTTTGAGCAAATCTATACTTACCTGATATTTCGCACTGTATTCAGAAAAATAGGATTCAAATTCGGTAACTGGCCAGGGAGTTGGAGTCGCGGTAGGTTGCGGCGTGGGTGTGGGAAATGGGGTAAGTGAGGGGGTGGGAGTATCGGTGGGTATAGGAGTAAGGGTTGCGGTTGGGATGAGGGTGGGTGAGGGAGTGATGATTTGAGGAGAAAGTACTTGAGTATTGATGGGTTTTTTGCGGTTCAGAATAAATAAAACAGTTGCGAGTATAAGAGATGAAATAAGTAATATTAAGCCGAGCGGTATTTTCTTTCGAGAAGACTCCAGAGCAATGTACATGTACGTTATTGTATCAAGTTAGAAAAATCCCCTCATATGCTTTTTTGGCCACATCGTAGGTAAAGCCTTTTCTCAAAAGATAGGAGATGGCTTTTTTGAAGCGGGTTTTTTCATCCTGACGGAGGAGAGATGTTTTTCTTGTGTTTAAGGTTTTTAAAGCAAGGGCAGATTCATCTGTTTCATGTTGTGAAAAGTATTCTTCAATCAAATCTTTCGATACCCCAAGATGCAAAAGCTCCCTTTGCAATAAAAAAGTACTGCGGGGTTTGAGAAGTGTACGGTCCTTTACATACATGTCGACAAATTTTTTGTCGTCAACATATCCTTGTTCTTTCAATTGTTTAATGGTCTCTTGAATTGTTGCAGTGTCAAAGTGAAAGCGGGGAGATTTCTTATCCAAATAACATTTAACCTCTTTTTCAGTACGGGCGCGAAACTTGAGAAAAAAATAAGCAAGACTCAGGGCCTTGAGAACAAGATTATCCATTTAATATATTTGTCATTCCCGTGAAGACGGGAATCTAGACTATAATCTCAATAATTGTATTTTTAGCATGGATCCCCTTCACGGTGAACCTCGGTTCAGGGTGAACCCGGCCTACGCGGGGATGACATTAGTATCGTGAATGTTTGTCATTTTTTCACCGCGAGTTTTTCCTGCACGGCTTTCGTGATATGAGCTTTTAGTTTCTCATCTGCCATAAGAGTTTCTTTGACTTGATCTTTTCCCTGTCCGAGCATCCGGTCTTCATAGCGGATGAAAGAACCGCTCTTCGTAAGTACGCCGCATGCGATGGCCGCGTCCACAATTCCCTCCAGTTTATCAATACCGTCGGCAGTTATGGTAAACTCCGCATCCTTGAAAGGGGGTGCGATTTTATTTTTTACAATCTTTACGCGTACTCGAGTACCATAGGGCATATTATTTTTTTTCAGTGTTTCAATTTTTCGCACATCCATACGTATTGATGCATAAAACTTGAGAGCAAGACCGCCTGATGTTGTCTCCGGATTTCCAAACATGATGCCAATCTTCAAACGGAGTTGGTTGGTAAATATAATTGTTGTTTTTGATTTTGATAAAATACCAGTGAGTTTACGAAGGGCCTGAGACATGAGTCGCGCCTGCATACCCATCTGGGCATCACCCATCTCGCCTTCAATTTCCGCCTGAGGGACGAGGGCGGCGACTGAGTCAACTACAACCAGATCAACACCTCCTGAACGAATCAGTTGTTCGGTTATTTGAAGTGCCTGTTCGCCGGTGTCGGGCTGGGATACGAGAAGATTCTCGACTTTGACTCCCAGTTTTTGGGCCCATGCAGGGTCGAGAGCATGTTCTGCATCGATGAACGCAACTACGCCATCATATTTTTGAACTTCGGAAATGAGAGAAAGACAAAGAGTCGTCTTTCCTGATGATTCGGGTCCGTATATTTCAATAATTCTTCCTTTTGGAATTCCTCCGACTCCGAGTGCCACGTCAAGAGGAAGAACGCCCGTTTTTATAACATCAATAGCTACAATGGCATGATCTCCCAGGCGCATGATGGCCCCTTTGCCAAACTGTCTTTGAATTTGGTCTATCGCTAAATCAACCGCCTCGGTCTTGGGATTTTTAACTTCCTTTGTTTCTTTTACATCCTTCGTGTCTTGTTTCATATTTTTGTTTATAAATTTAATAACACCATTGTACTAAGTACTATAGTATTGTCAATTTGAAATTTTACTATTTACAATTTATTCATTGTCATTCCCGCGAAGGCGGGAATCCATGCTACCATTTCAAATTTGTAATTTTAGACTGGATCCCGGCCTACGCCGGGATGACACACAGTCATTAAAAACCAATCTCCTCTTTAACCCTATATTGCAAAGCTTCGGCAATATGGGGTGCTTCGATATTATTTTTTTGCTCCAGGTCGGCGATGGTTTGGGCAACTTTAATGATTTTAAAATAGGAACGGGCGGAAAGGGAAAGGCGTGAAATTGCCTGTTTCAACATAAGATTTGCATCATCAGTCAAGACACATAAATTCCTGATATGTTTTGGTGTCATCTCTCCGTTCATTTTTATGTGATACTTTTCAAACCGTTTTTTTTGTTGTATACGGGCGGATAATACTCTATTCCGGACGTCACTGCTTGATTCCGAATTAATTTGAGAAATGAGTTTTTCCTGAGCAACGGGAGGGACGTCAATATGTAAATCAATGCGGTCAAGGAGGGGGCCGGACAATCTTTTTTTATATTTCAAAACTGCACCAGGCATGCAGTGACATTTTTTTGTGGGATGCCCAAGGAATCCGCATGCACAAGGGTTTGATGCGGCGAGTAAAAGAAAACGGGTGGGAAAATTGATGGACCCCGATGCACGGGATATGGAAATATTTCCATCCTCCAGAGGCTGACGGAGGGATTCCAAAACCGAGCGGGGGAACTCGGGCAACTCGTCTAAGAATAATACTCCGCGGTGAGCGAGGGATATTTCCCCTGGAGTAGGGTTTGTCCCACCCCCGATGAGACCAATACGTGAAGTGGTGTGATGAGGACTCCGGAACGGCCGTTGAGTGATAAATCCATGATTGCTGATGAGCCCGATTGAGGAATAAATTTTTGATACGTCCAAAATCTCATCTTTATCCATCGGCGGTAATATCGAAGGGAAAGCCCGTGATAACATGGTTTTTCCCGCGCCCGGAACCCCCTTGAGATGCAAATTATGGAAACCACTCGCGGCAATCTCAAGGGCCCTTTTTGCCTGATTCTGTCCTTTTATCTCCGAAAAATCAAATTCCCAAACGGTGTTACAAGTGAGTGCGTCAAGATCGACGGCAGGGTGCGGGTCAATCAATTTCTGTCCATTTATGTGAAGTACTAAGTCGGCAATGGTAAAAACAGGATATACGGTCAACCCCTCAACCATCGCGGCCTCTTTTGCATTCTCGGCAGGGACAAAGAGGTGTTCAATTTTCATCTTTTTTGCCATGAGAGCAATCGAGATAACTCCCGGAACCTCGCGCACTTTTCCCTCAAGGGATAGTTCGCCGATAAAAAGCGCATTTCTCAACATTTCTTTTTCCAACATTCCTGAGGCGGCGAGGATACCGACTGCGATGGGGAGGTCAAAACTTGACCCCGTCTTGGGAATATCTGCTGGCGCTAAATTCACCGTAATCCGCGAATCTGGCATTTCAAATGAAGTATTTACAATTGCCGTTCTCACCCTATCTTTTGCTTCCTCAACCGCTTTATTCGGGAGACCGACGAGATTAAAAGTGGGGAATCCCCGGCTTGCCACATCCACCTCCACTTCAATGAGGACTCCGTCCAGTCCCATCGTCGCCCCTGAAAGTATTTTTGCAAGCATCACCCACGAGTATATATATACTATATAAAGAGTACCAGGGTGTATATGCTACAAAATAGGTTGTTTATATTGTTACAACAACAAAAAAAGTTAGATAGTAGTCTCTAAGCACTTATAAGTAAGAATAATTTAGTGGTAAAATACAATATTTGCTTAATACAATAAGCTAAATCTCATTTTTTTATTTGTTTTAATATAATACTATAACTATGCAAATGGAGTTAAGAGAGTACGTAGCTCATCAAAAAAAGACAGGTTCTTTTTTCTGGGCAAGATATGGCGGAGATAATAATTTTACTGTCTGCGACCGAAGTGCTTTTTTTGATTTATGCAGATGGGATGACGGAGGTCGTGGAAGGATGTTTCGTTCACCTCATAAAATAACCCTACTATTAGATAGTCTTGAAGCTAAAACCGAACAAGATCACGAAATAACACTCAAAGCTGTTGACAACATATTGAAAGTGATACCAGAATTGCATCCTTATGCAATATCAGTCCTGTCTCTCGGCCCAACGCAGAAATTATTAGAAAATGACCGCGGGAACGGAAATATTCTTTCAGGCACAAATTTTGATATCAAGAAACACTTTCTGAGAAGATATAAAAACAGACTAAAAGGATATAAAATAATCTAACCTCAGAGATGAGTGCGATTCATCGAATTGGTTCCCCTTCCTAACCAATCATTAAATGCATCGTTGAATGGTGTTTTTGGTGGGTCGTTTGCTATTCCTTTCACGTTTTTTATTGATTGGCTAATAAATGCACGGGCTTGCAGAATGGGAAGATGAACGATTTTTACGTGATTTGAATTAACTGCTAAATTCATATTTCCTTCATCTTGCCAATCGATAAGCGGAAAACCTCTTTCACTCATTTTCTTATCCCATGTTGCATCAATAATTGAGCGTCTCCCATCTTTTTCCGCGTATAGAAACATATGGTGTTGAATGGGTGATTGTAATAAAGCTAATATCTCAGACGGAATGGGGAGATCTCTCCAATCAAATATTGCAAGCCCTATATCAACTTTATATCCAAGTTTTCTGAATCTGGGAGCTAAAAATAAGTGTTTTCTCGTACATTCACCATGATTATCCCTTATGAGAGCTTCGGGATCCCCCCCAGCCAATTTATAGGGGATATCACGGACTAATGTAAAAAGTTCACGCGGTGAAAGTCTTTCAGTTGTATCTTCTCTTCTATCTAATATCATTTTTATGATTAAGTAATAGATATTTTTTCCAAAATAAGTCTTAATTATAGCTTCGGGATATGCTAAAGTCAAATATAGCTATGCAATATAATAATCCCACTCAGAGGTGGAAGTTAATTGCCATAAAAAATATTTTTATATATATTACTTATAGACATCGCATTCTGTATTATTCTTATGGGAGAAAAGGAAACAGGAGGAAAAGAGATTATGGTATGGGGAGATGATACCCGGGAAGCATATGAAATTGCAAAACTAAATAGAGAGATACCTCCGTGGATGTCTTATAAACAATTTAAACAAAGATCGGAAGGAAATCGTGAGTATCCCAAATGGGAACCATACTGGAGTCCTTATCCAAATGCCAACTCAACAAGTATCCCAGGGCGACTTATACCAAAATGGCTTCGTCGATTAGTACAAAGACAACGGAGCGGTAAGGTGGCACCAAAAAAATAGAAAAGAGCAACAAAAGAGTTCTTTATTTTGGTTTTCCACGTCCTTTGATATGCCGCTCCATATTTCGAGGTGTCTTTGAATGCCTATAAGGCAAAAAGTGATGAATTAAGGAAAATGGAAACATCCAGCGAGGTGTTCCTGGTTGAATTTCTTCAGTAGCCCCTCCGACAAACTCAACCTGCTGACCGTTATGTGCTCCTCCGCAAGAAGGCATACCGCATGATCCCCAAACCTCGATTATTTTCAGTGCTCTTTCTCCGATTTCTTTACTTTTTACCATGCTATATTATAGCATAGCAAAAGGATATTCTGAGAAATTTCGATAGATAGTGATTTATGTTATAATAAAACAACTATGGTAAACCCTTTGGTAATTCAGATGAAATTTGATGTATTTTGTTCTGTACATGATGAAATAGTTGGAAAAGCTCCATCTTTGGCAATTGCTCGTAAGATAAGGAGGGATCATATTAATGACCCAAAAGAAATAGCTAATAGATTAACTTGTACATTGGCCGTGCGAATATTTCATGCCGGAACAAAAAAAGATGCTGAAAGAGGAGACTCAGAAATTGAAGGAAATAGTGGTATAGGTGGGGAGAGATAAATTATAAATTTTTAAATTCTATGAACAAGGGAGAAAATGGATTCAGAAAAGTTTTATCAATCATAGGTGTCATTGTCATTGTTATATTTATTTTTTCCATCAATCCTTTTGTTCAGATCGGGGCGGGTGAGCGGGGAGTGGTGATGAACTGGGGTCAGGTGCAGGATAAGATTCTTTCTGAAGGGTTGCATTTGCGTGTTCCAGTGATGCAATCGGTCCGGAAAATTTCGGTACGGGTTCAAAAATCAGATGTAAAGACAAGTGGTGCTTCAAAAGATTTGCAGGATGTGGGTCTTGAGTTGGTGGTGAACTGGAAGATAAATACCGCCAAAGTGAACAAGGTGTATCAGACCATCGGCGACGAGCAGGCAGTTTTGGATAACATCATCATCCCCGCAGTATCGGAGATGGCAAAAGCCGCATCTGCAAAAAAAACAGCTGAAGAAATTATTACCAAAAGACAGGAATTAAAAAGAGACATCGATGAGTTACTCGTTTCCCGGCTTGCCAACTACGGAATCGTGTTGAGTGACGTGTCTATCATTGACATCAAATTTTCAGACGAATTCAATAAAGCAATCGAGGCAAAGCAAGTTGCGGAACAGGAGGCCAAACAGGCAATCTTCAAAGCAGAGCAGGCGAAAAATGACGCCGTGGCACGAGTAAATATGGCAGAAGGACAAGCCAAGGCGCAACAGCTCCAACAACAAGCCCTGTCACCTGAACTGTTACAAAAGATGGCGATAGATAAATGGGACGGCCGATTCCCGACCTACATGGGAGGCACCCTTCCCTTTTTACAGATAAAGTAAATTTATGTCATTACTTAATTCACAGAAAGAAAATTCATATAAAACAAGGCAAATCATTACTATCATTTTCCTTCTTTTAACATTCATTAAGCCATTATTAGGTGTCATTGGGATTATCCTTATGTGGTTATGGATGAAATGGAAAGTATGGATAAAAATAATAATTACACTTCCTTATTTAGTGATATTTGTTTTTGCTCCACTCCTGGTAATAAATTATCTTTTTTTCATGAAGCCTGTTCAAATAAAAGGATCGACGATGCTCCCAAATTACAAAGCTGGGGAATATTATATCTCAATAGTTCTTAATAAAAACAGTGAAATTAAACGAGGAGATGTCGTTATTTTTACTCCTCCAACAAACTCTAACATTGATTATATTAAAAGGGTTATAGCTCTTCCTTACGAAAAAATCGTGATTAGGGAGGGAAATGTTTATGTCAACGGGGAATTGGTTAACGAGAATAAGTATTTACAAATGAATACATTTACACGGGTATTTCCAGGAGGAATGGTGAGGGAGGGAGAGGAAATTGTCATACCAGACAACTCCTATTTTGTGATGGGAGATAATAGGAAAGGAAGTGTAGATTCCAGAGATTTTGGTCCGATTTCACGTGATCTCATTAAAAGCAAAGTTGTTTTTTGCTATTTCAATTGCAAGTAATAAGTCTCCGATGGTTAACTTAATTGACTAATTTACTTAATAAGTATAACATCATTATTAATGAAGGTGAAAAAGATTCTAATCATCTCCGTTTCAATTTTCTTTTTTTCTATTTTTTTATATGTAACTGATTGGGGATTTGTTAATGGAGGTATTACTGCCTATCCCATAAGCTGTCCTCGTGGTGATTATATAAATAGTGGGTGCTATATAGACACAAACAACCTCATAGACACAAACAACCTCATAGACACAAACTACATCATGGACAATCGAATTCCTATTACATTTTTTCCCAATAAAAACTCTCAAACGGTCATAACAAAACATCCTCTAGGACCACTTGGTAAGCTTGATGATTGTATCGTTGTAGATAGAACAAGTTGGCAGTGTTGGCTTTATAACAGGGAAGTAGGAATTCGTTCTTTCGATGGAGAGTTCAACTTAATAACCTCATCTTTAAAAAGAACAGATGAGGAGGAAAAAAGAATATTAATTACCAGATTTGTTCCCCGCTGGAGATGGTTGTTTTTGAAAATATTTAAAAAGTGAATATCTTGCTCAGTAGAAAAGATAAGATTTTAATAGCTGTATCAGTTGTAATCTACTTGGTCGCGCTAGTTTTTATCCGGAATATATTTGCTCACATTTTTCTTGTTTTACCCTTTTTTCTATCAATAGCACTAAAATTTTATACAAATAAACGTCTTCCTGTTGTAAGAGTAATCATGCTCGACATTTTATTGCTATCAATTATTTTTGTTCGCGTTTATCAACTATATAAAATAATAAAAACCGTTAATAGAGATCCACAAATAAGTAAATCGTCACAAATTATAGTTCCGTCGATTGTACCTGAAGCAGGATTATCAAAACTTAAAGTTATTCTTCCGCCAGTTGGGCCTTATTGCAACGGCTGTTATAGTGGGGCACCAGGAGGTCTTACTACTTCACCCATAACAAACAATTTATTAATATCAGAAGGTCAATGGGTTTCTGGAGAATATTTCACGCCAAATGAGGAAAAACAATGGAATTATATATATTACGTTTTCAAAAATTTACTTCCTGAATTACCTCAAGATACGAAGATGATTATGCCAGGAAGTAATTTTTTTCAAGACGTTATAAAAATAGCCGTAAATAGTTCACAAGAATTTAAAAAATCAGATCCTGACAACAAGGGAAATATATTAATTTATACCTATAAAAAATTAGCGGAAAAAACAAATAAAGAGGGGATAAAAATATATATTTTTGAGGTTCGTCCAACCTTCGATAAGGGCTCATTAAATAGACGAGATGCGATTTTTATTAAGAACGGCGCCACTTTTTATATTATGTTTGATTGGAAGACAAGGGATTTTGACGGAACATTTGACAAAATAATTGACTCGATAAGATTTGAATGAAATTTATTTTTATTGTATTATTAGACTGGTGGATCCCCGGCCTTCGCCGAGGATGACACTCTGTGATTTATCTTCATATAGTACAATTAGGTCATGAAATTTGCGGATTTAGCGACTTATTTTGAGAAAATTGAGGCGGTATCTTCGCGCCTCACCATCACCTCACTTCTTGCTGAGCTTTTTCAAAAACTAACTCCTCTTGAATTGGAGAAGACGGTGTATTTATTGCAGGGAAGAGTCGTTCCCGCATTCCAAGCAATCGAGTTTGGTATGGCGGAAAAGACGGTGGTGAAGGCAATTGTTTCCGCACTCAACATGGAAAAGGCATACTTTGACCGAGAGGCGAGAAAGATGGGGGATTTGGGAAAGACGGTTGAGTTTTTCAAAAAACAGTTTTTATCATTCGAAGCAAAGGATTTGACCATTCTTGAAACATACGAGGCGCTATACAAGGCGGCAACAGCGCATGGAGATAAATCTCAAGAATTCAAAATAAATATTCTCTCTCTTTTGATACGCCAACTTGATCCGTTATCAGCACGTTACCTGGTACGCATTCCTCAAACCCTCATGCGATTGGGATTCTCGGATATGACGGTACTGGACGCTTATTCATGGATGCTAACCGGTGATAAAAGTTTGCGGCCTGCAATTGAGGCGGCATATCATGTGCGTCCTGATTTAGGATATATCGGTCGCATATTGAAAGAAAAAGGAGTGAAAGAAATGGCAAATATTCAGCCCCACATCTTTACCCCCATCATCATGATGCGTGCGGAAAGGCTCTCATCAGGCGAGGAAATCATTGCACAGATTGGCACCTGTGCGGTCGAACCGAAGTACGATGGATTTCGTTTACAAATTCATTACGATAAAAAATCAGGAGTGGTCAAATTATATTCACGAAGTCTTGAGGATGTCTCACTCATGTATCCTGACGTCATTGAAGGAATTAAAAAACAAATGAGCGCGGATGAGGTAATACTGGAGGGAGAGGCGATTGGGTTTGATCCGGCGACGGGGTCTTTTTTGCCCTTTCAAGATACGGTACAGAGAAAACGGAAATATGACATTGCGGAAAAGGCGCTTGAAATTCCTCTCAAATTATTTTGTTTTGAATTGCTTTATGCTGATGGGAAGAATTATGTCCACACCCCTTTCATTGAACGCAGAAAATGCTTAGAAGAAATTATCCATACCACAAAGGATATTTCAAAAGATACCGTACTTATTGCTCCCCATGAAATTATTTCTGAAGGCGTCAAAATTGAACTCAACTTTGAAGACGCAATAGCACGAGGGTTGGAGGGAATCATTGCAAAAAAACTTGACGGAATTTATCAACCCGGTGCGCGGGGGTGGAACTGGATCAAATTTAAACGGAGCTACTCTTCTAAAATCGAAGACACCATCGATTGTGTGGTGATGGGATATGACGCGGGGAAGGGGAAGCGGACCGATTTTGGGATCGGAGCATTCCTTGTGGGTATATATGACAAAACTAAGGAAAAATATGTAACTATTGCAAAAATCGGCACCGGCTTAACCGATATAGAGTGGCGAGAAATATTTGCTAAAAGTCAAAAGTTAAAAGTCAAAAGTAAACCGTCAGTCTATGAGGTCGAGAAGGGGATGGAGTGTGACGTGTGGCTTGATCCATACTTGGTAGTTGAGATCAAAGCCGACGAAATAACTAAATCACCCATCCACACGGCACATCTTGCACTTCGTTTTCCCCGTCTGCAAAGATTCCGTGATGATAAAAAGGCTGAAGACGCCACCACTCTTTCTGAAATGGAGTCGATGTTTACGGGGCAAGGAAAGACGAAATAATATTCTTTTTATGATGCATAAGCGTCTTCATAAACCTGACCGGGTATTCACCAAAAAATGACTGGGGATTTTTTTTGATTCGGCGTCCGGAGATATACACAATGAGGTCATGGTCGCGTAATATAGTGCCATGGGCGGCAGTGATATGTATGGAGAGATCAATGTCCTCATGTACTTTTTTATCATTCAAACACACATCATTTTTTACCTTATTCCACATAGACCGGCTCAGTATCATATTCGGTCCTGAGAGAACTTCATTGTGGAATATGGGTTTGATGAAATCAAAATAGAGGTTAATGATGGGCATCGCCTTTACGTTCAGGTCATAGAACTCAACCGGTCCCGTAAGGGCATCAATTTTTTTGGTTTCAAAATTATCTTTCACCCTCTTTATCCAATCGGGGGGAAGATGTGTATCGGCGTCACAGCGGGCTATGATATCACCTGTTGCGGTATTAAAACCCTTATTTCGTGCGGCTATCATCCCCTGGACCGGTTCTTTTACGATGGTGACGGGAAAAAGCTTTGCAATTTTTATGGTTTTATCGGTGCAGTTATTGTCTACCACAATGATTTCATCGGGCCGTACTTGCTGTGCCATAATATGCACGAGACAGTCTTTCATATATTTTTCTTCGTTATATGCGGGGATAACCAGGGAAATCTTCATATCCTCATTGTATCAAATGATATAATGTTGGGATTATGAAGCCATTTTTCTCGATAATCGTCCCTACTTTAAACGAAGAACATTTTCTTCCCCTCCTTCTTTCTGACCTGGAGCGCCAAAAAGAAAAGAATTTTGAGGTCATTATCATCGATGGGGCATCTGCCGATAAAACAGAAGAGATCGCAAAAGAATTTTCAAAAAAGCTGGAACTCAGTTTTTTCCAGGTAAAAAAGCGGAATGTTTCTTTTCAAAGAAACTTGGGAGCACAAAAATCAAATGGAGCATTTATGGTTTTTTTGGATGCGGACTCAAGCGTGTCGCCTTACTTTACCAAAAAGCTTCACTCATATATCCTCCGCACAAAAGGACTGGTCTTTTTACCCGCAATCGCACCCGATGAGGTAAACTCCCAAACGAAAGTGGTATTTAACTTTACCAATTTCATTGTGGAGATGTCCCAGAGCATAGGGAGACCTTTTTCATCGGGAGGCTCAATGATATTTGAGCGGAATTTTTTCCATTTTATCGGTGGATTTCCCGAGAATGTGTTTATGTCCGAAGATCATCAGATCATACAGAAGGCATACAAACACGGGGTAAAGGCGCGTTTTATGCGGGGTATAAAGGTTAAAATGTCCATGCGCCGCATGAAAAAAGAAGGAGAGCTGAAGCTTCTGTATAAATATGTACTGACCGCGGCACAATATTTAATAAAGGGAAAAATAGACAAAAAAATTATCGAATATCAGATGGGGGGTCATTTTTATCTTCAAAAGGAAAAGAATAAATCAGTCGAAGACAAAGCACAGGAATATTTAAATGAGGCTAAACGATTCTTCAGAAAGATCTTTCTTCAATAATTTAATATTGATTTATTGTCATTCCCGCGCAGGCGGGAATCCAGTCTTAAAATACAATTTTGTAATTGTAGCATGGATCCCCATCTTCACGGGGATGACATTTGAGTGATAAATAATTATCCACAAAATACTTTACATATTTTTACGGCTTTGGAGAGCTCTATTGTATTATTAAAATAATATAGGATGTCTTATAACATATATGATTTATTCTATAGGCCTTGACAAAATAAAACCAATACTTTATATTAGTGATATGAAATCCCAAGCGATCTACATGCAGACAGATAAATCTCAGGACAAGCACGAGCTAAGCCAGAAGAATGAGTTTATCCGATTTGTGGGAGGTCAGTTTAAGCAGCTTACCCGTCGTAATCTCGGGTTACCGATGAAGTTATACCATCTCTAAATTCTGCCCAAAAAAAAGAAGAGCATCACTACCGCTCGTATAAGGGGACGACGAGTAGTAATGCCCTTCGCATACATTAGCAGATAGTATTTTTAATGTCAAGGTCTACTTATTTTTTACTTGATACAGAGCCCCAAACCCACTTGATGAAGTAAATATTTTATCTGCAAGTTTCATAAATTTTTCTTCAAATAGATTTTTGTATTTATCGCGTTCCATACGTGAGACTACGATGTATTTAATGTTATATTTACTGATTAATTCGACTGTTTTATCGACATCTTTGGACTCATAGAGCGCGACAATATCGGGTATGCGGTTACCCACTACATTTGCCGATCCGCGCCATAACCATTCATGAACCCACCACCCCGCGACCGTCGGAAGGCCTGTGTTGGCCGAAATGCGGGCGAAATCCGTGTAAGAATCACCCTGTGCTTCGAGGATAGTGGGTTGACCGGTTACTTTATCATTCATAAAATCAACAATCTCTTTATCTTCCGCAAATGTTGTCTCCATCCACTTAATCCCATTCAATTCAGGTGTCTTTTTTAATGCTCCGTAGTATGAAGGGAATGAATAAAAAGGATAGATAAATATGAATGAAAAGAAGAATAAAAATATGCAGGATAAGATAAAACGGGGGAGGCGGGTAAGAAGAGTTATCCGGAAAAAAGTATAGGTTGAGGCAATCCCCATGATCATAAAGGCCTGGTAGCCGAGTTTAAACATGGTATTCGCCCTGAAGTGCGCCGGATAGATATCTTTAATGTAAAAGAATTCGGGTATAAAGATAAGTATTGTTCCGAACACGAAGCAGATAAAAATAAAGTCATCAATTGCGGTATGAAGCGGGGTAGGATGCTCTTTTCTTTTTTGTTGAATATATTTCACGATAAAAAATAGGAGAAAACTCACCCAGAAAAATCCCCATAGCACAAACAACATCCACAAAGGGTCAGGCTGACAGTTTCCTTTTTCAAATAAGAAAGGTCCGACCTTAACCATAGCAACCAAAAAGTCCGGACTGCAATTCACGCCAATGCCTGATACGAAAGGTGAAAAATGAGAGGAGAAAGGAAATGAAAACAGTAAAAATGAGAGTATCATCACTCCCCCTAATATAAAAAGCTTCCGGCTGAACCCAAACAGGGCAAGAAATAAGAGTCCTGCAAGAAGGATATATATGGGTCCGTCGAAGGCGTTGGTCATGTAATGGATAGCGGCGAGGAAACCGAGAAGGATTGAATTTGAAATTAGAAATTTGTTTACCCTGAGGAACGTAGGGAAATTTGAAATTTTTCTATCCTGAGATTGTTTGATAAACATTAAAAACAACACCGATATCGTCAACAGGACAAAGGGGATGTCAAATACGTGTCCGTGCAGGTCGGCAACCACGTAGGAATAGGAAGGGAACTCATGGATGGTAAACGGAATAAACCGGGTTGCGTTCGGGTACCAGTATTTCGTGGGATTATATTTGCTAAGAATTTGCCAGAAAGGAATAGGTTTATCGGGGCTATACCCTGAGGTGAAAAGATAGACAGTATGCAGATTTCCTGCGAGATTGACGATGAGCGTTCCCAGCAATCCTCCAAAGATTGCATGACGCAGCGATTTGTAAAAGAGATAGATAATATTTCCAACAAGAGAAAAAACCATAGTAATGCTTTGGGCAAATATAGTGGCAAGAATGAGGTTGTAGCCCATAGCTGACGGAATATCAGTTAACTTGATGAGAACTGCTCCCGTCAAGTGTCCGAAATAATAGTAGTTAATCGGATTGTTTCCCGAAAACCACATATCCAGAGGGGGGAAAAACCGAGATCGAAGGATGGACTTCATAAACCCATAATCCATGAATTTTTCCAAACCCCGGATGGATGGCTCCTGACCCCTTATATATGCAAGAAAAAAAAGGGATGCGATAAAAAGTAATTCCTCAAAAAGAAAAATAAAAAAATCATTATTCAAAATAAGTCGGGGAAGGCGTGCCCGTTTGAAATATATATACCCGACCACAAAGAAGGTAATGATCAAAACAAGACTTGTTTGGGTAAAGGGGAGAAGTTTATATATCCCCAAGATAAATACAATATAGCTCAACGCAAGAATGGCAATAGTTTTGGCAAAAGGGTATCCCCGGTCAAAGAATTGGTGAAAGAATGTACGGGTGAGAGGAAACACGATAATCCCGAGGGCAAAAAGTACTACATACCAGTTTAACGTCGTTATAATCCAGTCCATAAGTACCTATTATAATTGCTTTTTATCATTTAAAATGAGAGAATTACCCTCATGGAAAGCAAATTTACTCCATCACTTTTTGAAGGACGCATTTATGAATTCTGGGAAAAGAAAGGTTTATTTACCGCCCAAATTGATAAAAAGAAAAAACCATTCTCCATCATTCTTCCTCCCCCAAACGCCAACGGAAGTCTGCATCTGGGACACGCGATGTTTACCTATGAGGATATCCTTATCCGATTCCATAAGATGATGGGATATGAGACACTATGGCTTTTAGGTCTTGACCATGCAGGATTTGAGACCCAATATGTATTTGAAAAGCATTTAAAAAAACTGGGGAAGAGCCGTTTTGATTATAAACGGGAAGAACTTTTTCAAATGATCCTGGATTACGTGAATGAGAATAAAAAAAATATTAAGGGGCAGTTGAGAAGATTGGGTTTTGCCCTCGATTGGAGTCGCGAAAAGTTCACCATGGATCCGGCTATCGTAAAAATTGTTCATGGAACTTTCAAAAAATTGTTTGAAAAAGGATTGGTGTATCGGGCAAATCGTTTGATCAATTACTGCACTTACTGCGGGACATCACTCTCGGATTTGGAAGCGGAAAATGTAGACCGTGAAGGATTGCTGTACTTTATTAACTTCCCCATTAAAACAGGAGGGACGATCCAGATTGCAACCACCAGGCCCGAGACGATATTGGGCGATGTTGCGGTCATGGTAAATCCGAAAGATAAACGATACCAATCCCTCATCGGAAAAACAGTTGTATTGCCCGTATCCAAGAGAGAAGTTCCCATCATTGCCGACGAATATGTTGATATGAAGTTTGGTACAGGAGCAGTGAAAGTAACACCCAATCATGACTTTAATGATTTTGAAATTGCCAAAAAACACAACCTGTCTTATCCTCCCATCATCAATTTTGCAGGGCGCATCCAAAACACCAACTCACCATACGACGGATTAAAGGTAACATCCGCCCGTGAGAAGATTCTTTTGGATCTGAAAGAACTCGGACTTTTTGTTAAAGAAGATAAACACCAAATGGTCATAAAGACCTGTTACAAATGTTCCCGCGTACTTGAACCTCTTCCCAAAGAACAATGGTTTATTAAAATTAAACCCCTAGCGGACGCAGCTAAAAAATTAATTAAGGAAAAGAAAACGGTTATCTTTCCCAAACGGTTTGAAAAACAACTCATTCGCATCTTAGACAACTTCATCGACTGGAATATTTCCCGCCAAGTTGTATGGGGTATCAGAATTCCTGCCTATTATTGCAAAAATTTCAAATTTCCCTACGTTCCTCAGGGTAAACAAATTTCAAATTTCAAATTAAACCAAAACAATGGATGGTTCGTGAGTGCGGAGAAACCTGAGAAGTGTCTGATTTGCGGTGCGTGTGATTTTGTACAGGATGAAGACACTTTTGATACATGGTTTTCTTCGGCTCAGTGGCCGTTTGCGACTCTTCAGACGGAGAGCAAAGAATTTTCTGATTATTTCTACCCCACTTCTGTTATGGAAACGGGACATGATATCATGCGCGCATGGGTTGCCCGCATGATGATGATAGGAGATTTTGCAACGGGAAAACAACCCTTTAACACCGTATTTTTGCATGGAATGGTACGGGATGGGAAAGGACAGAAAATGAGTAAAAGCAAGGGGAATGTAATCGATCCGATTCTTCTCATGGATAAATATGGAACGGATGCTCTTCGTGCGGCCCTTATTTTCGGTACCAAAGAAGGGGGAGATGTTTCATTATCCGAGGAAAAAGTAAAGGGGATGAGGAATTTTGCGAATAAGATTTGGAATGTGGGAAGGTTTATTGAATTAAATAGTTCTGTCATCCTGAACTCGTTTCAGGATCTTCAAAAGATTCCGAAACAAGTTCGGAATGACAAAGAAGCTCAGGAAATAATAAAACAATTACAAAAAGAGGCGAAAGAATTAAAAAAGAGATATATGATCAATATGAAAAAGTATCGGTTTTCGCAGGCTTTAAACGATCTGCACGAGTTTATTTGGCACCGATTGGCCGATTATTATGTAGAGCAGTTGAAAGATGAACTCAAAAATGGTAATATGAGTGCTCTTGATACGGTAAAGTCAGTGTATCTGGAGAATATCAAAATGCTTCATCCATTCATGCCCTATGTGACCGAGGCGGTGGGACAAGTATTTTACGGAAAAGAAACATCTTTGTTACAAATTGGATTATAAAATAATATGGCAACCAAAAGAACATATCAACCAAAAAAAGGAAAACGAGTAAGGACACACGGATTTCTCAAACGCATGAGCACTCATGACGGACGCGACGTCCTGAAAAGAAGAAGATTAAAGGGAAGAAAAAAATTAATTGTAGTATAAATTGTCATCCTGAACTCGTTTCAGGATCTAGATGCTGAAATAAATTCAGCATGACAAATGAAGTTCAATTATTCCATATGCAAGTCATCGGTCAATTTTTTAATACGGTGTTTTTTAATCCCATATTGAATTTGTTGGTTGGTTTTTATCAACTGTTCAACTACGTCAAATTACCGGGCTCATTTGGATTTTCCATCATCGCCCTCACCCTTTTTGTACGCGGACTCCTTCATCCTTTCTTTAAACAACAAATGGACACAGCCAAAAAAATGCAGGAAATGAAGCCGCATTTGGACAAACTTCAGGATAAGCATAAAAAAGATCCAAAAAAACTTCAGGAAGAACAACTTAAACTCTATCAGCAGGCGGGTATCAATCCTGCATCAGGTTGTCTTTTCATGATTATCCAAATGCCTGTTTTTATCGCCCTTTATCAGGTGTTGGGTAAATTTTTGGAAATCAATCTGCCCAAGACGATTATGCAAATTAACGGCGCTCTTTATTTCAGTTTTTTGAAAATTAATACCATTGATCCCTGGTTTTTTGGTATAAATCTCGCAACTACTCCTGAAAAAGGAGGAAACATGTTTTATTATCTCGTTCCGGTTATTACCGCAATTTTGCAGTATTTTCAGGTACAGACAGCAACGCCTGCCGCCCCTTCAACCTCCGCGGTTGAGGAGCGAAGCGGGAAAACCGCGGAGGTTAATGGAGGCAAAGACAAGAAGAATGATGGCGGCGACTTCCAGAAAGCCATGAACACACAAATGAAGTATATTTTTCCTCTTATGATCGGATGGTTTTCCATGCGGATGCCCCTTGGGCTTTCTCTTTATTGGAATATCTTTTCGTTGTTTAGTATAATCCAGTACAAACGAATTCAAGTAAATAAACCAGTTAACAAATTAACGGGTTAACGAATTCGTTAATCTTTTAATTTGTTAATTATTTAATTTTTTATCTATATGGAAAAACAGGAAGTTGTGAAAACAGAGGCCGAGGGACTTTTATCAAAGTTAATCAATGAGTACACATTGGAAGTGACCGAAAGCAACGGAGCATTTCAAATTGTTATCAAGACTGAGGAAGCTCCCACCATCATCGGTCGTCATGGCGAAACCATTCGTGCCATTCAGAAAATTCTCGAAGTTATTTTATACAAAAAACTTCAGGAATCGGTGCATGTTCTCATCAACGTAAATGATTACCGTGAAAAACAACAGGAAAGACTTGAGTATATGGCCGGTCAGTATGCGGATAAAGTAACCGAATCACGTCAGCCGGAAAATGTGTTCCATCTTTCCTCATATGAAAGGCGCATCATCCACCAGTATATAACCACGAACTATCCCGAATTGGCAAGCTATTCCGAGGGTGAAGGGCGGGATCGCAAATTGATCATCGACCTCAAAGAAAATGCCCCCGCAGGCGCAACAGAAACAGTTTAATCCGCTGTTTATTCTTTTCCTCCCTGCAATATTTGTTTTTGACCTGGTGTATTACATGTACACCCGTTCAACCTGCTTTCAATGCGGAGGGGTGAGTGAATTCATCAAAACATCTTCCTTGACCTTTTATACGCTTTCGCAGACGATTCAATTATTAAAAAGGAGATAATTGATTTGGTAGTCATTCTCGCGAACGCGGGAATCCATGGATCCCCGTTTTCACGGGGATGACAATTGGTTTTCTGCTACAATATAGTCATGACTGCCCAACAGGAAAACAATCCCGTTAATCCGGAAATAGCCGAGCGGCAAGCCGCGGCTGATCAAAAAACCGGACAACAACTAGCCGAGGAACTTCTTCGTATGGCGGCAAAGGCAGAGGAAATAAAAAAAACGATTAATGATTCAATAAAAAAAGGCGAAAAGGTATCTGATGCTTTGGAGGGCTTTAAGGATAATAAATCAACCCCAAAAGGAAAAGCAACTGATGTAAAAAATATGGTACAGGAGGTACTTCTTGCGGTGAAAGGCGGCAAAGTGGTATCATCTGAAGCTCAAACAGCCACAGACTCATCAAGTGATTTTGCACAAACAGCACTGAAACAATTGAGTTCCAAAATGGGGAACGTGGGCGATGTCACCGAGTCTTCTTCTCCCTACTTCTACGAGTTAATTTCCGACATCATCAAAGGTGAAGTAAAAGATAACGCAAGCTTAGAAGCAGAGTTTAAAAAGATCGGAAACTTAAAGACAGCCTCTCCCGATTTATATAAAAAAGTTCAGGACGCCATGGTACAGACGGTATTATCCAGTTCAAACATAAGTGAGCAAGAGGCAAAACAGAAGTTTGATGTGGCCCCTCCGCCAATACCTGAGCAACCGGCTCAAAAAAAAGATGAGATTATTCAGAAGCAGGATGAAGCAGAACAAAAGACAGACGTATCAAAACTTACGGAAAAGGTTGAAAAGCTTACTGATCAAATAGGTGGCCAAAGCAGGGACCCCTTTGAAGATATATGGGGACAATATTTTTCAAATTATTTTAATTCAACCGGAGATAAAGTCTTGGTGAGAGCTATTTTTGATCCTGAAGTCTTCAAAACATATATAGATGAAAGTAAAGGAGAGGTTGCAAAAAAAATGGGAGTGGATAAAAGTAATGATGATGTGGGTATGAAAGTATCAAAAGACATCGAAAGCAAAATAGTTAATCTTTTTGGAAAGTTGTATAAGCGCCTTGATCATGAACGCGCAAGTGAGTTCTTTGAGCAGATAGAGCAACAAGACATCATGAGAGGTATACTACCTGCTAAAAATATATTGAAACAACGACTTCTTCAACTTGCCAACGGACAGAGTGATGAAGAAAGCTTTGGACTCTATCGGGATGGTGAGCTTGCCTCAGGAACGAAAGAAATACCCTTTAAGGATAAGGAAGGTAATACAGTATACAAACCTCGTGTCATTATCAGTCCTTATCCAAGACCGGAACCTTCTTCGGTATCAGATTTCGTCCATTTTCTTGATCAGAAGATTGATACCTATATTGATGCCAGAAGGTATTTTCATGATGCGCGGGCCATATTCTTACATCCAGTCGATAAGGATAAAGGTTTCTACGCGCAACTGGCGGGTTTTTCAGAACGCATGACCACTGTTGACTTTGATCAAGTGTTTCTCCTTCCTGATGCGAATATTTTTCAGGATGCACTTGATATATATGAAAAACATGTGGATGAAATGTTCGCGAAAAATGACTGGATACATGCTCCCACCATGTTTCAACAAAAATTAGGGGAAGTTCGCAGTCAACTAGAAAATGATGTGTTAAAACAACTTAAACTTGTATATAAGGACGAGGATATGGATGAAGCTAGACTTGAAGCGGCCGTTACGATGGCTGTTGGCGCTTCACGGGGCATGTTTCTAACTGAAATTGAGAAGGCAGCTTTAGCCGACCCTGCAGTTAATGAAGACGGAAGCATCGCATACTCGAGTTACTATAATAATGATACTTCAGCACTCACTCCTTTTAATCCCATGCATAAGTTTTTCCGTTTTCAGGGACCAACAACCACCGATCCCATTCTTTATATGCCTGTGGGGGGAAAGGATTTCAAGGGTTCTGTTTTTAGCGACCATAGAGAATTATATAAAAAGATGCAGGGATATAAAGATTCCTATATCAATGGCCGGGGGGGGAAGAATTCAGACCTCAACGAAGGTGAAGTACTTTTTGCAGATTTCTTGGAAAATATTGGTAAGGTGGGAGGACCCTTACAGCGTAAAGGTTGGAGAACAACCTACATGTTACAGCCACTTTACTATAAAGATACAGCGGGAATAAGTGAAGGAAAACAAACAAGTGAAATATTTGATTTTTGTAAAACATGGAAGAGGTTTGAAAATATTGGCTATGAGGTAGTACAGGATTTTGTCACTAAACTAAAGCCAGATTTTCAGGGCGCATACGAAGGGGGAAAAGGGCTTGCAAATGGACGGTATGTTATACAAAAAAAAGAACTCTTTGATTATATTTATACACGGTACTTCAATAATACCGCCGATGGAGACGTGAATCACTATCTCAAAGGTATCCGAAGTGAGATGGAGAAAAATGTATGGCAGGATATAAAAGCCGGTAAACCTGCCCCGGATGATATCGAGGCGGAAATAGAAACCCGTACTACGATGTTATTCCTCAATCGAACCCTTGCGCGTCTGGTAGCTCAACGCATACCTTCAAAGATTCTCAGAGTTGATAGAGGCAGATTAAGTAAGGATGGAGTGAGTAAATGGCGAAAAATTGCTGAGGAAATGTTTTCGGTGAAAGAGTTTGGAGATCAACGAACGGAGAAGTTTGATGTAGTAGTAA
Source organism: Candidatus Roizmanbacteria bacterium (assembly GCA_016214055.1). Lineage (GTDB taxonomy): Bacteria > Patescibacteriota > Microgenomatia > UBA1406 > GWC2-37-13 > YC2-FULL-38-9. The sequence goes on from JACRPE010000007.1 coordinate 50,064, forward strand.
AAGATTTAATGTTCGCCGAACAACTGCTCCGAAATAAAGTTAGTACTCAAATGAGAGAAATAAAAAAATTACCGGAAAGTGAGCACTATAAACTCGGAGAAGTACCATATGAACTAACTCAACAAACAGCAAGAAGTTTATTGAAAGAGAAAGGATATACGGATGACCAGATACAGAATGTATGTACCTTATTGGGTAAGATTGAAGCTCATTATACCCATGGTAAAGATGGTACCAAATATCTTGACGGCACATTGCTGAACATGGTACAGGCAGGAGATACCGTGAAAAAAGAATATAAATATACTTTTGGACTTGAAGAATTGGACTTGAGTTTCATTCCCTGGCGCGCGGGTGGAAACCGGATGCTACCGCGGGCCATAAGTGATATATCTGATGTTGAGAAAAATGTGGCGGGGGAGATCATGAAATTTCCTGACGCTTTAAGAAAGATGGCCATAGACGGTAAACATGATATTGGTCCAGTTCTTGAAATACTTGAAAAAGTATATGGATCCTTAATAGGCATCATAAACCCCGACTATGCACATCGCATGGTGCATCATATGGCCGCCTTGACCATGCAATATTATAAAAAAGATTCACAAGCACGTTGGGCTTATGGATTGTTTGGATTTGGAAGGAAGAACTCGCTTGCCGCAGAGCGTGCGGGAGGCACTTCTCGCGTATGGGAGTGGGATAGTACTGATATTGACCGCTTCTGCGTAGCGCTTGAATCAAGAAATCTCCTTCCCCGATCTCCACATAATCCAAGCAATCCAAAGCCAAGTTATGCACCAGTATATATCAATGTGCCATTTCTAAACAGGGCTATCAAGCTTCCTGATATATTCAAAAAACGAAAACCCGACTTTGAATGGAGTATAAAAAATCTTAGGGATCAATTTGGAGGTAATTGGAAAGACATTACGTTTGACTATATAAACAGATATCTTCCCCTTGTCATCGCCTGGCTCCTCTGGAAATATATCCAAGACGCCCAAAAAGAAGCAGAGGGTAAAAAAAAGTAAAATAGGGTATACTCAAAGTATGAGAAAAAATGCAGTTATTTTTTCATTATCGATCTTACTGTTTATTTTTGTTCGTGGACTGCACGCTCAAGTTCCCACAAATATTCCGAATTGTGCGGCTGTGCCCACACTTGCGGTGCAGGCACTAGGTATCAGTTGTGGAGACAGTAATAATCCTTGTGCGAATACCTGCTGTGTTGATAGCAATCCCCAAACCGCAAAAAGGGAGAGAATAGGTGCTGATTTACCCGTTATTCGTGAAGTACTTAAATTTGTGAATTTGCCAAATCCATTGGATTGGTTATTTGAATACAAGACGCAAATAAATACAAATCCTTGTGCAAATGGTTCACCCAGTACCCCTGGAGATCTTACAAACCCTTCATGTAGATGTATCAAGCCCACGGAGGCACCTCTTGAAACACTTATCAATATGTGTGAAAATATTAAAACTGACGGGGAAAAGGCTTCATGCAAAGATTGTATGAAAGGTATCGGTCAATCTGTAGGAGTGTGGACAGGTGTGGGGTGTATTCGATCAAATATAGGATCATTTATTCAGGAGACTCTTCTTGGTTGGGGTGTGGGGCTTGCCGGTGGAATTTCCATACTATGTATCATGTATGCGGCTTTTATGATGCAGACTTCGGGAGGTGAGGCAGAAAAAATAAAGAAAGCTCAACAGCTTATGACTTCATGCATTACAGGCCTGATGCTAATCATATTTTCAGTCTTTATACTTCAGCTAATAGGAGTAAGAATACTTCGGATACCAGGGTTTAATTAAGGAATATATTATTTCGATGGTGTTCCAGGAGGAACAGGAGTATTTGATTGTTGCTTATTTCTTTCAGTCTCAGGTGCTCCTGCTCCTCGACCAAACGCATTAGACCATTTATTACCAAATACAGCTGTCATACCCAAATTGGCAGTACTAAGTTGGCCAAGTAAACTCATACCACCTGCGCCAGCCGATCCAGCTCCTGCAAAGAAAGTACCGAATCCAAAGTTGAGAGGTAGATCTTTAATACCAAAGAGCTGTTCTTTGGTTAGTTTAACTAAATCAGGAGTCATAAATACAACTCCCATGCCGATAAAAATAGGGAGAAGAGAAGGGTCTATAACATTTAAAAAAGGTGGTCTCCAAAAATCACCCACTGATGAAAGTTGATTTGATAACACAAAACCGATGGTAAGAATGGCTATCACGATGGGAAAAGTGAAGATGTCAGCCATGAGATGTTTGATCCATGTAGAAAAACTTGATTTACCCGGTACCGCTTCAAACAACAACATAAAAGGAGCTATAACAATAAGAAATATAATTTGAAGATAAGCTTTAAAAAGCATAAAAAAAATACGGAAAAAGAGAAATAAAATAGTAAAAAAAATAGCGATTCCAAACAAGATTGCAAGGAATAATGGTACGAGTTGGAACCCAAGTGAAAAAGATATGGAGCCAATAAGGGGGACGGTTATCAATCTCGTAAGCTTTCCGGTTCCAAACGATATAGCTTGTAAATTTTCAACTGATGTACCAGCGGTAATTTGAAGACCAAAATATACTAATGTCATAATAAGGAAACCTCCAACGGTGATTGCTATGACTTGAATTAAACCGGATATAAAAGGGGGTAAAGCCGCAAGCATGGTAGTCATGACGGAAGTTCCAATAAAATTTAATTGTCCCCAGCCTGAAAGGAAAGATACTCCACCATTTAATGTTGTGTCAACGGCATCAATACCTGTATTAATATTCTGAAAATTAGTATGCTTCATAACATCTAAATTTGCAGGATTATTAAAAATACTATCCCATAGACTGGTGGCATTACCATTCAAATAATTGTTTTGCATCTTTCCAATATCATAAAAAGCTCCGTTTCCGCTAATCAGGGAGATAATGATGGCAATCAACACATACATCATGTCGATTAAAAATCCAGCTATGGCAAATGAAAAAGTGATGAGGAGCATGGCGACGACTATTCTCGGTAATGCATTTTCAATATTTATTACAGTTTGGGGATTTATTTTCATGCGGAACATGATCATGAAGCCGATTGCGATGAGGACGACGACTAAGAGCATGTAGGAGACATCCCGAAATACTTTCCAGAGATTCATGATGGGCCGGAGGGACGAAAAACCGATTCCTTCAGATGCATAGGTTTGCGGTACAAATCCGGCATCTTGCAAAGAAGTATAAGCCCAGTAGACTCCTGAGGCGGGAGGATTCATGAGAGGGAGCATAAAAAGATTAGTAAGTTGACCAGTCAAACTTTTCGCTTGATATTTGTATGCATCAGCCGGATTATCAGTGCAGGTATCTCCCGTAAGGCCACAAATAATGGAGCGGTAGAGTGCGAGCGTTTTCTTTCCCTCTTTTGTTTTTTTCAGTTCAGGGTTGTTTACCAGTGTATAGAGTTTCAGTCGATTTTGTTGGTAGGTTGTCTGAGCGGGTTTGTTTAAAGTTTTCTTATCTGCTCCGATAAAATGAATAAATAAGCTTACTACTATCGCATAAACAAATACTACGAGAAATAGTTTCTTTCCCCATGAAACCGCCGTTCGCAGAATAATTTTCAGGTCAAAAAGAGAGAACATAATTCATTGTACTATTTAAAACTAAATCTATCTAACGGTATTCCCGGGTAATTTTTTTTAAGCCATTCATTGAAGACCGTCTGGTTAGTATTTTTTGGCGCATTTAACACAACGATAAATTGATCGGTTGAAAAATCAAACGTCATGGTAAAAGACGATTGTGTAAGTGGAGTTTTTTTTCGGAGTTCTCTTTTTTGGGTAGCCAAATCGGTTTCTTCCTTTGATATATTTTGCTCATCAGATGCTCCGGTACCAATTTTAGGATGAGGGATGAGAGTTGGGGCACGTGACGGTACCGTTTTGTTATCGAGCTGGACTCGGGTCGGAAGTGGTCCCTGAGTAGGTATCACGACACCGGGCGTTTCGCTTTTATTTTTCGGCAATAGTAAGACCACCACAACAAGAATGACTAAAAAGATTGCTGGAATTATGTAGTAGAGTTTTATTTCGGGTTTCATTTTTTAACCGCAAAGGCGGCGGCATATTTGGGAAATGGATAACGCACGTTCTCATTTATAGGGGGACTTTGGCTTGCACCATAATACGGGTCATACGCCAGCACATTGCCGTTTTCATCGAGACCGGTGACCCAGAAGTAATGACCTCCTCCTTTTCCCTCCCTGAACCAAGCTAACACAAAAATAGTCCATCCATTATCCAAGTATGATTTAAAATCACCCCGCACTTCCTCGATACTGTATTCAATTCCTGAATAGGGAAGTATATAATCTGATGTCTTGACTCCTCGACTCGTTAATACACTTTTTGCATAACTTAAACCGGTGCCGCAGGCGGCCCAACCGTTGGATTTATATATTTCAACCACTTCAGGCGGGGTATATTTTTGATCAATATAGCTTGATAGTATCATCGATACCGTCACCGGTCCGCATCCTGCCTGACACACGTTACAGCCTTCAGCCAGGGGATAGGAATCATAGGAACCCTGGCACTGAGAGTAATAGACATATCCATTTTGGTTTGACCCGCTGGAAGATAGATTGATAGACGATTGAGAGGATTGACTTGAAGATAAGATCGGTGTTGCCGTTGGAATTAGAGTTGGGATAAGTGTTGGTACAGGAGTATTTATAACAGGGGGTTGCAACAATAAGTTAAAAAGAGTCACAATAGTTCCCAACTGTTGCTCCGGACTTTTCGTTGCATAAGGAGTCTGGACTTGTTCCATGGTCTTATCCGAGATGATAGTTGTTTTTGGGTTGTCAACCAAGAGGGGATAATTTTTTCCTGTAGCAAAAGATGAAAAAGCCTGATCGGCAGAAGGAGTTTTCCTTGTTACCACGAGTTTATCTAAGTTTGGGGAGTATTTTAAAATAAAATCGTTTGTCTCAAGGGGTAGCTTCTTCTTCAGTTCATTCATCTGTGAAGTTGCCCTTTCATCAGTCAAGTCAACAGAGTTAGAAACGACTGAAGAATTGTTGCCTTGATTTATCGAAGAGGAGGAGCCTCTTGTACGGGTTGATCCGCCTGAGTATTGATTCGTTGACACAGAGGTTGGAAAAGGGGAGTTGGGAGGGATATTTTTTGGGGCGGTGAGTGATTGGAGGAGGGAAAGAATGATGAGAATAAAAACGAGAATAAAAACACCGACAGCTAAATATTTTTTTGAATTATTCATGATTGTGTTGACAACGGACCGACTTTTCATCATAATGAAAACATGGCCGGCTTCTTTGATTTTATAAAAAAACCAACTCAGAATGCAAGTGCAGGTACAGCACCTCAACCCCAAATACCTCAAGTGGTAAAACCCGTCATTCCTCAATCTCCCCAAGTGCAAAATATCAATAACATCATTGCATCGGTCAATTCTTCAGTGTCTCCACCCGTTAAGCCTGTCAGCGTTCAATCGGTGTCACCCGGTCAATCCGTCAAGCCACTCGTGACCCCTGCAAATATCGGCACAAAGCCACTTACATCAAACATTGATGCTCAAAAGAGAGCGGCATTGGATCTCATGACACATCTTACTCAACGTTCCAACCGTGTATTTTTGTCTGCCCAAACGAAAGCAAAAGAGTTGGAAGATGAGTTCATTGATAGTGAACATTTACTTCACGGCCTGCTTTCAGACGGGGAAATATATAAGCTTCTTACCGAATTGAAGTTACAACCACAGTTGGTTGAGGCGGAAATTGCGCCACTCTATAAACGGGGAGGAAATAAATTAAACCCACCGCAAAATTCACCTCGATTAAAAAGGATTTTAGATAACTCACTCGTGGTTGCGCGCAAATTGGGATTTGAATTTATCTCACCCGAACATCTTCTTCTTGCTTTGTTTGAAGAAGGTGAAGGGATCGGCGCTCGTGTCTTGTCAAAGCTTGGCTTGAAGAAAGAGGATCTAAATAAAATAATTGTAGGAAAAAAAGAAGGCCTCATGGAAGATCAAAAGGCCGCCGAGAAGAAAAAAAGCAGTATTGAACAGTATACTATCGACTTGACCGCCAAAGCGGCACAAGGCTTACTTGATCCGGTAGTTGAAAGATATGAGACCATTGAGCGCGTCATCCACATCCTTTCCCGGAGATCAAAAAATAATCCTGCATTAGTTGGAGAGGCGGGTGTGGGAAAGACCGCAATCGTGGAAGGACTTGCCGAAAAAATAGTTGCAAAGCAAGTTCCCGAGTCGCTTTTGAATAAACGTATTTTGTCACTTGATCTCATGGCGGTGTTAGCAGGTGCGTCACATCGGGGCGAGTTTGAAGAACGGATGAAGAATCTTCTTGATGAAGTGAAAGCAAACAAAGGTCAGATTATTTTATTCATCGACGAAATTCATAACATCATGGGGGCAGGAGGGGGCGAAGGATCCTCTGATGCTGCTAATTTTTTAAAGCCCGCCTTATCTCGGGGTGAGATGCAACTTATTGGCGCAACGACTTTGACTGAATATCGAAAATATATCGAGAAAGACCCGGCACTTGAACGGAGATTTCAGCCCATTGTTGTTCCTGAACCGACGGAAGAGCAGGCGATTAAAATGTTGAAAGCCATCAAGGGAAAGTATGAAGCATTTCATCGGGTTCAGATTCCCGACTCGGCAATTGAGGCGGCAGTCAAACTTTCCAAAAGATATGTGGGAGATAGATTTTTACCGGATAAAGCAGTCGACCTCATAGACGAGGCGGCCTCCGCAGTACGCCTTCCCCTTCTTTCGCTTCCTGAAAATATCAGGTCCCTTGAGACGCGTATCGCAGAATTAAATCAGGAGACAAAAGAAAGTGAAAAATCGGGAGACCCGGTCAAGGTGCGCGTACTCCATTCAAAAATTGCGGAGATTACTTCGGAATTAAATGAAAAAAAAGATGATTACAACACGAAAAAGGCGCAGACGACCACTGCCATCTCCGAACAGATAATCAAAGACATCGTATCCCGTTGGACGGGAATTCCCATCTCAAAAATTACGGGGACCGAGATGGATAAACTTGCCCATCTTGAGGATATCATGCATAAACGGTTAATCGGACAGGAAGATGCGGTCTCCTCAGTTGCACAAGCGGTGCGGCGTGGTCGTGCAGGACTCAAATCAAGCCAACGTCCGATCGGAAGCTTTGTCTTCTTAGGTCCAACCGGAACCGGAAAGACTGAGCTTGCCAAAACATTAGCAGACATCCTTTTCGGACAAGAGGAAGCTATGATTCGCTTCGATATGACCGAGTATATGGAAAAACACGAAGTTGCCAAGCTCTTAGGGGCACCCCCCGGTTATGTAGGATATGAGGAGGGGGGGAAATTGACTGAGGCGGTGCGACGCAAACCTTATTCAGTAGTGCTTTTTGATGAAGTAGAAAAAGCGCATCCGGATATTTTCAATATTTTGCTCCAAGTACTTGATGATGGACGTTTAACAGATAATAAAGGTCATACCGTAACTTTCAAAAATACCGTTGTTATCTGTACCTCCAACATCGGGTCGCAAGTCATCCAGGCCGAGCTTATGAAATCGGGAAAAGACCAGATTGAGGAACCCAACGTTCTTTCAACCTATACTTTTTCTCCCCGAGGGCGCGAAATACTGACAATTGGAAGTAAGGTATTTGAAAAAGAAGGCGAGACCGGGAAGTGGGAAGAAAAAATGCTCCTCGATTATTTTGCCGGTCAGGAAATAACCGGTGAAGAAAAAGCGGCTTTTCCCATTCACGGCTTTGACACGCAAGCCATGTCAGGAAGCGGGGTCGAGGCAGTTACCAAAGCCGCTGAGATGTATTACCGGACTTCAACAACAGGTAAATCATGGACTAAAACCACCCTCATTGAATATTTCAAAAAGGGAGTTGTAATAAACGCACTTCCTGACGCGCCCGATGAACAACTTCCAACCGCGAGTCTCAAGACGCATTGTTTTTCTCCCGATGAAAATGAAACAGTTACCTACAAAGATAGGTACTGGAAACGGAAGATGAACGCAGACGACTGGCAGACAGGCTTTTTGAAAGATTATTTTGAAGGTCAAACCATTGAAAAAGGAACTTTTCCTACAACCTATTGGGATATCCATACTTTTTCACCCGCAGGTAAAGAAATTATCGTGGTTGGAGAAGTGGTTTGGTTTAGGATGCCTACTGAAACCAGATGGACCATGCAAAGAACTGATGAGTACTTCGGGAAAGACTTCCCACTTCAAAAACAGGTTGAGGAAAAACTCAAAGTTGACGATGAGATTGAGAAGAAAAAATTCGGGTTGTTAAAAGAAAAGGTGATGGCGGAGTTACACAAATTTTTCCGCCCCGAACTTATCAACCGGTTTGATGAAGTTATTATGTTTGAGCCGCTCCGCTTTATTCACATGAAACGCATCGTTGAAATTCAATTAAAGAGTGTTGTGAAGGCTATGGAGGAGCAGGATATGGGATTTAGTTGTACTGAGGCGGCTGTCAAAGAAATAGTCCGAAACGGCTTTGACCCGGTGTTTGGAGCACGACCGCTTCGACGTGCTATTCAAAAACTGGTTGAAAATCCCATTTCCAGCCTCATTATCGAAAAGAAAATGGGCCCGGGAAATCAGGTGGCAGTAGATTTTGACGGTCAGAATTTTGTATTTAACCTGGATAAAGCCGATGGGTCAGCCAGTAGTTCTAGCAAGAATGCAATAAAAAAATATGTGTGTGAAGTTTGCGCAAACCGGTTTGAAACAGAAATAATCCCGAACTCAACTCCCATATGTTCCAAATGTGCCAGCAGTAAATTACAGGAATTATATGAAGATGCGGGAAACGCTCCTCCGGTCAAACCTGAGCCTGAAGCGCCGGTCCAAGTCCAGGATCCATCCCTTCAACCCTCCAAGAGTTAATGTATAATCACTGGTATGGATAAGAACTTTACTCCCCTTGATCACAAAAAATGGGGCATAAAAGAAGAAAATCATTTTGAAAGCACCTTCAACACGGTTCTCTTATTTTTGGCGACATTAACTGCCCTTATTGCGAGTATCGTCCTGTTTCTGCTCATCCAAAAACAAATCCACTAAAAAAACTCAGATTTGTTTTGTTTTTTCAGTGTCTACCCATCTAATCCACTTTTTCCCCTGGAAAATAGGCATTTTCTAGGGTTCAAATTGGAGTAAGATGGGTATACATGGATAGTTTTTTATTCGCATTCTTTCTGTTTATCATCGCAATTCCTATACTTTATGCAGTCTCACGGTATATGCTCACTGAATTATTTCTTTTTTTACACTTATTTATCCGCAGACGTGACCTCATCTTTTCAACGATTGCCGTCATATTCTTGCCGGGCACGATTCTACACGAACTATCTCATTACCTTACCGCAACCATTCTCTTTCTTCAAGTGGGGGAGGTACATATCATGCCATCCTGGAAAGAAAACCATTTACAACTCGGAAGAGTCACCTATAGAAAAGCCGATGTGGTGAGGTCAATCATCGTGGGAGTTGCCCCTTTTTTTGGAGCTCTTTTTTTCTTTTGGTTCGTGGGAGCATTCCATTTATTCCCCAGTGTTCATATTGCCATAACTTTATTTTTCGGTTATCTGTTATTTTCAGTCTCCGCCAACATGTTTTCATCAAAACAAGACCTCATAGATCTCATCTATGTAATACCGATCTGCCTCATCGCAGGAGCAGTCTTCTATATCACCAATGTGAAAATATTCGTTTCTATTCCTGACGCATGGCTACAAAACACGGCTGACCTCTTGCAGAGAGTTAATATTTATATTACTATTTCAATAGCGATACACACGGTCTTAATTATGGTATTTAAAAGTTTTAAGATCTTCAGAAGATGAGCACTCGTTTACTGGCACAAAATATAGGCGTGGGGGGAGTGCAGATAAAAGGCCCGCTTGAGGGAATCAGTACAATCGGGGATGTAATAAATATTCTTATCCCTTTTGTCATGTCACTTGCCGGAGTCATGCTATTTCTTGTACTTATCTGGGGCGGGTATGATGTGATGATGTCCCAGGGCACGCCTGAAAAGATGAAGTCTGGTCGGGCAAAGATAACCGCCGGAGTTGTAGGATTTATCCTCCTCGTCCTTTCGTATTTTTTCACCAAGCTATTAAGCTATATATTTAATATCGGGCAGGGAATATTATGACGGAAGACATATGGTCTTTGGGGTATTGTATTCTGCCGATTGAAGGTGTATAATATACATATTGAGTATGTTAAGAATAATTTTTATTTTTAAGTAACCAAATAATATAACCCCGCGAGGACGCGGGGATTTTTTTGCACATTTTTATGTTTAGATATAAAGAACCGCCCATAGTCATCTCGGTCGGAGGCAGTCTCATCGTCCCCAATGGGGGAATTGACACTGATTTTGTTAAGAGACTAAATGTGTTTATCCGTGAAGAGGTGGAAAAAGGTAAGAGGTTCTTTCTTGTGGCTGGTGGGGGAAAGCTTGCCCGTACCTATCGTGACGCAGGAAAGACGGTGGTTGGCACGATGACGAATGAAGATTTGGATTGGTTAGGTATCCATGCCACACGACTAAACGCCCACCTTCTTCGTACCGTATTCCAAGATATTGCCCACCCAAGAATCATTTCCGACTACGATAAAAAACTTAATAATTGGAAAGAACCGGTTGTAATCGCCTCAGGCTGGAAGCCGGGTTGGTCAACTGATTATTGTATGGTAAAAGTAGCTGAGCTGTATGATGCTCAAATCATGATCAATCTTTCAAATGTAGATTGGATTTATGACCTTGACCCAAATAAATTTAAGGATGCAAAAATCATAAAAAAGTTAACCTGGGAAGAGTGTGAGGATTTAGTAGGCGACAAATGGACCCCGGGAATGAATCTCCCTTTTGATCCTATCGCAACTATACTCGCTAAAAAGCTTCATTTGACCGCGGCAGTTGCCAACGGTCATGATTTTGAGAATTTACGAAAAATTATTGACGGAGATGAATTTAAGGGCACGGTCATCATGCCCTATGAGATTGATGCCGGATTCTATGACCGCGAATACTATCACGGAAAAAAAAGCGGATACATTTTTCATTCCCGGGAATCATACATGGGACGTTTCCTGCAGAATCTTGCATCCATCTATCGGGCTCTTCTTATAAAAATCTATATTAATCCAAAAAATTGTCTGGATGTAGGGTGTGGAACCGGGCGCCTGATCCGTGCCCTTCGTTCTTTCGGCATTGATGCATACGGGGTTGAAATATCCAAGACTGCCCGAGAAATTGCGCATGAAACGGTTGGGCCATATGTAAAAGAGGGGAGCATCATGGATCTTCCTTTTAAAGATAATGAGTTTGAACTGGTTATCACCTTTGATGTTTTGGAGCGAATTGAGCGGTCAAAAATTGCCAAAGCAATTGAGGAATGCACTCGCGTCTCAAGCAAATTCGTACTTCATAAGATCTATACGGTTGAGAACAGGTGGATGAGTCTTTTCCATAAAAGAGATTTCTCCCGCATATCCGTCTTCCAGAAAAAATATTGGTACAACCTATTTACCTCCCTCAAAAATGTCTCCATTTTGCGCAGGTCTTTTTTCAAGCTTCCCATCTTCTTTGAGACGATATACCTCCTCAAAAAGAAATCGTAATCATTTTTTCTTCGTCATCCCGGCGGAGGCCGGGATCCAGTCTATAAATACATTAATTGTAATTTTAGTATGGATTCCCGCCTACGCGGGAATGACATGAGGCCTTATTTCATAAAAAGAATTATAATTATGTATAATCTTTAAACTTTTATGTTACTCCAAAAACTCGTACTTCAAAATTTCCGCAATAGAGATTCTGAGGTATTTGACCTGAGCCCTCATTTAACCATTTTTTTAGGAGAAAATGCTCGCGGTAAGACAAATCTTCTTGAATCCATCTACTTTCTCATAAATGGAGTTGGTTTCCGCGAAAGTCGTGAAGAGGAATTGTTGCAGATTGGAAAGAGTGAAGCATATGTGGAGGGAAGATTTAAGATGGAACATGGTCATCAGGATTTTAAGATACATATTGCAAAAAAAACAGGGACAGTAGAAAAAGTATATTTCCTTGAAAGGTCAAGACGACGCCATGCACAGTATATGGAAGACCAGACCAAGGCCATCCTGTTTGCACCGGAGCATATTGAGATTATCAACGGTTCGCCTGATATACGGCGGGATTATTTCAATAAAGTCATTTCCTTTTATGATTTGGAATATAAAAAAAAGATCATCAATTTGGAAAGTGCACTCCGTAGACGTAATAAAATATTTGAACGTGTGCACGATGATGAAAAACTGCATGAGGAGTTATCTTTTTGGAATACGTATATCGAAGAACAGGCAACCTACATCACTAAAAAAAGAATTGAGTATGTAGCTTATCTAAATAGTCATCCAAAACTTGATCACAAAGAGTTTCAGATGGTATATATGAAGAATGAGGCGACTGTTGCCCGCTTCAAGGAAGTCTTTGAAGAAGAAAAGAGATGGCATCGCACGATAATCGGCCCGCAAAAAGATGAGTTCCAGATCATTATCAAAAGCTCAACACCAAAGAACGTGCACCATTACGGCTCCCGAAGTGAGCAGCGATTCGCAGTATTTTGGCTGAAGATGAATGAGATAACCTACCACGAGGACACCTATCACAAAAAACCCATTCTCCTGTTAGACGACGTCTTTTCCGAGTTTGATCAGCAAAACAAACAACTCATCCTTGAGCTCATAAAAAAATACCAGACGGTTCTTACCACGACGGAAGATGAGCTGGTAGAGCATATCGATATACCGAAAGTGGTTATCGAGGTATAATATAGCTGTTAGCCATTAGCTGTTAGCTAATAGCTAGGAGCCCAAAGCTGATCTTATGTACAAGTTTGAGAAATTGATTGTTTGGCAAAAGGCTCTATCATTATTAAAAAGCGTCTATTTGCTTTGTAATAAGTTGCCAACAGATGAAAAGAATAATATTGTTAATCAGATAAAAAGAGCCACTTTATCAATAAGTCTCAATATCGCCGAAGGAAGTGGAAGTGAAAATGATAAAGAATATAAGAGATTCTTGTTTATAGCTAAAAAATCACTATTTGAAGTAATTGCGACTTTAAAAGTAATTAATTATCTTTATAAAATAAATGTTGACGAACAGATTCAAATGACCGATGAGGTAGGAAAATTACTTAATGGTTTCATAAATAAGCTAAAAACCGATAGCTAGAAGCTAATAGCTAATATTGGAGAGGTGTCAGAGCGGTTGAATGAACAGGTTTCGAAAACCTGCATGGCCGCAAGGTCATCGAGGGTTCGAATCCCTCCCTCTCCGCAGCGATTTTGAGCATTCATCTTTCCTATTTTTCCTCCTCTTTAGTACAAGGTCTTTTGATAACTTTTTCCTGTATCATATAGATTCATAAATCATATGAATGATATTAAGCAAAAATTTGCCAAACTGAGAAAGGTATTTGGCCCTGCGTGGTTGGTGATGATGGCCGATGTTGATGCGGCAAGTATCATCACCGCAATGCAATCCGGCGCCACTTTCAAATATCAATTTATTCTCATACTCATTGCGCTGATTATTCCCCTCTATTTTATTTGTGAGGTAGCAGGGAGAGTAGGGGCGGTTACAAAGAAAGGTCTTGGTGAACTTATTCGCGAAAACTTTTCTAAAAAACTTTCTGTGGCATTGAGCTTCCCGATGGCTATCACCGACCTTTTAAGTTATGTTGCAGAGTATGTTGCTATCGGGGTCGGATTGAGTATGATTGGAATACCACCCATCATTTCTCTTCCGGTCGTCTACATTGTACACATCATATTAGTATTCAAAAAAGAATATAAGACAACCGAAAAATATCTCCTCATAGTTTCCGTGGTAATGTTGCTTTCCTACATATTCTTCATGATGCGGGGGATATCTTTTAAGTATCCACTTCTACCTACAAATATAAATAGAAACTTTCTCTTTCTCATTGCGGCAAATGTTGGCGCCGTGATTATGCCCTTTATGCTTTTTTATCAGACCACTGCAACGGCAAAAAAAGATACATAGTCAGTACGGGCAACGAAGATAGAAACTTTGGTGGGTGCGGTGTTTAGTGAGATTATCATGATTGCCATCGTCATAGTAAGTGCAAAGCTGAACCCACATACTGCCATCATTGATTCATACTCCCTGAGAGGCGCAATCAATGGATTAGGAGGCACCCTAACCCCCATCATCTTTGCGATCGGTCTCGTCGCATCAGGCCTCCTCGGACTCATGGTTATTTCAATGGCGAGTGCATGGGGGTAGTTGAGGCGCTTGGGATAAGTGAAGAACAGTGGTTTAAAATCTATGTGGTCGAAGTCACTTCCGGCTGTGATCGTCGCGCTCTTGTTTCAAAATTCGATAGGACAGGTATTAAACCTCATGGTTGCCTTGGTCTTTGTTCTGATTGGTCCTGTAATTGCGATGGGAGTGTTGGCGCAGAATAAAAAACTCATGGGAGATCATGCATTAAATAAATTTGATAAGATTGCATTTTGGGGTAGTGTTTTCACCGTTATTCTCTGCGGATTGTTGGCGTTTATATAAGAAATAAAATTATGTTAAATTTTACTGGCGTTATCATCGAGGAGTCGCTTGAAAATAAGGGCGTCCTCAAAAAAGTAAAGATTCTTTCAACGAAAGTGGAGCAAGTTGTAAAGGAACACGAAACGCCATGGCTTTCGCAATGGACCTTACACACGGTGGAAATTTCAGATAAGGAAGCAAAAGTAATTGCGGAACAAATAAGCAAATCACTCGACCGAAAACATGGTGGTTCCTGGTATGCCGATTTTAAAAACGAAGCTCACCATTACATTATCTTTCATGACAAAATTTTCTATATAGATCGGAAAAGCAAAGAGCAATATGCCGAGGCAAAACGCTATGGTATTTCCCTTGGCATACCGGCGCGTCAGCTTATATAATTCCTATATACATGATCATACTTAGGGCACAGATAGAAGAAGTCCATGAAATAAAAAAACTATTAAGCGAGACATGGATTCATACCTATGGTGATATTTATTCGGCAGATACGATAAAAAATGTAACTACAGAGTGGCACAATCCTGAATTGTTAGTCAAGCAAATCCTCGATCCAGACATATATTTTAGCATTGCCAAAGAACAAAATCAGATTATTAGACTCATAACCATAAGGCAAATGGACGAAGATACTCTTAATATGTATCGATTATATATTCACCCGGAGTATCAAAGAAAAGGTATTGGCTCGAAGCTTATAATAGAAGCATTAAACGTATTTAAAGAGCATAAAAAATTAAGAGTAGGGGTTGAGGAGCAGAATAAGAGAGCAATTTCTTTTTATTTGAGCAAAGGTTTTAAAGACATCGGAAGAAAAATAGAGAAAGTTGGAACAGATAAAATATATGTTATAGAAATGGAAAAACTTATTTATGCAAAAGATTAAATGTGTTTTTTTTGATATTGGAGGAGTTTTAATCGATCATATCACGGCCTTCAATACATTATCCCGTCAACATAGTATTCCAGAGAAGGAGTCCCTATCATTTTTCAGATCACACGCGGATGATATTGATCGCGGCACCTTATCTTGGGATGCATTTGAAAAAATATATTGCAATATGTTTCATCCAGTCCAATCTTTTCAACCAAACTTTTTGGAATCATTGGTGCGCAATATTCAGATTATTCAACAGACGCATGATCTCATATACGAATTACGAGATCGTTATGATGTAGGGATATTGTCGAATATGTCAGAGGATTTTCTTCATCTGGTCAAAGAACACAATCTTATTCCCAATATTCATTACACGGCAATAATTATATCGGGGGCGATTGGCTCAATCAAACCTGAGCAAAAGATATTTGACCATGCGTTGAGCAAAGTGAATAGATTACCCGAGGAGCTCCTTTTTATAGATGATAAAGAAGTGAATGTAAAAGCGGCCCAATCTTACGGCTGGAACTCATATCAATTTATCACCACAAATCCAACAGAGTCGGTTGAGATGATAAGGAAAAGCCTAATATAAAATTATCATCATATTTTCAGAGTGGTATAATATTCTCATATGCAAAATAGCACGAGTGTCAACGTAGTAAACATCGCTCAGAAACTTTCGCTATTTAACGAATACTGGAACCCGAAAATCATCGGGGAACTGAATGACCATAAAGTGCAGGCGGTGAAACTCAAGGGTCCTTTTGAATGGCATCATCATGAAAAAGAGGACGAGATGTTTTTAGTCATAAAAGGTCATCTCATCATCCACTTCAGAGATCGTGATGTGCACATAAACGAAGGAGAGTTTGTCATCATTCCACATCTTCTTGAACATAAACCTGAAGCTCCAGAGGAAGTACAGATACTTCTCATCGAACCGAAAGCGGCTCTGAATACGGGAAACGTAAAAACGGATAAAACGGTTGAGGTACAAGAGAAGTTATAATAACTACTCCGTCATGACATATTGTTTCCTCGGGACGGTGCCTTTGAAGATCATCCTGCCATCGGTAAAGTTGAGAGTCTCTGCGTGAAATGAAGCGCTGTGTTTTTGGATAATATCATCTAATATTGATTCAGCGCCTTTATTTATTTGGGATACGATATCTCCCGGAACCGGAATTGCTCCGATTTTGATATTTTGAGCATTGATTGTTACCGCATCATTCAGAATCGATCCTTTACCCTTCACATACACGGGCACTTCAAAAGGAGGGATATTATATTTTTGCATCGCATCCCGCACCTGTGTCTCCGAATAGCCAAGGGCAACTGCAAACGGCATCACACGTGACACTATCAGGGTAGCCGAGCTTTCAATGGTGCCGTCTTTATCAATCTTCACCTGCACATTTTTAATCGGGTATTTTACCCACGGACGATTATTGGTAAAGGCAGTAAGTTCTTTATTATCAAGAGTGAAGGAAGCGTCTTTTCTTCCCTCCAAAGTAAAATCCTTGCTTGGATCGGTATTCTTGGGGAGGGATACGATTTCAATACCCGCCTTTGCCCGGGCCGCCATAGAGTCCTCTTTTGTTATCTTTATCCCAAAATCTTTTGCGCTTGCGCCAAAGAGAGAAGAGAGTCCCGGGACAAAGCCAAGAGCGGTAAGGGGAATGAGGATAACTACTAAAGCACCAACGAGTAGAGCTACAAAGACACCAAATAATATCTTGAGCATATGAATAGTATACTATAAAGTAAAAAAATGTAGTTCTAGCTTGGATTCCCCCTCCGATTCGGAGGGCGGGAATGACAAAAGATCGTATGGATGACAGAAGAAGATCTTGCAGTAATAGAATACCTCTTGACAATTTGTACATAGTGTTGTACATTATGAGTATATGAATAATCTTATCTCAATTTCAGACGTGCGGGCTAATCTTCCCGAACTTGTTACTCAGGTTAGTAATACCATGGGCCGTGTTATTATCACCGTAAACGGACAACCCAAAGCCACTCTTGTGAGTGCTGAAGAGCTGGAGTCACTTGAGGAAACTGCAGAAATCCTCACTATTCCCGGAGTAAAGGAAAGTATTTTACGAGGATTCAAACAAGCGAAAAAAAATAAAGGAATCTTACTGTCCGAACTAACATAGAATATGAAGATTATTATAACCCCTGAGGCAATTAAGCAGTATGGTAAGCTTCCTAAAGTAGAGCAGAAAAAAATTAAGAGAAAAATCACCATACTTGAGCAAGATCCCAAAGCCGGAAAAAAACTCTCGGGTAACTTTTCAGAATTGAGATCATTACGCGTGTGGCCATATCGGATACTTTACTATATAAATGAATCCCAAAATACCATATACGTCGTAACAATCGCACATAGACAAGGAGCTTATAAGAGATGAAAAGTGCAATCTGATATACTGAAAAATGTGATGAAAAAAGATTTTTTTGTCCTCGTTATACTTTCGGTCGTTTCGACCGCTCTCCTTCTGTTTATTAAAGCAAACTTTCTAGTTTCAACCCTTGTATTTTTTGGACTTCCTTCGGTATTTCTTTCATTCAGACAACCACTTAAGATATTGAAAACGTTTACATTCTCTTTTCTCATGTGTATTCCATTTACCTTTATCTTTGATTATCTCATCGCAAAGGACCGTGGTTGGTATATCGTGAATTCTGTATTTCCATGGAGACTTTTTGACATAGTGGTTATCGAGCAGTTTATCTGGTGTTTTCTCTACATATATTACATAGTTATGTTTTATGAGTATTTCCTGGATAAGAAAGAAAAAAAGACGATCTTTCATCTCTTTCCCAAAATCAAAGATGTAATCTCTCCCAACATGGAGTATTTTTCTCTATTCATGTTTATGGCCCTTGCCTTTTTTTATTCTCTTTGCCTATATAAGTCCATCAACCTTACAGGTTGATTATGCATATCTGTGGGTAGGGACACTCCTTGGTATCATGCCTTTATCATTTTTTCTTTTCAAATTTCATAATTTTTTACCCCGTTTTTGTAAGATCGCACTCTACTTTCTTTGTTTGGCCATATTAATTGAATACGTTGGTCTGTCCCTTAATCATTGGGCATTTCCCGGGAGCCATTTTTTAGGCATGACACGTTTTTTTGGATTTTCTATCCCTTACGAAGAGGTGGTGATGTATTTTACTCTTTCAACACCCATAACGTTATCCTATTATGAGTATTTTGATGACGACAGGAAGTGAAATAGGGCCTTAGTACATTCGTCAATAAAAAAGCTTCAGAATAGTATATACTGATGTAATTGTGGCTTATACGCCCTTGCACTTTTTATTATTTATTATTATCGTGTACACATATGGAAGACTCAAAAACATGTCCCAAATGCGGATCTGCCCTAACGGAGATAATTACAACTAAATCAGGTAAACGTCTGCAAAGGTGTTCAACAAGTGTATGGAGCAAAGAGACAGGAAAGAATGAAGGGTGTGATTTTGTAAAATGGTTGCCTTTTGAACCCGAGACTCTTGATGAAAAGTGTCCCAAGTGTGGAGCACCTCTTGTCATGACCATGACACGATTTAATAAAAAGATGAAAAAGTGTTCGACCAATAGTTGGGATCCCAAGACAAAGACTGCTTCGGGATGTGATTTCTTTGCCTGGGTACAGCCTCTTGTCGAGCAACTTGACGAAGATTGTCCAAAATGTGGAAGTAAGTTGGTAAAAATGGAAACAGCAAGTGGCAAAAAGATGAAAAAATGCTCAACCTCAGGTTGGGATAAAGTCAATCGAGTAGCCACAGGCTGCGACTATATCGAGTGGTTAAAATGAAATATTTGCGGCGCGATTTTCCTTGGAGGAATACGACCGATCCTTATCATATCCTCGTGTCTGAGGTTATGCTCCAGCAGACACAAGTTGCTCGTGCGTTAATCAAATTTCCAGTTTTCATTTCTCAATTTTCAAATTTTAAGGAACTTGCATCTGCATCTACTAAAGACGTTCTTCAAGCTTGGCAGGGGATGGGGTATAACCGGCGCGCGTTATATTTAAAAAAGATTGCAGAAATTATCGTTGATACATATAAAGGAAAATTTCCTGATGATCCAGTCATTCTTGATTCGTTTCCTGGAATCGGAGAGGCAACGGCCTCATCAATCGTCGCATTTGCCTTCAACAAACCCGTAGTTTTTATTGAAACGAATATACGGAGAGTGTTCATCCATCTCTTTTTTGGAGATAGAAAATCGAAGGTAGGTGATAAAGAGATATTTCCCCTCATTGAGAAAACATTGGATAAAAAAAATCCTCGTGAATGGTATTGGGCCCTCATGGATTATGGGACATACCTGGGTAAGACCGTTGACAATCCAAACAAGAAGAGTAAACATTACTCAATTCAATCTAAGTTTGAAGGGTCAGATAGGCAGGTAAGAGGGGAAATATTGAGGATATTGTTGAAGAAGTCCCAAACGGAGAAAGAGATAATTTCAGTAATAAAAAAAGATGTAAATAAGACAAAGAAAATACTGACAGATTTAACAAAAGAACAGTTTGTTAAAATATACAGAAATAAGTATTGTATTAATAATTGATGTTATGTCATTTCGAGCGTTAGCGAGAAATCTAGTGAACGAAGTGAACGTATAACAAACACGCTTCGCTAGATTTCTCACCAGCAAAGCTGGATTCGAAATGACAAATATTATTATGTTAACTTTACAAAAAAGAGTTGAGATTATTCTCAAAGAGTTAAAACGTCTATTTCCTCATGCAAAGATGGTTTTGAAATATAGCAATAATTGGGAACTTCTTGTGTCCGTCATCTTATCTGCCCAGTGTACCGACAAAATGGTGAATAAAGTGACAGAAAAGTTATTCAAGAAATATAAAACGCTAGATGATTATGTAAAGGCACCTCTGGCAGAATTTGAAAAAGACATTCACTCAACCGGCTTTTATCATAACAAGGCGAAAAATATTCTTGCAACCGCAAAGATAATCAAGGAACACTTCCATGGAGAGATTCCACGCACCATGAAGGAACTTATCACTCTCAAAGGAGTTGCCCGTAAGACAGCAAATGTCGTCCTCGGTAATGCCTACGGTATCATTGAAGGAATCGCAGTGGATACCCACGTCATCCGACTTACGAAACTGTGGGGACTTACCAAACATACCGACCCGGTAAAAATCGAACAGGATTTGATGAAATTATTACCAAAAGAAGAATGGTTTAGGTTTACGTATAGGACAATTGAATACGGAAGAACGTATTGCATTGCGAAAAAACATGAACATGGGAAGTGTCCAATGACGAAATTGTTAAAAGGTTGATTTTAGTCTGGATTCCCGCCTTCGCGGGAATGACTTGTGTTATTTATGTTTGGATAACAGACAGGTCAAAAAATGGTATTGATGGTTTTATTTTTACTTTCTTCTCTTCCATTGCTTCTTTATCAAATAAACTCGTGCCAAAATCTACTTTTTTTGCATCGATGAAGGGGTATATTTTTTTCATTTTCTCCTCCAATTTTGCATCTTGAAATAAAGTCTGTTGGATGGTCGTATTTTGTTCAAGATCGGTTATGGTGCACCCCGTGGTACGATACAGAGTCCCCTTATGATATATATCGGCAAACCCTTCCTCGATTTGTTTTCTGATGAGTAAAGGATAAGATGTCATGGAAGGCAATTTAATTTCGATCGAGTGATAATCAAAATTTTGAGTTTTTAAAAAGATGTGCAGCTTACCCACCCGATAGTGGAAATTGCGGGCTTTTGTGAATGCCTCCTCAACATGATAAAAGAGACGCGCGCGGAGAATGTCCTTATCGTTGGTAGGCGGATGGAACGTCTGGGTTTTTGAGATCGACTGATAAACGGTTTTTTTCTCCAGACTCAATTCAAATACTTTCTTGCCCCTCAATTCCTGCCAGATTTCAAAATACGGTTTACTGAGATTTTTATGAACAAAATCTTCAGACAACATGACAAATTGATAGGCGGTATGCACGTTTAATTTTTTTAGGTATGAGGACGTTTGTTCACCGATGCCCCAAATATCTTTAGCGGGAACTTGTTTCAGAAATGTTTCAATACTTCGCCCATCAATGACCGTAAGACCTGAGGGTTTACGGAAGTTTGAGGCAATTTTGGCGAGTGATTTTGTCAAAGATATACCAATTGATACCGTGATCCCCAAGTTGGACTCAACCGTGTCCTTTATTTTCTTACCCATTTCCTCATAGGTCATGTTGAGCGGCCGACGTAACCCTTTCAAGCCCATAAATCCTTCATCTATCGAGTATTCTTCAATCTCAAAACTGAATTGACGAAGTATCTCAAACATACGATGGGAGAAGAGGGCATAGAGTTCATAGTCAGATTCAATGAATGCGCATTCCGGGCACAATTTTCGTATTTCAAAAAATCGCATGCCGCGGGTGATTCCATACTTTTTTGCTTCGTAGGATATAGCTGTTGCAATACCCCTCTCATGGCCGGTAACGACCGGTTTACCTTTCAACTTTGGGTTCACTGCCTGGGCAACCGATGCAAAGAATGCGTCTCCGTCGATGTGGAGGATGGTCTCAGGCCAGGAACGAATAGAAAGCATATGTGACTAATTAACGGATTAACGGGTTAACGAATTCGTTAATCTTTTAATTTTTTAATTCGTTAATTGAATTTGCGCACAACCGCCTTCACAATTCCAAATATTTGCAACTCTTCTTTCGGATAAAAAGATGGGTACTTGGGGTTTGCGGCTGAAAGATAATTGAGTCTTTGGATGCGATCTTTTCTCAGTATCTTCAAAGTCCATTCTTTATCAATCTGGGCCAAGACGACCGAGCCGATACTTGCTTCTTTTTTTCGCTGGATGATGACGATGTCTCCTTCAAAGATGCCAATCCCCTCCAAGGAATCTCCACTTACTTTGAGTAGAAAAGATGATTGGGGATCTTCGATAAGATAATCATCAAGCGATACATAGTCGCGATTTTCCTCAGCCAGGATGGGAAAGCCCGCGCGGATATTTCCAAGCAGGGGAATTGCGAAAAATTTTGTGGTGGGGGCAAGCTTATGTCCCTCTTTTTTGAAAAATCCTTCGTCAATCCATTTATTGATAATTTTAAACACCGCATTCTTCGAAGAAATGGCAAAAAGGTGCAACATCTCCGAGTAAGAGGGGAGGCGGTGATGTTTGCGGAAGAATTTTTTTATAACCCCAAGCCGG
Organism: Candidatus Roizmanbacteria bacterium; assembly: GCA_016214055.1. Classification (GTDB taxonomy): domain Bacteria; phylum Patescibacteriota; class Microgenomatia; order UBA1406; family GWC2-37-13; genus YC2-FULL-38-9. The sequence continues at coordinate 72,851 of JACRPE010000007.1, forward strand.
TCAATGTTTCCCATAGATATAGTGTGGTAAATTGTTAAATAAAATTGAATTAACTTAGTGCATGTAACATTCTCGAATACGTCTTTTCGCACATGCATCAAGCTAGTAGGCATGGTTTCAGATTATAATCTTGGCAACCACGCATGACATGTGCTCAAATCCGCATTCTTCGAATATTTACTGTTTAAAGGTAAACGATTGTTCACAGTATAGTAAACAATTGTTTACTTTGTCAAGGAGGAGTTGAGTTAGACCGTTGGATTAGATACATGTTGACCTCTTATGGGTTCAAAGCAGGTTTTTCCTTGTCCATCTACTATTATTTTTGCAAACTGTGCGGGTAAAGCTTGAGATTTATGCATATACGGTCCATCCTGAAGGTTAAAATGAATATGTGGTTGGGTGGTGTTGCCTGTGTTACCACATAAACCTAACACGTCTCCTTGTCCTAGCTTATCACCAACCCTTACTTTTATCGAGTTATGTTTAAAATGACATAACAGACTATATTCTCCGTTCTGATGATCGATTATTACTGCATTTCCCACCCCCACGCTTCTATCACGCTCACCTATCTCAATATCAATTGATCCGTCGATAACCTGGATGACAACTCCGCTACCCGGCGCCAATACTTCTTTACCAAATACTAGGTAATCTGTTAAAATTTTTTCTTTTTCACTATTCTCCATTCTAAAGTCATATGCATACAGTTGATTTTGTGGTCCCATATCGGGTGTTCTATTGTGACTATTTGTTTCTTTTGTTCTTCCGCCATTGCTGACAAGCCATATTCCTTTAAAAGGAAGAATAAGATTGGTTTTTGTTTTATATTCCATAGTTACATTCGAGAAGAATATTCAATATACAGTTTTTCTTTATCCTGAGCTAAGTTTATAAGCTGTTTCTCCATATTTTTAATTGCTGTTTGAATCTGAGGCTTTTTACTATAATCTAAAACATTATTTAATTCCGCATATTGGGTAATTAATTGGCGTTGACGGATATCAAGAGCTTTTCTTATAAGTTGCCACTGGATATGAGCGCTCAATGTATGCCATTCAGCAAAATTTTCTAAATATTTAGGATCATATTCACCGAATTCAATAGCCTGTTGTAAAGTGAGGTTTGATTTTTTTGAGGGAGGACCTGAACCAGAACTGATATTTTGTTCCTTTGGATCATGTTCATCCATATGGTTAATTATATCAATTTGATTTTAAATGTATATTTAGTCTGGATTTTCTTCATGGCGAAGAAGTTTTTTTAAAAAATAAGATTGCTTCGTCGCTACGCTTCTCGCAATGACATAGGACCTGATTTCTGGATGTGGGAATTATTTATTCTAAATATGAGAGCAGAAAAAAATATCACTCCTCCGATACATAAAAAAGCCAGATTGAGGGATGTATCCGCAAGGTAGCCTATGATGAGCCCCATAGTTGCAATATAAATATTATTCAACATGCTGATAAGTGATATCATCGTGGCGCGGTTTTCATCACTGATGTGCTTATTTTGATAGTCTGTAAACAGAGGATCTTGCAGTCCCAAGGGGAGATATATGAGGCAGACGAATATGAATGAGAGAACAGGATGATAGATGGCAGACATAGAAAAATATAATAGAGCAGGAAAAAGCGTGGCAAATAGAATTCCCCTTTCAACACCAAGCACCCTTTCAAATTTATAGGCAAATTTATTTCCCAGTAAAGAAAATATGGCCCCCGTTGACAACATCAACCCAAACATCCAGGGAGCTACTCCTGACTTCACAAAGTAAGGCTGATACAGGATAAAAAGATAAGAAATTAGAGGATTGGTAAACAAGGAAAGCAAGACGATGCGTCGGAGAGATTTGTTTGATTTTAATAACGTAAGCCCATCCAAAAAAAGCTGAACAGGTTTTTTTTGCGCACTCGTTTTATTTTTAGGTTCTTTGAGTGTGAAGGTAAGTATAAAAGCTATACTTACGGCAATTATCGTTATGGCAATGAGAAGCATAAATCGGTCCACGATAAAAGGAGCGATCAACAGCCCGCCCAAGAATGGAGCAATGATGCGGGCGAGAGATTCTGTTGCCATGCGGGAACCTGTTGCCTTCCCCATCTCGCCCTCCTTTCCCTCCTCTTTCAATGTCTCATACGTTAGTGCCGATACCGTGCCGATGATAAAAGAAAACCCGATACCGGCAATGATCGCGATCAAAATAAACTCAGGGTATGAACGGGCAAAAAAGAACAAAATTTCACCCAGTAATTGCAGGCCGATTGAAAGAATGATTGAAATTTTTCTCCCAATTTTATCCGCAAAGATACCGGTTGGGATATTGGTAAAAAATGTTATACCGATGATGATACTCTGCAAAGAACTTATCTGTAATAAACTTAACCCGCGGTGTTGATAATAGAGGGTGACAAAAGGAAGATATAAATAAAATGCGGAAAAAAAATAGATGAGCGAAAGTTTAGTAATATTATCCCATTTGAAAGATGAGAAGATCTTTTTGAGCATGTAATCTTATTATATCAGCAGATGAAGTTTTAGACTGGATTCCCGCCCTCGCGGGAATGACGGAGAAACGTTATTTCTTTTCAGTTAAGGCCTTCAAGACATTCACAGGAACTTCCTCGTAGTGGGATGGCTCCATGTAGGAAACGCCGCGGCCTTCAGTGAGGGATCGCAGGGAAGTAACGTATCCGGAGAGTTCAGCCAGGGGGACATATGCCTTTATGATGGTTGCGCGTCCTCTTTTATCAGTACCAAGAATTTTTCCCCGTTTGCTTGAGATGTCACCGATGACCACCCCCATAAAATTATCAGGAACCGTAATTTCCACCTTCATAATAGGTTCAAGCAAAGTGGGTCCTGCTTTTTTGGCTCCATCCTGTAAAGCCATGGCGGCGGCGATTTTAAACGCAATATCCGAGGAGTCCACATCGTGGTAACTTCCGTCAAAGAGAGTTGCCTGGAAGTCAACCATAGGGAAGCCCAATATGACGCCTTTTTCTTTTGCCTCCATGAGTCCTTTTTCAACCGAACCGATAAACTCTTTGGGAATTGCGCCACCTTTTACTTTATCTATGAATTTGAAACCCGATCCGCGAGGCAAAGGTTCAAGATTCATCACACAGTGTCCGTACTGTCCATGACCACCCGTTTGTTTGATATATTTTCCCTCAGCCTCAACCGTTTTCGTAATCGTTTCTTTGTATGCAACCTGTGGTTTACCGACGTTTACATCCATTCCCATTTCGCGCTTCATGCGGTCAACCAAGATCTCAAGATGAAGCTCTCCCATTCCTGACATGACGGTTTGATTCGTCTCATGATCAACTTTTACCCGGAAGGTAGGATCTTCCTCGGCCAGTCGTTGCAATGAGTAAGATAATTTTTCCTGATCGGCTTTCGTCTTCGGTTCGATTGCAAGAGAAATAACCGGTTCGGGAAAAACAATCTGCTCTAGAAGAATAGGGTGATCCTGTTCAGACATGGTATCACCGGTTCGTAAATCCTTCGGGCCAACGAGAGCAACGATCTCACCCGCATATGCCTTATCAACCTCTTCACGTTGATTTGCATGCATGAGAAGGACTCGACTGACACGTTCTTGTTTACTTCGATTGATGTTGTAAATATATGAGCCTGATTCAAGAGTGCCGGAATAAATGCGTGTATAAGTCAATTTTCCTACATGAGGATCGAGCTGAATTTTGAATGCAAGCGCTGAGAATTTTTCATCAGGGCGAAGCAGGCGGACTTCAGGTTCACCGGTTGATGGATGTACCCCTTTAATTTCTTTCAAGTCAACAGGGGAGGGGAGGTAGTCAACAACGGCATCAAGCACCGGTTGTACTCCTTTATTCCTCAGGGAACTGCCACAATAAGTGGGAACGATGCGGTAGGTGATTGAGGCTTTTCTCAAAGTGCTTTTCAACACTTCGTTTGAGAGCTCTTCACCATTTAAGTATTTTGTTAAAATTGCATCATCTGTTTCAGAAATCTGCTCAATCATCTTTGCTCTCATCTCAGTTGCTTTTTTCAAAAGGTCGGCTGGGATTTCTCCGATTGTGTACTCAACCCCTTGTACATCTTTATCCCAAACCAAAGCTTTCATAGTCATAAGATCGATGACGCCGGTAAATTCATGCTCTTTTCCGATGGGATAGGTCATGATGATGGGATTTGCCCCAAGGCGGTCTCGGATTTCCTCAACCGTTGCCTCAAAGTCAGCACCCAACTTGTCCATTTTATTGATAAAACAGACGCGGGGAATTTTATATTTATCAGCTTGCCTCCATACCGTCTCCGATTGGCTTTGTACACCCTCTTCTGCATCAAATACCACAACGCCTCCATCGAGTACGCGTAGTGATCTCTCAACTTCAGCGGTAAAGTCCACGTGTCCGGGAGTGTCGATGATATTTATGCGGATATCTTTCCAGAAGGTGGTAGTTGCGGCAGAGACGATGGTGATACCGCGCTCTCTTTCCTGAGGCATCCAGTCCATTTGGGTACTTCCCTCATCAATGTCACCAATTTTATAGGAGCGGCCGGTATAAAAAAGAAAACGTTCAGTTGTAGTTGTCTTACCTGAATCAATATGGGCAATGATACCGATATTTCTTATTTTGTCCAGTGGGACATTCCTATTTTTAGTGATTACGCTTTGTTGGGCCATAGAATTAAAATGAAAGGTTTACCACTTCAAGTGAGCGAAAGCCTTATTGGCTTCGGCCAGTTTCTCTGTTTGTACTCTTTTTGCGATGGATGGTCCCAGATTTTGACTTGCATCCTTGATCTCAGAGTATAATTTTTCTTCAAATGAGTGAAATTCTTTATTTGATTTGGTTCGTGCATTATCCACTATCCAATTTAATCCGAGAAACAACTTGCGTTCTCTCCTGACTTCAATAGGAACAAGATAAGATGCACCACCCAGCCGTTTGGGCTTTACTTCATGATTGGGGGTAACATTGGAGATAGCTTGATTAAGGATTTTTAAAGGATCCTGTCCTTCTTTTTTGAAGCGTTCAAGCATACCGTACACAATCTTTTCAGAAATTGATTTTTTCCCATCACGGCTTACGTAGTTGATCAGTTTGGCAACTTCAAAACTTCCGTAGACTGGATCGGGGGGGACTGTTAGTTTTTTATATTGATGGCGTGGCATAGATATATATAATTATTAGGCGGCGGCAACTGCTTTCTTTTTCTCAAACTTAGCTCCGTATTTAGAGCGAGAAGTTGTTCTTCCTTGTACCCCTGAGGTATCAAATTTACCGCGAACAATGTGGTATTTAACACCTGGTAAATCTTTTACACGACCACCCCGGACCAGAACGATTGAATGCTCAGCAAGATTGTGTCCGACTCCTTGGATGTAGGCGGTGACTTCCATTTTATTTGAAAGCCGTACCCTTGCTACTTTTCGGAGAGCCGAGTTTGGTTTTTTTGGTGTCATGGTACGCACGACAGTACATACTCCTCTTTTCAAGGGATTTTGAGTTTTGATATACCTTCGCTTAAGAGAGTTAAAACTCATCTTCATAGCGGCGGCTCTCGATTTCTTAACTCGTTTGTGTCTCTTCCTTTTCAGGAGTTGGTTGATTGTTGGCATACTTACTTAAAAATTTACTGTAATACTTATCAATTAAGTCCTTGGTTACGGGGATTAATCTGCCTATTATAACATTTTCTTTGAGTCCCAGCAAGTGATCTACCTGATTTTTGATTGCGGCAGAACTCAAAACCGAAGTTGTCTGTTCAAATGACGCACTTGATAGCCAAGAATCGGTATAGATTGCGGCTTTGGTGATTCCTAATATTGAGATCTTACCGGTTGAAGGTTTTCCTCCCTGAGTGATGATTTTTTTATTCTCTTCCTCAAAGCGGATTTTGGAAACTACTTCATCTTTGATGAATGAAGTATCACCTTCATCTTCAATGGTGACTTTATCACTCATCTTGCGGATAATGACCTCAAAATGCTTATCGTGAATTGGGATACCCTGAGATTCGTATACTTGTTGTACTTCATTCAAAAGATACAGTTGGGCGGCGCGCAAGCCTTTGATGATAAGAATATCATGGACATCCAGGTATCCTTCGGATAATGCGGCACCTTTTGTGACAAGGTCTCCATCTTTGACTTTCAAAGTCTGATTCATGGGAACCATGAATTCCTGTTCTTTTTCTTCTCCACCTTCGGTTGAGATAACCTTGATGATATACACTTCCCGTTTCAGATCTTCCTGGAGAGAAATTTTTCCATTCATCTCACTGATAGGGGAGACGACTTTGGGTGTTCTTGTTTCAAATAACTCCTCAACTCGGGGAAGACCCTGAGTCACGTCGGAGATGACGATACCTCCAAAATGTCTGACTCTCATGGTAAGTTGCGTTCCCGGTTCTCCAATTGATTGGGCCGCGGTGACGCCGACTGGAACACCAACATCTACCACTTTACTCGTTGAAAGATCAAGACCATAACATTTCTGACATACACCAAACTTTGATTGACAGTAAAGAGCTGAACGGACCGTAACTTTGGTAATATTATTTTTTTCGATTAATTCGGATGATGGCTCGTCGATAAGATTATTTGCCGCAACCAGTACTTTTTTATCAGAGGTAACGATATCATGTAAAGCATATCTTCCTCGGATACGGAGCTTGAATTTATCTCCACGGTCATCCTTTGTTGATACGACAAGTCCTTCGGTTACGTTACAATCTTCCTCGCGGATAATCATGTCATGTGCCACATCAACCAACCGGCGAGTAAGGTATCCGGCGTCTGCTGTTTTCAAAGCTGAATCGGTCAAACCTTTTCGTGCTCCACGGGCTGAGATAACATATTCAAAGATGGAAAGTCCCTCGCGGTAATTTGATTTGGTCGGAACCTCGATAATCTTTCCCATAGGATCGACGACTAATCCCTTCATGGCTGATAGTTGTTTGAGTTGTTCTTTTGAAGCACGTGCTCCTCCTGACTTGATGATAATTTTGACCGGATTTTCCTCATCAAGGGCGTCCCACGTTTGATCAGCCAAACTCTCAGTTGTTTCAATCCAAAGCTTATTAGTGTAACGTCTCTTTTCATCGATGGTCAAGAATCCTTGATTGAAATTTTTCTCAATCTTCTTGATTTCTTTCTCCGTATTTCTCATGATCTCTGCTTTTTGAGGAATGATCTTACAGTCAAATATGGATGAGGAAAGTCCGCCTGACACGGTTGCTCCCCAAAACCCGATATCTTTTAACTGGTCGATAAGTTCTCCTATTTTTTCAGAGTCGTTGTATAGTCTGGTTGCCTTGACTACAATTTCCTTCACATCTGAGGCTTTGATTTCCGCATTTATAAATTGAAGTTCAGGAGGAAGTCCCATATTCACCATAATCCGTCCGACTGATGTCCTGATAATTTTATCATTGACACGCACCAGAACCGGCTGGCGGAGAATGAGTCTTCCCATTTCATATAAGTTGATGGCATCTTCGCGATTGGAGAAAACCATGAGTTTTTCATCGGAAACATCTTTAAATGTATTATCAAGTGTGGTCAGATAATAGATTCCAAGCGCCATTTCCTTATTGGGAAGTACGATGGGGGTACCATCTGAAGGCTTGAGCAAATTCTGATGTGCCATCATACGGGTCTTCACTTCATTTATCGCATTTTGAGAAAGGGGAACAAACACACCCATTGCGTCTCCGTCAAAGTCTGCGTTATATCCGGCACATACGGCGGGGTGCAATTTGATGACGTAAGAATCGGTCAAAACAGGATAGAATCCCAAGATGGATAATTTGTGCAGTGTCGGTGCTCGGTTCAAAAGGACCGGGTGATCTTTGGTAATCTCCTCAAGAATGTCATAGATAACCGGCTCTTTCAGTTCAAGAAAATTCTTTGCACTTTTTATATTCGGAGCTAATCCTCTTATGATAATCTCATGCAAAAGATGGGGCTTGAAAAGTTCAAGCGCCATTTCTTTTGGAATACCGCATTGATTTATTTTAAGTTCAGGGCCAACCGAGATAGTTGAACGACCTGAATAATCGACCCTCTTTCCGAGCAAATTCTGTCTGAAGCGACCCTGTTTTCCACGAAGAATATCGGATAAAGATTTTTGAATTTTGACTGCGGCTCCTTGTGAGCGGGTTCTTCCTCTTGATTTTTGAAGGTCAAGAAGTGAATCGACAGCCTCCTGTAACATGCGTTTTTCATTTCTTAAAATGATCTCAGGCGCACCCAGATCAATAAGTTGTTTCAAACGGTTATTGCGGTTGATGACACGTCGGTAAAAATCATTTAAATCTGATGTTGCAAATTTTCCCCCCGGAAGTTGTACCACAGGGCGAAGATCAGGAGGAATAACGGGAAGAACGGTCAAGACCATCCATAAAGGTTGTGTATTTCCCTTCAAAAATGATTCGATGATGCGGGCTTTTTTCAATAATTTATTTCTGCGTTCACCTTTTGCCTTAAGCAGTTCATGGAGAGATTCTTCATAAATTTTCTTGAAATCGGTCGTTGAAAGAAGTTCATACAAAACTTCAGAACCGATTCCAACCTCCACAAACCCTTCAAGTTCTTTATCTTTGAGGAAAAGATAATCTTCCTCTTCAAACACGTCATTGGCTTTTAATGCCTTTACCGTTTTTATGATCCGGTCAAGCATCGCGGTCTTTTTTGCTTTTTCCTCTACATAGCGGTCGGAAAGCATGAGAAACTTTTCCCGTTCTTTCAGATCAAGTTCCTGAAAAGCAATTTCTTTCTGCTCCTTGTGTGAGATCTTTTTTCCGATGTCTTCTTTTTGTTTCACAAATGATTCCTTTAGCGTTAATTTTTCTTTATCGTACTCTTCCTCGATGAGACTTAACTCTTTTTTATTCATGGAGTCCAAATGTTGGACTACTTTTTTTTGTTTTTCTTTGTCGACAGACTTTACGAGGTAGAGTGCATAATAAATGATCTTTTCCATGGATTGGGGAGGGACGTCGAGAATGACGCTAATAGGAGATGAGGAACCTTTGAAATACCAAATATGTGAGATGGGGGTTGCGAGCTTGATGTGTCCCATGCGTTCACGGCGGACAGCGGAAGTGGTTATCTCCACTCCACAGCGGTCACAGATAATCCCCTTATAACGGATGCGTTTATACTTTCCACAGTAACATTCGTAATCTTTTGTGGGTCCGAAGATGCGTTCATCAAATAACCCGTCTTTTTCAGCACGGAAGGTGCGGTAATTGATCGTCTCCGGTTTGGTTACTTCTCCCTTTGACCATTTGAGTATGTCATCAGGTGAGGCGAGCCGAATGCGGAGTCCGCTAAAGTCAATTACGTTGGATTCTTCCATAGAGGTTATTTGATGTAATCAATTGATAAACCGAGTGAGTTTAATTCTTTCACAAGAACGTGGAATGACTCAGGGACATTTGATTGAGGAATATCCAATCCCTTAATAATAGATTCAAATGCTTTGGTGCGACCACGGACATCATCACTTTTGATCGTCAACATTTCCTGTAAAGTATATGGCACTCGGTGTGACTCAAGAGCCCACACCTCCATCTCTCCAAACCGCTGACCACCCATTTGTGACTTTCCGCCCAAGGGTTGTTGAGATACGAGAGAATAAGGACCGACTGACCGGGCATGGAATTTATCCTCAACCATGTGGATAAGTTTCATGATATATCCGGTACCGACCAACACTTGTTTTTCAAAAGGTTTACCTGACAATCCATCATATATGACTGTCTTTCCGTCAATGGGCAATCCTTGTTTCTTGAGTTCTGAGGTGATGAAATCTTCCTGAATTTTTTCAAAAACAGGAGCTACGATGGTCCAGTTATTAAACTTTGCAATATAGCCGAGAAGTGTTTCGAAAAGTTGTCCCAGATTCATTCTCGCCAATATGGAAAGGGGAGAGATGATCACATCAACCGGTGTACCATCGGCAAGATACGGCATATCCCATTCGGGAAGAATACGTGAAATGACTCCTTTGTTTCCATGGCGTCCTGCAAGTTTGTCTCCGATAGATATCTTTCTAAGTTGGGCTGTGTTTACAATGACGCGTTTGATGATAGTTGGCTCCAATTCATTTGGATCTTTTTTACTGTCAATAGTTTCGATGTTTACGACCACGCCTTTTTTTCCATACGGCATGCGCAGAGAAGTGTCTTTTACATCTTTTGCTTTTTCGCCGAATATAGCCCGTAGCAATCGTTCTTCAGCCGTTAATTCTTTTTCTCCTTTTGGTGCAACTTTTCCGACGAGAATATCTCCATTTTTTGCCTCGGTACCGATAAGTACCAACCCGTCTTTATCAAGATTCTGAAGGACTTCTTCGCGGACATTGGGAATATCTCGTGTTGGTTCCTCAGGGCCAAGTTTTGTATCAACGAGGTCTGCTATGAACTCTTCACTGGTGATAGAAGTCAAAATGTCCTCCTTCACCAAGCGTTCTGAGATAACAAAGCCGTCTTCATAACCCAATCCATTGAATGAAGTATAGGCAACCACGAGATTCTGACCGAGTGCAAGTTTTCCGTTATTCGTTGCGGGTCCGTCAATGATGAGGTCACCTTTTTTCACTTTTTGTTTAAGTTCCACTCGAGGTTTTTGATCAAAGATAATATCCTTACTTGTTCTTACATATCGTTCAAGAGGATAATCATATTTCTTTCCGTTTTTTCCCACAATTACAACTTTTTTAGAATCGACATATTCAACAACTCCATCTTCCTCGGCTAACACCGTTCTTCCGAGAGCTTGCGCAATTGTCTCTTCAGATCCGGTACCCACCAAAGGAGCGGCCGGTTTCAAAAGAGGAACTGCCTGACATTGCATGTGCGTACCCATCAGGGCACGACTTGCATCATCGTTCTGTAAGAATGGAATGAGGGTAGCGGAGACTCCAACTACCTGGCGGGGTGATACGTCGATAAGGTTCAATTTTTCGGTCGGGACCTCCACAAGATCTCCCTGATATCTGGTGACCACCATTTCATCTTGAATAATACCGTCTTTATCAATATTGAGATTGTCCGAAGTTATGTAAAACGTTTCCTCATCATCAGCCTGCATATAAACTAACTCATTCGTCACTTTTGCTACTTTCTTTCCCCCTTTTGTTTCAATCACCGCTTTTTTATAGGGAGTTTCAAGAAATCCATATTTATTTATTTTTGAATAGATGGCCATGTAAGTTACGACACCGATATTGGGTCCTTCCGGTGATCTGATGGGACAGATTCTTCCGTACTGGGAAGATGATATATCACGGATTGAGAATGAAGCTCTTTCCTTTTCAATACCGCCGGGTCCACCTACGGTAATCCTTCTCAAATTATCAAGCTCAGACAAAGGATTCGTTTGATCCACAATAGTTGAGAGTTGACTGGTCCGATAAAATGAATTGATTGCCATAATAATTGGCTTTGAGTTGATGATCTGAGAAGGAGAGGGGAATGCATCAGAAGGAACCAAACTCATCCGTTCTTTAATTTCTTTTTCAGTACGCACCATACCGACACGTACTCCATAGGAACCGATAAGTTCTCCGACTGTCTTAATCCTTCGGTTGCCCAAATGATCGATATCATCAAAATTACCTTTTCCTAAAGTCAAATTCACCAGATATTTTAGAATTGCAACTACGTCGTCTTTAGTTATCACGTGATGTTCTTTGTCGATGGGGGTAGTAAATCCTAATTTCTTATTTACTTTATAGCGTCCCACATCGGCGAGGGAATACCTGCGGTGATTGAAAAAAAGGCTATTAAGGGTTTCGCGCGCATTTTCAAGGATAAGGGGTTCTCCCGGTTTTATCTTTCGGTAAAGCTCCAAGACTGCCTCATCTTTACTTTTAGTGCGGTCTTTTTTAATGGTGGGAGCAATATATTTATCAAAAACAGATTTATCTATATCGGAAAAGAGGTCAAGGAGTTGATTGTTGTTTTCCCCATCAAAAATACGGAGAAATACTGAGGCTAAAAATTTTCTTTTTTTGTTTATTTTTCCTTCGATGATACCGTTTTTATTAATGGTAAAGTCAAGCCATGAACCGATGTAAGGTCTGATTTCAGCATTGTAAAGGGTAAGTCCGGTGGTTTTGTCAATCTCGGCTGTGAAGTATGCTCCGGGCGATCTGACAATCTGATTTATGATAGCGCGTTCGATTCCGTTGACGATGAAGGTGCCCCGTGAAGTCATTTTGGGGAGGTTGAAGAAATAGACGTCTTGCCTTTTTTCAGTCCCTGTTTTTTTATTCACGAGTCTTACTTTTACATACACGGGAAAATCATAGGTGAGTTTTTTCTTGATACAAAGTTCGAGAGGATAACGGGGATTATCAAAATAAAGGTCTTCAAAGTAGAGAGTAAATTTTTTGCCCGTGTAGTCTTCGATGGGGAAGAACTCTTCCATTATTTCTTTCAGTTCTTTGGTGAGGAATTTGTTCCATGACTCTTTTTGTACTGCTATCAGGTCGATCTCTTTCAGGTTCTCTTTTTCTTTTCCGAGGAAAATTTCCGAAGAAGGGTTAGATCTCTTTGTGTGAATGCTCATCGATAATTTGAGGGCTAAAAATTATGTAAACAACAATACACTCCCTTAGTTAAAAGGGAGATTAAAAAAAGTTCCTAAACTATACTATATATTGATTTGAAAGTCAAGAGTGATTTGTAACTTGTTTAATTTTAGTCAGGATACCTTCTATATTGTCAAGGCGGAAGGGATTCTTCTTGTTGTCCTTCTTTGAACTATGCTTGTCAACCCCGTCAATGAAATGTTCCAAATTTTCCTCCAGATTTTCCGAAAAACGGAGTGCTTTTTTGACCGTGTTTCTCCCCATTTTAGTCCCGAATAAATATGCCAATCCTACGGCTCCGGCTATACCGAGTGAAAAACCCACCCAAAAATTAGATACCCGGTGTTCATTTGTCCTGGACATTTTTTTTGTGCGTAAATATCTCAAAAACCTTTAAAATCGTTTTGAATCCGTTCACAAACCCTACAATCTCACCAAATCCATGTTCAAGATTCAAACCAACAGCCTCAAATCCTTCAGTAATCTTGTTTATCGTGGCGAGCGTCTTTTTCAGTTCAAAAAGTACCTGGATAAGCTGAATTCCGATGATAACTGAAAATACGGTGGTAGTACCGAGGGTGACAATGAGCAAAATCTGAGTCGTATCCATATATGTATTATATACAATTTAATTTATAATTCATTTTTTTTCACTTTATCAGCTACCAGATTGTTCGCGCGCAGAAGCTCATCATATGAGGTCCCCGCATCAATCCACCAATCCAGAAGCTCACAACTGAGAGTACCCTCTTTCAAATAAAAATTGTTTAAATCAGTCACTTCTAACTCACCCCGACCTGAAGGCTTTAATTTTTCAATAAATTGGAATACCCGGCTGTCGTACATATATATCCCCGTCTGGGCGATATCAGACTTTGGATGCTCCGGTTTTTCCTCGATCGAAAGAACCCTTCCTTGCTTGTCCATCTCAATCACACCGTACTGTTTGGAGTCTGTGGGCATTTTTACTCCGTATACAAGAGCCCCTTTTTCTTTGTGCTCAAACTTTTGGACCGCTGATTTGAGATCGGTCTTAAAAATATTATCTCCGAGAATAACCAATATTTTTTGATCCAATACAAACTCTTTTGCAAGGGCAACGGCGTCTGAGATCCCGCCTTTTGGATTTTGCTGTACGGCATAAAATAATTTCAACCCGAAGTCTTCACCGCTTTTCAGCAAACTGGCAAAATCTCCCGAATGATCGGGGGAGCTGGTGATAAGAACCTCTTTAATTCCCGCCTTTACCATAGACTCAATCGCATAATAAATCATGGGCTTATTGTAAATGGGGAGCAGATGTTTGTTTGTCACCAAGGTAAGAGGTCTCAATCTGGTTGCAAGTCCTCCGGCTAAAATAACTCCTTTCATAGTTGGTATGTTAAATGACGAGAATAATTTTCAAAAGATATAAAAAAGTAAACCCGATTAAGATATATTCTACAACATTTTTGAGGTACAGGCTACCGAGTTTGAAGTGATGATAGATGCCCCAGAGGATATACAACATACAAAAGACAAGCGCCACGATAAACGAATACGTTCTGTTTCCCTGATTCACTTTCAACAGGATAAGAAACAGAGACCCGGCCGATATCAGTATGAGATAGTCAAACAGATGTTTCCTCAACTCTTTTTTCATAGGATTGCGCCATTTTTAATGATAAATACGATACTCAACAGAATAAATCCCAGGAAAATAAGGTGTGCCATGTGTTTTCCGCCGATTTTGACAACGTAAAGTTTGGTGGCGATATAAAAATCAGCGATAAGAACCAGGGAAAAGAAGAAAATAAATACATATGTTCCATTGATTGAAAAGGGGAGGAGATTGATCTTCGGCTTGATGCTGTCCTGTCCCAACACTGCCTGGACTTGCTTATCCTGCGGAAATATTTTATCCTGTTTATTGAGGCTCAAAGATTTATTTATCGGAGTACCCAGCATCTGCACTACGAGGGTGGTTTCTTCCCCGTTTAAAACTCCATTGACTATTCCATATCCAACTTCGGTGTACTCTTTTCTCAATATATTTTCCCGATGAGTCGGAGAGTTCATCCATGCATCCACCACTCCCTGGGAAAAAAGGAAATTTTTCGCAAGATTTTCCCCCGCATATTCATATTGATACCCGCTGCTTAATATAAAGCTCCACGGCGTGGTTCCGTCGGGGGCAAAGTGCGCCCAATAATCTTTGGTGAACATATCCGCCGCTTTTTTTTGTGCGGCCTCTGCCAGTTCTTTATTATATTGCAGGGGTTGGAGGGATTGTTTTTCGCGCTCTTTGTTGCTGAGCTCAAATAGTTTGGGGGTGGTGATGTCGGTTGCAAAACCCAGGACATTATTTACATACGGTCCTATATTCTTTACGGTGAAGGCAAGAAGTAAGGCAACCATGAGATAAAAAGAAAGAAAATCAATTTGGAGTGTCTTTGCTTTATAGTTATTACTCTCCTGGGGAGTAAAAAAATGGAAGAATATTTTTTTCAGATTCATATAAACCGTTTGAGAAACTTCAGATTTTTTCTGATTAAGATATACATTATTATAATACCAACCGTATCAATTAACACATCACGAATGGTACCCTCGCGGGATGTCACAAATAACTGATGTATCTCGTCACTTGCCGCAAAAAATATGGAAACAACGACGGGGTAAACAAGTTGATATACCAGTGATAATTTTATGGAGTGAAATGCACGGAAGAAAAGAAAATAAAGAATTGCATACTCAATCATGTGAAGACTTTTGAATATGATGAAATCATAGAGATATGTTTTCGTAAATCCGACACGGTGTTGGGAGGAAAGAAAGAAGATAAACATCATCCATAAAAGGGGAGGAATCCAATAACGAAGAATACGAAAAAAAATATTCCTATACCGCATTCTTCATTCTAATCAATACCGATACAATAGTCAAAATGGAGTAGGAAAAGGAAAGAAATGAGAGGTGATTTATTAAGGATTTTGGGGATTTGGTTTGCGTTTTTATGTTTTTTTCTATCGTGGTTGCACCAAGCACGTTTGGCGCAGCTATCCTTGGTTTGTTAACAACATATGCCGCGGGTGCACTTGAAAATGTTTGAAAAGAATTATCAGTTTTTTGTATATCCTGTTTTTTAATTTCTTTTGATTTTGGAGTAGATGAAACACTTGATGATTGACTGGTTTTTATTGTTACGGTGGGAGAAATACAGGAAGTATTTACCACTCCATAACTCGGCTCTTCTTCGCAAAAGGATTCACTGTCAAAAGATACTCTTCCCAAAGATTTTCCCTGCAGGGGATTTTGATATTCAAATCCGTCCTTTTGTATTTTGTTGAAGTCTAACAACCGCACACTGTCCTGATCGTTATTGAAAAGGGAAGAAGAAAAAGTGATAGTAGCATATCCTTTTGCAGAGATTTGTTGAGAAAATTGTTTCGGTGTTGCGCCCCCGCTCTCGACATCGTCGATATACCAATTATTGAGCGGGACGGAAAAATCATTCCCGTTATATAACTCAATCCATTCGCTTTGTCCGGTGTCAGGATACACCATAACTTCTGAAATAAAAATGTTCTCATATGATGCAGGTGTCGGATTAACTGAAGGAGTTACCGTTAGTGGTGGTGACGTTGGCGTTAAAGAGGGAGTTGTGCTCGGAATGATTGTGGGCGTAGGGTTTGGGGAAGGGGTTAAGGTGGGAGTTATAATACAACTTTGGCCGGACAGATTGTATAGTCCCAACGTGGATGTTCCCGTTGTCCAATTATTTTCTCCATCGGGGTTTCTGAAGTATGACTTGCCCGTCCCCGGGCTTGATTTATACGCGTAGGAGTCGATGAGTGAGGCATTTGTGGCAGTTGGGGGAGATGTTGCGTCATATAGCCGCAACGTGTCGGGCGACGATTTATTCAAATTGAAATCGGAAGAAAAGACAAGACACGCATGAGGATAAAGATATGTATTTTGAGGAATGCTGTAATATGTTGTTCCACCACTATCATCTAAATACCAGTTTGAAATATCCGCGCTGTCTGATGAGGTGTTTATAAGTTCAACCTGTTGAGGGCTCAGATCGATTGCAAACTCATTTATTTTTACTTTTTG
The DNA here is from genome assembly GCA_016214055.1 of Candidatus Roizmanbacteria bacterium. Taxonomy (GTDB): domain Bacteria; phylum Patescibacteriota; class Microgenomatia; order UBA1406; family GWC2-37-13; genus YC2-FULL-38-9. Next base: position 89,554 of record JACRPE010000007.1, read on the forward strand.
TTCCCCAAATACCGGATACAGAAGGATAAAAAAGAACGCAAATAATAAGAAAACATATATTTTTCTCATACATTCCAACAATAATGAAGGAGTTAAAATTTGTCCAGGGACTATATGCTACAAAAGTGGTATTTTAGATTGACAGAACAACAAAATTATTTGTAAGTCGCTGAGGAGCAAATTGTTGAATAGTGAGAGGAGAATTTGATATCGGGTCCATAGATGGGGTCATGCATAATATAGTCGTTACCGTCTTTTTTCGTCAATACTACATAGTGATCACCCCCCGATTTACCCGCGCATGATGAATAAGCGATGCCAACAATCACATAATTGCCGTTACTTAGTTCTTCATCGATATTCCCCACCGATACCATTGACTTTCCCGCAACACTCGGCCAAGGATATCTCATCCATGCCGTGTTTGCCCAGAAATGAGATGTGTCTGCCGCGAAATCTGAGGGAGTAATGTTTTGTCCGTTTTTTTTGGCAACCATTGAAATAGAGGTGAGAAGACATCCGACCTTTAATATTGATTCATACGAATAGCCAATTGCCTGATTGGCCCAGCGGGCATCCCTCTGTGAATAGTATGCGCCGTCTGATCCATTACCAAAACTATTTGCCGCGATAATCGAATCTCCCCCCGAGGTCTGCACGAATGATTTAAAAGAAGTTAACTGCAACCGTGCCTGACTTAATAATTGCTGATAAGTAGTTTCGTCATTCCGGGTATCGATAAGTAGTTTCTGTTTTTGCGCCTGTTGGTTTCTGAGTGCAACTTTTTGATTTTCCAAAGCGCCAACCAGTTCGTCCAGTTCTTTTTTTTTCGTTTCCCGGAGTGTTTTTTGCTCCTCATAATTTGTTTTTGCTTCCTGCACCTGGACCAGAAGTTTTTGGTTATTATCCTGAGTGGTTTTTTGATATTTTACCGTACTGATGAGACTGCTCATGTTCTCCGCACTCAAAAATAAATCAAAGAAAGAAAATACCCGTTTTTTATATCCTTTTACCACCCGTTGAATCAACACTTTTGAAAGATTGGTAAGGGAAGAGTCCAGTGTATCGATACGGTTATTGAGTGTCTCAATTTCATGCTCCGTCTCTGTAATTTTTTGTTCTGTTTTTTGTATCGTCAATGTTTTTATGTACACCTGAGCATCCATTTCCTGGATTTGAGATGAAAGCGTATTTTTCTGTTGACGGAGTTGACTGATCCTTTCTTCCAGACAAGCGATTTCTTTATTTTTATCACTGTTGGAGCAACTTGATAAACCATCCTGTGCAAAAAGGCGGGGTGTGAGAAAAAAAGCGAAGAATAATATTAATAAAAAGAAAAAAACATTCCGTTTTCGCATACCTTGATTATACCCCATGGGTTTATTTAATATATTTCTGCGTTGCAAGAAGGGTGGAGACGGTGGAGATGGCGATGCCGAAAAAAGCTGTGAATGCAAACGCAATACCCGCAAACTCAAGAGTCACCGGCCAGATGGAAAGAGTATAAAATCCCAAATCTATGGAGAGGTTGGCAACTCCGCTCAAATATGCCTGCAGATAGTATCTTGACAGATAAAAAACACCCATAAATATTGAAAATACGATAGCCGAGGAAGTCAGTCCAAAAAAGATTGCCTCCTTCAAAAACGGTTTTTTGATATAGAACTTGCTTGCTCCCAAAAGCCGCATGAGTTCAATCTCGTCTTTTTTGAGTGCGATTTTAAAATGAGTGATTGATATGAGGATGATAACTGTGGTCACGATAAAATATCCGAAAAATATGATTGATGCTCGTCTGACGATTGCGGTGAGGGAGAGGAGTTTATCTATGATATTTTTCTGAAAATTTACTTCGTCAATGCCCTGTTGTTTTTTAAGAAACTCTGCAATTTCGGGCAAAAAGGTGGGTTTTTTTGCAAATATTTCAAGGGACGGGGGGAGAATATCAGGAGACACCATCTCAAGCAAAAGCGGATTGTCTTTATTCATTTTTTGATAGATGGTGAAGGCTTCATTTTTTGAGACATATTTGGCAGATACGACTTTACCTGAAGTTAAAAGATCATCCTTTATTTTTTGTATATCACTTTCTGAAGTCTGGGTTTGAAAATACACCGTCACCTGGGGGCGGGATTCCACATATCCGAGCATGCCATACAAAAAGGTAAGGATAAAAAACACAGCAAGGGAGAGGAAGAGGGTCAAAAATAACGTGAAAAAAGTCGCAAATGACTGATACGGAGTTCTTTTTATGGCGGTAAAAATATCACTCATAGTTCATATCCTCCTTTTCGCATATCTTTAATCAGTCGTCCTTCCTTCAAAAGAAATACTCTTTTTTTTAGACTGTTCACAATATCGGTATTGTGGGTTGCGATGATAATCGTTTTTTTGCCCTCCAATTTTTTAAATATTTTCATAATATCCCATGTAGTTTTAGGATCCAGATTACCGGTTGGTTCATCAGCCAGAATAATCCTACGGTCTCCACACACGGCCCGCGCTATGGCAACCCGTTGCAGCTCACCGGCCGAAAGTTGTATGGGAAACACTTTTTCCTTATTTTCAAGCCCTACTAACTCCAATACTTCGCTCACTTTTCGTTTCACTTCTTTTGCGGACAAACCGGTAATCTGGAGACTGAGCGCGATATTTTCAAACACATTTTTTTCATCAAGTATTTTAAAATCCTGAAAAACAAATCCGATACTCCGGCGCAATTTTTCAAGGTGACGGAAATTCTTTGCAGACAGATCAAATTCATTCACTGCAACCGTCCCGGAGGAGGGGACCATATCGCGCAGTATGAGTTTTAAAATAGAAGTTTTGCCCGCACCGGATGAACCGACCAGGAAAACAAACTCGTTATCCTGGATCTCAAAAGATATGTCTTGAAGAGCGGTATTTCCCAGGGGGAATTTTTTAAAAACGTTTTCAAATAAAATCATGATGTTATAAAACTTCAGCCATACCTACATCCATGAGCCATCCCGCCTTTTGACCGCTGAATGTTTCTCCATATACCCGGACTTTTTTCCCAATGTATTGGGAAAGATCGACGGTTGAAGAAGTGAGATAAACATTTTGCGAGACGCCTCCCGGACGTTCCAGATGGAAATTTCCTTCACCTTCAATTCCACCCTCTTTTAATATGCCTTCAACTTTATCCTTGAATATTTTTTTATTGACAGTGGGGCTTGCTGTTTTTGCGCTATTTGATCCCTGCATAAATGAATTACCATTTGTGCCTTTGAGCCTGACCAATCCATATCCGACTCCTATTCCCACCAGAAGCACAACCAATACCATGACGGCAAAAGTGGGTACGGGAAAGCCCGGTTGAACTTGATCAAGTTGATGTATGAGACTCGGTTTTTGTGTTTTCATATAAGATGAGGATAGCATTTTCGATTATAAAAAACAAGGGTTATGTTTATGCCTTAAACTTGAGATATGCCTCGATGATTTCATCCAGGTCCCCGTCGAGAATTTTGTTTACATTAGTTTCTTCAAAGTCGGTCCGTAAATCCTTGATAAGTTTATAGGGGTGAAGGACGTATGAACGAATTTGCATGCCCCATGATGCCATCTTATCGTTCTTAAATCCCGCGATAGCCTTTTGCCTTTTTGCCTCCTCAATCGCCCATAATTTAGATCTCAGAATTTTCAACGCATTTTCCCTGTTCTGACCTTGGGATCTTTCCGTTTGACATGACACGGTGACCTGAGAGGGTTTATGAGTCAGTCGCACCGCGGTTGAGACTTTATTCACATTTTGTCCCCCCTTACCCCCGCTCCGGTAGAATTGCCATTCGAGATCTTCCTCTCTTACTTCAACCGCCTGGTCCTCGACAACCGGCAATACCTCGACAAGCGAAAACGAGGTCTGGCGCAATTTATCTGCGTTGAAAGGGGATTGGCGGACGAGTCGGTGTACTCCCGCCTCGGCTTTGAGATATCCGTAGGCAAACTGTCCGTGAATATTCAATGTGATGCTTTTTATTCCGGCCTCTTCCCCGTCTATTCGGTCAACTTCCTCCCACCGCCAGCCCTTGAGTTCACAGTAGCGGGTATACATGCGGAAAAGCATATCGGACCAATCCATGGCCTCAGTACCACCTTGACCCGCATGGATGGAGAAAACCGCGTCACTTTTATCATATGGTCCGGACAGAAAAAGGAGCATCTCATATTGTTTTATCAGTTTTTCAGCCTCTTTATATTCCTGCTCTTCCATGAGAAAGGGCATCATTTCAAGATCTTCAACCTCTTTTTTTAGGAGGGTAATCTTCTTAAGGGTATCTCCGGCGGCTTTTGCATCCTGCCAAAAAGAGGCATCATATGTCTTTTTTTCAAGGTCGGAAAGGAGGATTCTTTTATTTGCAAGATCGGCCTTTTCAAGTATATTGGCAAGCTTACGGGTCAGTTCATCTTTGAGTTCTTCCATGGCCTATTATATCAAAAGAAGACTATTTAAAATCCTGGCCAACTATGATGACCACATCGGGAAGTTCTTTTTCACTCAAATCTTCACTCACTTTGGGTTGTTGAGTGTAATCCTTTAAATCTTCAAGAATATAATTGGCGGCTTCTTTTTTCGATTTCTTGACCTGAACCTCCGTAATCTTATAATCAAAATTATCCGCATTCCCCGTGACAATCTCCAAATATTTTTTCTCTTTCAGCACATCCTTTACCACCGATGCTTTGCCGCGTGTCCCGGAACCATTTAAGATTTTAATCTTCAACTCTTCACGGGTAAAGGCGGGAGTCGGAGTGGGAGAGGGCGGCTCAACCGTCGGGGTAATTATCTGTTCAGCCGGTTTTTGGAAATTGGGTAATGAAAAACGGATATTCGTCTTACCCACGAGGGAAAATAATCCAAACGATACGATAAATGACGCAATAAACAAAAGGATCTCCTTCGGGATAAGGACTGAGGGCAGGTTGGGAAGCTTCAACTGGGGCCGGGCCTTAAACGGTTCACTCGACAGTGTGTCCGTTGCATAGGTGCGTCTCAAAGGGGAGAAGTCCTTATTCTCAACGGAAAAGATAAACGCTCCCAAACACACATCAAACTCCAACAGAGAAAGCGGTTTTCCGTCTGAAGGCAACAGCATCTTCACATATTCATCATAGAACTGCAGAATAATCTTTTTGAGCGGATTGGTCCACATACCGGCCTCTTTCGTGAAAGTATCCTGCCGGATGGTATCGGATACGGGACCGGAAAGGATGAGGCGGTTTATTTTTCTGCTCTTTTTTTCAAGCTCCTCCCCCCGTGCCTTTAATATCTGTTCAATCTTTTTGGCACCTCCTAATTTATACTCATTTTTTTGCTCCTCCAGAAGTCCGAAGGAGTCAAACAGGTAGGTAAAAAAATAATCTTTTTCGTATTTGCCGTAGAGAATATTTTCAACTTTTCCGACGCGCAATGTTTTTTCAAATAATTTAAAAAAGGCAAGTGTCTCAGGGAGAAAAGCCTGGACTTCCAGATCAAGAAGTTTGACTGTCTCCTGGAATTTTGTCGCGACCGCGGCTTCGATTGCAAAGAGGCTGATATATTTTTGAGGACCGTTTTCAATAAAAAAATAATCATAAAATAATGTGCCGGTATTTTGGGCAAACGTGGTCCTCAGTTTGTCTTTGACAAATGAGTCAATGGCGGGGGTGGCGATATCATTGGGGACCTCGGTCCGCAAAAAATGAAACGCCTCCTGAGGAAGGATGAGATATACGTGCTTGTCTTTTACCGAAGGGGTATTCTGGAGAATTTCTTTTATTGCGGATGCAAGGATGTCGACGTTGGCTACTGTTCCGTTTTTCAACAGGTCCACCTGAAATTTTTTTTCATAGGACTCAACCGAGTACTGCCCGAAGAGTGATTTTTTTGCCGATAAAAGTTTAACCTGATTTTTATCAATATAGAGATAGATCATGTCTATAATACATGATACACTAAAAAAACTTTGATTTGCAACTAGTTGTTTTTCAGTGCAGTAGAAGCCTTGAAACAAAAATACAAGGGCTTTTTGGTACAATTAAGCCACATGAATAATCTAAACGAAGAAATCAAGAAAAAGATAGACATCATCGAATTCATCGGGTCTTACATGACGTTGAAAAAAGCGGGACGCAATTTCAAAGGCAACTGTCCCTTCCATCAGGAAAAAACTCCGTCATTTGTTGTGTCGCCCGAGCGCCAGATCTGGCACTGCTTCGGGAGTTGCGGTGACGGAGGGGATGTCATCAAGTTTCTCATGAAGTGGGACAACATCACCTATCTTGAGGCGGTAAAGGAGTTTGCCGAAAAGCTGGGGCTTCCGATGAAGGAGTACAATCTACAGGATACCAATGTAAAGCTTCGTGAACGGCTTTTTTCAGCCAACCGTCACGCCGCCAATTTTTATACATACATGCTTTCAAAAAGTCCGTATGGCGAAAAAGCGCGGGAGTATTTGGAAAAAAGAGGTATCCGCAAGGAGATTGCCCACACCTTTGAGTTGGGATATGCCCCTTCATCATGGGACTCGTTACTCCGTTATATGGAAAGCAAAAAGTTCACCCAAAAGGAACTCATTGAGGCAGGGCTGGTACTGCGGAGCGAGCGGGGATCAGTGTATGACCGGTTCCGCGGGCGGCTCATGTTCCCCCTGAAGGACGTGAAGGAAAACATCGTGGGATTCTCCGGACGTTCTTTAAATCCGGATGAAAAAACCGCAAAATATGTCAACACTCCGGAGACATTCATCTATCACAAACGGGAAACACTTTTTGGCATCCACATCGCAAAAGAGGCGGTAAAAAAGGAAAAATGCATCATCCTAGTCGAAGGAGAGTTTGACATGATTACTCCCTATCAATATGGAATAGAGCACATTGTTGCGATAAAAGGTTCAGCCGTAACCCGTGAACAGTTGATGTTAATAAAAAGATACACGAATCGTGTATACCTGGCGCTTGATGCGGATGCGGCCGGCGAGGAGGCCATAAAACGGGGCATCGAGGAGGCGGAACACCTCGAGTTTGAACTCGGGGTTATTGTATTTGATTTTGCAAAAGACCCCGATGAGGCAGTGCGGGCCGACCTGGTCAAGTTTAAGAAAGCCGTGAGTGAACCCATCCCCGTCTACGATTATGTGATCGACTTTTACCGGAAGAAGTTTCCCGAAGACGATGCCTTCAGCAAAAAAAACATCGGGGAAGCCGTAGCCCCCTTCTTTGCATATATCAATAATCCCATCGTTGCATCCCATTACGTAAAAAAACTGGCATCCCTTCTGGACGTAAGTGAGGAGAGTATCCGCTCCCTTCTCAGGAAAAAAAGCTACAAAAAAGTGAGCAGTACCGCAAATTTCAAAAAAATACAGGTCTCACAAGTGAATAGGGAAGACGTGGTTCAAAAATATTTCTTGAGTTCCCTGCTCCAATATGAGGCCAAAAAGGTGCTATTGGATAAGCTCGTGCCTCTTTTGTCTCCTGATGATTTTTCCTTCCCCGCCTACCAAAAACTATATCAGCAGATATATGAAAAGAGAGAAACCTTTGAGTTGCCGGACATCAACACTTTCGCCTCATCACTTCCGGATGAGCTCAAGACGATATTTGACGAGCTCTATCTCTATGCATCCGCAGATGTGGAGATCAGCGAAAAAAATATCGGCCAACTTGCCTATGAGATAAAGGAGCGGGCTTTAAAACGGAAAATACAGGCGGGACTCGGTCAGGAATCAAGTCAGACGAATGAAGATACCCTCTCAAGATTGAGCACGGAATTAAAAGAGCTGGAAAAAAGAGCTATCAACGTATAGAATACGTTATGGCAAATATAATCAAGCAGAAGTTCCCCAAGTCTTTCAAAGATCTGCTTCTCCAGGGTGAAGAGGACGGTTTTGTCGTACAGGATGACATCTTCTTGGTTTGTTCTGAGCCTGAAAAACACATAGAGGAGATAGATGAATTCTTTAACCAGGCTTTAAAAAAAGGAGTGGATATCTACGAAACCATATCAACCCGTGAGGATGAGGAGGTCCACAAAACCGCTGAGGAAGTTGAAAAAGAGCTGGAACAGCTCATCGGAGTGAAACACGGCGAGTCCCTTGACCCGATTAAAAAATACCTGAAAGAAATCGGCAAGACCCCCTTACTCGTATTTGAAGATGAGATCAAACTTGCAAAAGCCTATGAAAAGAAAGATGAGGACGCCAAGGAAAAACTCATCAAGGCAAATCTCCGTCTGGTCGTATCCATTGCGAAAAAATATCTCGGACGCCGCCTCTCATTCCTGGACCTCATCCAAGAGGGGAATAAAGGCCTCATCCGCGGAGTTGAAAAATATAACTGGAGACGAGGATATAAATTTTCAACCTATGCCACGTGGTGGATCCGTCAGGCAATCACACGCGCCATCGCCGATCAATCCCGCACCATCCGCATACCTGTCCACATGGTTGACCAGATAAACCGTTTTTACAAAACACAACGCAAACTTACCCAGAAATTAGGCCGTGAACCATCCGTCAAGGAAACCGCAAAAGAGATGCAGGTGACACCCGAGGAGATTGAAAATCTCATGAAAATCTCCCAGCAACCAAAATCATTATCCACTCCGGTGGGAGATGACAAGGAGGCAACTCTTGAGCAGTTTGTCAGTGATCAATCACAACCAACTCTTTATGATAAAGTATCCAGAGAACTTCTCAAAGAAGCATTAAACAAGGTACTCGAAACCCTTTCCCCCCGTGAGAAAAAAGTTCTCATCATGCGGTTTGGATTGGATGACGGCAAATCAAAGACACTCGAGGAAGTGGGAAAAGAATTTAAAGTCACCCGTGAACGCATCCGGCAGATTGAGGCAAAAGCCATCCGTAAACTTAAGCACCCCACCCGCGCCCGCAAGCTCAAAGACTTCTTGGAGTAAGGTTAAAAGAGAAGGGAAAAAGCACTTTACATTCGTCTATTATTCGTCTATAATGTGTCTATGTTTCATCCAAAATATACGATAACAAACAAACTTCTTGAGAACATTAAGCATATTTCAACACTTTCAAACAGGATAAGCCAATGGAGGTTTCCGGAAGTTGTTTTGGTTGAATTGCAAAAAAATGCGGAGGCTGTTTCTTCCTTTGCCTCAACCAGTATCGAAGGTAATCCGCTCCCTCTTACCGACGTAAAACGGATTCTTAAAAATCGTCCTCTGCAGATAAGGGAAAGCGAACAGGAAGTTCTTAATTATAACCAAGCACTGCAAGAGGTGAATAATAAATTAAACAGGAAGAAAATATCATTCAACCTGCCCTTTATTCTCTCTCTACAGGGCAAAATAATCGACAAACTCCTTCCCGTCCATGAGTCGGGAAAAGTGCGAACTCAGCCGGTATTTGTAAATAATCCGCGACTGGGAATAACCGCCTATTGGCCGCCGGATGCAAAAGATGTTTCTCCTCTTATGACCGAACTTGTAGCATTCGTGCAACAAAATCAGCAGGTGATCGATCCCCTAATCATCGCGGGAATATTTCACAAACAAATGGTGGTGATTCATCCGTTTATGGACGGGAATGGAAGGACGACCCGGCTTGCAACAAAAATATTGCTTGCCCAGATGGGGCTGGATACGTTTCATTTATTCAGTTTTGAAAATTATTATAATAACAATGTTACCAGGTACTTTGAAATGGTTGGAGAAACAGGAAACTATTATGACCGAGTCAATCTCATAGATTTTACCGGGTGGCTTGAGTATTTTACCGACGGGATTATAGATGAATTATTGCGGGTAGAAAAACAGGTGACACAACTGTTTATTCAGCCGCATATTAACCTGAAACCTCACCATGAGCTTATCATAAAAGCGATTCAGCAAAAGGGATTCATCAATGATTCCGAATATGCAAAGTTAACTAAAAGAGCCCGCGCAACCCGCTATCTTGACTTTCAAAAACTTATTGATCTGAGCCTCATTGAAGCAAAAGGAAAAGGGAAGGCAACCTATTACGTATTAAGGGAGGTAAAATAACCAAGGGTTATTTTCCTTGTGGCAAAAGGGGAGGGGAATGGCAAATCAGTCATGTATTTTGGGGTGGGAGGTTCTGAGCCAGCACCTGGTATCCACTCCATGCCCCTAATTGGGCTGAGACTTTGTCAAGAAAAATGGGAGGAACATATTTGATTGTATCATCGATGCCAGTTGTTGTCTTTTGCAAGTAAGAATAGGGTGGTATATTA
>JACRPE010000008.1 GCA_016214055.1 Candidatus Roizmanbacteria bacterium
GCAAACGGAGGCTTATGAAATTTAACGGTACCAAAAAGAACTTTCCTCTCCACTTAAAAGAATGTGAGTGGAGATGGAAACAATCCCAGGAAAAACTGTTCGAAAATCTGTTACAAATTGTTAAAGTGCTAGTCTAGAGCCAATGATATTACAAATGTTCTAAAAAATAATGGAGGGCTAGGCCTTTTATCAGAGTTGGATTACGGAACTTTTGTAACGCTTGACGGGCATCATCGATTGGAGATGGCTATTGCGCTCGGATGGGAGCATATTCCTGTGCAACTTATACCTTTTCCAGATAAAAATGTCGTCATAGGTACTTGGCGTGATGACGGATATATTTGGACTCCTGACACGGTGCTTGAGTGTGGGCAAATTCCTAAGTGGAAAGCGCCGGACAAAAGAACAAAATTTCAAGTGAAAGGAAAAGATGGCATTTTGCGAAGAATACGAAAGATACAACCTCTTGTTCACCTTCCCCTTTCGAGTTTAAAATAATAATTTTATATAATATCATCATGAGAATAGCGATGATTTCGTTTCACACCTGTCCTCTTGCATCTGAGGAGGGGAAAGAGTCGGGAGGGATGAATGTGTATGTGTTTGAACTTGCAAAGCAGCTGTCCAAGCAAGGTCACACGGTTGATATGTACACACGCGCGCAGGCAGAATCCAACAAGGAAATAATTGAAATAAACCCAAACCTTCGCCTCATCCATCTGAAAGCCGGGAAGATGGGGGCAATTCCAAAAAAACAGCTTATTTCACACATTCCCGAGTTTATCCGGAATTATCTTGCCTTCACAAAAAACAACTCACTTGAGTATGACGTCCTTCATTGTCATTATTACCTTTCCGGTCTCATCGGATTACAGCTTAAAACCTTAAACGATAAACCTGTTCCCATCATCATGACATTTCACACCCTTGCCCTCATGAAAAATCTGGTCGCGCGTGATGAGTTTGAAAAAGAGGAAGTTGCCCGGATAGATGCGGAGTTTGAACTGACCCAAAAGGTTGATGCAATCATAGCTCCCAGTGAGAATGAAAAAGAATATTTAAAATATCTTTATAATACCCCCGAACATAAGATACATATCGTCCCCCCCGGAGTCAATACCTCTCTTTTTAAACCCATGGACAAACAGATTGCAAAGAAAAAGATTAACGCCCCAAGCGAAAGTAAAATACTTTTATTTGTAGGGAGGATTGAACCGCTCAAAGGATTGGACATGCTCATGTATGCACTCAAAGTATTAAAGACAAAAGATCCAAACCTGCAGGTCTGTCTATGGATTGTGGGAGGGGACATTTCACAAAAACCACACCTCTGGTCGAGACAGTTAATACTTCTTAAAAACTTGATGCATCTCTTACACATTTCCATGATGGTCAAATTTGTCGGCCAGCAGTCGCAGACAGTGTTACCTTATTACTATAATGCGGCCGAGATGGTGATCATGCCGTCCCATTACGAATCTTTCGGTATCGTCACCTTGGAGGCGATGGCGTGCGGAATACCGGTCATCACCACCAATGTTGCCGGTGTTTCAAACTTGATAGATGTGAAGCACACCTCTTTGATCACCACGGTAAACAACCCTCTTTTATTGGCATCACAAATAAAATATTTGTTAACAAATGATAAGGATCATAAGCTGATGAGTGAAGATTTATATAAAAAAGCGCAGGAGTATAAGTGGGAACTAATAGGGGAAAAGATTATCAAAATATATGAAGACAGTATTGAAGTTAGACAATAAAACCCTTTTTCTGGTAAGACATGGTCTTTCAACTTTAAACAAGAGAGGATACGGGAGAAAAAAATTGACCGCAGATTTACTGCCGCAGGGAATAATAGACGCAGAAAAAGCCGCCGGATATTTAAAAAATATTCACGATTCCCACAACTTCTCATCCGACATTCCGCGGTGCAAACAAACTGCCGAAATCATATCTCGCATAACAGGAAAACTATTTCATTATGATAAAAGACTCACAGAGTTCTATCATGAGACTTTCACCGATTTTAAAAAAAGGATCATTAACTTTTTAGAAGAGTTACCAGCTGTTTCTGAGTCAAACATCATCATCTGTACTCACGCGGCTGTAGTTGTGGCAATAAAATACTTAATTACAGAAGATAAATTTATTCGCATGGATTTGGCCGATGAGCCGCTGGAGGGAGAAATAGTCATACTCAAAAGAGGGGGGATAATCAAGAAAATGCGGTGAGGGCGATGCCAAGTACCGCAAGTACCATACCAAAGACCTGGGATCCGGTTATCTTATCCTTCAAGAATATTACCGCAAGAGTGATGGTAATGATAGATAATGCAGACGATATGGGACTGACTAAAATAACCCGTCCGACCGTCAAACCAAAGTTAACACTCATAACTGCTATTGCCTCAAGAATTCCAACGAGCGCCACCATAAGCTTTGTTTTCGCCGTGGTTTTGACCATCCCCATTTTTTTTCCTGCGATGAGGGAGTATGCAATCAAAAAAAGAAGAACGCCAATTTTGATGAAAAGGGTAGTTGAGAGCCATCCGATCTGCTTTGATATGATATCACTCAGGTTCCAGAATATACCAAAAAGAAACGCAGACAATACCGTCTCCTTTATACCGGCCAATAGTTTGACACTGCCAAGTTTCAAGTCGCTCCATTTGAGCGATGTCAGAAGAACCCCGAACATGATCATACATATCCCTACCGTTTGATATCCTGAGAGTCGCTGGCCCAAAAAAAGAAATGCGATGAGCGGGGTGAACACACCCCACAGATTGAGTGTTGCCGAGATGATTGCAACGCTTCCAATCTCTAACGCCCTATAAAAAAGTAAGTATGCCAAAGCAAAGATAACCGCAGAGACAGGAAGGAGAAATAGTATCAAAAAAGACATATTCCATGAGAATGGAAAAAACAGGATGAATGATGATGCAAAAAGCAAGCCCGCCATCTGGGACCAAAACAAGGTTTTGAGGTAGCCGATTTTTTTTGAAAAAAGGCCAGCAAAAAAATCAGAGGTACCCCACCCGATCATCCCTCCCAATCCCGCCAATATACTCAATACCTGTGTCTGCATGAGAGTAGTATATATTATTTTGATAATAAATATGTATCCGCGGAGGTATGTTGGCCATTAATAGCAACCTAAACAACCCTAAATATAAGGTAATTAATTTACTTTTTTTGGTTCTTCTTTAGGTTGTTTAACAACTATTCCTCCCTTTTTTTTCGCGTCTGCAAACGATTTCTCCAATTCCTCTAAATGTAAACCTCTCTTTTCCTTTTCGGCTTTTTTTATAGCTTGACAGATCGGACAATCGTCATATCCTTCTCCTCCAACTATGAACACACCTTCACCTTTGTTAATTTTAGTTTTAGTCATATTAAAAATTATGTATATCACGATGACGTGATAGGTCAAAAGTTTTGACTGTCTATGAACGCAAAGACACGGCCATGCCCCATGTTGTAACTATAAATAATGAAGAAAATATTTGCAGTTGCATATATGCTACAAAAGCATAGGTTTGGACTATTATGACAAGCAAAAAATCGCAATATTACTTATACCTTTACTTGCTGAAAAGATTATCACCTTTCAGAGAGTGGGTAAGAGTATTAATACTGACTTAATTAATTGATTAATCTCTCTTAGGATATAATTCCCCGCCGCTTGCTGCGGTAATTACAATTAACACATTGTCATCCCTGTACATGTTCAACTAATCGATGACAGATTTGGTAGAGTAGAGCTCTATGAGTGATCGCACTTTGACACGTAATTACGTAAAGCAGATGAGGGAGATGATCAGCGTATATGAGCTGGTCAAGCAGAAGAGGTATGGTGGCTTCAAGTTTGCCTCTGAGGTATATGAGTTTTACCGAATACCGAAACAGAACTTTTTTAAGCTGTATCATCGTTTCAAACAAGCAGGAACGGATGGAAGCCTACTTCCCCTTAAAAGAGGAAGAAAATTTGGTACGATACAAACGATACCCATGATTCAACATAAGATACAAGAGTTACGCAACCAAGGGTTTGGAAGGTATGAAATCTATGATCTTATGCTTCCCCAATACGGAAGATTTACCCCCTCCCCATCAACAATTTATCGTATTTTGAAATGGTATGGAATTAACAATGCAAGTAAAGAAATGTTACGCCATAAACGAAAGATTATTAAAGAGAAGGCCGGAGAAATGGGACATATGGATTGTCATCAGATAAAACGAGGAACAGTTGAAGGGATAGATAGCAGACTGTATCTGGTAGGCCTTATTGATGACTTTTCTCGGTTATGTGCCGTTGAAGTGGTAGCCGAGGTTAAAAGCCTCACAGTGGGGCTAAGTACAATCAAACTGTTATCTATGATCTACCAAAATTATGGTATTAAATTTGAAGACATGTTGACTGATAATGGATCTGAGTTTAAGGGTGAATACCAAGTGATCCTTGAAACATTAGATATTAAGCACCGTCACACTAAACCTTACCGGCCGCAAACCAATGGCAAGATGGAGAGATTTTGGAAAACACTTGAGAATGAATTACTTGAAGAACAAGTATATTCATCTGTGGATGAACTGAAAGAACAGATTTTTAATTATATGATCTATTACAATCATTTACGTTACCACCAAGGCATACAACGTAAACCAATTCAATCATTATTAGTTTCGTCATCGAAATTGTGAACATGTACAATTCCCGCCCTCCGATTCGGAGGGGGAATCCATGCTATAATTTCAATTTTGTGATTTTAGTCTGGATCCCCTTCACGGTGAACCGCGGTTCAGGGTGAACCCGGTCTTCACGGGGATGACGAAAAAACGATTAAAATTGTTACCAGACACCTCGCAGCTTGCTGCGGGGTACGTCATTAAAAATAGTAATCGCACCTCGAGTTGGGAGTAGTATAGTAAATTGTTTATTTATACCATCACTTTGTCGGGGAAGTTGTAGAAGAATCTCTTTCAATATGTCTTGAAAGATGGAAAGCAGAGGGAAGTACAAGTATTAGACCTACCACAGAGAAATAACCTAATGTATGACTAACACTCCCATGTTCGTTAAGATAACCAACGATAGGACCTGCCGCAGAAATGAGTATATTACTTAGTAAGGAGATGGCTGAAAGACTAGTGGCACGATATTTAGACTCAAGTTCCACATTTTGAATTCGATCTAGAATCGGAAGACGAAAACCATCAGACATTTTGCGCAAATACACACTTCCCACTGCACCGAAACGATTTTCAATGAAGGAGAGAGCAGAACCCACGATTTGGAATAGAGTCAGGAAAATAGGAATCTGAGAATCACCAAGTTTGAGAACAAATGGAATTAGTTTGGTACCTAAGGCTCGGATAAGATAAGTACCAGAGACGAGAAGCCCGAGCCACTTGGCAGGAAAACCAGCCTCAGCAAGCCGCGGCTCATAGAGATACCAGAGCCCAACATAGGCAACGAAGTCGATAAGGATACTAAAAAGAGAAATGGCACGAATCCTACTATTCCTGAATATATGAATGAAGCCTTCCCAGTTTTGGCGAAAATATGACTTTAGACTCATTTTTACACTATCTAATGCTGGTTCTTCAAGACCAAATGCAGTTAGAAAAGCAAAAAGTTCAACGAGAGACGTGGTGAGATAGGGAAGGCGAGCATGGATAGTATAAAGATACCCACCAAGCGCGCTTGAGATAGCCATACCAATCGTGCACCAGAAAAATGTGTCTGCTTGGACTTTTTGGTATTCTTCTTTGCTCCTATTATTTTCTTTAAGTGAATCAAAAAGGAGAGCCGAAAGAGCTCCTGACTCAAATGCCCAATTTGCCAGATAGAGACAATTACCCAGTGTAAACATCCAAAAATTTGTTGCAAAGGTGATGATGAGAAACCCTATTGTTCCAATGAGACGACCAAAAAGAACTGTGTTTTTACGGCCCCATAGATCAGCAAGAGCTCCGGAAGGGAGCTCTAAAAGTAGTGAGACGAGGAGACCAATTGAAGTAGCAAGAGCCACTTGTTCCCAAGAAAGAAAGCTGCGTAAAATCAGAACCCAAACTCCAATTGGAATATAGAACCATTGTAATACTGAGGTGAGAGTAAAATAAAAGATGTTCTTTCGATAGTTAGTTTTAGGCATATATTTATTCGTATTATAATATAAAAATAGTTAGAGTCTTTTTATATTGTCATGAATGGCTAAAGTAGTCCGTCTCATCCTTGAGGTGGGAGGCTTCCCACTCAGAGCTGAGTGTAGTGAGTTTAATTTACCACTTAAACTTAAAAGGATTTACGGTTCCCTTTTTTCCAGTGAAAGGGTTGAAATTCCCCCTCGTAGAAAAGTTATCGAACCTAGTTCGATTTGGTGTGGTTTTGAAATGAGGGGCAACATAACGACCTGTTGACGGTTTAAAATACCCCCTCACACGGGTTGTCCGAGCTTCAACTCGAGAAGAAAAGGAAAGTAAACCAACAAACAGAATTAAAGATAAAATTATTTTTTTTATAAGTCTAGGAATAAATTAATGTTGGGGGTACCGTCCACAATTCGGTTGGTAAAATAGTAACCTCTGCTTGTAATGATAGCATAAAGTAGGTATAGATGGGGCATATGAAAAAGTACAAATGCCCTCGTTGTTTGGTTACTGATAAGGTAATTAGGTATGGATACAGGAAAAAAGTTATTAGACTTTTTTGTAACCGTTGCCATCATTTGTTCTCCATAAATCCCTGCTTCACCAATGGAAAGGCATTTTTAAATGATCATCTTGATGGGCTTTCATTCCGTAAGCTTGCGGTAAAGTATCATGTATCCAAATCCCAAGCATGGGATATCTGCCATGCTGAACTAAAGAAACTTCCCAATAATAATCAGTTCACCTACCAATACTGTGAAAGGTTTTCTAAGATATTTTTGTTTGATGGCAAATACTTTCCCATTGCCTCCGAAAAACATGATTGGGTATTACTTTGGGGTATTGATTACTTTCGTCATGATATTCCGGTCTTTACCATTGCACCAGCCGAAACATATCAAACCTGGGGGCGCTATTTCTCATTTTTTCGTATTTTAAATCTTCATCCTAAGCTTTTAGTATGTGATGACCATATTGGCCTCAAAATGGCAGCACGATATTGTTTTCCAGGGGCACGGGTACAAACATGTTTTAATCATTTTAAAGAGAATATCAGACGAGATTTACATGTACGAAGTGAGGAGGGAAAACAATATAAAGGTTTCATGACTCGTATGGAGTCTATTCTCTCTTCATCAAATAAACTATCCGATGAGACATTTAACCATTGGATGTTTACTCTCTACCGTGATTACTGTAAAGACCCTCTTTGTGTATCTATCCTTACCAACACGGAGAAGTACAAAAAAGAACTTCTTGCTTACCGAAATATTCCTCAAGCTCCGGTAACAACCAATATGATTGAGGGGTTAAATGGCCACCTTGAGGGAAGACTACATTCACTCCGTTCATTTCAAACCATACAACATGCACGTCTCTGGATGAATGGGTACATTCTTAAAAGAAGACTTACTCCCTTTACTGACTGTGAGCGAAAATTTAAATATATGAAGGGCAAAACAGGGGTAAGTCAAACAAGAAAACAAGGGATTGTCATACCAAGCTATTTTTGAAAAAAACCAACAGTTTTGTGGACGGTTCTTCTCATGTTGGGGAGCAAGGATTCGAACCTTGAGTCGCGCAGATCCAAAGTCTGGCGTGTTACCGTTACACCACTCCCCATGTTTTTAAAAGTTTTCTTCCTTTTCCGCTTTTCAATAAACGTTCGTATTTTAGTGCTTCGTTTTTAATTATAAAATCTTTTGTATAAACAATTTTCCAGTTCTTTCCTTTTCTCGTTGATCTAGTTACTTTATTGTTGTGTTCCCAGATTCTTTCTTCAAGATTTGATGTACAACCAGTATATGTATATTTTGATTCGTCTTTAAGAACATACACCGTATATTTCATCGATTATCTCCAATATTTTGTAAAAATACAGATCCAAAGTCTGGCGCTCGCCGCGGCGGGCCACTCCCCCATATAAAACATTGTAACTATGGTCTGGATTCCCTTCACGGTGAACCGCGGTTCAGGGCGAACCCGGCCTTCGCGGGAATGACATAGTTGACCCTATTTTACCAGAAATAACTGACCAGTTGACTACCAATAAGGGGATGATATAATATATTCTTAGAAGAATAGAGTGTGCTTTGCACTTGCTTTTTCTTCATGAAAGGAGGTGAAAAACTACTAAATGGACAAAAAGAAATTATACGTCGGAAACTTACCTTGGTCACTTGAAGATGCCGGATTAAAAGACCTTTTCGCACAGTACGGAGAAGTTGTCGAAGCTGTCATCATCAAAGATCGTTACTCAGGACGTTCAAAAGGATTCGGTTTCGTAACTTTTGCAACTGAGGAAGCCGCAACAGCCGCCGAGGCTGAGATGGCAGGAAAGGATCTTGAAGGACGCAAAATCGTGGTTAACGTTGCCAAACCTCGTGAGGAAAGGCCTCGCACTGGAGGCGGAGGAGGTGGCGGTTACAATCGCGACGACAGACGACCTTACTAACAAAAAAACACTATCGCTTTTCGGGTCCTGTTTGGACTTTCGTTTCGGAGGGGGTAGTGTTTTTTTATGGGGTATAATGGGGGGTGATGAGACGCGTATTTCTTCTGATATTCCTCTTTATTATCCTGCAGGGATTTTATGCCGGAATAACTTCTTCCCCAAAAGAGTTGGATAGTGTGATGTATCATATCCCCATTGCCAAAAGCTATCTGACGGGTGATATATTTTCATCTCCTAAATCACCGATACTTCACCGGTTCTTTCCGGGGGCGTCCGAAGGGATACTCGCTTTATTTATTTTATTCCACGTTCCTTTGAATCTCTATAACGTTCTGGGAGTATTATGTCTTTTTTTTGCCTCTTATTTTCTTGGGAAGAGAGCCGGGTTATCAAAAGATATGATTGTTATCTTTGCCGTCAGTTTTAGTTCATTGACGACAGTTACGCGATGGATGAATGTACAGATTGTTGATATCTGGATGGCGGTATTTTATTCAATAGCTCTAGCCTTTCTTATTAAACCGGAAAAAAATATCCTTTATTTTTTAACACTGGGAATCGCGGTGGGGATGATACTGGGAACAAAATATTCCGGACCTTTATTTGTCACTATTCTTTTTTTATTTTTTGGAAAGAATATACTCCGATTTTTTTCTTTTCAAAAAGCATTCTTGTTTTTGATTCCTGTTTCCATTTTGGGTTTATTTTGGTATCTCCGTAATTTTATCGTGATGGGAAATCCTCTCTATCCCATATCATTTCTGTCATTCCCCGGAGTAAAGGATTGGGCGCTTGAGATACCGGTGTGGAGGGCAATTTTAAATTACCCGGCAAGTTTTGCAACAGCTGTTCTAAGCGAATATTTGGGCTGGAGTTTACTTATCATTCCCGCGATTCTTTATGCGGGGTATGAATTATTTACGAAAAGAAAGTTGTCATTTTCGGTCATGTTATTATTTCTAGCCCTCTGCAATTTATTGATCTACCTGTTATTGCCAAACGGAGCATCATATCGGGTTCATGTGTCAAATTTACGTTATTCCTATCCGGCACTTCTCCCTCTATTATTAAGTATTTTTCTCATCGCAAAAGACCACAAATGGGATGAACATTTGGGCATTTTTGCACTTGCCAATATCCTTTTTGTTCTTCAATTTCCCTATCATCCCAAACTTCTCATCATCTATATTCCTCTTGCTCTTTTTATTTGGATGCGCCGTTATGATACAATGTAGGAAGTTATGGCTGAAGATAAATACACTGCCACGTGGGTTTCACACTCTTCGATCTCCGACTTTTTGCAATGTCCGCGCGCTTATTTTTTAAAACACGTATACCGTGACCCTAAAACCGGTCATAAAATCAAAATTACGAGCCCCCCCCTTGCTTTGGGTCAGGCGGTGCATGAGGTGCTGGAATCGTTATCAACACTACCCGTTGAGGAGCGGTTCAGAGATTCACTCATCGAGAAATTTCATGCGGTATGGCAAAAGCTGAGCGGTAAAAAGGGAGGATTTATAAATGAAGAAGTTGAGGGGCAGTATAAAAAGCGGGGAGAGGAGATGTTAAACCGGGTTATGAGACATCCTGGTCCTTTAAAAAATCTTGCAGTTAAAATTAAAATGAACTTGCCTTATTACTGGCTCTCAAAAGAGGACAACATCATTCTTTGCGGTAAGCTGGATTGGCTGGAATATCTACCCGACACAGACAGTGTGCATATCATCGATTTTAAGACGAGTAAAAACGAAGAAGAGGAAGAATCTTTGCAACTCCCTATATATTTTCTTCTTGCAACCCATTGCCAGACAAAACCGGTATCACGGGTCAGCTACTGGTATATCGGGCGGAACGATGACTTAACAAAAGGCAGTATTCCTGATTCGGAAAAAGAAGAAGCCCGCATCTTGGAAATTGCAAAAAAAATGAAATTGGCACGACAACTCAAAGTGTTCAAATGCCCGCATAAGACGGGGTGTCATGCATGTAAGCCTTATGAGGCGATATTAAAAGGTGAGGCAACGCTTGTGGGAGTAGGGAGTTATAAGGAGGATGTGTATATGCTTGACTCAACAGCGGGGGACTCAAGAGAAAAAAGCGTCATTTTATAAATTTATTTTTTTATTATGAAAAACCAAAATGGTTTTGTTCCGATTATCATTGCGGTAGTTGTGTTGGTTGTGATTGGCATCGTGGGTTATATGATGGTTGCAAACAATAAAGCCCCGGGTAAAGGTTTCGGAGTCGGGTTGAACGCAGACTGTAAGCTGAACGATCCGGAACTATGCCGGTATATGGATAAGAGTATTAAAATCGCTGATAATTTTAAATCAGGATTTGTGGGAACTTCCGTAACCACTGACAAATCCGGAACAAAAACAGAGAATACCTGGGAGATGGCGGGGGATAGTTCACATTTTGAAACCCGCGAAGGAGGTAAAGAGCTGTCGAATATGATCACCATCGGTGACACCACTTATACCAAAGATCTGGCAGACGGTAAATGGACTAAGTTTACTTTCAAGTCGGACTCAACCGGAAAGAAAAGTTTTTTCAATACCGACGATATCAAGAACCAATTTAAGGATACGATAAAGGAGACGGAGGACAAAACCGTCTATAAAGCCCTGGGGAAGGAAGCTTGCGGATCTATGCAGTGTTTCAAATATCAGATTATTGAACCGCAATCCACCGATACAAAATTATTTGTGTACTTTGACGACCGGGAATATGTAATGCGCAAGATGCGGACGGAAACTGCCGAAAGTATTTCGGAGACGATGTTTGAGTTTAAGAGTGTCACAATCAGCGCACCGTCACCGCTCAAGGCAAGTCCGGCAACTGAAATACCGTCGTCAATTGATATAAAGAAACTTCAGGAAGAGATTCAAAAAAATGTGAATCAGTCATCTTCCTCAGAAGTATCAAGCGATGGAGAGTAAGCATATGCAGTCAGACCGAATTCATGAGTTTTTTTATGTGGTCTCCCGCGTCGTCCTCGTTGTGCCTTTTGTGATTATTTTTATGGTGCTGGCGATACGGTATCAGGTATTTAATAGTAATATAGAACCAGTAGTAAAAAATCTTTCATCCTCAAAGAAGGTTCAAAATATCTCCACCTCATCTCAGGTAATAAAAAAAGAGGGTATGGATATAAATAAAGACGTTATCTGTTCCTTTTTTGATAAAGAAGCGAGCATGAGCGCGTATAAAAAAGGCAACGATATTCTTGTAAAAAATAAAACCTCAAAAGAAACAAATAATTATTTAGTCAGCGGTGATTGTTTATATCATTGGAAGGAAGGATTATACACCGGTAAGAAGACGTGTAATATCGGACAGTATGTATCAATTGCCCAGACGTTATATTCTACGGGGCTCATCGATGTTGACACGCTTATGAATTATATACCAAAAGATGTTTCCATAGCATCTCAAAGCGCCATACCTTTAGCAAAAATAAAGCAGGTAATTCAATCATGTGTGAATAAAAAAGTTGAGGAGAAGATTATGTTTAATGTTCCAAAAAAAATATCCTGGCTATGACCTACTTTCCCCCCACGTTAGACGTAAGAAGTATCATGAGCGCTAACTTGTTTCACGACCTTGTTCGGGATGGAAAAGGGTGGTTCCAAGTCGCTTAAATAACCAGGACAAGTACTATTATAAAAGACGCGGCCCGATTTAGCAAGAGGATGTATAATACATAGTTGTAGGCAGGTCAGCACATGGTATACACTTTTCAGATAGGGAACGGTATATCAAATACCGAGCCAGATGTCTAGAATTATTCGGGGAGGACTATTATCAGTTACCCAACCGAATCAATGAATACTGGCATCCATTTAGAA
>JACRPE010000011.1 GCA_016214055.1 Candidatus Roizmanbacteria bacterium
TCGTCATTTCAGAAACATTGCTTCCCTTTGTAACTTCAGACTTGCTTTTAAAGAACTTGAGTCAAGTTAAAGCCAAAAACAAAAAACCTTATCAGTTAGCCTGGATTGTTAAAGTGCTTATTACGCAATATATCTAATATAAAAAACCTCTGTTTGGGTATGGTGAAAATGCATGCGCTGTTTAGTATGTGCGGGTATCGTAACCACTTGGAGTAAGTGACCCTTTTCTTTGAATTCATCGAACGAAAAGATTATTCGTTTTGAATAATCTTTTTTTACTATTTCCTGACCTGCAGAGGAGGGCTTATATTTCATAGGAAAAGTATAACAAAAGGTTTCTGAATGTGTCATTCCCACGAAAGTCGGGTTCACCCCGAACCTCGGTACACCGTGAAGGGAATCCATACGCCTGGATCCCCGCTTTCGCGGGGATGACTCAAGTTTTATTCATATGCCTCACGCTTGATCCTGAAACTTAATTGTGAATACTTGGTAGATAAGGTAAAATAGGAGATTACGTAGGCGCGTTGGCGAAGTGGAAACGCGGAAGTCTGCAAAACTTCTACTGCGCCGGTCCGATTCCGGCACGCGCCTCCCGATTGCGAGTTGTCGGGGCGGCACGAAGTGCCGCCCATTGCTCCGGAAGGTCACAATCAACTATTCTGTTTTTTAAGGTCAGGTTCGAGCCGGTCTTTCTCAGGAACTCCTTTTTTTCAATAAGATTTTCATTGTCCCCCGCGATTTTATCCGCAGTCAAGGCGGTATCAAAGAACTCTCTCATCGGTTCGAGCCACTTATTGGGGACACGTTCAAGGGTGGATATCTTCTCCTCAATAGTTTTCTTCTGCCCCATAAGCTGGTTCTTCTTGGTAAGGTAATCTTCACGGCTCACTACATTGTCAAGGTAGGAGTCTAGGAGGTTATTCAACTTATCCTTCCTATTGAGGAGATCTACTTTAAACCCTTGAACGTGTTCCCCCGTATCTGACCTTTGAATGTGCTCATCCTTTGCCATTCTTTTGATGAGCCATTCATGGTCGGATGCGGACAAAGAAACTTTTTGGATATGGTGGTTTAACTGTGCAGTTAAAATCTCTTGACGGATGAACGGTTGGGAACAGGAGGCAAACCTCCTTTTCTTGGTACAGCGGTAGTAGATAAAGTCTTGACTATGGCCGACTGTTTCATAGCGCCTAAAGTGGTGCTCAGCCGTTATCATCATCCCGCATTCCCCACAGCGTAAAAGGCCGGTAAAGGGAAAGTCAAGAGATTTTAAGGGGAAAACATGAGTCCTTCTTTTGATAACCGCCTGTACCTCATCATATAGTTTCTTTGTGATAAGTGGCTCGTGGATTCCTTGATATATCTCCTTGTTAAAGCGAAAATACCCGAAGTAGAAGGGGTTTGAGAGAATAAAGGTAACTCGACTGTTATGAATATATTTACCACCGCGGGAAACAATACCTTTACTTTTCAACATATTACTCAGACTCTCAAAGGTCGAGTTACCTTTTGCATAAGTTTCAAATAATTCCTTCACAATAGGGGCGACTTTGGGATCCAGAAGAATCTTTTTGTTTAATCTATCATTTACATATCCCAAAGGAGCCTGACCAGGACACTCCCCCTTCCTTACCTTTTGTCTCAAACCCCTTTTGGTATTTTCGCTCAAGGAATCCACATAGTATTTGCTTTGCCCAAAGGCAATTGACAACATGAAAAGTCCCTGAGGGGTGTTTTCAAACCAGAAAGTCGGAAACTTGAGGTCAACCAGGATATTGCGGTCAAGAAGATACACAATACGACCGGCATCAACTGCGTTACGGGCAAGCCTATCCGGGTGCCAGGCCAAAATACCTTGAGCTTCGCCCTTCTCAACTTTACCCATCATCTGGTTAAAGATATCACGACCTGGAACCTTGGCAGTTTTGGACTCGATAAAGATGTCAGCTATATTTAACCCTTCCTTTTGGGCAAAGGTGCGAAGCTCATCTATTTGGGCCGGGATGGAGAGAAGCTGGCGCTCCTCATCATCGGTCGACTTTCTGGCATAGAGAAAATAGGAGGGACTTTTCATGTGAGCATATTAAAAAAATGTCTATTTATACAAAATAATACTACTCCTCCAACTACGATTTTCAATACCAAAACTGAATTGGTTATTGGAGTAGTACGTACTAAGTACAGATGGGATAACGGAGGAGTCATAATCTGACATTTTTTTAATGGAAATACGGAGTATTTCATTGCCTTTGGGCAAAGACTCCCCCTTTGGGGGGAGAAAAGGATAAAATCGCGTTATTTTACTTAAAATAGAGGTAATTATGAAGCTCTAAAAGGGGGGACAATGAAAATCTTTTGAAAAAAAACCCTAAAGATGAGGTTTGAGAATAGTTGATTGTGACCTTCCGGAGCAATGGGCGGCACTTCGTGCCGCCCCGACAACTCGCAATCGGGAGCGATTATACCAAATCGTTCGAACCTATTTTGTCAAAAACATTTAATATCACAATTATACCTATGTTTTTGACCGATTGCGACAATTCGCTTTGATTTTTGCGACATGGCGAACTTCAGATGACGGGAACTGAAGACATTTCCTGTTTGGGGGGCGGGGGCATTTGGGGGCGGGGGCATTGGGGGCGGCATTTTCTCTTGATAATTAACTACTACTCGTTTTATCTTTTATGATTTATACCATTCTGTCTCAAAAAAGTAGGAATATTAAGATCAGTTAATTGGTTTGAATAGGTTTTATCTTTTAATGAATCTATACTATCCATATCGGTCGCAATTACCGTGACTTTTATTTTTCCTTTCATTTCTTCATCAATCGTAAGACCAAACTTAATATTGGCATTCTTATTGGCAGATTGTGTAATAATGCTGGCAATCTCATTTGTTTCTGCCATTCCTAAGTTTTTGTCACTGGTGACATTAAATATGATGTTTCTTGCTCCAGTGATTGAATTGTTAGTTAGAGGGAAGGAAAATGCCTGTTCTATAGCTTGTTTTGATCTCTCTTCTATAGTCCCGCTCCCAACTCCTTCCCCAATGAAACCGAAAGATTTATTATCCATCATTGATTTAAGATCCGCTAAATCTATGTTTATATGCTCGGCTACTTGGATGATCTCGGCAATAATATTAATACTTTGGTGAAGAGCTATTTTAATTTGTCCAAAAGCTTTAGTTACAAGCGTTCCTTTTTTGATATTCTCGAATATTCTTTGTTTATTTACTACAATCGTTGTTCCAGCGCTTTGTTTAATAAGCTTTAATCCTTTTTCAGCTGCAAGCATTCTTTTCTTACCTTCAAGTTTAAAAGGCATTGTTACAACGGCAATAACTAAAGCACCACATTCACGTGCAATATCAGCTACGACAGGAGTAATACCCATACTAAATCCTTTCCCCACATTACAAGTAATGAAGAGAATATCAGTATCAATCAAGTTTTTTTTAATTACCTCTTTATTATCTAGAGCGATTTCTCTCCATTTTTGAGAGCTATCTTCTGTTGTTGTGCTATTATCAATTTTATCTGCCAAATCAATACTAGTTATATTGACATTATGCTCTAAACTGTTCTTTTTGGGAGCAATAGTTGGGAAGTTAATATCACTAAACTTGTTTGACAACGCCATTTCCTGCACGGTTTGTTGACCAAAACCTCCAATGCCAATCACTGTAATTGTTGGTATTTTATTACCTAGTTTAACTAACATATTTTTTCTTGCTGTACGAATAGGTTATTTATATCATTTCCTCAACAACTTTTACTACTTTTTTAGCAAATTCATCATAATTACGGATATCTTTTTGTACAATTTTGGTAACTCCTCTTTTTTGAGCAGCTTCATTATGTTGGGGAACCGCAGAAATACTAATGACCTTATCAGAGCCAAACCTTTCAAAATTAAGGTTGTGAAATGAATCGTTTAACTTACAATCCCTATCAAGAATGATAATGTCAAAGTTGGCTTTAGGATTATTGTTTATATAATCTTCAACTTGGGTATAATCGGTCAAAATAACTAAGGATAGCGCATATGGTTGTTCTTGTTCAAGAAGCTCAAAATTAGCTAATAATTTGGATAAAACAAGGAGGTTATCTTCGAGAATGAGGATTCTTTTTAGGAGGATCATGTAAATATGATAGCAATTTGTAGGGATGAAAAAGTGATAAAATGTATTTATGCCACTTTTTAGATTACAGAATAAGTCAATTCAAACAATAAAAGAGTCTTCATTTGATTTGAAAGAAGAGTTTCAAAATTTATATAAATAAAGTATGGCGCTAACAAAAAAATATAACAACTACTCAAGAGAGGAATTAATAAACGAGTTAGAAAGTTTAAAAAGGAAGAAATATGGACTTGTGTGGGATAAAAAAAACTCACAAGAAAATCTTGATGTCTTTGTGAATTGGGAAAATATGCCTGAAAAATTTGTCCCAAAGCAATTTCCTGTTTTGAAAGAAATAACAGATAAGGAAATTAAAACAGAATCAGACAAACCAACCAATATCTTGATAGAGGGGGATAATTATCATTCTCTCGCTGTTTTGAATTTTACCCACCAAAAGAAAATTGATGTTATCTATATTGATCCACCTTATAATACCGGAAACCAAGATTTTATTTATAACGATAAATTTATTGATAAGGAAGATCCGTTTAGACACTCAAAATGGCTTTCTTTTATGGAAAAACGGTTGAGATTGTCTTTTAAACTTTTAAAAAATACCGGAGTTATTTTTATTTCAATCGATGATAATGAACAAGCGCAACTAAAACTTTTATGTGATGAAATTTTTGGAGAGGATAATTTCATTGCAAATATTTCCAGACGAACAAAATCAGCTGGTAAAACTACTGAAACAATCGCATCAAATCATGACTATGTTGTAATTTATTCTAAAGATAGGCAAAAAGTTAAATTTAGCTCTATTTTTATTGATGACAGCGCTTACAAGCATAAAGATGAATATTATTCTGAGAGAGGGCCATACGCATTATCACAAACCTTAGATTATGACAGTTTGTCTTACAGCGATTCACTAGATTATGAACTAAAGCTCAATAATCAGCTTCATTACCCTGGCGGAGACAAAAAAGTTTTTTTAGAAAGAAAAGGCGGAAAACATAGAGCATCAGATTGGACGTGGCGATGGGGAAAAGAACTTGTTGAATTTGGCAACAAACAGGGTTTTGTTGTTGTAAAAAAAGGAAAGAACGGCAAACCAAGAATATATACAAAGACATATTTCAAGGTTGTTATTGAAAAGGTTAATGGAAAATACACGATTGTCCCAATAGTCAGAACTAAAAACTTATCTACATTAGATTTAATGGAGTCTTCATATTCAAATGATGTTTCAAAAAAAGATATTCGATCAATTTTTGGTAATTATGCTGAATTTGCTTATCCAAAACCATTGTCATTGTTGAAGTACTTAATAAATACTATACCTAATCAAAATAATTCAATTATTTTAGACTTTTTTACTGGCTCTGGTACAACAGGACAAGCAGTTTTGGAGCTTAACAAAGAAGATAAAGGAAATCGTAAATTTATCCTCTGCACGAATAACGAAAATAACATTTGCACCGATGTTTGTTATCCTCGCATTGAAAAAGTAATAAATGGCTACAAAAATTCAAAAGGTGAAAAAGTTGCCGGCCTGGGTGGGAGTTTAAAATATTTCAAAACAGATTTTGTTGGTTCTGATTCAACCGATAAAAACAAACGGGGTTTGGTGAATAAGTCGGCTGAAATGATTTGTATTAAAGAAGATATTTTTGATTTAGTGGTTGACAATGGGCAAGATTTCAAAATCTTTCAAAAGGGTAAAAAGTTTTTGGGCGTAATTTACAACCTTGACGCTATAACAGATTTCAAAAAAGAAGCAGAAAAATTCAAAGGTAATTTTGTGATTTATTGTTTCTCCTACACAGAAACAACTCCTGAAAAAGAATTTAAGGGCCTCAAAAATAAATATATATTGAAGCCGATTCCTGCGGTTATTTTACGCATTTATTTGGAAATTTTCAAAAAATAGCTATGTTGATGAATTTGCAATTAAAACAGTACCAAGACGAAAAAGTCGAGGAGTTAAAAAATAAAATTAATGAGCTTCTAGAATTGGACGGAAGTAAACTTTGTATTTTTGAAGCACCGACCGGCTCTGGAAAAACAATTATGGTTGGTGAGTTTTTAAAACGACTTGTCAATCCTCTCGACCGTGAGGACGAAAAACAATTTTCTGTTATTTGGATTTCTGTTCGAGATTTACATAACCAAAGTAAAAAATCTTTAGAAAAGAATTTTGAAAATGTTTTTTGTTATTCACATTTTGAGGATTTACAGAATAATATTATTGGTAAAAATGAAATTTTATTTTTAAACTGGGAAAAGATTTATAATCAGGATCGAATTTATATCCGTGATAACGAAAAAGGTAAAAATCTTTCTCATATTATTGAAAACACCAAGCAAACAGGACGAGAAATTATATTAATCGTTGATGAAAGTCATCATACAAATTTAGGCCCAAATGCCACAAAAGTGCGGGCAGATATTTCTGCTAAGATTACTCTAGAGGTTTCTGCAACACCCATATTCCATGACCCTGACGGCCATATAAAAGTACATTTTGAGAAAGTTGTTGCAGAAGGAATGATAAAAAAAGAAGTTGCTATCAATCCTGAATTTGAAAAATTAAAAGTAGACGGAAAAAGTAGTCGCGAAATGGTAATTGAAGCGACAATTGAAAAGCAAAAAAAACTCCTAAAGTACTACAAGGACGAAGGAAGTGATGTAAACCCACTTGTACTAATCCAATTACCCAATTTACAGAAAGGTATTAATGATTTAGACAAAGATGTTTTAACTGATGTTCAAAAAATACTCAAAAGAAAATATGATATTACCGAAGATAATGAACGCCTCGCAATCTGGCTTGCGGACAATAAAACACCCAACTTGGTAAATATTGAAAAATCTACAAATGATGTTGAAGTCCTCATTTTTAAACAAGCAATTGCACTTGGTTGGGATTGCCCCCGTGCCCAAATTTTGGTAATTTTTAGAGAAACCGAAAGTAAAGTTTTTTTACTACAAACAGTTGGACGAATTATGAGAATGCCCGAATATCATCATTATCAAGGCCACCCTGAATTGAATAAGGCTTATGTTTTTACAAATATTGGAGTAAATGAAATAAAACTCGGTGATGAAATTGCAAAAGAATACTTTACTATTCAAGAGGCAAAAAGAAATGACAAAGTTTATAAAGATTTAAGTTTGCCGTCAATTCATTTTATACGTCAACGCGAAAAAACAAGACTGTCAGGTGAATTTTCAAAAATCTTTATGGATATTGCAGAGAAGTTAAATTTAAAAAATAAATTGAATATAAAGAAAAATGAAATCTCTAAGGAAATAATTGTTAACGGTAAGATAATCAACATTGATAAAGCACGAACAATTGAGCATTCAATAATGAATTATCACTCGCCTGATGTAGAAATACAGATGTATTATGATTTATTTTGCAAAGCCAGCACGGGCGAGTTTGCACCATTTGATTCAATGGATCGTATAAAAAGTGCTCTTAACAAATTCTTTACGAGGGTAATGGGATTTGAAAATGACGACCCCGCTTTTTATAAAGTTATTCTAAACCCAGATAATATTGGGAAAGTTAACGAAGCTTTGACAACGGCAAGGGAAGAATATAAAAGAACTGTTGTAGCACAAGATGAAGAAAGAGAAATGGAAAGTTTAGTTTGGAATCTACCTAAAATTATTAGCTACAACAGTAATTATAAAGCGAGAAGTTGTAAAAAATCAATAATGGTTCCCTATTATTCAAGATATACGAACAATAATCAGACTACTTTATTTGGTGGTTATGGGGAGGACAGTAAAGTTGAAACTGATTTTATAAATTATCTTGATAATGCTAATAAGGTTGAATGGTGGTTTAAGAATGGGAGAGGTGAGGCTAATTATTTTGCCGTTCCATATGTTGATAAATATGGAAAGAGCTCGGCTTTTTATGTTGATTTTGTTGTGTATTTAAAGAATGGCGAAGTTTGGCTTTTGGATACTAAGAAAGGCCAAACCGCTGAAAGTGCTAAAGAACGAGCAGAAGGATTGGCAAAATATATCAAAGATCAGAAAAAGAAAGGCAAAAAACTTTTTGGGGGAATCGTGATACCTGTTGACGGCCGGTGGAGATATAATGATGATGAAAAGTATGAATATAATTCAAATGAGTTGAAGGATTGGAAATTTTTGGATTTGAATTGATATTTTAATTTCGCCAAAAGCGTTCAAGAATTAGATTTTACGATTTCTTCTTTTTGTAATCTTCGGAGCATTAGGCCAGTAGATACATGAAATACTTCTGATAGATCCTCTAAAAGTAGAAGAATGGATTCTAAAGATGCTTGATTGGGAATATTTCCGACCAGACGTTTTATTTCTGAAAAAAGTAATTTTTTTGGTACTAAAACTTGATTGGCAAAACTGTAGGCTTGATATTCTAGCCAACCATATTCATCTTCATCTACGTTGTTTAGAAAATCACCTAATTTAACAGTTGAACTTATTTGTAATTTACTTAATATTTTACCATGCAAAATTAGATGACCTATTTCGTGGGCAATAGAACACCTTGCCCTATTTTCAAACTTGTTGTAAATATCAAAATCAATAAAAATAGTTGACAAATCAGAAGTTAAGAAACTTTCTACGTCAAAATCCTTTTTTAAGTTAAATTCTTCATAAATTTTTAAATTGAGTTTTGATTCTGCAATTTGTTCTATAGGAATAGGTAATTTTAATTGAGGATAATTTAAGGTTAGGAATTGATCGGCTATATTACCGATCTGTTGATATGTAAGACGTGGCAGATTAAGTTTCATCAGCTATTTATCAGTTTAATTAAATCTTGAAGTTTCTTTTTCGTTAGCTTTTTACCACGGGCAGTACGAAATACTAAAGGTAAATATTTCATCGCTTCTTCGTGATTTAAAATGTCCGATGGAATTCTCCCTTTTGCTGTATTAGCCAGATCGAAAAAAGTTACCCAGTCAGATGAGCCTCTTGTTATTTTTAGTGCTGTCGCATAACCGGATAATTTTTCTTCATCTAAGGTTGGAGGTAAAATATTTCGCTCTAACCGACTAACATTACCAGGGTCGAGCTGGTATTGTTTACAAAACGATCTTAAAGTAAACCCCAAGGCAATTCTTTTTTGTCGAAAAAACTCTCCAAATGCAATTAATTGTGATTCCCCTTGATTTTTTTTCATAGTGTTGTATATTTATTACAACACTTGGCAATTAATTTGTCAAGAGGTATTTACAAATTCAGAAATTACAGGAAGAAGGTGAGTGATATATGGCTAATTATAGCGTTGTTAAAAATCCAGATGGGGGTTGGGATTCAAAACGGGACAAAGCTTCTCGAATAAGTTCACATAGCGATACCCAAAAAGAGGCCGAGGCATATGCAAAAAAATTTTCAGCAAATTCTGGGGGCGGAGAAGTACGGATTCACGGGCTTGACGGTAAAATTCGAGACAGTGATACAGTTCCACCCGGAAATGATCCTTTTCCACCGAGAGGATAAAAAAATGAATTGTAATAAAAGTTTCAAATTCTAATATTAAGGATATGGAAATTTTAAAAAATTGGGCGAATCAAAATCAGGGCTTTTTGGCTATTATTTTGTTTTTGCTTTCTTTATTTATTGCCTGGATTTCTGGATTTTTCAAATGGCTCTTTGGAAAATTTGATAAGAAAACTCCCTATATAAGTGCGGGTCGAGATATTAAAGCGGGAGGCAATATCTCTGTTGGCAATAAAACATTTATTCAAAAGAGTGGCAAAAATAGCACAAATGTTCAAGGTGAAAATATTATGTTTAAATAAATATGACACTGATAAGTAATCAAAAATCAGGTGATGATTCAACTAACCTGCAAGCTGGCGGAGATATTGTTATTAACAGCAATAAGGTTGCTCTTTATTCAATTGAAGAAGTCGCCAGGCAGCTTATGGGTTCCGTTTTCGGTGAATTGCCTGATGAGACAAAAAAGCAAATAGAAGCTAATCAAAAATCATACTTTCAAGCCCTTTCAGAAAACCTGGGTAGAATAATAAAACAAAATGAAGAACTAAAAAAAGTTATAGATTCCCCCGACTTTCAATATATTTCTAAAACCGCTTCAATTTCAGCCAGTCGATCATCATCGGCAGAATTACACAAAAATTTATCATCTTTAATTACTCAAAGAATAAATAATGACGATGAGGATTTAAAAAGAATTGTGTATGACGAGGCTATTGCTACGATTGGTAAATTGACGACAGATCAGTTAAAAATAATTACTCTTTGTTATCTATTGAGATATACTTCTTATGATGGGATTACCTCCTGGGATACTTTTAAAAATTATCTAAATACTCATATAAAACCTTTCATTGGTTTTAAAAACACTAATGCAGAATTTCAACATATTGAATATGCTGGTTGTGGAAGTATAGGAATTGGTAGCTGGAATTTGGTAAATATTTATAGGCAACAATACTCCTTTCTATTTTTCAATTTAATTGAGAAAGATAAAGTAGATAATTTATCGCTACCTAATAAAAATGAAATTGTTGTTTTAGATTCAAAAGAGGATAAATATTTTTTTAAATTTAAAAATAAGATAGAATTTGAAAACCATCTTAAAAAAAATAAAACTGAGGATGAAATTGTAAAAAAATTAATATCACTTTATGAAAGTAATATTAAAAGTGATAGCGGGGTTAAGAAAAAAATATTCGATGAAACAGATATAGGTAAGGATTTATTAGATTTATTGGAGAAATCTAATCTAAATCATTTAACTTTAACATCGGTTGGAATTGCAATCGGGGCCAGTTATTTTGAACAAATTACTGGCGAAAAAATAGATATAAGTATTTGGATAAATTAAAACATATATGAACACATTCAAACAATCAGCAATTGAAATATTAAAAAATGCAAAAACACCTTTACACTATAGCAAAATTACTGAGCTTGCTTTAGAATCAGGTATTTTAGAAACCGAGGGCGCAACGCCGGAAGCTACGATGAATGCCCAAATAATTGTTGATATAAATAATAAAGGCAAAGGTTCTGACTTTATCAAAACTGCTCCTGGAACATTTACACTTAATCCAAATAAGAAAGAAGTCAAGCAAACACCAAAAATTATCGAAGCCGAAAAGGAAGAAGAGGAAAAAATAATCATTGAAGGCGGATTCATCGGTAAAGGTGGCGAACACCTTGTTTGTAGTGAACTTCTTTTCCGTGGATTCAATGCTAGTATTATGAGCGTTGATGTTGGTGTAGATTTATCAGCAATAAAAGACAATAAGTTTTTTGGTATTCAGGTAAAGACCGCACGCAAAAATAACTCTGAAATTTACAATTTTCATATTCGCCACAAATCTTTTGAAAGATTTAATCAAGGTAATATTTTTTATATCTTGGTATTAAGGGATGGTATAAAAAATAGTTTTCTGATTTTGCCTGCAAGTGAAATTGAGAAGAGAATAAAAGAAGGCTCTATTTTTACTGTAAATAATAAAACAGGATATGCATTGAGTATAAAATTTCGTAGTGGAAAATTTTATCTCGGTAATAAGAATCATGAGATAGGTTATTTTTTGAATAACTGGGACTTAATAAAATAGAATAAAAAACTTCAACGACTAGAAGAATAAAGAAGTTTTACTTTTTCCACACCCCCAACTTCTTTTCCCTTGCCTCCTTCTCCGCAGTTAATAGTTCATCCTGATATTTTATCTTTGCCCGTTTCTCATACAGAACAACTTTGGCCCAACCTGCTTTGACTAGCTCAAGATTGAGATTGTTCCCGTCAACAAACATATATCCTAACGTTCTGCCAAATTTATCTTCCTGGTAATTTTCTTCCTGCTCAAAGGTGACTTCTTTATTCAAAACCATGTTTTGGGTAAACGCTTTTGCCTCCTCAAAGAAGGGCTCCTTAACCTCGGGAGCATTGACTCCATACAGCCTGAAGGTTTGACCGGTACTTAACTTTAACGTATCCCCGTCGGTAACTTCGGTCACTGTTAGTTTTTGGGGGATTGAAATTGTTGGAGTGATTGGAATGGTTTTGTTTTTCTGTCTTTCAAGATAACCGCCTGAGAAGAAGGAAGCAAACATCAGAAGCAGAACAAGGATAGGATAAACCGCTTTGTTATTCATGAGTCTTTGGCATCGCGAATGATAATCCTCTTGCCTTTCTCGTCAAGTTCCAACTCAAGGTTCTGGTTTTGTCTCCAGGATAAAGCTCTCAAGAACTCACGGGGAAGAACAATGACTTTTGAATAGGTTCCTGATGAAGTGATTTTACGGATAAGCTTCATGATATTTTTATTCTACACCCTGATGATCTAGGAAATCAAATATAATTTTCCCCCTCGCCGCCTCAGGAGAAGGAGGAGAGGGGGCAAGGGGGTGAGGAGGTTGAGTCTGGTCGCCTGAAATGCCGCCCCCCCTGCCCCCCGTGTTCTTATGCGAAGACTGAGGGAGTCTGTCTATAAAGGATTGAAGGACTCCCGAATAACTAAGCGCCGAAAATGGTTACCCTTTGAAGAACCAATCCATTATGGTTATTGCTTAAGGGTAAGTGGGTAATCGGCGCGCCCATACCCCCACTACCCAAAGGTTGTTAATGTACCTCCTTTGGCCTATACAACCTATCCGCGGGGGGGCGAGCACCCACAACCACTTTAAATGGTTGGTTGGCTCTACCCAACGTTATCCAAATCACCACCCAGACTGTATAGCTAGTTTATTGTTTCCTTAAATTAAAATTGTGGGTGCGAGCATTTTCACCCCATCCGCTGTCCGTGTAAACCACCCAACCTATAACCACCCTAGTCTCATTCCCTCATAGTTGTCCGACTCTGAGACGGTTGACCGAAAGAGTCGGCCGTGACTCCACAACCTTATCAAGGATGGGGTCGACGACCAGACCTGAGTGAGGCGAACGAAAGGTGGCGGAAGGAGTGACGGAGTTTTTAACGGCACGACCGGAGCGAGTGGAGTGAACCGAACAACGAAGACTACTATCAATCTCTCAGACTTACACCACA
Source organism: Candidatus Roizmanbacteria bacterium (assembly GCA_016214055.1). GTDB lineage: Bacteria > Patescibacteriota > Microgenomatia > UBA1406 > GWC2-37-13 > YC2-FULL-38-9. The sequence goes on from JACRPE010000011.1 coordinate 13,176, forward strand.
GCAGAAGCTTCACAAAGTCGGATTAAAATCTCTTGACCGGTTAGGCCGCCATTCGTCCTGCTTCGCTTGACGGGCGAAGCCCTGAGGACTTTCCGGTCAAGGGCGACTGCTTGTCAGTCGCCCAACTCTCTCCCCCTTCCCTTTCTCCCTGTCTCTCTGCCGCCCTCACCCCCCCCAAACAGGAAAAGGAAGCGAGTAAGATGATTGGAAAAGAAAGCCGAGCGAAGTCCCGCCGACCTTGTCTTGATGGAGGCGGGACGGAGCGAGGAGGTAATGCCGGAGCCCCGCCAGCAGGCGGGGCGGAGGCGAGCCTAGTCTTGAAAACTAGTAGGGCCGCAAGGTTCTCGCGAGTTCGAATCTCGCTCCCTCCGCCTTCGTCCCGCAAGGCGGGACTACGGCGGACAAAGTCCGCTTTGTTTGCGTTAGAATTGAAAGTTTATACTTAGAGGTGTATGGACCTTCAGAAAGCCCCTGTACACCTCCGAAGTGTATTTATCCGAGATATCTTATATATTTTTAAAGATTGTTCCCGCTTTAGGAAATCTTTTTTTTGCAAATGTAATTAAACTCGTTGCTAACATCTTCATTCCGTTTTGTTTTTGACTACTCGGTCGTTCATAACCGATTTTTATATCGGGATCGTCCCTATTCCACTCACCTGTATCAATTCCAAATCCTTCGACCCAAAGAGGTGGAATGATAAAACCTGTATAATCCGCCTCGTAGGGTACTGTACGCTTTGCAGGTTTAGAAAGTAACGTTGCTGTGGTTATTGAGTGAACGCCTTTTTTTATTAATTCATTCTCCAACTCCGACATTGTCTCACCTGAATCGATGATATCTTCAACAACCAAAACATTTCTTCCTCTTACATCTATTTTTGGAGGTGCAGTTATTTTAAATTTTCCGGATTTTCTTTTACCCTTGTAGCTTTCGACTCTTATGGCATCATATTGAGCATCGTCCATACCATGCCTTCGCAACGCTTCCATGAGGTGTACACCGAAAACCATTGACCCATTTAAAACGAAAAGGACATGAAGATTTTCATTTTTATGGTTTGCCACAATATCAATCGCCATTTGATCGATACGCTTAAGTATTTGCTCATGGTTAATGAGAACGTCTTTTTCTTGAGGATTCTCAGGAGTCCCCACTGTAATTGGCTGATAATTGATATAGTCCGATTTATACCGGACTTCTTTTTTTCCAAATTTTTGTATTAATATTTCTTTTGGCACCGGGTAAGTATATAGTAATATTACCATAAAATCAATATGCTAAGGCCTTAACGCTATCATGCTGTTTAGAGTACTTCATAAATTAAGTAAAATTTGTACATATTCTTGATTAATTGCACATCCTATAGTATAATATCAAATGGCAGAAGAGACTCTAAAAAATGATAAAGAACTAGATAATGCCGCAGTTGCTGTTGCAGCTCTATTTTTAGCATTTAACTTAGCCGCCCCTCAGCTTGCCGAAAAACTCCCTATTCCTTCTGAATTATTTCTTTATGCACAGATTATCGGACTTTCTATGCATATAATTGGAAGAATGGTCGATAGTAACTCGACAAAAAAACTATATGATGCTGTTCGAAAGTCTGAAGAAATGGGTATGCCGCAACATTTCAGAGATAGGAGTCCAATTCTTCCCGACCAACCAACTGTAAAAGATCTAGCCAAACCTAGAGTCCTATTAGTTGATGTAGTGGAATTATTTCTAACAGGTCAACTCCCACTCATTTATGGACCATTCCGTCTTTTCAATTCACTTTTTGGGGCATACGTAAATAATTCATGCCGTGAGACAGTCTTAAAGAATATGAGAGATGGTCTCCGCTAATTTTAACCCCTCCTCCACTACCTTATCCGAATTAATGTACTCAAAGTTTCCTGTGCGGCCGACTAAGTGAAAGCCGGGTAGTTTTTCAAAATAATTTTTCACCACTTGCAACCGGCTTTTATAATTTAAGTCATAGATGGGATATGCATAAGGGATGCGAGAAATAAATCCGCCAGACACATCATCTTTTTTTATCATACCAACCGAGACGAGGTCATGGGTCACTCTTTTTAATATTTCTTTATCAGTCATATTCCAAGTGCTATCCCCCATGTCACAAGTGACGTTGGCACTCAGTGAAGTTTTGCCCGTGGGGACCATCTTGCGACTCCAATTTTTAAACTCGAGGACATAATTGAATATGAGATCTTCTTCAGGATAATAAATCCATGAAGCGTCATTCACTTTCGTTTTATTTAAAAGAATATTTACGACGAGTACCGTCAAATATTCAAGTTTTTGAATTGCCTTCTCCACTCGTTCCGGTACTTTTGAAACAAGACATTGACACAAAATATTCAAGGGTATTGAAGAAACGATAGTCGAACTTTTTTCTGTATAGGAAACATTATCTTTCGTATATGAAATAATGTAACCTGATTTTTCTTTATTGATACTCGTCACAGTGGCGCCGGTAATAACTTTCCCCCCCAATCTCTCAATCTCCTCACTCATCCGCTGGGGGAAATACCCAATACCGATATCACAGTAATAAAACCAGGAAGTATCGGGGTCACTTTTTGAGTACACATTTTTATATTGACCGGGGAAGAAGAGGGCGAGGATGAAATCAAACAATTTAAAACTTCCGATACGCGTTGCGGCCCAGTCGGAAGACAGTTGCTCGGCGGGGCGTTTCCAAATTTTCTCTGCATATTTTTCATTGAGATGATGGGATAGAGTCTTGCCAAAATTCCCCCGTGTCCAGTCGGCAAATGATTTTTTGGGAGATTCTTTTATGAGATTTTTTAGGAAAGCCCAGATGAATTCAAGCGTTGCGGGGATTAAAATATTCTTTGGCATCGCTCGTACTACTTCCCACACTTTGGGCGGATAAGTGAGATACTTCCCCCAGTGACGGATATAGGTAATCTTTTTTTTGTAGATGCAGTGTTTGCCTACCAATTGTTTGAAGCGCCTAATGACTTCGGGATTGTCACTGTTAAACCGATGGGCTGAATAATCAAATAAATATTTTTTATATGATACCGTCTTTGACAGTCCTCCCACGATCTTATCCCTCTCAAGGACGGTAACGGGAATTCCAAGCTCCGCCAATCGCCATGCAGCAGTCAAACCCGCAATCCCTCCTCCTAAGATGATGACATTTTTCTTTTTCATATCAACGATTTGATATACGTTCGTAATGATACCTGCCAGGGAGGAAGGGAGAGATGATACTGTGATTTTAATTTGGAAGAATCGAGTGCTTCCATGGTGGGACGCTTTGCATTTTCTTTAAAATAACCAAAGGGAACCGGTTCCAATTTTACCTCAGACTTGAGAATCTCCAGAATTTTTTTTGTGATATCAAACCGAGTTGCCATACCTCGATTCACGGCATGTAAGGTGCCCTGAGCTTTTCTTTCAATGAGTTTGATGATAACCGTAGCTAAATCAAACGTTAATGTGGGTGAACCATATATATCAGATACCGCGCGAAGAAGGGGCGTTTTGTTTTTGAGTTGGGAAAGGATGAGCGAAACAAACTTCGTGTCTTTATCCCCTCCACCGATCAACCAACCAGTGCGGATGATACAGTACGAAGATAATTTTCTTACCTCCTCCTCTGCTTTCTTTTTTGTTTTACCATAGACGTTGACGGGATCACAAACGTCATTTTCAATATATGGCTTTTTTTTCTCACCAGAAAACACTGCCCCGGTTGATAGGAAATAGAGAGTAATATCTTCTTTTTTGCAAATAGAAACAATGTTTTTCGTGGCTTCGTAATTTACTTTGAATGCTTCATCTTCATGTGATTCACAGTAATCAACATTCGTGAGGGCGGCCAAGTGGATGATGATGTCCGGCTTATTGCTAACGACGATATTTCTAACCTGTTCGTGATCGGTGATCTCCAAAGGAGTTAGATCCCTCGTTTTTTTGGTATGAGAGAACGCAAATAAAGTTATGTCTTTCTTTTTCAATTGCGCAAGCAGGCTTCCTCCCAACATCCCGTCCGCGCCGATTATAAGTATTCTCATATCAATATAAGATGTTGATATTATATAACACGTGCGGAAAAGCCACGAAACTCTTTTCAAACAAAGTGACTCACGACATACATATACTTCAAATCTTCATCGGCTTCATTTTTTACATTATGTCGTTTTTGAGGGGGAATATAGATCATGGAACCGGCTTCGACGTATTCCTTCTCACCTTCCATCTCAATAAGTGCCTCGCCTTCGATGATATAAAGTACTTCTTCGCGCTTTTCGGTCACCTGTTCTCCCGCTTCTTCACCTTTGTGTAATAGAACAAATCCTGAACCTGTTTGTACGGATGCTGGTTGTTTTAATAACGATTCATTCTTGGTTTTTTTGTGAATATGTTTATGAATATGCATAAGATTTATTATCGGGAATCTATATAAATGATAATGTTTTATAATTGTACTGTATGGATACAAAAAAAGAGACGTCGGCGGGAGGGATTGTCTTTAAAAAAATTAATAATGAAGTTTTGTGGCTGATTACTCAACACTCATTAAACAAAAGCTGGGGATTTCCTAAGGGCCTAATTGGAGATAAGGAAAAAGATGAGCCCATGGAGTCGGCCGCGTTGCGGGAGGTGAATGAAGAGGGTGGAGTGATGGCAAAAATAGTTCATGCAAAGCCCATAGCGGTAAAGTTTGACTATCAGTGGAGCGGCTCGCCTCATGGGAAAACAAGTAAGGAAAAAATACTCGTCCATAAAACGGTGTATTACTATCTCATGGAATATATTTCGGGCGACCCAAAAGATCATGACTGGGAGATGATGGATGCCAAATTTGTATCTGAAGAGGAAGTTAAAAAAACACTCACCTATCCGTCAGATAAACAGGCATTTGATGAGACGCTTAAATTGATATAATAGCCCTGTGGGACAAGCCCTTGTAGCTCAATTGGATAGAGTAGTGGCTTCCGAAGCCATTGGTTGGGGGTTCAAGTCCCTCCGGGGGCACCATAAACACCAGGGTTTACCCTGAAAATGTTTGCTAAAAAGCAAGTTAGCAAACATTTTTAGGGCCTATAGTTAAGTGGTATACCGCGTCATTCGCATTGACGAGTCGCCGGTTCAATTCCGGCTAGGTCCACCGTAAAAGTTGCCTCCTTTTACGGTGTAAACACCACACTGGAAATATAAATCGGCTAGATTTTGTATAATGATGAGCGTTAAAGTCGCGTCTGTAGCTCAGTGGTAGAGCGCTACTCTTATAAAGTAGATGTCCTTGGTCCGACCCCAAGCAGACGCACATACGGTATAATAGTCAAATGCTGAGGTAGGGCTCCGAGTCGGAGCCTGGTCCCGCCGTCCGAATCGGACGGCACGGCGAAAGGTTGTTAAGATTGTTAAAATAGAGTATGTTTTTTACATATATTTTACAATCAGAAAAAGATAAGAAGCTGTATATTGGCTTTACTGATAATGTTGAAAAGAGATTGGAAGAGCATAATGAAGGTATAAATATTTCAACAAAATCACGAGCACCTTTTAAATTATTGTATTACGAAGCACTGCCAACCAAAGAAGAGGCTTTGCGAAGAGAAAACTTTTATAAGTCAGGAAGAGGACACGAAGTCATTTATAAAATTTTATTTAAATCACTACTGAGGTAGGGCTCCGAGTCGGAGCCTGGTCACGGTAGTGATCACTGTAATGTTATTGCTGAGGTAGCCAAGGTGGTCACGGCGGAGGTCTGAAAAACCCCAGATGTCAGTTCGACTCTGACCCTCAGCACAGCTTATATAAAACGTTCAAGAGTTATATAGGATAGAGTATAACCAAGGATTTTCGCATTATTTAGTCTGAGGTAGGGCTCCGAGTCGGAGCCTGGTCACGCCGTCCGAGTCGGACGGCAGGGCGGGGGTCTGAAACCCTCCGAATCGGAGGGCGACTCTGACCCTCAGCACTAAAAATGTTTGCTAATTTGTCTAAAGACAAATTAAAAGGCTTTGCTTTTAGCAAACATTTTCAGTGTAAACACTTAATTCAATTTTATATGGAAATCCGAGTTGCCGATCAACGCATACTTCTCTTTTCCGATCAGATTACTCCCGAGGATGCAAAAAAAAAGTCGTGGGATAAAAAGATGGACGCCTTTGACGCGGTCAGTAAAGTAACTGGCTTTTTTTCCCGCCCGAAAGATGAAGATTTTGAGCTTCTTTACCACGAACACCGCTATCAGCCTTTTTGGCATGTAGTTGCCAAGTCAAAATATGTGTATGACCGCACCGCAAAATATCAAGTTCCCGTCGCCGGACCCGAGGTAAAGTCAGTTACCTTGCAGGCGGACGATTATGAAGTATTAAATGGTCACGTGCATGTACCCGTGATGGAACACTGCAGTCAGGAGGAATCGGATGAAGTATTGGTCGACGGAGTAACCGGTAAAAATGCACCCCAACTTGCAACTTATTTATCCTTATCCCCTCAAGTCGTCGAAGGAAAACTTGAAAAAAGCGTACCACCTCAGTCTATTTTGATTCCTCCCCAAGCCCGGGTTTCCGCTATTATGAGAGAAACTCTTGCCCGGATGATAAAAGGTATTCAGGCGGATAAAATCATTGAGGAACATGTAGAGGTAACCTGTATCGATCTCTACTATCATCCTGTCTATGCTTATCAATACCGATGGATCTCAAAAAATAAAGAGGCAATCGTGGAGATAGACGGATTGACCGGTGAGATTAGATCAGGGGCACGAGTATTTAGCGAGTATCTGGGGAAGGTCCTCGATCAAAACTTCCTTTTTGATTTAGGCGCTGATGCGGCAGGTATGCTTATACCCGGCGGCAGTATCGCGGTCAAAGTTGCAAAGCGCTATATTGAATCAAAAAGAAAAGATTCAAAAAAGTAATGTTCTATCTTCTCATTTAATTTTGTAATGCATTTTTTCCATCACTTATCTTCACAATAATTGAAGAAAGTATAATCGCACCAATTAATACCGAAGCCGCATATCCAATCACTCCTTGATAACCGATCACGGTTGGATTTAAGAATTCATAGGGATACCAAGAAGTTATGGCTCCTCGTATCAAAGAGTAGATCAAATAAATTACCAAAAATAATATCCATATCAATGATTGTTTGAAATGAATTTTTACTGATGGAGTGAGTATCCAATCTGCAGACATCACAATCGGGGCAAAATAATGTAGTGTTATATTTACCCAAAAAATAAACTCGTCATTCTTTCCGCCGAGTAGAATTATGAACCCCAATCCTGTTATCAAGATGTATAAAGTTGCCGCTCCCCTGATTATATCGGCACGTCTTTGACCGGTTATTTTGAAAGTCGAATTGATGAGTGCGAAAGCCACAAAAAGATTACTCAAAATCGTAAAATAACTGAAGTAATCTACTGCTTTTTGCTTGAAAGTCAAGAACTGAACTACAATTGCGGCTAAAATAAGCATTCCCACACTCAATCGATAAATCTTAATGAAGATGTCCTTGCTCATAAATTGATTATACATCCACTTCCTCCTTGCATTGCGACTAATTCATCTATAATGAATATTATCAATTCATAAATATTATGAACGCAAAAAATATATCAGTGGTACTATTAGTACTTGTAGGAGTTTATTTTTTACTATTTCACACCGCCCCTTTTCCCTTCAGTCATGAAGCCATCGGCCTCCCCCCTTTTCACGTGGTACATTCCATCTTTGGAATAGTGCTCTTGATAGTTGCAGGGTATGTGTGGAAGAAAAAATAATACCCAGACATTCTAGTTTTGAGGGGTGAGTTCCCTTATGATAAACCGCTTTCATCTTTGATGTGCGATTATTAATCAATCCTTTAGCGTAAGTACATAAATACGAAATACTAAGAAGTTTTTATTGGTTGATTGTTTGGTGCTTTGATATAGGAAAGACTTTTAACCAATTTACCAGGTTTACTTTCGCTATTTCCAATACCGCTCACATCAAAACTACGGTGATAACCTACAGCCGGTTTCCAAACATCACCTTTTCCATCTTTTATCACTCTGCTTTTAGTTGGCACAGCTTGACGAACACCCTGAATGCTTCCAGGGACATCTCTATAAATTGCCTCTAATGACGAATCATACCCTTCTCTTGCACCATGTTGTTTTTCCAGCACATTAATAACACAAGCATCAATCTTGCCCGGAAATAATAAACCATTATCATAAAATATGCCAATATTCTCCCTACTCTTTCCTGCCCTAATATCTGTCTCTGCTTGATTTACCTTCTGCACTAACCTAGATAGTCTAGTCCTTACTTTTTCTTCCGTTTCACCGCTCTCTTTTGCAATTGCGACTGGATCAAGCATTGAAATTTGGTCGGCAAGTAGTGGAGGGGTCAATTCGACCTCCTCAGTTTGTTTTATTTCATTATCAGCAGGTGCTACCATACTTGCATGATATAACACACAAAGCTAACAGTCAATACTATTAGTTAATTGAAGAGCGTCGGTTGTTTACTGCCAATAAAGTATTCCCATTTCTTTAACGCGATCACAAGTTTGTTCATCGGTTGAGGCGCAAATGCTCCTGTGATATACTTGGATGACGCGTGCGTTTACGCAGAAAATTTTCTTGAGAAAATTATTCTGCGGTGGTAGTTCAACGGTAGAACGTCTCCTTGCCAAGGAGAAGGTTGAGGGTTCAAATCCCTTCCGCCGCTCAAAATGGAGATCAGAGCTTTCCTGGGCCCCTTTTTTTACGGGAAGGAAGGCCAAAATTAAAATATGAGAAACTCAAGAATAGCTCTGGTAGGATAGAAGGCTATGGATTGAAAATATTCCCCTAAACGCAAAAAGTCCCTTGCGGGACTTTCTACCGACCGGGGACACCCCGATCCAATGACTCCATTATACTATGTATATCATTGTCAAATGAAGAATTTTTTTAAACCTAAAAAATGATTCATAATTATTGCTTGTTATGAGGTGATAGAATAGAAAGAACAACTTATGAATATTACTCTCCCCCTTCTCCTCTCCGTCGGCGCGATGTTGTGTTGGGGTGTTTTGTATATTTTCACAACCAAACTTAGCCGGAAAGTTGACCCTTTCGTAACGCTATTTTTATTCCAATTTACCAGCATCCTCATGCTTTTACCACTGTCCCCTTTTATCCATCAGCCCATTGATGCGAAAGGAGTTAGTTCAATTGTATTTTTAGGTGGAGTTGGTGGCCTTATATGGATTTTGTTTTTATATGCTACAAAAATTGGAAGCGTTCCGGTTGTCATACCGGTTACAAATATATCAATCCCTCTTGCAGCCCTTCTTGGCATAATTTTTCTGCATGAGTCTTTTTCCATTTATAAAGGAATAAGTATTATTCTTGTCTTACTCGGAGTCATCCTTATCTCATTTGATTTCAAAGCACTACGTGTCTTGCAAAAAAAATTTGTATTCAGGGGGGTTACTCCCGCTTTTTTTGCTGGTTTGGGTATGGGGACTTATTCATTATTCAGTACTTTTCTGACGCGGCAGTATGGTTGGTATAACTCTTCGATACTTATACGTGTGGGAATAATTGCACTGGCCCTAGCGGTAATATTTGTAAGACGCATCCCAATCAAGGAAATCCCTTGGAGGTATGTGATATTCGCCGCCCTGGTTGACACCGTTGGATTTGCTTTTTATAACATCGCCATAACCTTGGGTGAGCTGTCATACGTTTCCGTTATCACAAGTTCCTGTACCGTCGTAACCGTCTTCTTATCTTACGTCTTTCTCAAAGAAAAACTCAATCGCATACAGCTCTTCGGTTTCCTTTTTTCCCTCGCGGGGATTATTTTACTTCAGTTGAAATAAAGACTCGTATTTTTAAAAAACAAATAAAAGTATTATTGCCAATGCAATTCTATAAATACCAAAAGCAAATAGGGAGTTTTGTTTCAAATATCCAATAAACCACTTCATAACCACGTAGGCAACGATAAATGATGTGATGAATCCTACCAGTAATAATGGCAAATATTGGACTGATGATCCGATCAGACTTCTCATCTTGAAAAGGTCATATGCAGATGCCGCAAGGATGGTGGGGACCGCAAGAAGAAACGAATAAGTGGCCGCCTCGTCGCGTTTGTACCCCTGACCCATGAGATAAAACATCACAATTCCCGACCTTGAGACTCCAGGAATGACCGCAAGAGCCTGCATCAATCCGGTTAGAACAGCCTGTAACGGAGTCAATGATGATAGTGAATGTTTTAAAATAATTTTTTTCTTTGAAATGAAGTATTCAAGAATAATAAAAAGCAAACCTACGACAAAAATTGCGTCGATGATAAGCATGTTTGAAGAAAAGAAAATATTTTTTATCATTTTATAGAGAAAAAGGCCGATGACCGCGGTCGGAATGAATGAAAAAATAATTTGTTTAATGAGAGCCTTGTGTTTCAATAGATACTGAGAATAAAGAAGAACGACCGCCAAAATAGCCCCCGATTGTATAAACACTTCAAAGAATTTCATGAAATCAGTTTGTGATAAATGAAGAAGTTTTGCGGTTATGATGAGGTGTGCCGTCGATGAGATGGGGAGAAACTCGGTCAACCCTTCAATGAGGCCTAAAACAATTGAATGAAATATATTCACGACGTATATCTTGTCATGCTGAATTTATTTCAGCATCTTTAACTTCTCTCAATATGCCTATTGACCATAGATCCTGAAACAAGTTCAGGATGACAGATTACAATAGTATAATATAACATATGAAAATAGCTATAGTTCATGACCAGCTCCGCGAATTCGGTGGGGCTGAACGGGTACTCGTTGTCTTGAAGGAAATATATCCTCAGGCTGATGTATTCACTTCGACATTTGATCTTAATTCACTCGGTGAACATAAAGAAATAGTTAAACACTGGAATGTCCATGTATCCTGGTTTGGGAAAATTCCTTTGTTAAATAGACTTTACTCACCTCTTCGTTTTTTGACCCCTCTCATCTGGGAATCGTTTGATTTTTCAAAATATGACCTGGTGATTTCTTCAACCGGGTCCTGGATGTGTAAGGGGATCGTAACAAAGAAACCAACTATTCACATAAGCTACATCCACCATCCCCCACGCTATCTTTACGGATATGAGACGGCGGTCGAGTGGCAGAAACATTTGATTATAAAAATATACGGCGTTTTTATAAATCATTTTTTACGCCTCTGGGATTATGAAGCATCCCAAAAACCTGACCATCTTATCGCAAACTCAATTGAGACGCAAAAGAGAATTACGAAGTTTTATCGACGTGACTCAACTGTCATCTACCCTCCAGTAAATGTCCCTTCTCAATCTGTCATTTCGAACGTAGAGAGAAATCTAGCGAAGCGTGATTATTTTATTACTGTTTCAAGATTAGCAAGAGCAAAACACGTAGACCTTTTGATAAAAGCCGCCAATAAATATCATTTCAATCTGAAGGTTGTTGGAGTAGGTCGCGATATGAAATACTTGCAATCCATCGCAGGACTAACAATAGAGTTTTTAGGTAACGTATCTGATAAAAAATTGAAAGACCTCTATCAAAATGCAAAAGCTTTTCTGTTTGCTTCCATTGACGAGGAGTTTGGTATAGCTCCGGTTGAGGCGATGGGCTTCGGACTGCCCGTCATTGCTTATGCCTCGGGAGGTTTGAAAGAAACTGTTCACGAAGACGTGAATGGATATCTTTTTCAGGAACAATCTGAAAAATCACTAGAGGTGGCAATGAAAAAGCTGCAATCCTTGTCAGATGAAAAATATTTGGATATGAGAAAGTATGCTCGTAAAGAATCCGAAAAATACTCTGAAGAAGTTTTTAAAAAGAAGATTATTCAACTCGTTAACTCAAAACTTCTTATTGGTCATTCCCGTGAAGACGGGAATCCATGCTAAAATCACAAATTTGTATTTATAGACTGGGTCCCCGCCTACGCGGGGATGACGGTGAGGCTATTCATACCTGATCGCATCAATAGGCGAAAGATCTGCCGCTTTTTTTGCCGGAAATACACCGAATATAATTCCGATTACTGAGGAAACACCGAGCGCAAGTATCACCGAATTCACATCAATGTAGGCGGGGAAAAAATTATGAATGAAGTATACGATGATGTAAGCCAAGCCCAACCCCATCAATCCCCCAAGGAGTGAGAGCGCTACTGACTCAACAAGAAACTGCATCAATATATCCTCTTTCCGTGCTCCAAGTGCACGACGAATGCCAATTTCTTTTATCCGCTCCGTAACCGTGACGTACATAATGTTCATGATTCCTATTCCTCCCACCACAAGCGAAACAGCGGCGATTGCCACAAGTACCGTATTCAACATCCCAAATATTGACTCGATTGCGCCCAGCAGTTCAGCTTGGTCAATAACCGAAAAATCATCCTCTTTATAACGCTTGAGGAGTGCATTTTTTAATTCCAATTTTGCATCAGCTATTGCGATGTCACTTTTAGATTGCACGATGATTGCATAAAATTTTTTATCCGGGTTGAATACTTGGGCGGTAGTATGTGGCATGTAAATAAATGAGTCAAGATCGGGACCCCCAAATCCCCCGCCCCCTTTTGCGTCCAGTACTCCCATCACCCGAAATGATTGACCTTCTACTTTTATGTTTCGCCCTAGTGCCTGATCTTCAGTAGTAAAAAGCTTTGCCGCAATTTTGGGACCAATGACTACAATCTTGCTCCTTTTTTCCACATCGTTTTTGGTAAAAAGTTCTCCATATTTTGCCTTCAGATTGAGCGCAATAAATACATCAGCAGTACTCGCATACAAATTTGCCCCCTCAGTTCCCTTACCGATTGAGACTGTGATTGATTTGGAAATAACCGGAATCACATTCTTGGCGCTTCTCACTCTTTGGAGACGGGCCACATCTTTTGCATCAAATCGGATGGTGCTGAGACTGCCCGTTGAGCTGAAGCTCCCCCCCTTGAGTATCTGGCCGGGCACCACCCGTATCAGATTAGAACCGAGGCTTTGGAATTGGTCGTTGATATATTTTTTTAAACCGAGTCCAAACGCAATGAGGATGACAACCGATAATACTCCGATGAGGATTCCCAGCGAAGTCAGGAATGTCCTCCCCTTATTCCGGGAAAAATCCTGAAAGGCCGAATTTATGACAAAAATAAAATGGTTCATTGTATTTCTCCATCCCTAATTTCTATTTTTCTTTTCGTCTGCGCGGCTATATTGGGATCATGAGTGACGATGATGACAGTAATCTTTTCATGTTCATGCAATTCATGCAGAAGTTTCAAAATTTCGGTACCCGTCTTCGTATCCAGATTTCCCGTGGGTTCATCGGCCAAGATAAGTTTCGGGTTCATGATGAGAGCCCGCGCAATTGCCACTCTCTGTTGTTGACCCCCTGATATTCTGTTCGGAAAAGAATTTTCTTTTCCCTCAAGTCCGAATCTTTTGATAAGATAACGGGCTTTTTCAAGAGGATCATGCGAGAGTTTAGAACGGGTGTATATGGTCGGAATCAAAATATTTTCCATCACTGACAATTTATTGATGAGATTAAACTGTTGAAAAACAAACCCGACGAATTCATTTCGAAGAGAAGATAATTGATCATCATTGAGTTTTGACACGTCTTTATTATTGATGCGTATCTGACCGCTCGTCGGTTGATCGAGAAGCCCAATGATATGCATGAGGGTTGATTTACCGGATCCGGACGGCCCTATGATGGAGGTGAACTCCCCCTGTTCTATAGTGACATTGATATCTTTAAGAGCACTAAAAATGACATCATCATCAAGTACATATTTTTTATTTACGTGAGAAAGAGAGATCATACATGTATTAAAGACTTTTATTTCACCGAATTGGTAAGAACATCGCCTTCGTCTATTCCTGACAATATCTCGCTATTGCCATCAACTTCAAGCCCCGTTTTAATATATTTTTTTTCTTCTTTTCCTTTATTTGCTCTCCATACATATTTTTTGCTTCCGTCTGTTTTTATATAAGTGCTTGGAATAGCTATTACATTATTCTTTTCCTGTAGGGTAAAGGTTGCATCCCCAGTCATGCCGAGCCGGAATGCGTTTTGTTCATTGACATTATCGTTTAATGCCATTTTTATCTCATATACCGTGCCTGTCTCGCCTGTTTTGGGAATAAAGGAAATAAAATAAATAGTCCCATCCATTTTTTTCTCAGGATATGAGTCAAGTTGGACCGTGGCTTTCATATCTTTTTGCAGTTTGACTACGTCGGTCTGGTCGGCAAGAGCTGAGAAGAAAATAGTCTTTGGATTTACAACTTCATACGTTGAAGTGATGCCGATGTTGACTCCCGGATACTTGGCATCTGCCCGTATCACAATTCCGTCAATGGGGGTAGTCAAATAGGAATATTGTTTTGCAAGATCCTGCAGTTCTACTGTAAGGACAGAGCTGGTCAAATCATACTGGGCATTCTCAAGAAGCCGTTTCATCTTATCTCCCTGTTCATGCGTCGGCTGATCTCCGACCCGGCTGTTATCATCCTTGGATTGCTCATAGGTATTTCTTGATTTTGCGTAATCATTTAAATTCTTCTGGAGATTTTTAGTGACACTCCGTTGATCCAATGCCGCTATCCCCTGATATTTTTTTACATAATCACCCTCTTTAACTCCCACCCAGGAGAGAAGGCCTGCGGTCTGAAACTGCAATATCACATGTTCCTCGGCGTTTATGGTACCGGATAAAGACAGGTCTTCTTTCATCGTCATCCTGCCTACGGTATAAGTTGAGCTTTTTTTTGCCTGGGCTGTTGCCTGCATCTGCTTATTTACAAAAAATCCTCCCACAAGAAAGAGAACTATCAGGATATACCACCTTTTTTTTGCAAAACCCAAAACTTTTTTTGTAATTTTCATATTAAAGAAACGGAAGCCATTCATTGATGGGCATCACATTATACGCGAGAAAATTCCATGTGTACATATATATTCCGATAATCATGATGAGAAAAATAATGATAAACTTTTTTGAAGAGAAAAAACTTTCAAAGGCAATGCATGCAAGGGGCCAAAGAGGAAGGCTGTACCGGCTGATATCCCGGTGTTGCACAAAAAGGGTTGCGGTCCAAAAAAGAAGACTGAAATAAAAAAAACTACGATACTTACTGTCCTTCAATTGATATACAGTCAGTCCATATAGGAAGAAATAAAATAATACATCCTCAAGCCACGCGGTACCAATCCATGATTTCCCGAAATCAAACACCGAAAAAGGGGCTACAAGATGGATATTATCACCCGAGTGAAAGTAGGCAAGAAAATCTCCCGTTTGATTCGCATAGAATAAACAAACAAGGAGAAAACCAGCGGGAATAAGGAATATCCATATCCATGACAGCTTTAATTTTTTTGTTTTTATAAACCGTTCAACAAATACAAATCCATAGGCCGCAAAAAGGATAAGTCCCGGAGTTTTGGTCATAACCGACAGCCCTCCCAGTAATCCCGCGAGTAAGTATTTTTCCTTTTCGAAGAAATAAAGTGAGGTTAGGATGAGAAACAGAAATAATGACTCGGGAGCTCCGACTGACCGGACCACCAAAAACCGGGGAAGGAAGAGAAAAAGTGAGACGATGAGGAGTGGGTACTTGGTGAGATTGAATTTCTTGAGAAAAAAATAAAAAAGCATGGCAAGTAGGCCGGTAAAGAAAACATTCACCGCAAGCATAGATTTCAAATATCCAAATACAGGCGCCGTAAGCCGGATAAGAAACGGATAAAGAGGGAGATGTGCGGTAAAGTAGAGTGGGTTTTGTGAGAGACTGCTGTCACGGTTTATAGCTTCAATATCCTTCGGAACATACATCGATTTAGCCGCAATGATATAGTTTGGACCGTCAAAATTCTTGTAAACGGTGAGGAAGTTTGATGTTTTCAAAATAAACGGCATCCATACAAGTAACGTGCTTGTTAAAACAACGAGAAGTAAGGTAAAATAGGGTATGAAACGCTTAAAATCCATAGGCGCGTGGCTCAAAAAAAATAAGTTTGTTGCTCTTATTATACTATGCGCGGTCTTCATGCGCATGTGGCGTTTGGGCGATTTTGCCATGTTTTTGGCTGATCAAGGGCGGGATGCTATCATCATCAAACGCATTGTCATGCTTGAGCACTTTCCCCTCATTGGGCCCCCAAGCTCCATTGGACAAGTTTATCTTGGACCATTTTTTTATTATTTGGTTGCGCCTTTTCTTTTCCTGTTTGCGTTAAACCCTGCTGGCTTAGCCTTTGGAGTATCATTTCTTTCAATTGTTGGTATAGTATTGGGATATTATATCGTCAGAAAAGTCTTAAAAGAAAAGGTTGCATTGGTCTTCTTGGTCCTTTGCACCTTTTCCTATCAGCTTATCTGGGCCGCCCGCTTTTCCTGGAATCCTAACCTGCTTCCTGTCTTTGCGTTTTTTACACTCTATTTTTTTTACAAGGCGCTTGAAACAAAAAAGATAGTGTATTCCTTTCTCTACGGTGCATTCTTCGCGCTCTCCTTCCAGCTTCACCATCTCGCCGCATTCTTAGGAGCACCTATTGTTCTCACATTTATATATCAATTCATAACCGAAAAGAAAAAAATCC
The DNA here is from genome assembly GCA_016214055.1 of Candidatus Roizmanbacteria bacterium. Lineage (GTDB taxonomy): Bacteria > Patescibacteriota > Microgenomatia > UBA1406 > GWC2-37-13 > YC2-FULL-38-9. The sequence continues at coordinate 29,820 of JACRPE010000011.1, forward strand.
CATTATTATTATCTCCTTTCATTGCGGTTGCTTCTTTTCTCCTGATTTCCTCTCCCCTTATCATCTTTGATTTAAAACACGATTTCTTAAACACCAAAAATCTCATCTCTCTTTTTACCCAGCAAAATGTGGTGGCGGGGGGATCTCCACTTGCAAGACTGCTTGAAACAAATCATGCGTTTTGGTCCACCATACTTCAACGGTCGTACTCCCAAATGTTTTCAACTGCATTGGGAGTCATGTTTTTCGCGGCGCTCATTTTCTTGTGGATGAGGAAGAAGGATTTATTTGTATTAATACATACCATAAATTTCTTTTCTTTTATTTATCTCTTCAGTATCCTCAGCAGTGCAAGATATCCTCATTATTACGGCACGGCCTATTTGAGTTTTTTTGTTTTGTGTGCATATCTTCTCGCCTCTGTTCCTAAAAAAGCATACACAACGGCAGTGTTGGGATTTGTGATAAGTGCGTATATCGCGCTCAATGCCAAACAATACTCATTCATAACCGGTCAAACGAGTAATCAGATTGTATTTGCCCAACGTATAGCCGAGTCCCTTGCTCCCCGCATCGATAATAAACCCTTTAATTTTGCCACCTACCCCATTGAGTTCACCAGCGAAGATACGTTTCTCTATTTTCTGGAAAAACAGGGGTTGAAGACAGCAAATCGGGAAGCAAAAGAAGTGACCGACCAGATGTATGTCCTTTGCGACCGAGAACCCTGCCGGATACTTGATTCACATTCATGGAATATCGAAATATTTGGGAAAGCAAAAATTGATACAATGTGGGAAGTTTCCGGAGTCAAAATTTACCGATTGGTCCATGAAAAATAATATGACGGTTTCCCTTATTATCCCCGCGTACAACGAAGAGGTAAATATCCAAAAAGGGGTATTGGATAAAATCAGTAACTTTACCAAAGAACATCCTGAGTTTTCGGAAGTTATCATCGTGGATGACGGATCAACAGATGATACGAAAAACCTAATTAAGAGGGAATACACGCAGAGGTTTTCTCATTTCCGGCTTATTGAAAATAATCATGCCGGAAAAGCACAAGCAATCATAACCGGTATAAAAGAGGCAAAATCAGACATTGTGATGTTTACTGATATTGATTTGGCGACCCCGATTGAAGAAGGTGAGAAGTTACTCAATGCGCTGAAGGATACCTATGACATAGCAATCGGATCCCGCAATACCCATCGTGAAGGAGCGCCTCTGCTCCGAAAAATTATGGCGGTTGGTTTTATTTTTATCCGCAACTCTCTCATCGGGTTAAATAATATCAAAGATACTCAATGTGGCTTTAAGGCTTTTGAAAGAAAAGCCGCCTTAAAGATCATTGATAAACTTCAGGTTTTTAATAAACAGTCCTCAATCACCGGCTCATCGGTGAAGGCGGGATTTGATTTGGAGTTTTTATTTGTGGCCATTAAGTTAGGCTATAAGATTAAAGAAATTCCCGTCACCTGGAAACACGTTGAAACGAAAAATGTAAACTTTTTCCGTGACTTTATCGATACGATGAAGGATATCCTTGCCATCAAGTACTATGACCTTACCAAAAAGTACGATTAAAAAAATAGCCCCTCTTTTGTTCCTTTTATTGGCGGGATGCCTTGTTGTTTTCTACCAATACTTATCAATACCGAAAAATACCACCTTCGATGAAATCGAGTTTGCAAAACTCGCCCTTCAACTGGGGAAGCAGCCTTATGCCCCCTATAGTCAGCTTGCAACCGGCCATGCGACTCTTTATTTTTATATCATTCTTTTATCTTTTAAATTATTTGGGGTGAGTCTCTTTGCTCTTCGCCTCCCTGCGGCAGTGTTCGGAATTCTGAATCCGCTTATTTTCTATTTAATAATGAAAAAAATATTTAATCCTTCTTGTCATCCCGAACTTGTTTTGGGATCTTCAATTAATACTAAGATGCTGAAGCCAGTTCAGCATGACAACTTTTTTTTGAAATATCAACCTTTTATCCTTTCTCTTATTTTCATCACTCTTCGCTGGTACTTTAATTTTGCCCGCTTTGGATTCGAGGTAACTTTTCTACTTTTTCTTGAACTGATGTCTTTGTATTTTATGTTTAAATATACCGATGTCATCCTGAACTTGGTTCAGGATCTTAAAAAGATGCCGAAACAAGTTCGGCATGACAAAATTTGGTTAGTTTTCTCAGGAATATTCGCCGGTCTTGCGTATAATTCCTACCAACCCGGGAGAATATTTGTTCTGATTCCATTATTTTTATTATTAGTCAAGGGCTTCGTCATTCCCGCCCTCCGAATCGGAGGGGGAATCCAGGCTAAAATAACATCTTTAATGTATTTTTTAATTCCCTTTTTTATTCTTATTCTTCCCCTCATCATCTATCTCAATATTCACAAGGACACCCGCTTTTACCAGCAGTTTTATCCTGATAACCACGAGATGACACTGGACGAAAAGGGTCAATTTTTTATGCGGAATCTTTCATCTACGGCGGGTATTTTCCTTGTGAATGGAGATGTAAATGGCCGCCATAACTATCCTAATAAAGCGGCGCTTAACCCCATGCTCGGCGTTTTATTTCTTGCAGGGTTGCTTATTGCAATAAAAAAAATTAAAGAACGGAATAATCAGTTGTTCCTCCTCTGGTTTTTTCTTTCCCTTGCCCCGACACTCGTGACTTATCCATGGGAGAATCCAAATATGCTGAGAACATTTACAGTAATTCCATCGGTTGTCTATTTTGTTGGTCTTGCGATTAAAAAATTGAGTGATGTTTCCATACTGCAAAAACCTGCACTTAAAAATGTCTTTATAATAATGATCTTCATGCTTATCAGTGTTTCATCACTCTATGAATTACGTACCTATTTTGTCCATCAAGCCCAAGTGTTTAAAGAAGCGTTTGAAACAGAGCGGGATCTTATCTATTATTTAAATCCTTCCGATGTACCAAAAAAATAAACTATTTAATCTTATTGGAATTTTGCTTTTGTTAGTCTCTACCATTTACACATCCTTTGTTATCTATCAAAATAAGCAGCTATATTTAACTAAATTTGATTTAAGCAAATTCAAACGCGCTTTTGAGCAATCTCAGTGGAGAGTTCCAAATTCGACCCGTCCCATATCTGATGAAACACTGTATACCTATGCGGGTTATCTATATATACAAGGTGAAAACCCCATATTGATAAATCCTGAGGCGCCTCCTTTAGGAAAATATCTCATTGGTCTTTCGATTCAACTATTTGATAATGCAAAGATATTGAATGTTATTTTTGGTTATACGTGCCTCATGTTGATATTTTTCATGATATATTATCTTACGCGCTCTCTTCTTTCGTCCAGCTTGGCTGTTTTTCTCACTTCAATTAACACTCTTTTTATCGATCAATTGATTCACAACCCGCAATTGGAAATAATCCAGTTATTTTTTTTGCTGGTGTTCACTTGTTTCTTCATTCTTTATGAAAAAAAAGGGGACATTGTGTATGTTTTGTTATCAGGATTAACTTTAGGATTTTTCCTCTCAGTAAAAGCATTTACTTACCATGTCTTACTTGTCTTTTTCACCTTATCTCTTTATATTTTGAAGGATGCCCTCTTAATAAGAAAAAAAATTGAAATAAAGAGATATTTCTTTATATTTATCCTTTTTTTTGTGTCTTGCGTTACATACATGATTACTTACTTTGGATATTTTTTACATAGTGGCACACTGCGGGGGTTTTTTGGGGTCCAAAAATGGATATTTCTTTTCTATAAATCATCGGGAATTGATATGTTCAGGACTATTGGTTCATATCTGTCGCTCATATTTATAAACCGATGGCGCTTCTGGACCAAAAACTACCCCCTCATCCCTTACCAAGATTGGAGTGTGCTTTGGCCTTTTGTATTTTTACTTGCTTGTTTTGCTTCATTAAAACTATTGAAGAATAATACGTACACCATTCTTATCAGTTTTTTTGTTATCTACAATATCTTTTTGCTATTTACTCCTCTTTATCCACGCTATTTATTATTACTTTTTACAATAGGAAATATTATTATTACTCTCTATTTTGATGAAGTTATCAACGTCAAACATGAAAAAAAGAAGAAGTAACGTATTCCTTAACCATCTCCCATTTATAATCTTTTTAGCAGGATTCTTTTTCCTTGTAACCTATCTGATAGTTAAAAGAAACGTGCCTTTTTACGACTGGGATGAATCAATATATGCCCAAGTTGGACGTGAAATGATGCGAAGTAAATCATTCTTCGTCCCGATGTGGCAAGGACGGCCCTGGCTGGATAAACCACCTGTCCCTTCATTATTTTATGGGATAGTAGAACTCCTTCCGTTTGCACAGGAAATTACGACCCGTATAGCCACCTTAATTCTCAGCTCTATAACTCTTATCTTTCTTTATATTCTTGGACTCAAGGTAACCAAATCAAAAACAATTTCGCTTCTTTCCGTCATCATCACCGCTTTTCTGCCCATATATTTTCAACGCTCCCAGGCTTTGAATGTCGATGTATTTCTCCTTATGGGGTGGTTGGGTTATGTGATATGGTATAAAAATCTCTTTGCGTCCGTTTGTTTTTTACTCCTTGCAACACTCAGCAAATCGCTTTTAGGGTTTTTTCCACCCGTTATGTTTTTGGGTTATCACCTTTTTGAATATGCAACAAAAGAGATAGGTAAAAAGCAATTTATCTCCCATTTGAAACGATTGGGCATACAGGTTGGCATATCAAGTATCTGGTTTATCGGAATGCTTTTAGTCTACCGGTATGATTTTATCCAGTACCACTTTATTGACAGCCATTTCAAACGGGTTACAGCATCGATAGAACAGCACTTCGGACAACGGACATTCTATGTCACGGTGCTTATCGACCAGTTTAAACTACTCCTTGTCCCGGCATTTCTTTCCCTTGGATACCTCACTTATTCTTTTTTTAAGGAGAAATCAAAAAGATATCTGACTCTCCTTGCCGTATTTTTTGTCCCCTGGTTTGTATTTCTCAACCTTACTAAAACGAAAATAGAGTGGTATATTTACCCCGTTCTTCCCCAGTTTGCGCTCCTTGCATCCTATCCTCTTATATTTCTCAAAAAGAAAACAAACTTACTCATTGTTGCGGGAATACTAATAGGAATATTTTATTTTCGTACCATCACCCCAATCAATTCTCTTCTGACTCAATCTTTCTCAAGTTTGGAGGACCACCAACTTATCGCGGTTGATGCCAAGAAAAATAGGTGTTCCCGGTTATTTGTCTTAGTTGGGCAGGATACCAGAACATCTTATAAAACACTCAAATCAATGGATCTTGTCATCTCGACAACTACCTGGTGGGGAAATCATCCTTCGATAGCCTATTATGCTGACGTAAATACCACTTATCTGTATTCAACAAATGAGGCATTGTTCCGACTAAAAACGCTCAGTAAATATGAATGCATGATTTGGGAAAAAAATGATGAAAAATTCATCAATGAAAAGACCGCGTATCAAATATCGGAAAATAAAACCTACCTGCTTTTACAGGCACGATAATGGTATTAATGGTATAATAAGGACATATGTTTGACATCGGACATGTTTTTGCGTTTTTCAGGAAACATTTCACGAAAAAAGACCTTATTTTTATCTCGGGACTTATCATTCTCTACTTCCTGACACGTCTCATCAACCTTGAACAACTCCCCATATTCAATGATGAAGGAATTTATATCCACTGGGCAAAGATTGCATGGCATGATGCCTCATGGAGATTTATATCCCTGACTGACGGCAAGCAACCTCTCCAGACCTGGGGCACGATACCTTTTCTTAAACTGTTCCCGAATAATGCGCTCGTTGGGGGAAGGTTATTTTCGGTTGCAACCGGGTTTTTGGGGTTAATTGGAATGATCACACTCCTCTTTTATTTTTTCGGAAAAAGAGCCGCTAAAATCGGAGGACTTTTGTATATTTTTATCCCCTATTTTCTCTTTTATGACCGCATGGCCATGGTGGATTCGGGCGTAAACGCTTTTTTTATATGGATACTATTTTTTTCCGTACTGCTTGTTAATACAATGCGGTTGGATGTTGCGGTTATATTCGGATTGGTTGCGGGTATGGGCCTCCTCGCCAAATCTTCGGTACGGGTCTTTTTAGGAATGTCTCTGTTTGCACCTCTCCTCATGAAAGATCTTTTCAGAAAAATGAAAGTTTCAAAAGTTATTTCCTTTCTTTTTCTCTTTGGTGTAACGGGAACTCTTGCAATTGCAATATACAACATCCAAAGACTGTCCCCCTTTCTTCATTTTGTGGAGGAAAAGAACAAAACATTTGTCATGACGTTTGGGGAATGGTTGAAGGATCCGTTCGCCGTTTTATTTCATAATCTGGTCACGGTCCCTTATTATGTCTTCTCCGAACTCGGATGGGTTATCGTTCCCGTCGGATTTTTGGGACTGGTGGGGTTGTTTCAAAAAGACAAAAGAATGTTTCTTTACCTTTGCGCATGGATATTAATTCCTTATTTGGGAGTATCATTTCTGACGCGGGTACTCTTCCCCCGTTATATCATCTTTTTTGGAAGCCTCATCGTAATCTGTGCGGCATATTTTTTAAGTACTATCAGGAATAGAAAAATACTTCTTGCTTCGCTGCTGATTATATTGGGAAGCGCCTTTTATTTCGATTATTCCATGTGGTTTAACTATAAAGGGATTATATTCCCCGACACCGACCGGGGACAGTATATTGAAGGAATAACGGTAGGATATGGTGCAAAAGAAATAATTCAATACGCGCGGGAAAAAACAAAAGAAAAACCGGTGGTTATTTTAGCGGATGGAAACTTCGGGATGTCAGGAGACATCCTTGATACATTTTTAAAACCCACCGATACGATTTCAATCGTGGGGTACTGGCCATTGGGTGATACGGAATTGCGGGCTCATCAATGGGAACTGAAAAATAAATATGTTTTTGTGGTCCTCGCACATCAACTCACCTATCCCTCGGAGTGGCCGGTCAAGTTAGTCCAATCCTACTATAAACCCAAACGCGACTCGGTCATCCATTTGCTTGAATTGACCAAATAGAATGAATAAAAAAATCCGCATCATTGTCTTTTTCATTGCCTTTCTTTCAATCGCTTTCACCCTGGCAAAAATACTCAATCCTTTAGATCCTCGGATGTTCAATTTTCATGATGACACTCAGGCGGCGCGCATCCAGCAGATGACGGTCAATCTCAAATCGGGACACATTCCGCCACGACTTGCCCCCACCCTCTCATACGGTCTGGGTTTTCCTGTTTTTAATTTTTATGCTCCGTTTTCATATCAAATTACCACAGGGTTTCATCTTTTGGGCATGTCAATTCCCATGGCTCTCAAGTTTTCTTTTTTCCTCAGTGTAGTTTTGTCTTTCGTGACGATGTTTTTATTACTTCAAACTTTTTTCGGGTTTTTGCCGAGTATATTGGGAGGGGTAGCCTATTCCTCATCCTTATGGTTTGCGGTTGAGATATTTGTGCGGGGCAACCTTGCGGAATGCTGGTTCTTGGTCCTGTTTCCTCTTGCGCTTTATGTGTTGATAATGAATTCCCGGAAACAATCAAAGTATCTGATGGCATTTTCTGTTTTTATAGTTGCGTTTACGCTGACCGTACACAATGTGTTTTCACTGCTTGCACTCGTCATCCTCACTGCCTTTATACTTCTTTTTAAAAATAAAAAAAGAAACTTTTTAATCCTTGCGCTCGGACTTCTCCTATCATCCTATTTCCTCGTCCCTGCCATCTCAGAATTGAGTCTCACCTATGCCGCTCAGAATGCACAGCGGACTCATTACGAAGATCATTTTCTTTGTGCCAACCAGATTTGGAGTTCGCCTAAATGGGAGTTTTCGGGATCAACTGCTGGGTGTGAAAATGACGGAATGCCTTTTACTTTGGGTAAAATTCATATTATCTTAGGAGCGCTTGGTATTGCCGTCTTTTTATTTGATGTGTTTAAAAATAAAACGAAAAAGTTTTCCTCAGAACAAACTTCCCTTTATGTTCTGGTACTAACAATTGTCTCCTTATTTCTTACCACCTATCAATCCTCATTTATCTGGACCGTATTAAGCCCCGTCCTGTCTTTGTTCCAATTTCCCTGGCGCTTTCTGCTCTTTGGAGCGTTTGGCTTAGCTTATTTTATCGCCTATCTATTTAATAGAATCGAATTAAAAAACTATCGTGTTGCGGGAGTATTAACCATAATTACAATATGTCTATTGATTTTCACATCAGTCAAATTTTTCTCAAAGCCTTGGCTTATGAGCTACGACGAATATGCGAGTGCTTATATGTCAGAAAATTATATTTCCCGAACGGTTGCTTATAACATGGCCGAGTATCTGCCTAAAACGGCAAACTATGATTATTGGAGAAGCTTTGACTCACAGATTCATCCGGGAAAAGACCTGTTGGTTGGGGTGACTCAAAATGCCCCCATTGAAACTCAAGACGTTTCATCATTGAAAATAATAAAAAATGATCCATTTTCAAAAACAGTTTCAATAAATAAGTCTTCAACGATAAAAATAAACATTCACTACTTCCCGTTTTGGGAAATTAAAATAAACGGGGACAAAATGATACCGGACAAGTTTGATTCTTTAGGGAGACCGATAATAATATTATCTCAATCATCAACGATTACAGTTATATATAAAGAAACCCTCTTGGAAACAATAAGTAATATTATCTCTTTAATAGTATTGATAATGACTGGAGCGCTCATATTTTATAAACCCTTATGGAACAAACTGAAACCTTTGCTCAAATAAAACGGAAGACTCTGATAAGTACCCTGAGCCTCTTTTTTCAAAGCGGTTACTCTGCTTTTTTGGGTTTGGCGGCTAATCTGGTTGTCACCATACTTCTCACTCCCAAAATCTTTGGCATGTATATAACTACTCTTTCTCTCATCTCCGTTCTCAATTATTTTTCGGATATCGGACTTGCCGCCTCCTTAGTTCAAAAAAAGGAAGTATCTGATGATGACGTAAAGACTACATTCACCGTCCAGCAATGTATGATAATCGTCGCAGTTTCCGTGGGTTTTCTTGTCACCAGTTTCGTAAAGGGATTTTATAAATTACCAACCGAAGGAGTTTATCTCTATTGGGCTCTCCTCATATCATTTTTTATTTCATCGCTCAAAACCATTCCCTCAATATTTTTGGAACGCAAAATAAAGTTTCAAAGAATAGTTCTGGTGCAGGTGATTGAAAATACGGTATTTTATCTCTCGGTTATTATCTTCGCCGTTTTAAAGTTTGAACTTTGGAGCTTTACCATCGCCGTTTTACTCCGGGCAGTCACCGGTCTTATCCTTATCTATATCTTATCACCATGGAGCCCAACCATAGGTATCTCAAAAAAAAGTCTGAAGCAACTTCTCTCCTTTGGGCTTCCGTTTCAGGCTTCGTCATTCCTTGCCCTTTTTAAGGACGACCTCATCATTCTCTTCTTGGGAAAAATACTCGGATTTGAAGCCCTTGGATACATCGGGTGGGCTAAAAAATGGGCCGAGGCACCCATACGGATCATTATGGACAATATCAGTCGTGTTCTTTTCCCTGTTATCTCCCGCATTCAACATGATAAAGTACAGATTGGTAAAGTCATCGACCGGATTCTCTACTATCAGACACTTATCCTTGCCCCAACCCTCATAACTATGGCTATATTTATGCAAAAGATGGTATTTATCATACCCAAATACGGCAAGTGGGCACCTGCTCTTCCATTATTTTATGTATTCTGTCTCGCCTCACTCTTCTCATCCTACTCTTCACCTTTTATGAATCTGTTTAATGCGCTCGGAAAAGTAAAGATCTCATTCACACTTATGTTTGTGTGGACCGTCACCACATGGATCCTTACCCCCCTGTTTACCCTATGGTTTGGTTTCTTCGGCTTTCCTTATGTACTACTTATCATCGCCTCATCTTCTTTGGGGGTGTCTTTTATCGCAAAGCGTTATATCTCATTTCATTTTTTCAAATCAATATATAAATCATTGATGGCAACACTCTGCATGGGAGCCGTGTTACTCTTTATTATGCAGGCAGTACCCCATGTATATGCGGGCCTTGCCTTATCAGCCATCTTTGGAGCTCTGACTTATTATCTCGTGCTTTTATTATTATTTAGAATTAATTTAGTGAAGGAGTTACAATCATTGTTTGTAAAATAAAGTATACCCATCTTACTCCAGTTTGAACCCTAGAAAATTCCTATTTTCCAGGGAAAAAGTGGATTAGATGGGTGGATACTGAAAAAATTATAAATCTTTTTTTTAGTATATGAACCCCATATCCGCAATCATCGTGGCAAAAGAGAACCCACCTCATATTATTGAAACCATTGAATCAATAAGGGATTTTGTCAGTGAAATAATAATCGCTGACATTGGTATAGATTCGGCTTTAAAGATGAAATTGTCATCATACTCATCAGTTCGATTCCTCAACATTCAAAAACAAATTCCCTACGTCGAACTTATCCGTGAAGACCTGAAACTGCAGGCAAAAGAGAAGTGGGTACTGTTTCTTGATCCTGATGAGGTACTGACTAAAGAACTCAAGCAAGAATTATCTGAAAACATACAAAGTTGTGATTACTTTTCCATACCCCGGAAAAATATCATCTTCGGCAGATGGATCCAACACTCCCGATGGTGGCCGGATGTGCAGGTGAGGCTTTTCAAAAAAGATGCAGTGGTTTGGCCGACTGAAATTCACAAACAGCCAAAAGTATCGGGAAAAGAATACAAAATCGAACCGAAAGTAGAGTTTGCCATCACCCACTATAACTATGAATCCATCGATGAGTATATTACAAAGGCCATGCGGTATGCCAAATCAGAGGCGTATGGATACGTGCAGAAAAAACAGACGATGACTTTATCAAAGACAGTTACCGCGGCAGTATCAGAGTTTATAAGCCGATTCTTTGCGGGGGAAGGATACAAAGATGGGGTTCATGGCTTTATCCTAGCTATCTTTCAAATGTTTTATTCACTTCTTGTTTATTTCTACTTTCTTGAGCACTCCAAATTTAAAGGAGAAATGACTGAGAAAGAGCTTCTTCAAACTCCGGCAGAACTTTTTGGCACATTGTATAAAGAATCGCTCTTTTGGAAAAAGAAGAAAGATTCTTTATCGTTGAAAGAAAAAATAATCGAAAAGTTTATCAGATGATTATGAAACGTATTCTTCTTGTTCTCCTTTTTATTTCCCTCCTTACCAGATCCGCCTATTTAATCTGGGGAATGCCCTCACTTACCAACGACGAGGCCGATCTTTATACCACTTCATACGTCACGGCAAAGACAGGAAGTGATCAATATAATAATTCTGTTTTTCTTACCTCCGGTTTTTTAACCGCAAAACCAAGTATCCCGATCTATTTCGGGACTCTCCCCTGGTTTTTTACCTCGGAGAAAAGTATCTTTCTTGCACGCATTCCCTTTGCCCTGCTCAACAGTATCACTCCCCTTCTTTATTTTCTGATTGTCTATATATTGACCAAGAATCGTGTGCTTGCCCTTATTTCATTCAGCATCTTTAACTTCTCGCCGTGGTTCAGTTATTTGTCGGCAACCGGTTATGAGGCTTATATGGGTCTCTTTTTTCTCCTCCTTTCTCAACTCATTCTTTTGACAAAACTTTCTCAAATTAAAAAATATTTCCTGTACACCGTCACAACTTTTCTCGCCTTTAATTCTTATATGGGTTTAAAACCCATTTTTCCCCTCGTTTCATTTATTTTTTTATTAGTTGGGATGTTTCACTTTGATAAAAAGATACGATATCTGGATGCGGGTAAAGCATTATTGATATCAATCATACTCTTTATTGTTTTTCTTACTTTCAATTATGTCATTCCCAACACTGAGCTTATTAAAAAAGAATATGCGAGTATGTCCTCCTATTTCAGTAAACAGGAAACAGAAGGAAGAGTATGGTTTGACAGGCTAACAACTAAAGGACCTTCACTGTTGAAGAGCGCTATTTCAAACAAAGTTACTATCCGCTTGAAAGATCAGCTTGCCAAATATATGACCACGTTTAACCTTGCCATATTTTTTCAAAAGGGGGATCCGTCAGCCCTCTATGGTACCGCAGATCTTTCAGGCTTATTCTTTCTGAGTGATCTTCTTTTTTTCATCATCGGGGTAACTCAGCTCTACCGGATAAAAGAACGTTCCATCGGTCTTCTATTAACCCTTTTCTTTATCGGCGGTATTCCGGTTGCCCTCGCCGTCACCACTCCTACTTTTATATTAAGGTCAATTATTCTCATCATCCCCATCACTTTGTTGATCTCCTACGGTTCTTATTTTTTGATAATGAGAATCAAGAAAAATAGGGGGATTCCTTTATTTATTTTATTATTGGTATGTAATTTTCTTATTTTTTATACCTTGTATCAAACAAGGATTAAGGTGTTAAACTCGGAGCAGTGGCACTATAGTGACCGGATAGTTTCTGAAAAGTTAGCCAAATTAAACCCGGATGATAAGGTCTCAGTCTTTGTCTCCGAACCCAAACCCTTATTTCTTCAGTACGCATTTTATACGATGACTGACGCAAACCTCATAAAGAAGATAGCAATGCATGATGACTATAATTTTTCAGTAGGTAACTTGACAATCCAAAAAGAGTGTCCGTTGACTCTTCCCAAGGCGAATGAGGCGTATGTGTATAAATATCTATATTGCACTCTACCAACATCTTCTAAAATTACCGTGGACGATAAGTTTGCGGTCGCCGGAGATAAAAGCGGATTGAATTATATGTTATTTAAGTAAGATATAGCCTTTGTCTTTCAGTCTTTTTAAGATGTCTTCTTTCTGGCTGTTCAGGATATAGAGATCAGTCCTGAAATTGAATGATGAAGGACTCTTCACCAGTTCAATTCCTTTCATATTTTCAATTGAAGTATATTTCCCCTTCATCCAGTCAACGAAAAATGCTCCAAACTCCATAGCGGGAGTCATGAAGATGGAGGCTTCATGTTTGTAAATAATGATTTGAGGTGAGTGTTTTTTAAACTGTTCGAGAAATCCATATTTAAAATAATCATCTTCACGGAACTGAGGTAAGAGCGTGGGGAACTTCCCCGGAAGGGAAGCTTTCCTCACAAAAAACTCTTCATTTGGTTCATAAGGACCGATCCAGAAGTACTCTCCCTTTTCAAGAATATCGTCAATAAATGAAGCTGAATAAGAGACGTCATAAATCCCCGGCATCTTCTGCGTATAACGGAGATAGAACTTGTCATAGGTATTCTTCAAGAGAAATAATACCGCAAATCCAAAGAAAAATACCAGAAAAACCACCAGTACTTTTTTAACCAGTGAGAAATACTCTTCCTTAAATTCGATGAATTTATATCTCCAGAATACCATGAGAGTCGAAATCATCCCCAAGGCAATAAACATACCCGACTGGTAATCGGTCTCCCCTATTTTCATAAGGTTACTGCGGGGGGCTGAAAAAGAAAGAATAATAAAGAAAAGAAGGAATAAAAATTTATTTTCAAAGAAAAAGAATAAGAGAAGGACAAAGCTTCCGAGGGCAATGGTTAAGTCCACCGGGAAAAACAGATTAAACTCCTTTATACGGACCAGGAGGGGAATATAAGTTTCATAGAAGTTAAATATGATGGTGAGGGCAAATTTCAGCGGATTGAAATGCGGCCCTTTTGTGTAGTTGGGGATGCTTATGTATAACTTGGTGTTATAGACAAAATTAGCAATATAAAACTCCTTCCATGAGTTGCTTATGAGGAGGTACAGACCGTATAGAACATAGGGCAGTATGGATAAACCCACCAGTTTAAACAACTTTTTCCATTCAAATTTATTTCTTAATAGAAGATAGAGCATCCACAGATAGAATGGTCCAGCTACATAGATGAAGGTGAGCGAAGAAAAAACAAACAGGAAGTTGATGAAAGACAGGATGTAAATAAATTTTTCAGTTGTCTCTTTTTGAAAAGTCTCAACGACCAGTAGCCAAAATATTACGGAGAAAAAAAGAAATGCAAGGCTGTCTGCGATAAATAAGTGGGTCCAGTAATATACCGTGATGAGCGGATAGATGAAAAAATATGCCATGAAGTAGGGAAATGCATCGCTCTTTCTTTTTTTTATGTACATTCCGACTCCCAGCAGACAGGCAAACGTAAATATCCCCCACCAGATACGGAATAACACATAGGACCCGAACGAAAACCATTGGAGGACTGCTGATAAATACCACCCTCCCGGCAGATGATGATCAAAAAAATCCCGGTACGGCACCTTACCCATATTGATGAACTTCCCGCCCAATATATTTACAAATTCATCGGGATACATCACATACATGGTGTTGGTAAGGAAGATTAAAAAAATTCCAACGAAGAGTAATACCGTCCAGTTAGGTTTACGAAGAAAAGACTTGATATAATTAAATATATGCTTCATAGATTAGCAATTATAACCGTTCTCTACAGGAATTATACCATTCTTGACGACTTTTTTGCCTCTTTAGACAAACAGACGGATATTGACTTTCGGGTATACGTGGCTGATCTTACGGAAGAAAAAAAAGGATACGATTATCCCAATTATGTGACCTATATCCCCGAGAGAAACTGCGGATATGCCTACGGAGTGAATAAGGCAATCCAACAGGCAATTGAGGAGGGATATGACATGTTTTGCGTGATGAATTCCGACGTTTTCGTAAAAGGCGATTTTGCGGCGAAGGTTAAACGGAATCTGGAACACCATCCCGGATCCCTGCTGGGCGGGAAAATTTATTATGCGCAGGGTTATGAGTTTCATAAAGAGCGCTATCCCGATGCGGCCCTTGGAAAAGTGCTGTGGTATGCGGGGGGAGAAAACGACTGGAAGAATTGCACCACCAATCACCGTGGTGTGGATGAGGTAGATCACGGCCAGTATGACACATTTGCAAAGACTGATTTTATAACGGGCTGTCTTTTGTGTTATGACAAACAGGTATTTGACAGGGTTGGGAAATGGGATGAGTCATATTTTTTATATTACGAAGATGCAGACTTTTGTGAACGGGCAAAAAAGGAGAACATTCCCCTTTATTATGATCCGGCTGTAGTGATATGGCATAAAAACGCCGCCTCAACCGGTGGTTCCGGCTCACCCATACATCAGGAATTTCAGAAAAGAAATCAACTCATATTCGGTCTTAAGTATGCCCCCTTAAGAACAAAACTTCATCTGTTAAAGAACTACCTGTCTGATTTTTTAAATTCCATCTGCAAATGCAACGAGTAAAAAAAATTGTTTTGGTGCTTTTTTTCTTAACTTTTTTCATTTTATTTTCGTGTATATCACTTTGGCGTTTTAACACGGGGCAGGTTTTCTATTATGATTTCGGCCATTATGCCCGCATCATGTGGCTCATATCAAGGTTCCTGCCTCCCATCATCAATCATAAGGTCTTAGGGGAGATACATTTTTTCGGGGATCATTTTATCCCCGGCTTATATCTTATTGCCCCCTTGTTCTGGGCTACCGCAAAACTTCAGGTACTTCTCATCCAGCAGGTATTGGCAACGGTGTTTGCAGGCTTTCTCGTATATAAGATTGTCGGAAAAGAAAAACTCCCCTTCATAACCTCACTCATTATTTCCTTTATATTCCTGCTGTTTGCCGGAGTTGAAAACCCCCTCGTCACCGACTGGCACACGGAGTCAACTGCCGTTGCCTTCTTACTCTTATTTATCTATTTATTTTTTTACAGGAAAAAGGGCTTGCCCGCGCTTGTATGTGCGGTTATCTTTATGAGCCTCAAAGACAGCAATCCTCTCTCATTTCTTTTTATGCTGATTCCTTATTTTTTTATTCAAAAAGAGAAGAGAAAAGAAATTATTTTTTACGTGATATTCGCACTTTTATGGTTTGTGATAGGGGGTTATATCCTCACTCCCGCAATTTCCAAACAGCCCTACCTTTACTCCCCGGTGTTGCCGAGTAAACCTTGGGAATTCGTTACAAACTTTGTTAACCTGCCCATTAAAAGAAAACTCATATTTGATTCGCTTGCATCATTCGGGTTTCTGCCCGTCTTTTCAGGAGTATTTCTTTTACCCATCATCGCTGAGTTGAGTATCAGACTTGTTCCGACCTATATCCATTCGCAAAGCTTTACTCTGGGCATGCATTACAATGTATTTTTAGGAGCATTTCTCACTATTGCAACGATACAGGTTTTTTCAACGATTCATTTGAAGACGAAAAGATTTCAAATGGGACTCATTATATTATTATTACTTGTTTCGCTTTTCGTAGCAAAAAAGATTACCCGCCCACCTTTATTACTTGCAACAAATTCCGTCTTTTGGAAGGAGTGGAATGTCAAGGCTGAACTATTTAACGAAATAAAATTGGTGCCCGTATCGGGTTCAGTCATGAGTCAAAATAATATATTACCCCATCTGGTACAAAGAAAAGAAAAAGTATATCTTTTATCTCTTGATTATAAAAAGTATCAACCGCAAACAATTATGTTTGACCTTGCCCCGGGACAGAATATCAACAATTACTATTCAGGCGAAATCCGCGATATTGAGCAGGTTCTGGAATTAAAAAGAAGATTGTTGAATGATAAAGATTATTTGCGCGTCACTACATTGTATAAAGATTTATATCTTTTTAAAAGGAATGTCAGTCCGAAGTAAAAAAGATTGATGAGGAAGAAAACAAGAATAATCTGGTGTTTGATGTTTACCTTCTCTGCCGTGTCCCACCCTCCCAGACGAATATAGGGATAGTATGACATCAAAAGTCCGAAGAAGAAAATATTCATACTTGATATCACCTCATCATAAAAAGGAAGAAAGGCAAAAAGAGCTAAGAAATACCAAGGTTGCACTTCCATCTTGAAGGATAGGTAGGCAAGAATAAAAAGCTGGAACAGAAATGCGATGATGTATCCTCTTTTATGGAAAAGAAAAATAAGAGGGACTGTTATGTATTTGATGCCTGCTGAGAATAGAAAAAATAATATTCCACCAACCCGTTTCTTTTTAAAGACAAAATAAATGCCGATTATTCCGAGTGCTAATGCAACTATGTCATTGTGTGACGATACTAACCCTTCGATGATGATAAGCGGGTGAGTGGCAAACATAATCGCCCACTTTTTATTCAACTTATTCAGAAGATACACAGAGGTGCCGTAACAGAGAATAAAAAATGCCTTAAACAGGAGAAATGACAGGGTGAACTTGCCAAAACCTAGGAATGAAGGAATGAGACTCAATAATAAAAATACCGGTCCGTAGGGATAGGTCCTATGGGTCCAGTGCATGAAACGGGTCCATTGGTCCGCCGGATAATCAAGCGCCCTCTGTAGATAGGGGTTTTGATGATAGTACGTAAGTATCTTTGCGTCAAACATATAATTGAAAAAATCATGAGATAAAAAGGGGTAGGAAATAAGGAGGATAGCGCCAAGAATGAAAGCGATTTTTTTTACCGAAATTTCCCTGTATTTTTTTACAAAGTAAAGGTGAAAGGCAAAAAGTAATACGACGAGTGACAGAAAAATATACCATGAGGTTTCCCGTTGATAGTAACCGATTTGGACCGCTATGTCACGGAATGAAACCCAAAGTCTGTTTTGTACGAAAGTAATGTTCGGATCCACCAAAACAAAGGAGTACAGGCCTAAGACAATGATGATGATGGAATAAATCAAATAAAGCATGGCAATAGTCTATTGTATAATATACTATGAGGAAAATCGTGTTTGTTCTCGTTTTTTTGTTCTTTCTTATCCGACTTCCTTTTTTGGATAAAACATTCCTCCTTTATGATGAACGGGATACCGTCTTGACCCAATATTCACTCGCCAAAACGGGTAAAGATCTATATGGAAATAAGACTCCTTTGACATTCAGCCGCATATCTCCCCAAGCCCCTATTTTAGCTATGTATTATGGGGTTCCTTTTTGGTCTTGGGGACTTCCCAAAACTGTCTCCATTTCCCGGTTGATTTACATGCTCCCCGCAACTCTTATTCCCTTCCTTGTATATGAACTTCTCTATGCAATTTTGAAAAGAAAAAAAATAAGTCTCCTTACCGCCGCCATTTTTTCATTCAGTCCGTGGGTCTTTCATATCAGCCGCCTTGCCCTTGAAATCAATCTGGCGTTTCCCTTATTTTTGGTAGCACTGCTTTTCCAAGTCAAGAGAAAGCTACCCCTCTCTTATCTTTTTTACACCCTAACCTTTTTCTCCTACCAAGGCATCCGACCTCTTATCTTGGTGATGATGATTGCGATTGAATTATTTGCGTATCTTCAAAAAAAAGAATTGAAACCTTCTGCGATACGGATCGCATCTCATATTGTGATATTTATTTTTCTTCTCCTCGCAAGCTTTGCAATCGAAGGAAATTTTCAAA
The DNA here is from genome assembly GCA_016214055.1 of Candidatus Roizmanbacteria bacterium. Lineage (GTDB taxonomy): Bacteria > Patescibacteriota > Microgenomatia > UBA1406 > GWC2-37-13 > YC2-FULL-38-9. Next base: position 48,324 of record JACRPE010000011.1, read on the forward strand.
AACGCGGCTCCTCTGAAATAGTTTTTTTCAGTCAGGAAAGATTGGCACAGGAAATAAATCATAACCGCGAAATATCATTATCTCCAAATTTTTTAAAAACACTGTTTGACAATAAAATAGTTGCCATGACCGATTATCTTTCAAAAAATATACTTTCAGGAATAAATATTACATATCTCTTCAGGGATAGTGATTATGTCCCCGTATATAGTAACGGTGTCACCGGCCAGTTTTATCCTATCCTCGCATTATTCTTACTCTTCGGATTATTTGCCCTCGGTAAAAATAAAAGGACTGACTCCTTTTTCGTCGGTTCATTCGCATTATTTGGGCTGGTTTCATCAGTTATAAATATATATTCACTCTCATTCTCCATCCGTTCTTTATTCTCAGGTATCGGCTTTGCGTTTATCATCTCCCTTGGAATCATTGAAATATATTCGTGGCTTAAACAAAGTAAAAAGTTGATGTATTACGGAGTGGGAGGATTTCTCATATTGCTGGTGGTATTCCAGGCTTTTTCATTTTATTACCGGTATACATTTCAGAGGCCGGTATGGCAAGCTGAGCTCTATAATGAATCCGAAAGAAAACTCGCCCTCTATCTTCTGGGCTCAAATACAAAATACTCAATCAGCACTGTAAATCCTTTCTCACATTATTTGAGCTATTTGTTTTTGTCATCATTGACGGTGGAAGAAGTGAACGCCTCACAACACGAATTAAATAATAAAAACGCTTCCTATCGATTAAAAAATAATACTTTTTACTCATGCAAAATCAACTCGATAGACTTGATTAAAGCTCCCGCATTGACGATACTCGATGAAGCATGCTTAACTGAGAAGGCAATAAATATACTGGAAAATTCAACTTCTTTTTCATACGAGACAATTCTTTACTCCGATGTCAACCCGCTCCGGTCCGGAAAGGGAGTAAAATTTTATATATTTAATTAACTTAAGTTATGTAATGCTTGTCATGCTGAATTCATTTCAGCATCTTGATAAGATCCTGAAACAAGTTCAGGATGACAGTACATACATAAGATGAATATAAATATGAATATAAGCATCCTGATTGAAACATACAACGAAGAAAAAAATATTGCCGATTGTATCAGGTCGGCGCAATTATTGACTCAAACTGTGGTTGTGGTGGATATGCAAAGCACCGACCGCACCGTTGAGATTGCAAAAAGTATGGGAGCAACCGTCATCCCGTTTGATTCTCATCCGTTATACGTTGAACCCGCTCGGGAGTTTGGGATAAAGCAGATTAAATCTGACTGGGTTATGATACTGGATGCGGATGAACGGATGACAAAAGAATTGGCTCACGAAATAACAGAGACAATTAAAGAAAATAATACCTACTACAAGATCCCCCGCAAAAATATTTTTGCCGGAAAAAAGTGGCTCCAACACGGCGGGTGGTGGCCGGATGAACAGATGAGACTTATCAAGATGTCAGCGTTTAAGGCGTGGCCCAATGACATCCACTCCACCCCTAAAATCGAAGGAAAAATGGGATATTTAAAAGAACCTTTTTTACATTACTTTCATGGTGATTTGCAAACCATGGTTGAAAAGACTCTCATATTTGAAGACATTGAGTCTGATCTTCTCTATAAGGCCGGAAGACCGGTATCAACCCCCACATTTTTCAGAAAATTCTTTGGCGAGCTATGGAGAAGACTGTTCAGGAACAGGGGCTTTATGGACGGCAAAATTGGTATAATTGAGAGTATTTATCAGGCTTTCTCAAAGACGATAACATATCTATTTTTATATGAAAAAAAGAACGGCCGCACTCTATGATCCTTACCTTGACGTGATGGGCGGAGGAGAAAAACATATTCTTTCCATCCTGCAAGTGTTGGAAAAGGATGGATATGAAGTTTCCCTGTTTTGGGATCAGAACCTTTCATCTCAAATTAAAAATAAACTGAATCTTCAGTTTTCGAATCTTTCGTTTGTTCCTGATATCTTTAAAACACAGTCTCCGATTGAAAAAGTAAAAACGTTAAAAGATTACGATGTGTTTTTTTATGTGACTGATGGAAGTTATTTCTTTTCAGGGGCAAAAAAAAATGTCATATTCTGTATGGTCCCCAATCCTGCCCTGTATAAGATGGGCCTTATGAATAAACTAAAGACATATGGTAACCAATTCGTCGCCAACTCATCGTATACTCAAAAATTGTTGCAGAAATGGGGTATAAAATCTGACATTATCTATCCTTATGTGACGGAAGACCTTCTTCAAACTAAACCGGAGATAGTGAAAGAAAAGATTATTCTGTCAGTCGGCAGATTTTTCGGCCACCTGCATACCAAAAAACATGAGGATATAATCAAAACATTTTTGACCTTTCAAAAAACCCATGGGGATTTTAAATTAATATTAATTGGCGGATTGAAAGATGAAGACAAGACATATTTTGAGTCCTTAGTAAAGCTCGTTGGGGATAATAAAAACATCGTATTAAAGCCCAATGCACCCTATCAGGAACTTCTTGAATATTACCGGAAATCCATGTTCTTCTGGCACTTTGCCGGATATGGAGTGGATGAAGAAAAGCATCCTGAGATGGTGGAACATCTTGGTATGACTCCTCTTGAGGCCATGGCCGCAGGAACCGTCTCCTTTTGTTATGAAGCCGGAGGGCCCAAGGAGATAATAACTGATGGGGAAAACGGATATTTGTTTAAAAATAGTGAAGAATTATTATCAAAAACTGAAAAAATATTGAAGGATAATAGTGAATATAAGGAAGTTCAACAACGAGGACAGGAATACGTAAAAAAATATTTTTCATTCGCCGTGTTTCAAAAAAAAGTTAAAGAAGTACTCTTATGATTTCAGTAATTATTCCAACATTCAGGAACGAAGAGGAGTTGATAAAAAACTTGAAACTCAACCTGCCTTTTTTAAGGGGGTGCGAGGTCATTGTGGTGAATGACAATCCGGAAAGAAGCATAAAGAATGATCTTAAATCATTTCCTCAAATAATGTTAATAGAGAACGAAATAAACCTCGGCTTTGCGGGAGCAGTCCATAAGGGAATCATCCATGCAAGAAAAGACTATATTTTACTTCTCAACAGCGACGTAGTATTAACGGACTCCTCATATATAAAGGCATTGGACACGATGAAGACAGATCCTCACGTCTTTGCGGTAAGTTTTGCCCAAAAGGAAAATGACGGATCAACGGTTGGGAAAAATAATATTTATTGGAGAGATGGATTTTTCCAACATAAAAAAGCTCATGATATAAAATCGGGAATAAACGGATGGGCTGAAGGGGGTTCATGTATGATGAATAAAAAAATATATAAGGAGATCGGAGGATTCGACTCCATCTTTGCCCCCTTTTATTGGGAAGATATCGACCTTTCCTACCGCGCGTGGAAGGCAGGATACGAAGTATTGTTTAATCCTGAAATAATCGTGCAACACCATCATGAGTCAACAATAGGAAAGTATTTTTCAAAGGACACAATAAGATCGATCGCATACCGGAACCAGTTTATATTTATATGGAAGAATATTGAAGATAGTGCATTATTATTTTTCCATATTGTTCGACTGTTATTTTTATTGCCTATTATGATTTTTAAAGATAAAACATATATAAAAGGATTTTGCGGAGCATTATTATTGCTACCAAAAATTATTGCAAAAAGAAAACATAGTAAAATAAGTGATAAAGAAATATTAAATATGTTTATATGACAAAAAAAATATTCCTCATCCTGACCATAATTGGCGCGATATCCGTTTTATTTTCAGTTGTGCAAAGGACCCCCAGTCCTCCCTGCTTCAATGCGGATGAGGCATCATTCGGTTATAACGCCTATTCAATATTAAAAACCGGTAAGGATGAGTACGGAACCCTTCTTCCCCTTCGTCTCAAATCTTTCGGAGACTATAAACTCCCCCTTTACACCTACCTTTCGGTGCCTTTTATTGCGGTATTGGGGTTGAATGAATTCGGAACCCGTGCGCTCAACGTATTTCTTTCCTTTCTTCTTCCTTTTGCCGTTTATCTCTTGGCATTTCAGCTTTTCAAGAGTAAACGCGCGGGTATAATCGCCGCATTCTTAACGAGTGTTTCGCTTGGGTTCCATATTATCAGCCGTCACGCGCATGAGGCATACTTGGCAACTTTTTTAACCACGCTTACGTGTTATTTTCTCATTAAAACGCTTCATGGCAGGAGTCTGAGAAATATGTTGCTGCTTGCAACATCATCCGTCCTTCTTCTTTTCAGCTATCACCCGGGGCGCCTCTTCATCCTTTTCTTCCTTGGATTTGCATTTGTATACTCCTTCATTCAGAAACAAAAAAACATCGCCGTCCCTCTTCTCTTATTTGTTGCGCTCGTCCTATTCAGCTTAACGGATCTGGCCTATAATCCAACCCGTCTGAAAAATCTGGCCTTTTTCAATAATGCCGGCTTTCAGTTGAAAATACAGGAATTAAAGACGGAGGGTGGGATACGATATTTATACAACCCTCTCTTTGTAGGGTTGAAGGAAATAACCCTAGACCACCTGACCTATTTCTCTCCCCAATTCCTCATTCAGAACGGAGATGAGAACAACCGGTTCGGCTTCCCGGGGATGTCTATTCTCACTCCCCTTGAGTATATTTTCTTTTTTGTCGGTCTGTACTTTATATTTAAAAATAATGAGAAATGGCGGTGGTTTTTTCTGCTTCTATTAATCGTGTCCCCGCTCTCAGCATCCCTTTCCTGGTCAAAGGAGTCCCTCACCCGGTCTCTCTTTCTCCTTATTCCCATTATCATTGCGGCTTCATATGGATTAAGCTCATCGTTGTATCAAGTCAAGAAACATTATCGCATATTGTATGTATTCTTCATAATTGCCATAGGCGGATTTTTCCTCATCATTTCATGGGACTATTATTTATTTCACTATCCGAAACAAAAAACAACCATCCACTCATGGCAATGCGGATATGGCGAAGTGGGAACTTATGTAGAAGAAAATTACCAAAAATACTCGCATTTTTATATATCAAAAGATATTGGTATGCCTTATATCTTTATGCTTTTCTATCTGAAATATGACCCTGAGACGTATCAAAGACAGGCCATACTCACTGCGCCCGATGAATACGGTTTCGGACAGGTTGAGAAATTTGATAAGTTCATATTTGAATTCAAATGGCCGAAAGATCTGCAAAAAAACTCAGTCCTCATCGGTTCGATTGACGATTTCAAGAATATTCCTGAACAGTATAAAGTTGATCCGGGCAAATTAAAGTCAATCAAGAATTACAGCGAGACGATGTTTCAGATATATGAGGGAAATTAACTGAGGAAGAACGTGAGGCTGAACGTATAAAACGCATGGATGATGATGGGAAGGAGGAGGCTTCTTCGTTGCAAATATAAAACAGATACAACTACGCTGAGCGCAATATCGGTCATCATAACCTGGAGTATCACCGTCCCCGTCATGTGTTGACTGGTAAAGAGGATAGGAATATGGAGAAAGAAAAATAAAAGACTGGAAAGAGCTATCGATTTTAACGCATTTTTTGATTCCTCAAAGAGCCGTTTCAGTACAAACCCCCTTGATAATATCTCCTCACTTACACTGGTGGCAAAGGCAACGATAAAAACAATAAGCGTCTGCGGTTGAAATAACTTGCTCAATTGTGCGAATGAGAATCCCTGTTTGAGCATGATACCGATATATCCGACGGCAAAAAAAGCAACACCCAACCCCACTCCCCATAACAAGTCTGATATGAGCGTTTTTTTATGCAGATCAACCTCATGAAAAAACGACTTCTTTTCAATCTTTTTTATATACCAGAAAACGGGCAGGATAAAGAAGATGGGCTTTATCAGGAACTCATCAAGCCATACGGGGAGGCTTGTCCCGAAATTTGCCCGGTAGATGCTCCAGAGAATCAGAATAATGGCCCACACATTGAGAGATTTTTGAAGTGGAGAAACATTTTCTTTCATTACTCCTAATGTACTTTATTTGGTGGACAGATGCAAGGGTCAGACCCCATAGAGCAAAAAACTCATGGTGATTTTAAGTGAGCGGGCAATTTTATGAAGCACGCGGACGGTTGGATTCACTTTTCCCTGTTCTATGCGGGCATAATAGGTCCGGTCGATGTGCGCCCGGTCCGACATATCTTCCTGGGACAGTTTCTGTCCCTTACGGATGGTAATAATTCTCAAACCGAGTCTTCGGTAAAAGAAGTCACCGTTCATAATGAAAAAAACATACAATATCGTGCAGATACTTGTCTAATGCTTATACACAACAAAAGTGGTATTTTAGCCTATTATAAAAAGATTTTTTTGACGATAGTACTTTTACCTCAACGAGCCTGAAAAACTATTACTTTTGTTATTTCTTATTTTGCATGAATGAAAAGTACCTTCTCCTTTTTAATCCTTTCCTAACAACCTAAACCAACCATTTTGTTGTCTATATGCGACTGACAAATATTTTTCTTCATATTAGTATGTCTGCATGAAAGAAAAAATAGTCATTTATAAAACAAATCATAACGATATTGAACTGAAGGTTCAGTTTGAAGAAGAAACCGTTTGGCTCAGGCAAGATCAAATAGCTAAACTGTTTGGTAAGGAACGTTCAGTAATCACGAGGCATATCAGTGGTATTTTTAAAGACAAGGAGGTGGATAAAAGAAGCAATGTGCACTTTTTGCACATTGCTCATTCCGACAGACCTGTAGCTTTTTATAGTTTGGATGTAATTTTAGCTGTAGGCTATAGAACAAACTCATCTAGAGCTATCGATTTTAGAAAATGGGTAACACGCGTATTAAAAGACCATTTATTCAAGGGCTACACCATCAACGAAAAGCGCCTCCTGCAGGCAACAAATAACCTCAACGATTTACAAAGCGCCATCTCATTTTTGCAGGAAAAAGCAAAACACACCCTGCTAACCGGTCAGGAACAGCAAATTCTTTCCCTTCTTGCCGATTACTCAAAAACACTAACTCTGTTGGAACAATATGATAAAGATAAACTATCGTTGTCCCATAAAGGAAGGGGTACGTTTATATTGCAGTACAAAACTGCATATTCGGTGATTGGAGAGTTGAAAAAAGTATTATTTGTTAAAAAAGAAGCAAGCAGTATCTTCGGGCAAGAGTATGAAGACAAATTCAAAGCAATTCTGGGAAACATCCGTCAAACCTTCGGCGGAAAGGAGCTCTATCCTTCGCTTGAGGAAAAAGCTGCGCACCTTCTGTATTTTGTCATAAAAGATCACTCCTTTGTAGACGGCAACAAACGTATAGGATCATTCCTGTTTATATATTTTCTCGACAGAAATAATTATCTTTACAAACAAAATAGGGAAAAGAAAATAAATGACAATGCCTTAACCGCCCTCTCTCTTCTTATCGCCATAAGCAATCCGAAAGAAAAAGATACGATGATAAAAATCATTACTAATTTGTTAAGAGAATGACAAATGACAAAGATTCAAATCACACAAGTCAAGTTAAAGTAACAGATCCTAAAATTCTCAAAATCGAGCCCGTGACTGGAGTTTGGAATTTAATCCAAATAAAAATGGGAGGCGTCGCTCATAAGCGCGTAGCTTACGGGTCGTGTTCTCCCTGATGATTACCCCCATTATACCACTTTCCCCCTGTCAAGGGATTTAATTATTTAATTATTTGTAATTGATTTGCTTTGCCCCTCGTAGTCCTCCGATTCGGAGGACGAAGTGGGGTGGATTTATCATTAATGGAAGAGTACCTTCTCCTTTTTAATCCTTTCCTGACAGCCTAAAAACCCATTTTGTTGTCTATATGCGACTGACAAACTGAATAGGTTGAAGTATTCTATATGGAATTCAAAAAATTATATGTTGCCATTCTATAAAGACTTTACAAAGTGGTTAACTCTTAAACCAAAGCTTGATCAGCTTGTATCTTATCCAAAATTCCAAGAAGGTGATATATGGTGGTGTCACATCGGCGCAAATGTTGGTCATGAAGAATGCGGAAAAGGAAATAGCTTTTTAAGACCAATTATTATCCTCAAAAAATTCAACCACAGGATTTTCTTTGGATTACCAACCAGTTCTAAATTAAAAGAGTCAATATTTTATAGACCAATCATGATTAAGGGGAAGCAGGTATCTGTTCTCATGTCTCAAATGAGACTGTTTGACGTGAAACGACTATATTATAAACAGGGAAAAATTGGAGATGTAGAATTGCTCAAACTCAAGAAAGATTTTGTGAAACTCCTCTTAAAATAGTAACCCCGCTGTCTCCAGCGGGTCGTCCCTTACGGGAATTTGTACCTCCATTATACCACCTTTCCTCCTGTCAAGGGATTTATTTTTTTATTTATTTGATTATTTGTAATTGATTTGTCATTTGTGAATTTGTTTATTTGTCATTGCTTGTTTTAGAGGGTACCTTCTTCTTTTTTTCCTGTCCCTCCGCCCCAAACTCCCACAATTGTTGCATATATACTACAAAAGTACTAAACTGGACTATATTAAGGCCCTTTTTTTGATGAATATAGTAATAATTCTCTTATTAATTCCTTTTTTATTAATACTTCATGAATAAACAAAGAAAAATATATTTCGTAATGGCTGGTGGAGGCCATGAAACCGACAAGCATTATTACGATACCATTAAAAATCGCCGGTCGGTTAATGAATTTGGTAAATACTTAAAATCTGATGAGGTTACCATATTGGAGAGTTATTCACATGGGAGGCCATATGCAGTTTGGGGTGCGGTTCCAGGACCAAGCAATATCAGAAATTGGGAAACAATGAATGAGGGCGATTATGTATTGGTTTACCGTCAGGGAAAAATTATCCTTGCAGCTGAAATTGCAATGAAAGTGAGAAATCCTGAGTTGGCAAACTATTTTTGGCAGAAAGATACCGATGGAAAAACCTGGGAGTTTATTTATTTTATGATCAATGACACCCCATTTAATGTCGGTATAGAAAAACTTAACAGTTATCTTGGCTATGAAGTAAATTATCACCCCCAGGGCTTTATGGCAATAAAACAGGATAAAGTCGATTATCTTTTATCAGCTTATGGCGATTTGATATCTCTCTTAAAAAAACTTAATGAAGGACAGGAAATAGAAAAAATTGAATTTGAGAAAAAGAAAATAGTTAATGAAATACTTGATGATCGTATCGAAAATGCACCAACTGAGCACACGGAAATTCAATGGCGTCTTATTAGATTGGGTAACCGATCAAATTTTGATGTTTGGGTCCCTATAGCAGATCAATCTAAGGAGTTTAACGGTAATAAATTTAGAGATCATGTTATTCAAAGTTTCCAGGAATCAATCGACGTACCAACCTATATTAAAAATATTGATACAGTATGGAAGCTTGGATATAGTATAAAATCAGCTTTTGAAATAGAACATTCTACTAGTATATATTCAGGAATACTCAGATTATCAGACCTTAGAGCCTTAACCCCAAATTCAACCTATCCCCTTTTTATAGTCGCGAACCGCGATAGAAAGAATAAGGTTTTTGAACAATTACGAAGACCCACCTTTTCAAATGACTATCTTGCGCTTGACCGGGCTGTAAAATACCTTTCATATGATAAAGTCCGAAGCCTGGACGAAAGTCTAAAAGAAAAACAGACAGGCTTTAATATTGATTGGCTCATTAAAGAAGCTGAATCAGTATAAATTTTCTGTATAAAATGGATAGATTAACAAAAGCCGCCCGTTCTGCGAACATGGCGGCAATAAAAAGTAAGAATACAAAACCTGAAAAACTAATATTCAATTTGTTAAAAAAAAGCGGTTATAAGTTTGTAAAACACAAAAAGAATTTAACAGGAAAACCTGATGTCGTGTTCGTAAAACAAAAACTGGCAGTATTTATTGACGGGGAGTTTTGGCACGGAAGATATTTTAAGTCATGGAAAAATGAACTCTCTGATTTCTGGTTTAAAAAAATCAATGCCAACATCAAGCGGGACAAAAAAAATACCCTCTTGTTGAAACATAATGGGTGGAAGGTAATAAGGATTTGGGATAAAAATCTGAAAGAAAAACCCGAAAAAGAACTGAATAAAATTACGAAAGAACTTAACCGGAGTTAATCAATAAATCTTATTTGAAAATTTAAATTAATTTTATATTCATTGCCTTCCTTATATATTTTACCGTATTTATTTCTGCCACTGTCCGGAGAGTCGAATTTTGTATTTGCAAACAAATAGTTCTGAAATTGATTTATGTTATAAGGAGTATATCCGACTATTTCGCCGTCTTTTTTGACCACTATTACACCACCTGTTGCAGATATTAATCCTGTCCAAAGTGATTTCGCCACCATTCCCAAGGCTGAGTAAAATAAAAATTTCTTAAAGTTATGTTTTACATAAAAAGTTATGTTTTCGGGTTGAAAATCACTGATGTCAAGATTACTTATTCCGTTAACTACATCCATGAGTGTCCTGTTTTCAGTCTTGTAAAATATAATCAATGCTGCAGCAAGCAATTGATTAAAATATCCGTCTACCCTTATTAAGTTTTCTTTAAATATTTTATTTTGCGTACTTAAAAACTTTAATTTCCCCCCTGATTCATAAATTTTTGAAATCCTTTTTCTGCATGAATTTTCCTGATTGGCCAGCTCAGCAGAATGTTCACTTAATCCTTCAACCAGATATATTAAATTTGTTGCCTGCGATGCATTAAATAATGTTGAAGCACTTCCTAACTTCGATTTTATGCTGTAATTTGATTGGGTCACGCTTCTCACCCGTGGATCATATGATCTGATTATCAGATCATATTTATGTTTTGAAACCATTGACAGTGATTTTGCTTTTAGAATTGTACCTATTTCATTTCCTGTCTGAAGAAAAAAAGCCCTTTTTCCTTTAACTCCTAAAACTATTTCATTTAAAAATTCCGATATTTTATTCTTAATTACACTTCTGTGAATCTTTTCTTCCTTCCCTGATTGCGGATCAAAAATTATTACCTCGTCACTTTTATCGATCTTATATGCTTGGTTTTCATTGGATTCCTGCGCTACATGAACTTCTTCAACCACATAAAATACCGACTCTTTTTTTAAAAGTTTCTCATCAGCAATGAATAATTTTCCTTCGGTTAATAATTTAGCAAGAACATATAACTCGCTCCATTCTCCTTTGTTTCCGATAAATGATTTTTTCATTTGTTTATTTCACCTGGTTAATTACTTCAAGTAATTGTGCTGCATAAGCCTGTATAGCGCTGATGGCAACACTGTTACCCAACTGTCTCATTGCCTGCCTTTTCGAAATTTCTTTCGGAAACGTAAAATCAGCAGGAAAACCCATCATCTCTGCCGCCTCCTGAACCGTAATCTTATGTACCGTGCCGTCTGACATGCGGTAAGCATCCCAATTTCTCCTGTCATCAATTCCCGAACTCACTCCTCCAAGTCGTAAGGTATAACCTATTTCCCGATCAATCTTTTTAGCGAAAAGTTTTGACAGATTAAATTTTAAAGGGATTTTCGAAGGAGCTTCAAACTTTATATGATTGTCAGCATTATTTCGGAATCCTATCATGTAGGTTCGCGGTCTGTGTGTCGGTAAACCGTAATCGGACGCTCTTACGGGATATGCATGAAATGAATAACCCAGCTTTCTTATTATTCTTTCCATCTCTTTTATGGTGCTTCCTCCACCGTGACTCATCAGACCTCTTACGTTTTCAATAAAATATGCTTTCGGTCTCCTGGCATCAAGTATTTTTACGATATCGTAAAAAAGCGTGCCTCTTGCCTCGTCCAAAAAGCCCTTTTTTTTACCAGCCTGACTGAAAGGTTGACATGGAAAACCTCCTGTTAATATGTCAAATTTTGGGATATTAGCCTTAATTTTTTCCAACGATTCGGTTACTTTTGTAATATCTCCGCCGAAGTGAATCGGCTTTTTAAAAAGTTGCGGATGGCGAGGTTTGAAATAGTTTTCATAGGTTATTCTGCAATACTTTTCATACTCAGATACGTACACACATACCGCTCCAAGGTTACTGAAAGCTATATGAAAGCCTCCTATACCAGCAAATAAATCAATGAATTTCCATCCACGCTTTTTTTTCATAAAGAATAATTACACTTTACCATCTTCCTCGACATAGTGTAACAAATCATTCTGAAATGTTTGAAGAAGTTCTTTTATTTGTTCCTTGTCCAAGGTAGTGAATAGTTTATAACCACCTGTAAAATTCATTCTTCGCATTAATAAACGGACCTTTCCTTCTTTTTGGGTTGAAAATAAATCTGGTTTTTCCAGAATGTATTCCAAAACAGCATGAGTAAAATTTCTGTTTCTACCCTGTACTCCCGAGATTAATGTTCTGTTGAAATCCAGCATTGAAAACAACATTTCTGTCAGCTCATAAGGATTCTGTCGTGTTTTATCTAGTGTCAAATAAACGCCCCACCATAAAGAAGAAACAGCGTTTCGAGAAAGATCAGGAGCGCTCGGATTTTTTACAAACCAGTGCTCCAAAATATACGAGCTTTTATTTACATTCGGCCATCTAGCTTTTGTATATTTCCAGAACGGTCCATGTGTGAGATATGTCCATAAACCAGGATCAGAAGCTTTAATTAAGGGGAGATCTGCGTAGGCCTCATAAATAATCTTTGCATTTTCAAAATCGTATTTGTCTTTTTCGTTGGGAATTGATAAATTAATAGTCTCTGGCACCGATATTCTTGCATCGATAAGACAATTTTCATCAAGAATTGTAAAAGAATCTTCAGAATAAAAATTAAGGATGGAACTATCATTATTTTCTAGTCTTTTTACCAAATGCTCAATGTATGCTTTTTTGAAAACTTTTTGATATATCATATTGATGATGTTGTGTTTGTTTGCGTAGCGATTTTCTCCATCGATACAAACAGTCTGTTAAAGGGAAATCCGAGCATGATCTGTGCAATCTGTGGTATGTTGCTTGGATTCCATAACTCTTTTATTTCTGGTTTGTTAAGTTTTTGGGAATCAAGAACCCTATACCACTTGTAAGCGTTATAATCATCACCGCGATTTGACATCATTTCCGATAAGGCATAAATCAGACAGGATAGCACCAGAGAAGAATGATAAATTGAAGGAAAATTCTCGTTTTCATCTTTGTAGTTTTCATGGTATTCATAATTTTTTTTAGATAGATCTATATATATTATGTCTCCTTCTAAATTAAATACCGCTGATCCTTCCTCTTTTTCCGAGTCTTGTCTAATTTTAATTATGTTAAAGATTCTTCTCAGATCTTCCCATAGGATCTCCGCTTCAAATGTAACCATTCCAGCGTAGGCAATTACATCTCCCGCGTCAAGAACAAAAGAAATGCCGTTATAATCCTCGTTAGCATTTTCGTTAATGTAATTTTGAATTTTTGTATTTATGGTGATGTAAAACGATACCGACACGGTATTACGAAGTAAGTTTTTGTTTAATTCGATTTGACAGATAGGATCCGAAAATGAAAATGACTTTCTGAAAAACGTAGAACGACATTCTATCTCAATAACAAAAACCGCTTTATTGTTTTTCAGTAAATCTTCAATAGTTTTATTTTGTAAAACAAATTCAACTGATAAAACAGTATTTTCATTAAGCTGTTTCAGAACAAATCCGTCCTTCTTCACTGAGAATAAGCCGTTTATATCGTCTTTACGGCCTAATACTGGATGGGGAAAAAGTAAACTATTGACTTTCATATGCTCTTAAATTTAATGAATATTTACCGGGAATACCGAAAACCAACCTTAATTTTAATTTTTTATTTTCGGGTATGACAAGACCTGTAACCAGGTTATTTTTAAACTTATAATTTTCTCCATTATCACCGACAACCTTCTTCAAATCTATCTCATCGAAGGAGTCTTCCGTTCCGATCCGCACTTCCATATCAAATTTATCATTAGGATTTCCGGTGATAAAAACAACGTGTTCAAATTCGGCTCCGTTATCGGTAACGAAGGATCTTACAAATGTAATGTTGTTGTTGATCTTTGTCCACTGCTTCCCTTCGGGATCAGGATGACCTTGTCCTTTTTTTCCTCCCCCTTCGCCTCCTCCTACACCACCGCCAAATCCTCCTCCGCCCGGTTCGGCTTTGACTTCCTGCGGTAAAGTTACCTGAATATTTATGACGGATGATTTTTTAATTGTGTCGGCTCCTCTGATTAAAGATCCTGTTTGTTCTTTTTTTATTTGACCTTCAATACTCTCAGGATTTCCCTGTTCATCTGGGTTATTATCTTCAGCTGGAGAATAGAAATATTTATCGAGATCCTTTATGTTAGATTCTGTTGAATCGACTGTTGTTATCAAGGATTTGATAGTTGATCTAATAAATTTATTCAACTCCTTTTCCGCCTTTGCATATTTCTGTATATCCTCCAGTTTTATCCTTGAAGGAACATCTTTACTCCACTTACTATGAGTTGGATCTTCCATCTTTCTGAGGATTCCGTTTTCATCTGGCGTAAAAAATACCCCAGCAAAACCTTTACCTATATTAAAACCTTTATTTTGAATTACCATCCCCGTATTCCTGAAAAATTCAATTCTTTTCGGATAGTTTTTTTGCATCAGAATGCGAAGCTTTACGTTGCCTATTACAGGTAAATTCTGTTCAAATAATTCTCCTTCTTTATAGGCTTTGAGATAAGAAATCGGGTTAAAAGCGTCTGATAAATCTTCTGCGGAAAAAAAATCATAAACATAATCTTCGATATTGGTATAGTCTATAAAACTATCACCAATCCGGACTTCCAGTAAATTATCGTGTATGGCAAGCCAAAAATATCTAAGAACAGATTCAACCATTCTTTTTTGCCAATGTTGACAGTCTTCAAAGCCCAAGATATAAATACTTGTTCCTTGTTTTTCACGTCGGAATTCTTTAGGGATTAACTCGCTATCCCTAACGGCAGGAGAAGAATATACTCCGATTCCCTGCTTCATTACATCGTTTTGTTTGTGACTGACTAATCTGAGTTTTCCCTGAAAAACATGTTGATTTTTTTCCCATATGCTTGAAACAAAAATTGTTCTGAAGAGAGATGGTCTGAAATATGCACCTTTACCCAAACCGTGACTTCCTCCCATACCTTCAGTCTTGTTTGATGAACCAGCCATTTTCATCAGTTTGTAATAGGCTCCACCTCGATCGTTTTCATCTCCATAAAGACCGGTTGTATTGTAATCGCTTATTTTCATAACATTAAATGAGATGTTGTTGTGCATGTGATCGTATGCTTTTTTAAAGAAATCCTCTGCTTCTTCGTCTTTATCGTCTTTTGATTGTCTCCAACAGGACGCATAAATTTCAGTTAATTTTTCAGCGTCAGGAAGGGATTTAGGAAACATCTTGAATATTTCAAATTCAGCTCTGGCAGGTCTCTTTTGGGTTAGGTCTTTTGCATCGACTATATTTTGGATTGCCTCCCTGGTGAGAGTATAATGAATATCTTCGGCAGAGAAATTATAAATCAGAGGGTCATGGAAGCCAGTTTCTTCAGCAACTCCTATAGGATCAAATATATATGTATCCATTTTTATTTACAACGTTCAGTTTGGGCAATTTTAAAATTTAAAGGTCTGTTTCACAAACTTGAACTTCGTTTTTACTATTTTCAGCTGTTCCTCAAGTACCTTAAACATTTTATTCACATCTTCTTCATTATAATCGTAATAACTTTTATTGGAAAGATTGCTTAGAATTCTAATTTGATTGAGAAGATTATTAACTCTTTTGGTAGCAATTCGCTTAAAATGTGATCGTCTGTCCTCTTCCATATTTAAATGATAGTATATATATACAATAAAGTCAATGGGTTATATAACCTATTTAATAGGTTATATAAAATAGCCTTATTATATGGATAATATTTTACCTTCTCCGTTTATTTAACTATAAGTTGCACAGAATTTACGTTGTTTATTGAAATATTTTCCCCTTTCAATATTTCCCCGATTGACTGTTTTCCTTTGAGAAATATTGTACCCTGTTCAGGTAAAATATAAGCAACTCCCAGAATTTGTTGGGTTAATTTGACATTCCCCTCCCCATTTGTCACAATGGAGCTGTATGAATAAATACAGATGGATTGCTGTGATATTATTTTTCACATTAGTTTTGACCCTTATCTATGTTTATAAAAAAGACAAAAGGAACTGCCTAAACCCTTTCGAAGTAAAGGATTTTACCTCAGGAAAAGAAAGAGTGATGATTTGCGATAAAACTTTATACAAAGGATCTGTAAAGGTAGTAGACAACAAAGAATATCCTGACTTGTTTCAGTTTTTGCTGAATAAAGACAGTAAACCAAACGAAGTAAAACAATATGTAAGAATATTTGAAAAAGATAAAACAGAATTAGTTTCAGTGAAATCAACCATAGACTACGGCAGCTGGAACAGCAGTGCGATAGGAATATACCGAAAAGAGAAAAGTAATACATATACATTGATTTTCAAAAAAGCTTTTAAGGATAATCCGGGCAGATGGATAAACATTGAATTCGGAGAAGACTTTTCAAATAGAGATCCTTACTTTTATTTAAATTATCAAGGAAGTGGAATATCAATTTCCAGGGACATCGGCTATCTGGGCTGTTACGGCGCTTGCCGCTTATTGTGGTGGGATTATTATGATTGGGACCCTGTGAAAAAAACATTTGTACTGGCAAACAATAAAAATCCTGAGGCGTTTAAGAAATTATTAGAGAACTATAAACAGCTTGATAAGAATGCATGCTTAGATGAATCAAGTGTAACGGACTCCATATCAGAACTATACCCAATCAGAAAAGACAAAGAAAAAATATGTTCTGATGATGCCACCGCACCTTTTACAACTGCGGCCCAGGCGGAAATGCTGCTCAAAGGAAAAAAAGCAATTGAATTGATTATTGGTGGAGAAAATATTTCAATGTCTGATGTTGGCAAAGTCAAAATTAACTGATTTGTCTTTCCCCTCCCCTTTTGACTTTTATAGGTCAATCTGACAGAATAAAACTATTACATGTTCAACTTTTTTAAGAAACTACTTAAGGGACTTCTTTCCTGGCTGGCGCAGTGGTTCAGGTATCTCGGTTTTTTGCTGATTACGCTTGGCTATATAATCATCGATAGAAAAGATTCGTATCAGTTGGTGAGAAACATCATAGAAAACCTTCTCCGGTCTATTGAGATACGACTAAAGGTGATCAACGTCCTGGAAAGGGAACCCCTGTATGTCACCTTTGTCATTGAGGTTTCCTCTTCAAACTACAACCGCATTGACTGGTCATACTTTATCATGGAGCTGGTGCTTCAGCTGGGATGCACTTTTACCGATGTTAATACTCATTATGAGGGTTCATCCGGGAATGATTATACTTACCATGTTGACATTACCAAAACAGCCCTTTCCAATCTCGAAAAAGGGATAACATACCGCCACCCTGATTTGTATGAAAAACACGACAATGAATATCTACTTAACCGTTCACTTGAATTGTCCCGGCAGATGGAAATCACACCCGAAGTATTGGTGCGTGAATTGGACATCACAGAATACCGCGCTGAAAAACTCTGCCGTCAACTGGTCAAATCAAAATCCCTCTTCAAACCGGTTTCCAAAAATAAACGGATGGTTAATTAATAAACCCACCTCGGAGGTGTACCAGCCCGTCAAAACAGTCTAAAATAACATATTCGAAAATTTTAGACTGGATCCCCTTCACGGTGAACCGCGGCTCAGGGTGAACCCGGTCTCCACGGGGATGACGAACGGTAAAATTACTCCCACCTCTGAGGTGTGATACTAAGTACTATTGAGATTATTTTGCTTCTGTGACCATGTAAACGACCCATTTTGTAGCATATAGACCCTGGTGAAATAGATTTTGTACCTTCATAATAAACCAATTATAAATAAGAACTATGACAAAAATCTTTGAACCAAAAACGGAAAGGATAAAAAATCTTGCTGAATTATTCCCAGAAAGAATCGAAGAATTGAATGAGATTTTTTCCTTATCAACCAATATTTATGTTGATTATGCAAATGTCCTCCACTGGTCTAGAAAATTAAACTGGCATCTTGACCTTAAAAGATTAAAACAGTTCCTAGGCTCGTTTCCCACAATAAAAGCAATAAGGTTTTATACTGGCACATTGGTTGGTGACAAAAAATCAGAAGATTTTAATAAAGAAGTTATAAAGTTGGGTTATGATCTTAGAACTAAACCGGTTAAAATAATGAGAATTTTCATTGATGTATCAAGTATTCCAACCGAATCAACAGATGTTCTTAAAAGCTCTATTAAAAAACCGCTTCTTAACAATCTAAAAGTTGAGACGATAGAATATCTTAATAGCAAATTAAAGGAATTAAATGATCAAGGTAAAAAATATATTGAAGTAAGAAAATGTAACTTTGACGTTGAGATCGGTAGAGATATGCTATTGGACTATGAAAGAAACAAGATTGATAATTATGTCTTATGGAGCGGGGATAGTGACTTTGCTGATCCAGTAAATCAACTGGTCAAAGATGGAAAGAAAGTAGTAATTTTTGCTACTTCTCGCCGAATTTCTCTAGAATTAGCTCAAACACAATCTCTTAAGTACGATATTCAGAAAATTAGAAACTTCATTTGCTTCCCTAGCGAACTACCTCAAGATATTAAAAGTATGCTATAAATGCAAAAAGGACTCCTTGAGGGAGCCCTTAAGCCAACGTTTCTTGGTTGATTTGACTCAACCAAGTCCATTATAACAGAGTTTTTGGGCGGCTGTCAAGAGATCCCACCCCAAAATATGTAGGCAGGTCAGCACATGGTATACACTTTTCAGATAGGGAACGGTATATCAAATACCGAGCCAGATGTCTAGAATTATTCGGGGAGGACTATTATCAGTTACCCAACCGAATCAATGAATACTGGCATCCATTTAGAA
>JACRPE010000016.1 GCA_016214055.1 Candidatus Roizmanbacteria bacterium
GGCTTATGAAATTTAACGGTACCAAAAAGAACTTTCCTCTCCACTTAAAAGAATGTGAGTGGAGATGGAAACAATCCCAGGAAAAACTGTTCGAAAATCTGTTACAAATTGTTAAAGTGCTAGTCTAGAGCCTATGATATTATCGGTCATGACACTGTTGCGGCAATTATAAATGATCTTATTTCAGTTGGGGCAACACCACTTGTCATCCATGCCTATTGGGCGGTAGGAAATAGTAATTTTTTAGGCGACAATCTCAGAATGAGGGATTTAATCGAAGGTTGGAAGGCGGGTTGCAATTTATCAGGAGCTTCCTGGGGAGGGGGGGAAACACCTACTTATCATGGAATAATTAATCCGGACACCATTGATTTAGGAGGTTCAGCTGTTGGAATAATTCAAAACAAAAAAAACTTAATAATCGATAAAAAACTGAAACATGGAGATAGGATTATACTACTCAAAAGCAATGGAATAAATGTAAATGGGTTATCGCTTTGCCGGGCTATCGCAAAGAAGCTAGGTAAAGGATATGCAACTGAACTTGTTGAAGGTAAAACGTATGGTGATGCCATCCTCACAAAAACTCATATTTATGCTAAATTAATTCAGGAGCTACAAAAATATAAAATAGATATTCACTATCTTTCCAATATTACCGGTCATGGACTAAGAAAGATTATGCGCGCAAGACAGGAATTAACTTACATAATAGAAAAAATATTTGATCCTCAGGAATTATTCCTATTTATCCAAAGACAGGCAGACTTATCCGATTATGAGATGTATCAAACATTCAACATGGGAATGGATTACGCTCTGTTTTTACCATATAAAGATGTACAGAAAGCCCTAAAAATAATTAAAGACAATGGTTTTGAGGGACTTGACGCAGGATACGTGGAAAAAGGAAAAAAGCAGGTTGTGATTCAACCCAAGCAACTGTTGTATCACGCGGAAACTCTTGATTTACGATAAAATCTCAGTCGAATATTGATTATTACCACTAATAACAGTATAATGCCGCATGGCAGAACCACTCACTGCGGCTCAGGGAATACAGCAACTTATTGTTGATAAGGGTTCTTCCTTGGGATCCGTTATCAACTCACAAGAGCTTGTTAAGTTAGGATTTGCAGAAAATAATACTAGATTTGCAGTTGTTGCAATGGCATGTTTAACAGAAATAATCTTTATTAACAAAAGTGAACCTGCTTATAAAGTAACGGCGCTTCCAAATCCAGATATTAAAACTACCTATCTTGATTCTGTGAGAAAAGGAGGAAACAGACCTACTCCATGCAGTGATTGCAAGTTTGGTCCGACAGCTATGATAGCGCCCACAGATCGGCAAAAATGCCTCGTTATCGAAGATATTTGTAAAGACTAATTCTATGGCAAAAACAACTATTTTAGGAGATATAGGACTCTGTGTTATTTCGAATCTAGGATTGTTGAGAAGAGGTGCAAGTTTTTATTTTCGAGGGGAAACAACTGGTACAATGACCTTGGATCCACCGGATGAACCTAAAAGACCGGGTTCGATTGTTAAGGTGTTAAAGGACATGAACTGTGTTAAAGAAGCCAATAGTGGAGAATGGAATATTACAATACCGTCCGCATCAATCGAAGATGACTATCGTAATGCATGTATCGAAGAAAGGAGTGGATTAAAGCCATGTGGAGAGTGTACTTTTGCAACAGCAACTTTTATCGGCTATCACGAGAGCGAACGTGCAGTATGCCTTATACCCACTGGAGTTCGTCAATTATCAAGGAAATAAACGAGTTTTAAAATACCTATGTCAGATAGATTAGGATTGGTTGGCCCTACGCACTTGCATCAAATAAAGAGCATCGTTCGGTAACAGTTTTAAGTCAAGCAACGCCCCCTAAAAAAGTTTAGTTGGGTAACACTAATTGCTATGTAACTCGTACGATAAAATCTCTTGCAATTTGTGGCTTGTCAGGGTATCATATACGGATAAGATAATCTATTATGAAATACGAACTTACCTTTCTTCTGAACGAAGAAAAAGAACTGGCAGTCATCAAAACTCTTTTAAAAAGTTTGGATGTGAAGCTCCTTGAGGAGTCCACGTGGGGAAAAAAGAACCTTATTTACCCCATCAACAAAATAACATCAGCTCAATTTTACCATTGGAAAATAGATGCAAAAAGAGATCAGATATCTGAACTTCGCAAGAAGCTTAACTATAACGAAAAACTTATCCGTTTCTTGTTACTTGTTTCCGAATCGTAAGATATGGCAAGTAGGTCCTTGAACCGCGTGATTCTTATCGGCAATCTCACCCGAGATCCGGAGCTTAAGTATACGCCCAACGGCACTGCCGTTTGTACGTTTGGAGTTGCCACCAACCGAAGTTGGACCACTCAGGATGGGCAAATCAAGGAAGATACACAGTTTCACCGCATCGTTGCTTGGCAGAAGCTGGCGGAGTTGACGGGCAAACTTTTGACAAAAGGGAGAAAGGTGTATTTGGAAGGACGCATCACCTACCGCAGTTTTGTCGGAAAAGACGGACAGCAACGCACGATTGCCGAGATTGTCATGGATGATTTTATTGTTTTCGGTGATGGAAAGAGACCAATCCCCGGAGAGGCCGTTGCAAACGGGACAGCGCCCGTTGCACCGAGTCAGCCAAGCACGGAAGAAGTTGCGCCAGCTGTTGCGCCCGCCGAATCAAAGCAGGATGAGACAGTGAACCCGGAAGATATACCGTTTTAATTTGAAATTTAAAATTTGAAATTTTTAAATATGACCAAATGTTTTTTTTGCCAGTATAAAGCAACCCCCAGTTATAAGGAGGTTGAGAATCTTGATAAATTCTTATCACCACGAAAGAAAATCATTAACCGCGAGTTATCCGGCGTGTGCTCAAAACACCAAAGGATTCTCACCAAGCATATCAAATATGCCCGCTTCCTTTCCCTTCTTCCGTACGTATCGTACCAAGGGATGAGATAAGAAGTGTATAATTAATTCATGATCCTCACCATTCCTCTCCCCGAGCGGGGAAAGCCTCTTATCAAAGTCGGACAACGCGTAGATTTTAATACGCCTTTGTTTGAGGAAAAAATCCACAAAGAAGTGAAGGTTTTTATCAGTCAAAAAATAGGTGTTTCTCCAAAAAAAATCTTTCAACATCTCAAAAAGCTCGTCGGCGACACTATTCAGACGGGTGATCTATTGGCGGAAAATAAATCGTTTATGGCGGGGCGCCGCTATACGAGTGAACACACCGGAATTCTCAAGGAAATTAACCACATCGACGGATCCATTCTTATTGAAGTGTCAAGTACGGACCGCGCCGTCAGAAACGCTTTTTTTATTGGTGAGGCGGTCAAGATCGAAGACGGATCTCTCCAAATAAAGGTTGCATCAGCGCATGAATACGAGATAAAGAACGGAAAAGATTCCTTCGGGGGCAAGGCGGTCTATGTAAAAAATGAAAATGATTCCTATGATGAAGAAAGCGTATCGGGGAATGTGGTAATTGCCAATACTATCTCAGGATATCATCAGACGAAGATGGAAGCACTCGGAGCTTCCGGTTTTGCAACTCTTCATATACTAAATGAAATCACCAGTACCCCTGCGGTTCTTTTCAAACAAATTAAAGATTTTGAAGACGCGGTAAAACACCATCTTCCCTATTGCTTTATTGATGGTAAAACCAGTAAAATAGTCTTTTATACGTAATTTTGGATTCCTTATGAACATATCAAAAAAAACAACAAATATCTTATTGGCCCTTTCGGTTGCGATATTTCTCTTCGGGTCAGGGTATAAACTGGGTGAATTTAAGACAACTAAAGCGAGTGATAAAGCCGTCAAAAATGAAAATACGTTTAAAAATGTTGACTTTACCCTTTTTTGGGACACCTGGAACAGCATTGAGGCAAAATATGTAGATCAAAAAAAGGTAGATAAAAAAAAGATGTATTATGGTGCGATTAAAGGGATGGTTGCCTCAGTTGAGGATCCGTATACCTTTTTCTTAACTCCGGATGAAAATAAGCAGTCGAAGGATGATTTGGGGGGAAAGTTTGAAGGAATTGGGGCACAGCTTGGTCTGCAGGAGAACCGCATCACGGTAATTGCACCTTTAAAAAATTCCCCGGCTGAAAGCGCTGGAGTTAAGGCGGGCGATTTTATTAATAAAGTGGATGGAGCCTCGACTAAGGGCTGGGTTCTTCCTCAGGCTGTCTCCAAAATCCGCGGGAAAAAAGGAACAAAGGTTAAACTCACTTTGGAGCGAAGCGGAAAGGAAATCGATGTAGAAATTACACGGGACACCATCAAAGTTGAGTCTGTTGAGGCAAAGTTGAACGAAAAAAAACAGGGGTGCGATACCATCTGTGATAACGTAGCTTATCTCAAACTAAATCAATTTGGAGAAAATACGGTGGATGAATGGGAAGTCAAAGTTGCCGAAATAAAGGACGCGTGGGATAAAAAGACGGTAAAAGGAATGGTTTTGGATCTTCGGGATAATCCGGGTGGTTATTTGGAGAGCTCGGTCTACCTGGCGGGAGAATTTTTACCGAAAGGCAAACTAGTGGTCAAGCAGGAATCAAAGGCTTTGGGAGATAAAGAGTATCTCGTCATGCGGACAGGGAGCCTGTTGGATATTCCTCTTGTAGTACTGGTCAATAAAGGATCCGCATCAGCCGCCGAAATCTTGTCAGGCGCTTTACGTGACCATAAGAGAGCCAAACTTATCGGTGAGAAGACCTTCGGCAAAGGATCAGTGCAGGAGGCCCTTGACATGCGTGACGGGGCAGGGTTGCACGTAACGGTTGCTAAGTGGATACTTCCCGGTGGCGATTGGATCAATCATAAAGGAATCGAGCCGGATATCAAAAGCGAGATGAAGCCCTCAGAGGGCAACACGCTCACGCGTGAGACCGACACTCAGCTTGATCAGGCGATAGAGGAAGTGATGAAGTAACTTAAAAGGTAAACAAACTTAGGAAGCTATAGAGGGATGACTTCTTTATCTCAATAAGACCTCCTGTGTCGGCCGCTACATAGAGTTCACGGGGGACATTGATGGGAATAACCCAGAATAATTTTTCAGTTTTATCTGCAAGTATCTTATACTGTAATTGCCCTTCTCGCACCTCCAGAAGAATGTCTCGCGCAACTCCTTGTAGATCAATAACCTTTAACTGGCGCATGATGGCCATGGCATCCCCTGGCATAATGGAAACTTTCATGGGCCCGCTTGGGGTGTCAACTGCAAGGATATTAGTGGATGGGTTTACCGAGAGCGACATGGTGGTACGCGCTTTGGTATCATCTTGCTCAATAGTGAGAGCTCCACTATCTTGCTCATTTGATGACACGGTGACGGCTTGAACTCCTTTTTGAATAACAAACTCCTGTTGGGCTATGGCAAGTGTGCCCCCTTGCTTTTCCTCAAGGGTAATATCGAGGGCGCCCGCAGGCTTTTCAGAAGTATTTGCGACCGTTGTACCCGCACTTCCCTTATTCCCCTCGCTTGTCGTATTTTTTGAGGGAAGATTAATAGAAATAGTCTTTACATCTTCCCCTTTTAAAATACGAGTCACGGGGGCGGGCGGGCGGGTATAGGGGGATGCCGGATTTATCGTGGGTTGGGGCATTTCTATGACGATCGTCGATTTTTTACCTCGGTATTGTTCTGGAATGGGTGTGGGGGAAAGAGGACCATATGTAATGGTAGGTACTTGGGTTGGAAGTGCCTCTGAACTGTACGAGCTTGAAGAGGATGATGAAGCGGGTGCGCTGGTGGGAGAAGGGAAAATGGGTGTTGCAGTTGGCCACCAAGTGGGCCGGTATGTTTTTATCACGGTTGGGGTTGCGGTTGGAATGAGAGTTGCAGTTGGCATGATCCGTGGAGTTGAAGTGGCGCGCGG
This sequence comes from Candidatus Roizmanbacteria bacterium, assembly GCA_016214055.1. Classification (GTDB taxonomy): domain Bacteria; phylum Patescibacteriota; class Microgenomatia; order UBA1406; family GWC2-37-13; genus YC2-FULL-38-9. The sequence goes on from JACRPE010000016.1 coordinate 5,926, forward strand.
AATAGTTGGACTAATATAGCGGGTTGGATAAGGAGTGAGTGAGGGTCGAGGGGTGGGAGTTGGAGTAGGTGTTGGGGTCGCGGTAGGGGTAGGAGTGGAAGTTGGGCGAGGGGTTGAGGTTGGTAATGGCGTAAGGGTAGGAAAAAAATCATTGACGGATGACAGTGTGGGGGTTGGTGTAGTTTTCTTTTTGGAATTATATGTAGCGCCTTTGATAATATATGTATAGACATCATCATTAGATCCTAATACTTGGCCTCCTGACATCATAAAATTACTGTTAGTTGTGGCTCCAAACCCATATGCTTGTCTTTGAAGAAGAACAAAAAAGACTAATAAAAGGAACATCGAAACAAGAAAGTATTTTCTTTTCATCAACTATAATAATACAATATGTTTGATACTCATTGCCACTTGAATTTTTCCCGTTTTTCCAGTCGTGTACAGGATGTCATTGACGAAGCACAAAAAGTCGGCGTCACTGAAATTGTGGTTCCCGGAACAGATATTAAGACTTCCATTAAGGCTCTGGAGCTTGCCAAGCAATATGAACACGTCTATGCAGCGGTGGGGATCCATCCGCACCATGTATACGAGTGTAACGTAAATCGTGTAACGTGTAACGTTCAAGACATAATAAAGGAAATTGAATCAATGCTTTCCCATCCAAAAGTTGTGGCGGTTGGGGAGGTGGGACTTGACAGGCATTATTATCAGGAAACAAAGTATGCAGATTACACGGTCAGTCAGGAATTTATAGATCTGCAAAAAAAACTACTAACCGTCCAAATTAAGCTTGCTATTCAATACAAAAAGAGTTTGGTGCTTCATAATAGGGAAGCAAAAAAAGAGTTTCTTGAGGTAATGACAGGGAATTGGAATGAATCTCTAGCTTACAAAACAGTGTTCCATTGCTGTGAGGCTGATCAGGACCTCCTGTCTTTTGCAAAAGAACATCAAATATTCATCGGAGTCGATGGGGATGTGACATATGATTTAAAAAAACAAGAATTCGTCAAGACAATCCCCCTCGAACTTCTTGTACTGGAAACAGACTCCCCATATCTACTCCCTGAACCACTTCGATCGCAGAAAAAATTCCCCAATGAGCCAAAAAATATTCCTCTCATTGCCCAATGTATATCTGAAATAAAGGGTGTATCAATTAATCAATTAATTGATACAGCTACTGCAAATGCGAAGAGATTGTTTTTATGAAATTGCCTTCAGGATGGCGTCTTTAAATTGTTTTTGAGAATACAATTTAGATTGTTCTTGAGCCTTGGAGCCAAGTTGTTTTCTTCCTGCCGGATTGTTTATGTATTTTTTTATTACCTCAGCCACCATTGTAGGGTTTTCAGGGTCAACAAATTCGGCGTTCGCGCCTGCAATTTCGTGGAAGATGGGGCGGTCGGAGAGGAGGGAAGGGCAACCCAAAGAGGCTGCTTCAACATAGGAAAAACCAAAGCCTTCGTCGCGTGATAACAATATGTTTAAACATGCTTGTTCATATAATTGTATCAACTCGTTATCCGAAATAAACCCGGGGAAAATGAAGCGCTTATCATCTTTTGCCAGGGAGAGAAATTCATTCAGTTCTTTTTGCCAGAGATTATTTGTTTGCAATAGATTCTGACGCTCATGCTTTCCCACCAGTGCTCCCCTCTGAATCGGAGGGTGCGCGCGTGTTGGGATCCCTGCATTCGCGCCACCTATTGCAAGCTTGTCATCCTGAACTTGTTTCAGGATCTCAAATACTTTTCCAACAAATATGCAGGGTACATCCGCAAGCTTAATCGCGCGGGCAACGTTGACGAGATTTTTATTCCATGTTGCATCGCCGACGTAAATACAAAAATTTGAAAAGGAACCAATATTTTTGTTTGTCATCCCGAGCGGAGTCGAGGGATCCCTCCACTTCTCCGACGTAGCGTCGGAGTCGGTCGGGATGACGGATAAGGGGGATTCTGAAATAAATTCAGGATGATCTACAAATATTTTTGGTAAACATGGGTAAATAATCTTAATTTTATTCTCATCAATACCTAAGATATCAACAATGTCTTTTTTACTTACTTCAGAATCGGTGATGACTTCATCGTAGTTTCTAAGGGCCAATTTATTCAAAAAGATATTTAGTTTCCCCTTCAAACCAACGGGAAAATGAGTGAGATATTTGAGAGGAATCAAGTCGTGGATTACGGCAACCTGCTTTTTTGCCACGCGGAACATCGTCAACGGAGGTTGAAGGAGGTTGAAGAAAGGATTTACAAAAACAGTTGGTAGTTCATAGTTTATAGTTGATAGTTGATCGGTGAAAGTAAATTCATCCTTGAAGTTCTCACGGAGAATTTGGAGGTATCTGCCGATGCCACGCACTTTACTTTTGTCATCTTGTAACGTAGGGTCAAATACGGTCACATTCATACCCTTATTTTAGCAGGTAGAGAACTATCCTGTCTTAAACTTGAGAAAATGGCGTCAGATTGGTATAATCTACTATATTATGAGTAAAAGCGCAACGGTACCTAAAATACTCACACAACAACTCCATTCTTTTATTTCATCCCAAATGGTGCGTTGTATGGCCCATTATAACGAACCAAAGCTTAGACAGACAATTCAGCGGAATTTTGAGTGGCTGGAAAAATTTGCCCTCATCCACTACCAATCACGAATTGAGCGTGCCCAGGATTTGGGTTCAAAAAATGTACATGAGGCGCAGGAACTTTCCAAACGCTATATTGGTTTGGGAAGTCATGATTTTTTTGTCACCTGTGTTGACGGACGCAATATGCCTACCGTCATGTTTTCCAAACCTCCCCATGTGGGAGGAGTCCTTCGGGCCCCTGCCGGCGCCGTCACCGGATTTATGGAAGCGCAAGTTGCGGGAGACGTGTTTATAGATTACGAATCGTATGTGGTACAACAAATCGTTACCCTTCTCAAAGACAAGGCGGGTGATACCATTTTTTATGGATTGGATTCCCACTTAGGATGTGCGGCGCGGGCACAGATCCATGCAACCGAAGGGGGAAGTCAGATGGACGGAGGATTGAGAGCAGACATTCTCAGCAAACTTATGACTGCCCGTGGCATCCTGTATTTTCGCTCAACACTGAAGGAATCAGGAGAAGATGTGGCCGAGATTATTCCTACATTTTTCTCCTACGATCCTCACTCGGGAGGCGCCGTGATGGGACTGGAGATGCATGTGAATGATGAGGAGGTTGCCAAAACCGGATATACTTCCGAACTTCTTGACAAACTTGCAAAAGACGGACGGATTGTGCGCACCATTGACTTGTTTAAAGACAATAAAGTATTGGAACAGCTAAATGAATACATGAAACCAGCAACGGCTGACTTCCGCCAAAAGTATGCAGTTTCCCTTCTAAAAAATTGGCAGGCGATAACCGATTTATTTGCCGATGGCCGGGGATATATCTATCTCAAAATTCTCGAACAGTTAAAGAACTCCTATTCGCTTTCGGGATGGATCATCGGAAGTACTGATTCATTTTTGAGAAGAACGATTTCTGACCGGACTCTTAAACAAAAAGCAAAATTTCTTTTGAAAAATCTTGTGACCCGCTACTCAATTGCCGGGGTAAAGGAAAAATGGCCGTATGATACTCATCAGGAAGAGATGGCGGTCATAACCGACGGAGGATACGCCCCCTTTTCTACCCTTGATGCATTTGCCGTCTTCTCCCGGGACCTGAATGCACTTCTTATGAATACCAAATTGACCATCGACCTCATTCGGGGATCTCGCCGATCAGGTAAGATAAAAGACCCGGTTAAACAAAGCCCTCTTTCCCCATCTGAATTCATCGTAGCTCCTGTATTTATTTCCAACAAAGCAATCCTCAAAGGATTCAAGGAAGAAAGTTGGAAGGCCTTAGAGTCATTTCATTTCGATCATATTTTTTTGGAGATAAATTGGGACGACGGACGGGTACTTGCATGGGATAAGGGCAACATCCAAAAGCTTTTTATGAAAATAGCACAGGATAAAAATCTTCTCCTCGATTTAAATGATTCTCTCAAATTTATCGATGGCGTCTATGAACTTTTCAACCGCATGCGTATCATGATGAAGGATAAATATTTCCGCCAGATGATACTTCACGGAAATATAGTCGTTTTTAACAATCTTGTCGACCACGACCGCATGCCCCGATTGATATTGCGGTTTGTGATATAAGTTTAGTCCTTCTTATAATCTGCTCGGGTGTTAATAAAAAGAATTCCTCGAAGTTTTACTTCGGGGTCACACTCAAGTCATCCCCGTGAAGACGGGGATCCATGCTAAAATCACAAAATTGTATTTCTAGTCTGGATTCCCGCCTACGCGGGAATGACATTCACGAGATACCTCGTAGCTCTGCTACGGGGTAATTCATTTTTTGAAGTTGTACTTTTGATGATATATAATGTCAAATATGGCAGGACTACAATCAGAATATATAACGTCTCAGCTAAAGGAAAAAAGAAAATATCCCGCTCCATATTTATTAAGTCAGGAACAGATTCTAAAAACTTTCCCACTTGATTTTAAAGATAGACCAAATTTGGACACCAAAAAATTGGAATCTTTTGTAAAAGAGCACGTAAGAGTAGTACGAGTAGCAGATACCGATGTAACCATCATAGACCAAGAACATGATGAATATAAAGGAGAAATTAATCCTATACTTCAAGCGTATCTTGAAAGTAAAAGGACAAAAACCGCAGTAGTTGAGTATTTTTTGCCTGAATTAAGCCGTAATGCTCCGCATTTACCTAAAGTAGTTAAAAAGATTATGGGAGATCCTATTGAAGAATTGCCCACAAAAGATACAAGAGCAAACTTATTTATGGATATAGCTGAAGTGATGAAAAAGTGTGGTAAAACAGTAACTTGTGTAGATATTGCAAACAAATTAAGTTACGAACTTTATCATCTTTTAATGAAAGGTCAATCATTAACGATGATATTATCACTCATACCGCAAATCCCATTTTCAATTGCAGATCGACTTTTTTTATCAACAATTGCACCACTTGCAAGTTTGGGTGGAGATGAGATATTAGAAAAATCGGACAAGGGGATATATGATAAGCAAAAAATCTCTTGGGATGAAAATCTATACATAAGTATGGAGGATGGAAGACGCATATATGCCGCAAAGGCGTTAAAGAAACTTGGGGAGGATTATACAAAAGAGTACCCCATGAAAGATGAATCATCTAGGCCTCAAATTATCATAGTATACCCTCGTGCGCATGCTTTACGAATTGCAGACTATATGACGAGCAAATCGTTATTTACGCAGGCCGCACAGAGTGCAAAACAATTTCTATACTATCTGCCAAACCTGGATCACGCTTATAGGACCTACACCTGGAAAGAATCCCATCCTCCGTCTTGGGATTTGACTACTTCAAAGAAAGTGTCTCCTCTAGGATTAATTTAAGCTATATCATTATAGCTTGGATACCCTTCACAGTGAACCACGGTTCAGGGTGAACCCGGCCTCCGCGGGAATGACATAAATCATTACTAAAGTCCTATAGTTATTTTTTTTATGAGAAATGACGTGCTGGGGCTTATGTTATTTTGCTATAATGTCCTTCATGCAAACCGTTTATCTTTCCCGTGAACATGTGGCGGATTTGGTTCAAGTAAATAAATATAAAATAGATCCTTCACTCCAATTTATCAGCCGGTGTATCGATGACCGGTATCACAACATAGACCATCCTGCCTCTTTGGCCCTTCCCGGGGCCGATCCGGGTGAGTTAGCGCTCATCCTCGCAACGGGGAACCTTTACGGGTTTGAGGTGGACAAGGTGAAAGTATTTAAGGCATTGGAAGCGGTTGTAGGAGGTACTAACAATCTTCAAATGCACACCGATTCGCATGATGAAAACAAGGATTCGTTTAAGGGGTGCGGACACATGAATCAGCTTGAAATCAGCCCAGAAACATACGGGCTTACTCAAGAGGATGTTGAGTTTGTTCTTTCATCGTTCAAGCTGGCAAAATCACACCACGCGAAAGAAGTGGTTCTTGAGGGACAGCACAAAAAAAACGCAGTCGTCATCGTGAAGGGGAATTATGGCATTATGCCAAGACACTACTTGGAGGTAAACGGTCAAAAACTACTTGTTGAGGTGTTTGAGTTCCATCAAACATTAGTGGACAAAAGACACAGAGCCCTGGCACAAGAGTTGATAAAAAATGATGGCATGAAGCTTATTGAAGGCCAGGGTGAAGAGTCTTTATTTGAAGCATTTGGTGATATTGGTGAAAATCATCTCATGGAAACATTGCGAAGCCTGGCCAAGGGCATGCCGATTTATGAAGTAAAATTTGATGAAGAGGGGGAGTTTAAGGTGACGGATTTGGGGACTGTTTAACAATGCTCGACAGCGAAAATTTTTGTTCAATGGGAGCCCTTTTGTTCCCAACTCACAAAAATTTTACTGTCTTCGCATTTAATTACCATTTTATTTCTCAGTATGATATTAGGTCCAAAATTGCTATTAAAGTTAGTAAAGGAAAAAAAGCTCGTCGAAGGGCTCGCTGAGCGTGAGTTAAAAACTCCTGAAGGGGCGGGATTCGATTTGCGATTGGGGGAAGTATATAAAATATCAGGTCATGCGTTTTTGGGTATTACAGAAAGAGAAACTCCGAAGATTGAATTACTGGCGAAGTTTGAAGGTGGAAAGAAGACGACCATAAAAATCAAACCAGGAGACTATTATCTTGTTTCAACCATTGAAAAAGTAAACACGCCACTTGACATTACAATCAATTTCAAACCAAGGACGACTACTTTTCGCAGTGGCTTATTCCTGAGAACGGGAAATGTTGCGCCGGGTTATTGCGGAAAGCTCACTTTTGGCCTCAAAAATGAGGGGCCGGTTGAGGTGGTGATGGAGCTCGGGTGCCGGTTTGTCCATGCGCAATTTGAGTGGGTGGACGGGGGAGGAAACCAGTATAAAGGGCAATGGCAGGGAGGAAGAGTGACTACTTCAAAGCGCGAAAAGCAGATATGAGGTCTTTCATCATTTTCATCGAGTGTTGAGGAAAATTAGCAATACGGATGTGAGTATTTTTATACTCTCCATATCCTCGTCCCACAATCATTCTCTTCTTTTTTAATAAACCCGCTATTTGTTCCGATTTATTATTCACATCTATGACGATCGTGGTTGATGATCGATATTTTTTGTCTGTGATAAATGGTCTTCCGATGTTACATGTTTCAAAAAAGTTATAAAGCATATCTGCCTTTTCTTCTGTCTCCAGTCGTATTGCTTGAATTCTCTTTTTCAACATATCCTTGGTCACCTGCGCTACTAAATAGATATCCAATACGTTGGGAGTTTCAGGTGTTTGATTATCAACCGATTTTTTGAATAATTCTTTGAATGCATGGTAGGAACCGACCGATTTTTGAGTCAAACGTTTATTAACAATAAGGATGCTTAAACCGGCTGGGAGCCCCAAACCTTTCTGCACGGAAAAAAAGGCAATGTCGATATATTTAAAATCGATAGCCGCGTATGGGGCTGATGATACCACATCCAAGGCAATTGGAATAGAAGGGTTTCTTTTTTTTACTCTATATATTTCTGATAATGGGATCATAATACCGGTTGAAGTTTCATTGTGAGTAATACAAATGAGCTCAGTGTGTTTGGGAATAGTTAATGAGTTAACAGGTTTTGAGAGCTCAAGGGTTGTTGATAAGGATTTTTTTCCTAAGGAAAGAGTCATGTCATACCATTTTTGGGAAAAGGCACCGTCTATCACATGAAAACTTTTATTAATTACCATATTTTCAATAATCCGTTCCATCGCCTCAAGGGAAGAGGAAAGAAATGCAATCTCATGTGTATCAGGGATCGTAAGGAGTTTTCTGATACCTCTTACCGCCTCTTTATATATGACTTTAAACGAATTACTGCGGTGGGAAAGTGAACAAATGTCATCCTTCAACGCTTGTTGAATGTGTTTTTGAGCTGTTGGGAAAAGCTGAGAAGGGCCGGGGGTAAAATAGATGATTGTCATTTATTAGTAGAGAACTCTTAGTTTTATCGTGTTCGGAATTTTTTTTAATTCTTTTAACATGGCAATGTCATATTGTTTATTTATATCGGTAATCGCATATCCAATCACTTCGTTTGTTTTTAAGTATTGGCTTTCGATATTAGCACCCCTATGAGCTAAAATAGCATTTATTGAGGCTAATATACCGGGAACATTATGGTGAATATGAAGTAACCGGTGAGTTTTCTTTTCGATGGGTGGCGGAGTTATGCGTGGGAAATTTACGCTCAGTTCCGTTGATCCCACATCAATAAAATTGATGAGTTCCTTTGTGACAAATGAGGCAATGTCTCTTTGAGCTTCGCCCGTTGATCCCGCAATATGAGGAGTGAGGATGACATTGGACATGTTTTGCAAAGGTGTAATAAACGTTTCATCTTTTCCTTTAGGTTCCATTGGAAAAACATCGATGGCCGCACCTTTTATTTTTCCGTTTTTAATATATTTAACCATCGCACCGAGGTCTACCACATATCCTCGACTTAAGTTTAGAAAAATAACCCCCGGTTTCATAAGTCCGAATTCTTTTTCACCGATAAGATTAATATTTTGCTTGCGACCATCCACATGGACTGATATGACATCACTTATCTTAAATAATTCCTTCAAAGAGATACATTTTTTAGCATTGCCAAGGGCGAGGACTTCTGAGGTATCATAAAAATATACTTCCATACCAAGGTTTTCGGCCAGAATGGAAAGTTGCGAGCCGATATGTCCGTAACCGATGATACCAAACTTTTTACGGCGGATTTCCGAACTTCCCTGTGACGATTTATCCCAGATCCCTTGATGGAGACGATTATTTTTATCCATAATATTCCGGGAAAGCATGATTATCTCTCCGAGGGCAAGTTCCACCACGCTTCGGGTGTTGGAAAAGGGTGCGTTGAATACGGGGACCCCTCTTTTTGCCGCAGATTCTAGGTCGACTTGGTTTGTACCAATGCAATATGCTCCAATTCCTAACAGGCGCGGTGCCTTTTGCAAAAGTGACTCTGTGATTTGTGAGCGAGACCGTATTCCGAGTATATGAACATCTCTTATGCGTTCTTCCAGCATTTCATTACTGAGGGCTTTTTCATACCACTCAACCGAAAAACCAGTTTTTTCAAAAAAAGTAACCGCATTCTTGTCAATGTTCTCAAGAAGGAGAATTTTTATTCGATTTTTTGGATAGGAGACGGATGAGGGAAGCTTATTGGCATATAAAAATTCATCAAAAGATGGTGCAACCTGATCGGCTTGTCCCACTACAGCATCTCTTATTACATTTTCAGTAAAAGCTACAAATACTTTGGCCGCTCCCATTTCCTTCAACTCAAAGTCAGTGTATCCATCACCTATTACCACTACATTTCCGGAAAGATTGAGTGTTTGGATAGCTTTTATTTTACCTTTTGCCTGAGCCAAGGGATTAGTCCGGTCATAACCGGTATATGTCCCCTGTTTATTAAATATAAATGTGTTGGCTAAAATATGCGAAGGACGAATCCCAAATGACCGAGTCAGGGGGATGATACATTCTTTAAATCCGCCTGAAACAATATAGATATGTTCTTTATGTTGCTTAAAAAACTCTTTATTTCTTACGATTGAAGGCGATATATGCTTTTTAAGATAAGAAATAAGTTTATTAATGTGTGTTTTATTGGGTTTGATAAGCTGAAGACGTTTTTCTAAGCTTTGTGAGAATGGTATCTTACCTTCCATTCCCAGCACAGTTAGATGCTCTATCTCTTCAATTATTTTTTTCCTGTTTGGATTACTTTTCAAACATATTGTGGCTAAGAGATCAAGTGTTTCCCCCCTGATAAACGTGCTGTCAAAGTCGATGATGTAATAGGTTTGAGTCTTCATGGTTGTATTCTACAATATATAAAAAAGAAAGAGTTTGCGGATTAGCAGGAGGAATGCGGGGAGTAGTTATTGAGGACGAGAGTGCGGCTGTTCATGAATGTAATTATAAGGAAGGACCTGATAAATCACAACATTAAATTATATTCCGCAACATCCATTCCAGTGAAACACTTCACTGGATCAAGTTATCCACATAAAATTTTTACTAGAAGTCGTCATGATTGAGAAATCAACATAGATAGGGTTTTATTCTTGCAATATTTTGTTGAGTGACTATAATGAGGGAAAATGAAACATCCCGAATATCAGTATTTGGACTTAATGCGGGATATTTTGGATCACGGGGTAAGGAAGGTTGATCGAGGGACGGGGGACGCATCATATTCGGTCTTCGGCCGTCAAATCCGGTTTGATCTTTCAAAAGGCTTCCCCCTTCTTACCACAAAAAAAGTCTACTGGAAGGGAGTGCTTCACGAGCTATATTGGTTTATGTCTGGCCAGTCAAACATAAAATATCTCGTCGACAATAATGTACACATCTGGGATGATTACCCCTATCGAATATATCTCGAGAAAAGTCAAAAGTCAAAAGTTAAAAGTCAAAAGTTACCAGAAGATGTGTTTATTGACAAAATAAAAATGGATGCGAAGTTTGCGAAAAAGTGGGGGAATTTGCCAAAAATCTATGGAGAGCTATGGAGAAAGTGGCCCTGTAAATCTAAAGATTTACAGGGTAAACCCAGAACCATCGATCAACTTAAGTGGGTTATTCAGGAGATAAAAGATGACCCTGCGGCCCACAATCTCATCGTAAATTCCTGGAATCCGGAATACCTTTATACCATGGCAACCCTGAAGGACGCCTCCCGTTTTCCCATCTGCCACAACATGTATCAGGTAAATATTATTGATGGAAAATTATCGTTGCAGTTGTATCAAAGAAGCGCCGATATATTTTTGGGCGTTCCCTTCAATATTGCCAGTTACGCCCTGCTTACTCTTATTCTGGCAAAAGTAACAGGATATCAGCCAGGGGAATTTGTTCATACGTTTGGCGATGTACATATTTACGAGCTGCATTTAAATCAGGTAAAGGAACAACTGAAAAGAGCCCCAAAAAAATTTCCCAATATACGTTTCAACAATGGTTTTAAGACAATAGACGATTTTAAGCCTCATTATGTAGATCTTATTGATTATGATCCCTATCCGCCCATAAAAGCATCTCTTAGCGTGACGGGTGGGTTATATGATCAAAATTTGAAGCTAATAAAAAAACTTAAGGCCACATGACAACGCGTTATCCAACCGCGTCGGTTGGAAATGGCTATATTTTCAACATGAATAATCCGAAAATCAGCATAATTTGTGCCTTATCTGAGAACCGCGTGATTGGACAGGGTGACCGGATCCCTTGGCATATCAAAGCAGACCTTATACATTTTAAAGAAAAAACATTTCATCACACCATCATCATGGGAAGAAACACGTTTGATTCGTTGTTAGGATATTATGAGAGGAGTGGTCGGCCGATGCCGGAGAGGAACAATATCATCGTCACTCACGATGCTAACTACAACCCAAAGCAGGCAAACTGTTTTGTAGTTGATTCAATAGATAAGGCTCTGCAAAAGGCAAAAGAGATTGAAAAGAAAGAGGTATTTATCTCGGGTGGGGAACAGATATTTAAACAAACTATTCATTTGGCCGACAAATTATATTTGACGATTGTAAACGGGAATTTTGAGGGAGATAAATATTTTCCCGATTATTCGATGTTTAAAAAAGCCATTTCAAAGGAGGAAAAAGAGGAGAAAGGGCAGAGGTTTACATTTATTGAACTAATTAGATAGATCGCCTATTTATTATTAATTGTCATCTCGAACGAAGTGAGAGATCTAGGCCAATAGGCCGCAAAGACGCTTCGCTAGATTTCTCAGCTACGCTTCGAAATGACAAGAAGCTCTTTTATGAAAAACCCAAAAGATCTTGAAGAGGCATTTGAGGAAGTGTGCCTGGAAATGAAGGCGATGTTTGTGCAAAAACACAAGGATTATGGCAAAGGGAACATCCTCGACACGGGCGAGATGGGGATTGCATACCGGATAAGTGACAAGTTAAATAGGCTCAAAAACCTCCTCCTGGCAAATAAAAATCCCAAGAATGAATCAATTGATGACAGTTGGATGGATATAGGGGTTTATGGCGTAATTGCCCTTATGTTTCGCAGGCGCTGGTTTCAAAAGCTTGAATTAAAGAAGAAAAAGAAGTAATATAAAAACATGAAGAAGCTTCCATTATTTTTCATGCCCGCATTGTTTATCCTTTTTTTTCTCCCATCTTATTCGTATGCTAAGAACAAATATGCAGAGAAGTCCCAGCAATGGAAATGTCTCACAGTACCCGCCGTGGGGAAAAAGGCTATCGATTGCCGATTTGACGAGGCGGGTTGTTCAAAAGAGGGAGTGGCCGGTCACCGGATAAAGTTAACACAGACAGGATTGACCCCAAACAAAGACGTATATGTCATCGGTTGTATTGGAACCTCCACCGGCAATTTACTCTGTACTACGGGAAATAAAGACGCTGATGATGCTGTTTATGGCGATTGGGAGGGGGGAAAACTCAAAACCAGTGCACCAAATTTGAAAAATTTGATGAGCGATCCCGACATTAAGTATGAATTTCAGGGGTTGTATAAAAATGGGACAACACGAATGGAGCCTCCTAGTCCGTTTAAACCGGTGGGTACGGCTCTTACAAGTCAGAAAGAATGGTACGAGTGGCAAGATTATACGCCAAAGGAGATGAACCGCAAATGGCTTACTTTCCAATGGGGCGACCCAACAACAGCGGCTCCGGTTGGAAAAGGAGGGGGCAATCAACAAGGGACGTTCAGTTTTAATTTTTTAAATACTTCAAAAGACTGTGCTTCCATCGCATGGGATCCTTATGGCAGGTTATTTGACTCTTCAACTCTTGAACCCATCGATAATACCCAGATAACTCTTCAAATAAATAAAGGAGGAGTATTTTCAGCCATGACATCCGCCGATCTTTTGGGAGGAAATCTTATCAATCCTCAACAAGTTTATGAAGATGGAGCATTCAGTTTTATAGTTCCGGATGGAGACTATAAATTATTGCCAACCCTACCTTATGTGACCGACTTGGCAAAGATCGATCCAAACTATAAAAAGGCATACTCGGAAATATATGCGGGAGAAGTGATACAACAACGCGGGGCGATCCAACATAGAGATATTGCTATCGCAACTCAAAACACGAACACCACACCCAAGGCAATCAGCTTTTTCTACGATGCTACCCCATACGGAACCATCGCGCTTGACGGAACAGTTTCACACCCTCTCACAAAAATTAATGTAAAGACCGCTAAAGTCTCGACCGTTCATCCTTCGTCAAAAATACCCTATCGGACTATACAGACAGCACAAGCTGACAAAATGGGAAAATTTAATTTCACCGTCGATCAGAATAAATTTGAAAAAACAGGGAGCTACACGGAAATTATTGCGGGTATTGAACTCGTTAAAGTAGATCTTCGCACAGGCACTGAAAGCAGCGCTTCTTCACAGACAGTCGCGCTTGAACCCATTCCTCAATATTTAGAAGGGTATGCATATAATTCAATGGGAACCGTGCTTCCCAATACTACCGTGGGAGTTTATCTTTCATCAGGAGTGAGTTCTGTTGCTGAGGTGATAACCGATGAAAACGGACTGTTCAAAATCACGACCGATTCCTTGCCAAGCAGTACTTATAATCTTCGTTACACAACAAAAACAGGAGTAACGTTTGTCGTTAAACCTTCAACGTTCCTTGCCCAGAATCAACAATACTATGCTCAAAATAAGCTAAGTCCCTATGTTGGAAGATATATAGGAGGCACGGTAGCCCCGACAGGAGACCCAATAAATAAAGTAACATCCCAAAATAAAGGAGCCAATATCCAGTCTTCGGAAAAACAGGAGGATCAAAAAATGACAAATAAACAAATTCAAAATAATCAAATTCCATCGCAAACGCTCGTTCTCGTCTTAATTCTCGTACTTCTTCTGGGAGGAGTGGTTGGGGTGGTAATATATCTCAAAAAGAAAAAAACGAGCATATGATCCGGATAGAAGACTACGAATACGATCTTCCTCCTGGGCTCATTGCAAGGCAGCCCGCGGTGCCGAGGGACACATCACGCCTCTTTATCTACGACACACAAAAAAATAAGATAACTTTCGATTATTTTTATAATGTTGTAAATCATCTTCCCGAGAACTCATTCCTTGTTCTTAACGAAACCAAAGTTCTTCCGTCTCGGGTCGCGTTGACAAAAGCACTGGGTGGTAAAGTTAATGTCTTCTTTCTTGTGAATGAGCAGATGGATGATCCAAATACCATGAGAGTGATGGTTGATCGTAAGGTTAAGATAGGGGATAAGTTATTTTTCAATAAAGAAGATTCAGTGGAAGTGATTGCACAAGACAAACATCTTTTTACGGTGAGAATTCCTTTTGGAAAAAATCGATTGTTTCAACTACTTGAACAAAAGGGGACCATGCCCGTCCCTTTGTACATAAAAAATTCACCCCTGAGCCGGGATGAGCTCAGGCAAAAATATCAGACCATCTTTGCTCGCCAAAATGGGTCGGCGGCGGCTCCAACGGCCTCTTTACACTTTACCGAAGATGTATTTATGTCATTAAAGAAAAAAAATATTGAACGGTTTTTCATCACCCTTCACGTGGGATTGGGTACGTTTGCCCCAGTGAGCGAAAAGAACATTTCTGAAAAAAAACTACACGAAGAATGGTATGAAATTCCTGAAAACATATTCCAGTGTAACACTTCACTGGATCAAGAGAAAAAGAGGCTTGTGGCCGTTGGGACGACGGTTGTGAGGACGCTTGAATCGATGAGTCTGTCATTGCGACCCTCCGAATCGGAGGGGAAGCAATCTAATAATAAGATTGCCGCGGCCCCTTCGACTGATGCTCAGGGTCCTCGCAATGACACTACTTTTAAAACAGATCTTTTTATTTATCCGCCCTACGAGTTCAAAATGGTGGATCATCTCATCACTAACTTTCACCTTCCCGGGTCGTCACTAATGATGTTGGTTGAGGCTTTTTTACAGCATAAAAAGGCCAAAAGGAGCTTAATTGAACTGTATCAGGTGGCGATCATGGAAAAGTTTCGGTTTTATTCATTTGGGGATGGGATGTTAATATTGTGATTTGCATCGGGATGACGGATAAAACACACCCCTCGTTCCCCTCTCGAGAGGGGATGCAAGGGGTGTGTGTAACTTCCACGAATTTTCTCGTTGACAATTTATCTTCTGAGGCTTATCATCAGGGTAATGCAACGAAACATTATATATTGTTGCACTTTATGCACCTATGCCCACTCCACAGAAAGATTACAAATCATATTTAGGTGATCTCGAGAAGCTGGCCGATGAGTATCTTGTTAAAAAAGCTCCCGGACTTCCCGAAGGAGTCAAAGAAGCAATCGTCAAATTTGGACCTTGGATTTCACTTATTCTTATGGTCATATCAGCCCCTCTCATCCTCGGATTTTTGGGCTTAGGAACACTCATGATGCCATTCGGGTACTTGGGTGGATTGCAGGCTGGCATGGGTTACACGGCTAGTATGATCTTTACTGCAGTCATCATGGTTATGGAGTTAATCGCCCTTCCCGGACTTTTTAAACGGGCAAAATCAGGGTGGACCATGATGTATTACGCGACTCTCCTTGGAGCGGTCCAGAATGCAGTGGCATTTAACTGGGGAGGATTGGTCATCGGAACTATTTTAGGACTTTATGTTTTGTTCCAGGTCAAGAGTTACTATAAATAACTAATATTTTTTTTCGAAATAAGAAGGCGCCGGGAAACCGGCGCTTTTTATTACCCGAGATAGAAAAGCTTGACTGAGGTATACTATCTTTTTACTATGACATCTTTTTTTTCCGTAC
Source organism: Candidatus Roizmanbacteria bacterium (assembly GCA_016214055.1). Lineage (GTDB taxonomy): Bacteria > Patescibacteriota > Microgenomatia > UBA1406 > GWC2-37-13 > YC2-FULL-38-9. Next base: position 21,890 of record JACRPE010000016.1, read on the forward strand.
ATCAACGTTCTCAAAAATCACAGGCACGTTTGGGAACCATAACCACTTCACATGGAAAAATCCAGACCCCGGCGTTTGTCCCGGTGGGTACGAAGGGGACGATTAAGGCTCTGACTCCTTCTCTTATCAAAGATATTGGAGTGCAAGTATCTTTTGTAAACACCTATCATCTCGTGACGCATCCGGGTCCGGAAATAATTGCAAAAGCGGGAGGTATTCACACTTACAGCAAAATGAACATTCCTCTCATGTCTGATTCGGGAGGATTTCAGGTCTTTTCCCTCGCACAAAATAGTCGAAAAGCTAAACTCAGGGCTGACGATTCTGAATCACCCCTTGTTGAAAAGATATCTGAGGATGGGGTGAAGTTTCGATCCCTCTATGACGGTCAACTCATCGAATTCACCCCTGAGAAATCCATGGAATATCAACGGCAAATTGGGGCGGATTTACTCATGGCTTTTGATGAGTGTACTTATTATCCCGCGACGCATGAATATGCGGAGAAGGCTTTGATGCGAACTCATGAATGGTTAAAAAGATGTATTGCCTATAAAAAAACTCGACACGATGTTTTTTGTCCGCCTCACCCTAAAGGGGCCCAGGCGATTGACAAAAAACACATGTCTTCGTTTTTTCATGAGCAATATTTATATGGAATAATTCAAGGAGGAACTTTTGAAGATCTGCGTGTTGCATCAGCAAAATTTATCGCGGAACAGGATGTGCCAGGAGTTGCAATCGGGGGGGTGTCGGTGGGGGAGACGAAGGAGGAAATGCGGGAACAGGTCAAATGGATAGTTCCATACTTGCCCGCGGATAAACCGGTGCATTTGTTAGGAGTGGGGCAGATAGACGACATCATCGACCTGGTCAAATACGGCATCGATACGTTTGATTGCGTTGAACCTACGAGGTTGGCGAGGATGGGCGTCATTTATTCCCATTCAAATAAACAAATTGACATCAATAAAAGCATTTTCAAGGCGGACTTGACGCGGGTGGACGAAAAATGTAGCTGTTACGTCTGCCAAAACTTCACCAAATCCTATTTACATCATCTCTTCAAACAACGCGAAATCCTCGGTTACACTTTGGCGACGTATCATAATTTGTGGGTGATGGAGAAATTGATGGAAAATATCCGCGAGATGATATTGCAAGGAAAGATATAACTCAGTTATTTTGTACCCTGTCCTGCAAGAGAGGCGAGAGTTTGTTTAAATTGCTCCGGATCGACTTTAACCGATTGAAGATAAGTAAACTTAAATGAATCAGTAAGTGGGTCGACGGTCATAATCCAGTAATTAATTACATTTGGTTGATTAGAATTGATAGAAGTTATAATCTTCATATCCGGCACATCACTCCTCATTGATTGGCCATCAGGGCCTACAAGAGCTATCGTCTGGCTTGCAATTTTATAGTCAGTTGTAGTATCAAATGGATCATGAATGATATCTGTTATATTGCCATTTTGCTTTATTCCACTTATTGGAGAGTCAGTATAAAGAAAAAATATTTCTTGATTATCTGTAGTAAAAAGCGCGTCTGGCCCTATAGGATATGTAGTTAAATTTACGGAAAGTACTTTTCCAATCCTGTTATTCCATCGCGGGTCTTTATTACCTATTACTTGCCTCATAGCATATGAGTGCTCTCTCACAAGTTCAGTTCTTTTAATTGAAATTGTTTTAGCTCTCTTATTTTCATAAGTCACTGTTTTTTCCATCTGGAAACCGGTGAGAATTCCCTTACGGAATATCTCATCATTCAGAAAATATGATCCGTCCTTAATTATGTAGTAAGTACCGATAAAATCAAGAACCCATAGACCAGCCTTCGTAGTATATTTTGCCGCTTTGAGTGTGTTTACCGCAAAATCAAATTGGAGCGGGCTCAAATAGCCTGCATTTTTTTTGACCTCGGCTAAACGAATAAGATAACTCACTACATCTTCGGTCATACCTGCATTTTTAACACCTTTCCCCCCCGCGACCAGTTCATAAGTAATTGAACCGCCCTTTCCAAACGTCTCACCTGTTTCAATCGCCATCATTCTGAATCTACCACCCCTATCAGGGACAAGCTTTATTACTACACCATTTTTATTGAAGAAAGTGTTTAGGCCATAAGCTTCTCTATTTAGATTAAGGTCTGCTTCTATGCGGGCCATATCTTCAAGGCTGTCCGCAACCAGGGTGAGGATGCCCTCGTTTTCCAGATGGCCAACCGCATATGCCCCTCCGTTTGCAACTTTTTGAATTTCCTCAAGAGTTAGCTTCTTCCCAGGAGTAAAATCAACAAGTGTTGAGGCAAAAAGACTTCCCTTTTCTTTTGCCGCTTCTCCATACAGAGTATTTATACTCTTATTGCGGGAAAACGACATGGTAATGATTCCCGGTTTTTGGCTGGTAAGTGCTGATAGTTCCGGGTGAGGGTCATGCATAAATTTTGCTATAGCTACGAGGTCATCATACCCATGTACATCATAGACTATTCGTCCTGATGGGAAGGCCATGCCGCCGATCTCAAATGAATTATCTGCGTGACCGACTACTCCAAAGAGCACCGGATGATTGTTAAGTTTTGCTTGAATCATAGCACCCGTCTCTGCCCAGGGCCTTGCCTTACCTGGTTGACTAAACTCTGAAACCATTGTTTTTATCTCCGTAATAACTCCTTCAGGCACATGATGATTCCGGAGTGTTTCTTCTCCGCCTGGCCCAAGGAATACAGTTATGGCATCATTAAATCCACATTTTTCAACCCCAGGCAAACATGTTTGCGCATGAGGAGCAAAAACACTAGCTTTTACTCTTTTATCAAATATAGTTGGCTGTGCGCCAACGGTACGGGACTCGATAAGATTGTAGCCCTTATTATCCGTACTCAGAAAGCCACCAACAGAATCTCCTTGTTGGACTACACCAGTAAATTGATCGGCAAACCTCTTTGCCTGAGGTACATTAAAAGGGGCAGGGCATCGGGAATCAGAGCAAAGCGCTATGCCGTAGGAGCGACCCTCGTTGAGTGCTTGTTCAATCTGCGCTTGAGTTCCACCGATTGCAGCTATATCGTTTGCATTGAAAGCGCGGAAAATATTAAATTGCTGTTCAGAAGACATGGGAAGATTGAGATACTCGAACCCCGTTGAATTCGCAGTTGGAATACGGGAGAAAAGGGAGTAAAACTTTGCTGTTTCTTTTAAAATATCACGTTCTCTTGCGTTTGGGGTAGGGAGATAGAGAGTAGAGCCGGCACGATCAGGTAGCGGAGCGGGTGTTTGTGACACGGGGGGAAGCGCTTGACATGCAAAAAGCAGAAAAGATAGCCCCGCCATTGTCATCTTATATTTTAGACTCTCGCTCATAGAATGATTTTCATTTAATTGATTGAAGTGTCAATTATAGCATGATTATAGGCTATTTAATAGGGGATTTTGAAGCTAGGAAAGCTCTGAAACTGAAGGTTCTCTTGAATACATTGCCGCAATATACGCTTGCTCCGTCTCAGTCGAAGGAACTATGGGTGAAAATTCATTTTCTTTAAAAAATGTTTCATAATCGACAGGTGTTAGGGGTTTTCCTTCAAGTGGTTGAATTGCGTATGTTCCTTGAGGCCCAACTACTTTTACAAACCAAACCTCCCCTTCATCAGGTATTGATATTGAAGCTTGAGTGACCACAATTCTATTTTTAAGAGACACATCTTCACGACTATGTTCTGATGGTGGAACAGTTTGGTATAAAAAAATGGGAGCTTTGATTTCATTGGCAATATCTTCGGCAAGATAAAAACATCTCATAACATCTTCCTGTTCGGGCCTCAATCTAGGGTATGTGTAAAGTTTGGGCTGCCATGATTTAGCAAAAAGACCAAGGCGTTCAAATGTAATTGGTTGAGGATCGTTATACAAATTTTGAGATTGAAGTAGGCGAGAAAGAGCGCTCCAATATGGTCTCTCAATGGGTTTTAATCTTTCTACTACCATAAGAAATGTTATTAGCATTATACCATGGGAGCGATACAATAGGCTATTTAAGTGAAGATGTTATATGCTTTTTGAAAAGTGGGGAAGTCAACGGGGGATTTGCCTTCGAGTTGGACGGATTTTATGCGTAGAGACGGGGCATGCCCCGTCTCTACATGATATTCCATGTCAATTATTTTTAAGCGTTTTCCTGCCAGTTTAACCTCCGAGGTTTTATCATTCTGGAGGGTGTCTAACCTCGGAGGTTCTCCCTCTATCAAAGTCCAGAGGCCGGGCCAAGGATGCATACCGCGCCAAAAATCATAGATAGTCTTCGATGATCTCTGTAGTAAATTCTGTACTTTTTTCCGCTCAGGCGCGTCTTCTCGTACATGCATCAAGCTAGTAGACGTTGATGGTGTTTCAATAGTTGGCGGCCCCGCATGCCATGTACTCGAATCCGCACCTTTCGCTTGTTCAACATAATATTTTTCCACATATTTCCGAATAATTTGCGGTAATTCCTGGAGGGTAAGGGGTTCATTCTTCAGTGCTTTTTGAAGAACGGGGAGGGGAATGAAGCCGTCTTGTTTGGTCATGTAAGGAGCTCTTGTTGATTGTTTGTGTAGTTGTGGCTTATAGGTTAACGCGTTAACGGGTTCACGGGTTAACGAGTTAAGAAACTTTTTCACCATTTCAAATCCCAAATCAGTCAGTTTGGTTTCCATATCAGATCTGACGTCGGTTAATGTTATCGCCATTTCTTCCTGAGCAATTATTGGTCCATGATCCATTTTTTCATCCATTACAAATAGGGTAACTCCCGTTTTATTTTCACCTAGTAAAATCGGATAAGCGATAGGGGAGGAGCCTCGGTACCGGGGGAGTAGTGAAGGGTGGATATTGACAAATAACTGCATCTTTGGGGCTCTCAAAAGGTCTAAAGGTATAAGTTGTTTGAAACCAAAAGCATATACTAAGCAGAGGTCTAAATTTGAAATTTTTAATTTTAAATTTGAATTCAAATTTCGAATTTCCCTACGTTCCTCAGGGTAAACAAACTTCAAATTATCAAACACGGGAATGTTGTACTTCTGTGCCACCACCTTCACAGGCGAGGGCGTCATAACCATCTTTCTCCCCACGGGTTTGTCCGGTTGGGTGACGACGAGGGCGATTTCAATTCCCAAAGACTTATCCAATATGAGTTTTTCAAGAAGGGCTGCGGAAAAGCTTGGACTGCCAAAATAAGCTAACTTGAGTTTAGGCATATCATTTATTATAATGTATCGCCTTCAATTTTATGAACAACCCATCACTCAAGGAGCTTCCCCGAAGTTATGAATATAGAAGAGATATTCCCACTGATGATATTTATCGTGATCTAAGACGATGGGCGGTGAGTTTTCCGAAGGCAGTAAGTTTATATTTGGAATCATTTGCACGACGTCCTTTTCGTACGAGTATAGCGGGTGGATTGAAAAATGTGGATCCAAAGCAGGATTCTATTCCAGATGCAATATCAAAAGCGATTTCGCATGGGTTTGAAGGTCTTCAATTTGTGCATGACATGGACCTCCATCACAAAAGAGCAAACGGGCTCCGTGCGGCACTCATAACAAATAATATAGATAATAACCTACTCAGCTCATTTGGGCTTAATCTGACCTATGCGATGAACCACTCAGATTTTACTGACCATGGGATACCCCATGTTCGGCGAGTACATAGAGTAATAGATCAGATTATTCTGCGGGTTCTTGAACTTCGGCACCGCTCCTCAATCGAACGATGGCTTCCGGCTCTTGAGTTATTTCCCCATTTTCATGACATGGATCAAGTGATGACCATGTATAGAAATAAGGAATTGGAAGCTCAATTAATAAAAGAGAGAAAACCTGAAGAGTATGAGAAGAGAAAATTGAAACCAAAGGTTGCCCATGGGCTGGCCGCCGCAGTCATGACTATGGCCCTTCATAAAAGATATAACGAAGAATCGGGTATGACACCGTCTGACATTCTTCACTCAAAACAAATTTGCGCAACTGCGGCACTCATGATGCTCAAACATGAAAAACCCGAGGGAATTGATGAAGCGTTTAGAGCCACTTTGGCTAATGGAGAAGCCAAGCGTAATGGTCAAGACAATAAATATTGGCAAGATGCACTTAATGGATATGATTTATATGATGATTTTGACAAAAACAGAATTGATCTATTTACTCTTTCTCCCTCTCAAATAATTAGTATGATGCGGGATCAGAAGCAAAAAGGCGGGTTTATGATAAATGGAAGCAAGCTAGGACTTGATCCACAATTTGAGCGAGAGTATACGGCTGAATTACAGGAATTGTTCAATGATACTAATCCCATATTCTCAAATATTAGTAATGAACAGAGAGAAACATTTACTCTTGCAACAAAAGTGGCCGTATTCGCAGACGAAGTTGAGATGGTATACCCTCCCTATCCATCGATTATGAGATCGTTAAAAACCGATATTTCAAGGGCAAGACCATGGTGGAAGACTGGAGCTACCACTGAAGAAATTTTAGCAGCCTTTAACGATGTTAAGAGAGCGGGCAATCTTGATGAAAATGATCCACTCGCAAGTGACAGCTACCGATTGCTTTGGGAATCTTGGAACCTCATGGAAAAGACGCGAAAAGCAAAAGAAAATCAAGTAAATGATAATAATACATTTCAGTTGGAAACCGCACCCTATGTGAACAATGTAGCAAGTAAACATGTGCTTATGAGACTTATGGCAGTGCGGGATATTGGAGAACGGATTATGAGAAGTAAAAATAAGGAATCCATATCTCAAGCTCTTTCAGGGATATATCTTAAAAGAAAAGAATCACTTACCCGTAAGGTTCTCTCTCGGGCAGAAAAAGTGTCCGCAATGGAAAAAGTTAAATTAAAAGTAAGACCGAACGAGGTGTTACTTAAAACATTACTGAGAGACCGGGAAGAGGCTGATCTGTTAGACCAGTATGGCTTCCGTATGAGGTTATTAGGGAGGGAAGAGGAAGATCTTACGGATATCATCCATCTTAAGCCAATGAGTGGTCAGTATGATGAAGGAAGTATAGAAGAATTTCTTTCTTTCTGAGACAAACTTATTGGGGACGCGTGCAAAATATATAATATTTCTGAGAAAAAGGCGCAAAAAATCCGGAAACAAATGTTGGAAGGGAAAGATTTTTATAAGACATATGATCCACTGGGTGGATTGCCGGACTTGATGCGCGAACCTGAACATTATGATATATGGGTACAATTATTAGGGGGGCATCTGAGAGGTAATACATTTAGGGAAGTTCGAGATGAAGCAAGTTTAAAAGAGAATGCGATGTATTTTACATAAACTCGAGGCTTTTTTCGAGAAGCGGGTAGAAGGCCTTTTCCACACTCAACTCAACGGAAAGATTGTTATTGGGATTTCGCAGGGTAAAGATATAGAAAGAGCCCGATTCTTTTACCGGAATTAATTTTTTCTGGAAAGTAAGAGTTTGCGTCGATGGGGCTACTTGCGCCACCGCAGATTGTTTTCGACACTCAAATGAAACTTTTATAGTTCCTGCATCCTGTAGCATGGCTCCCTCAGTTCCTTCTTTCACGGTGGTGAATGAGGTGGGAAGGAGGAATTGAACCCCGCAGGTGGTATGTTTATATGTTTTAAATGCCAGGGGAACCGTTGACGGAGCGGTTGTTGTTGACGGAGCGATACTTACCAGGAAGCTCGTCAATTTATTTGTTTTTTCAACCTGCTGTCCATATCGAACCCCCATGATGAAAAGAAGAACAAGAAGCAGGAAACCTAAAAATAAATAAGGAGTTCTTTTGCGGTGGGTCATTGATTGATTATACCCTCATTCATGAGAACTTGTACCAGATTTTCAACGGCAATACGGTATCCCCCCTTCATAGAGGCATTATTACTTCCAGGAATCGTTTTAATACCCCCATCCTTATTAAAGTTTGCGTTAAATTGTACATAATTATTAAACCCATCTTGACCTCTCGTCAGCAAATATCCTAGAGGGGAAACGGATTTAACCAATTTTTTAAGCAGTTCTCCTCTTGCTGGATAATCTATCAGATATTGGTTAAAGTATTCGTATTTGTCGTCAATGTGTACTGAAATATTTTTTAATAATTCTTCTCCAAAGGTTGCATCCATATAGCCAAATAAACCGTCAAGGCGTTTTTTCATAGCTTCATAATTATCCTCAAGTCCAAAATGAACCACTGTGTTTATGTCTTTCCCAGCTGTACTCATCAAGTCGTAAATGATATGTGCGTGTTTCGGATCTCCTCCAAGAGCAAAACCAAAAGGCGGTTTGTCCGATGTCTTAAAACGTGGAATAAGTGGCTTGATAGAGTCCATATTGTCTTTACCCTCTCTTAATGTGAAAAAAATAGACTTAACTCGCCTCTGTCTATCCGAAGAAAGACCCGAATATGCTTTTGCAATTTGTTCGGTAAATGATGAAATATCATTGTTGTATGCAAAAGGAGCTATATGGATATTGAGAGTTCCCTCGGGAGTTAATTCATTCACTAAATCATCAATGATTGCCTCAAATACTTCTTTGAGAAAAACAGATTTTTCAGGAGTCGCATCATACATGAGCTTGAGCACTTTAGTTGATAAAGCGTCAAAGTTATGTGGTTTAGCAAAGCGATGAGCAAACTCGTGTGAAAATGTAATGATGGCATTTTTTATTTCCACATTATGTTCCAGTCCTAATTTCTGTGCTAAATTATCCAGCTCTACAGGGGAAAAGGCTCCTTCAACACGAGAGAGGGCGTCTTGAGGCGATTTATTATCCCGCAAGATTGAACGAATATGATCGGCAATTTCTTTACTTCGATGTATCGAGAGGTTCTGTACAAAGGGATTAATACCCAAGGATTGAAGGACAGGACTAAACTCTTTCCACTGTACATCAGTAAATTTTGAGGTGAGCCATATATATGATGTGCCTGAGCCTGGGGTAAAACTCCGATGTGTAAGTTCGCCTTTTTCATTAAGCCATTCAGTTTGTTGTTCTTGCCAGAGGCCAAAGACTTCAGCAATATTAGATGGCTCAAGCATATAAGCGCCATGATCGGCAGCTCCCATAAGATGGGTGAGTTCACGCATCTCCCTGATTGCTTTTTCATCTCCTGAAATGCGTAATTCCCGAAACATCATATATAACTTATCTACTTGGGGACGTAATTGTTCTTTTGTTTTTTTCGCTTCTTCGTCATCTGCTTGGTTTAAGTTTAAATCGAGGTCCTTCATCATCTTGTCATACGTTACGGGAGGACTTAAGTTTGGATCTAGAAGTTTGCTCAAAGTTGTTCCTTGTCCGGTAAAATCGAGATTCCATTTGGGGATGGTTGCGGCAATCAACATCTTTATCTTATTTTTTAACTGTTGATTGCCATCTCCTGAATCATCACGATAAAGGGCGTTAACGACTTTATCAACCAGTGCAATTGCGCGCAGTTCATGGAACTTGTACATCTTTTCCTGTGGTCCAGCTTCACCCTTATTTAGCAGGGAGCCTGTGTCATGGATTATGGTAGCAAGTGATATGGCAAGAGCATTTTCTACTGATTGTCGATCTTCGGGCAAGGTATCAAAAAGCTGTGTAGATAGGGTAAGAACTTTGGACACATGGTACTCAGAGTGGGTGGGTAAGATATTGGGATTGAAAGCGGCAATAACCTTACCATCTACCGAAAGAAATGGAGTTGAATTTATTTTACCTTGAAAGCATCCTATGACATTATCCCAAAGACGACCGACACTGTCTGCAACCCTCTTATCTATTAAGCTTTTTCCATATCTCTCCTTTGATAAATACTTTGTCAGTATTGTCTTGCTGTTATTAATTACATCCTGTCTTCTTTTCGGTGACCAGTCAAATACCGCCTGTTTTTCCACGGTTGACAGTCTTATTTCCGGTCGAGTTGCTTCAGGTATGGGAGCTCCCATGGTGTTCTTTAAAAAATGTTTTAATGATTTCTTCAATTGATTCATCCTCCACCGTAAGGTCTGAAAATGGGAGGGATTGGGTGATGTGTTTGATTTTTTCGGGGAGAAATCCTTTCTTTATCAAAAAAGTAACTTTGGGATACGAAAGAGTATAAGGTACTCCGATTCCCCGCAATTCGGTGTCATTAACCATTTTATCCAGAGTCACAACTACCCGCTTCTCGACAGTATATTGTTCAACTATATTACTCAAACTTCCATCGTATACTATAGACCCATTATGGATGATGATGAGACGCTTAGCCAAGCGCTTCACGTCTTCCAAATAGTGACTCGTCAATATTATTGTTGCTTTTGTTTCAGATTGATAGGACTTGATAAAGTTGCGGATTGCTTCCTGGGAAAAAATATCTAAACCGATAGTGGGTTCGTCAAAAAAGATGATCTTTGGCCGGTGAAGAAGCCCTACCACCAATTCCATCTTCATCCGCTGTCCCAAAGATAACGTTTTTACCGGCTTATCCAGCAAATCATTTGCGTCCAATAATTCGGTCAATTCCCCGACATTTTTTTTGAAATCTTCATCGTTTATTTCATAAATTGTTTTCTGCAACTGGAGAGAGTCACGGGTTGAGAGATCCCAGATGAGTTGATTTCGTTGTCCCATGACAAAGGCGATTTGTTTTAAAAAGCGGATATTTTTTTCAAAAGGAGTGGTGTTCATGACGGATACCATTCCTGAGGTGGGGTAGAGAATTCCTGATAAGATTTTTAAAGTCGTCGTTTTTCCTGCGCCGTTGGGGCCGATGAAGCCTACGAGCTCGTCTTCTCCGATATCAAAGGAAATATTATTCAATGCATGAATTTCCTTATATTGACGTGCAAATACGTCCAGGAAAAAATTCTTCTGTCTCGTGTGGACTTGGTAAATTTTGGTAAGGTTTTTTACGGTGATCATATGACAATATTATGCTCCAACAATAACTTTTTTACTTCAATTGGGGTTTACCCTGAAGGCTAAACCCTGAAGGGACCCCAAGTCACCCCAAACTCGTAAAAAAGTTATTGTTTCCGCGGGCTACACTCACAACTCGCAAAAAAGACTTTTCCTCCGCTTATTTATTAACCACCCCAACTTTGGTATCTTTTTAATGCAAACTTCCAAAACAATAGTGATGAGTACAATCCTCCTAATGATATCAAAAATGCAATTCCTGCTGTTTTGAAAGTAAGAAGTCCTAAGAGTGCCTGTACCGGTGTTCCCATCATAACACCAATAGGAATGATAAAAGTAAAAAATCCGCGGATGGGCTCTTTATATATCTCCATGGGAAGGCGCCCCATGGCGGTGATATCCCGATATATCATGATGGTATGATCGACTTCGGTTGTCACAATGCCAAGAGCAAGAACAAGAATATGAAAGGCGGTTATCAAAATCATTGAGTTTAAAATAAATAAAATATAGATGAACACGTTACTCAAGTGGGGGTTTCCCGATTTCAAATAGATGGATAATGCTATCCCGATAAATGGGACGATGAGAACTATGTCTAGAAAGTCTATTCCTCCTAAAAGGACTCGTATAAAAGGGTGAAACGGTTTGAGGAGTACCATATCAAGCCCGCCGGAGAGGACCAAGTGGCGGAAGCGGTAAACTTCGCGGTATAAAATCTGACTTAATGTGTCCAAAATATTGTAGGTGAGATAAAAAAGGATAACTTGATCGAATGTGTATCCTTTAATCAGACGGGTGCGACTGAAGAGGAGAGCGATGAAAATAAATATGAAAATGACGCGGATGGCTTTTCCTGCAAGAAAAAATATGACCCCCACTTTGCCTTGAAAGGTAGTTTTTAGGGAAAATTGGGCCAAGAGAAAAAATATTCTTGTATTTTTTAAAAATGTATTCATGTTTTTTCGTTTCGATCATATCTTTTTTACTCAATTGGGGACCCCAAGTCACCCCAAACTCGTAAAAAAGCCATGATCTTCGCTCTCTATAATCACAACTGCTAACGTCCCCAAAACGAAAACGTTTTATTTCCCCTTTTCCAAACAGACATTGCAACGCCGTACAACAGAAAGACCCAAACGCACGAAATGGCAAACTGCAAGTACACCAGTCTCCAATCAACGTGACCTATCAACATTTGCGTCGGCAAATAGAATAGATAGGGGAAAGGAGTGATTAGCAATAAGTGATAGATTACCGAGGGCAAAATGTTGAGAGGGAAATAGGAACCGGAGATAAAAAAGACGAGCATGGTAAACAGGAAGCGGGGGGCCCAGATTTCCGGCGTCCAGAAACCGATAAAAGATAATAGGAGATTGATGAAGAAGGCAATAAAAATTCCGTTTACAAAAAATAAAAAAAAGAGAAAAGGCTGTTGTGGCAAGATAATCGTCGCCTTAAATAACCACAGAACCAATCCCAATTCCAAAAGAGCAAAAACGATATTCATCACTTTATCCGTCAGATCCCGTGCGAAGTAATATTTGAAAAAAGAAATGGGTTTGAGAAGAATATTTATGATTGTCCCATCGTTGATGAACGCACCGATCTCTGCGGTACGGGAGCCCATGACGAATGTAGAGATAAGACTTGCATAGAGGATATAGGAGATCATACTGTCTTTTGAGTAGGCTCCAAAGCTTAATCTTTTATCAAAAACCGCAGTCCACAGAAAGAAATTTAACAGTAAATTTAAAAACATCCGCAACCGCCAAAGAACAAAATTCAGTCGATACGCCGAATACTCTTTCACCGTGGTTTTAAAGATTTGAAGGTAGGGGGTGGGCATGTAAGTATATTAGATATATTGCGTAATAAGCACTTTAACAATCCAGGCTAACTGATAAGGTTTTTTGTTTTTGGCTTTAACTTGACTCAAGTTCTTTAAAAGCAAGTCTGAAGTTACAAAGGGAAGCAATGTTTCTGAAATGACGA
>JACRPE010000012.1 GCA_016214055.1 Candidatus Roizmanbacteria bacterium
CGCCTTATTGATTATCTTCTTTGGTACAATACAAAAAGGGTACATAAAGCATTGGGCAATGTGACACCTATTAATTACCTCTTACAAGTTCTTCCTCAAGAGTCTCAAATGTATGTGACTTATACATGTACTTGACAAACATATCATAAATATGTTATTATTTCATCATAAATATGATGTTACCCAATATTATTCGCACAGTTTCCGATTTACGCTATAAAACAAAAGATGTAATGGCTAAGGCCCAACATGAGCCGGTAGTTTTGTTTGAACATAACAGTCCAAAAGGCGTATTGCTTTCTATGGATAGATATGAAGAGCTTGTCCACAACCTTGAAGACTATTACGACAGCATAAAAGCCCAAGAATACGAAAAAGAAAATAAAAAGAAAGTTAAATGGGCAAAATTAGACGATATTTTAGATGATCGTAAATAATGAGCCTCATTTTTCATCCTCGGGCAAGAAAATTTCTTAAAAAACTGGTTGATCGCGATTTTCAATCTGTTATTGCAAAGATTAAACTGCTTGAAAACAAAGATCTTCATCATTTGTTGGATATAAGAAAAATGGCAAACACAAAAAATATCTATCGTCTCAGAGTGGGGAAAATACGAACCATCTTTGAAATAGAAAGTTCAAATGTCTATATTCATGACATAGATTTTAGGGGGAATATATACTAACCTGGATTCCCGCCTTCGCGGGAATGACAATCTGAACTCTTTTTATTACCATTTGACAAACAAGATGCGGGTTTAGTATACTTGGACTTGATCCTCTTGATGGGAATGCAGGCAACTTGAAAACTTTTTCTAACACTTGTAACCTTAAGGGAATTCCTCCGAGTAGGAGGACATAAAGCGATGTATCGGGTCTTCGGACCGGATCGCGCCCACCCATTTAAACATATAGAAAAAGTATCATTGCCGAGCCCATTGCAGGGGATCCTTTACTCCCTTTTTTCCGTATTCAATATAACGCCCGTATCATGAACCATATTTGGAAACGTGTGAAAACCTAACTTAGTTGTTATTCCTTTATTATTTTCATTCATTTATTTTATGTTCACCAAAAGAAAGAATGCGGCCGAAGAGCCCAAAGAGGAAGCTTTCGACGTGTCTTCGATGTTAGGAGCTTATGAAGAAAAACCCATTATGATTGTCGACGATATGGCTGAACCGGAAAAAAAGGTGGCCCCCAAAGTCACAACTCCGGTAACTCATGCTCGTCCTCCCATGCGGGAAATGCCCCTTGAGGAACGGTTAAAGGAAGATTTAAAGATGAGCTATGAGGCTAGTGGTATCCTGGATGTCACTTTCGGCGGTTATGGATTTCTGAGAAAAGATTATGCTATTAATCCAAATGAAGATATTTATGTTTCCACATCCCAAATCCGCCGTTTCTGGCTCCGCAAGGGCGATTTAGTTGAAGGATTGGCACGTCCTCCGAAGGAAGGGGAGCGTTTTCATTCCCTCCTTTTAATTAAGAAAATTAATGGAGCTACATTGACTGAAGAGCAAAGCAGACAAAGAAAGAACTTTGACGAATTAACATCACTTCACCCAAATAGACAGATCATGCTTGAGACCAAGCAGGATGTCCTTTCCATGCGTATTACCGACCTTATTTCCCCCGTGGGGTTTGGACAGAGAGCGCTTGTGGTGTCTCAACCGAAAGCCGGAAAGACGACCTTCTTGAAAGAGATGGCCGAGGCCATCACCGCAAACTATCCCAAAGTAAAACTCATGGCGATCTTGATCGGTGAGCGGCCTGAGGAAGTGACTGAAATCAAACGTTTTATGAAAGGTGAGGTAGCCGCGTCCAACTTTGACGAGTCTCCCCGTCAGCAGGTGAAGGTGGCACATTTAGCTCTTGACCGTGCCCGACGGATGGTTGAGATGGGAGATGATGTGGTCATCCTTCTTGATTCCATCACTCGTTTGGCCCGCGCTCTCAATCTGTCAGTCGATAACCGACAGAATGGAAACCGCAGTGGCGGACGGAGTATGTCAGGAGGCTTTGATCAGGCGGCACTTTTCCCGGCGAAGAAATTCCTGGGAGCTGCTCGAAACTGTGAAGAGGGTGGAAGTTTGACTATCATCGGAACCTGTCTTATCAAAACTGAATCCCGTATGGACGATCTCATCTACGAAGAGTTCAAAGGCACCGGTAACATGGAAGTCCACTTGGACCGCGGATTTGCGGACCGACGGATCTTCCCCGCCCTTGATATAGAAAAATCAGGCACTCGTCATGAAGAACTTTTATTCGACAAAGAGACACAGACACGCGTCAATACACTCCGTCGTATGCTGTCACTCTTAACCCCTGAGGAGCGCTTGACCGCCATGATCACCAAGCTGTCCAAGACCAAAAACAACAAGGAGTTTTTGGAGAGTTTGAGTAAAGGGTAAATTGCTACAGTGTAACAATACGGTGTAGCAAAATCATGGAAGGGCTTGTGTGACGACCCGTTGTTGATTTGGCTTCAGGAGCGAAAGCTTTCCCCCCGATTCACGCATTGCTTCAAGATAAGTTTGAATACTGGGAACATGCATATTTTTTCTCGCATTCTCAAACACTCTCTTATAATCATCAGGATCTCTTTCGGGTTTTGAACGTGTTGCGATCATTGCCCTTTCATGTAAAACCCTATCAAAGCGCTGTTGTCTTATGGTTGGCACTCCGGCTTTCAATTCACTAAACTTTTGTTGTTTTTCCCAGTTTACTCGTATTTGAAAATATTGTTCAAGTAATCTTTGTCTTTCTTCAGACGGACCACCCGCTACATAATATTCCACAAGGGCCAACCTTAATTTTTGCGCTAATTCAAGATTGCCCCCTATAAATTCATCAGGTGTAAAAAGAAGGACTTTGAGAAAATAGGCATCATTTTCTATATTTCCCGTTAGATATTCGGGGCCAGCCAGTAGATCCAATCCTTGTTTTGAAAGTTGATTTGCTCCAATCATTGATTTGTTAGGGGTGCTACCGGTTGGAATATGTTGACCATACAGTTTCTCCCATAATTCTTTGTTCTTTAGGCACAGAACATAATCATAATCTGAAGAATCGGTCGTGTTCCAAAGGAGGCTCCCAACAGGGACAGAAAAATAATCAGATTGGGGAACATTATTGGTATCCAAGTATTTCTCTAGCTTTGTACGGGCTTCCAACCGGTGTGTACGGGTTTTCTCATCTACGAGCGGGTGGTTCCAGACCTTGGTAACAAACTCTTGAACCTGTCTCAAGGCTGGAGGACTTTGTTCTTTGGTTAGTGGAGTAAACGCAGACATTGATTCCGTATCTACCATATTCTTTCAAAGTATATTATATGTTTATAGGCAAATCTATTGATGTTGTAGTGGAGCCATTTATGGCTCCATAATGTTCATCAAGGTGCGATGAGTCGCACCACTACAATTGCATATATATTGTAATTTTAGTCTGGATCCCCGCTTGCGCGGGGATGACAAAAGGGATGCGGGGATGACAAAGAGCTGCGTGGAAATGTGTAAAACAGAAACAAGAAAATAGCTGAAAGATAGTATAATGCTTCACATGGTTCACCTTATTTTATACCGATTCATTGCATTGATTGGTTTTGTTCTTCTTTTGCCGGTACTTTCTATAATGTATATTATAGTGCGCCTTGATTCGAAGGGGTCCTTTATCTTCAAACAAAAAAGAGCTGGACGAGGCAAAAAGCCTTTTACCCTCTATAAAATACGCACGATGGTTTCTGACGCCGAACGACTGAAGACTGAAGTCAAACGACTGAATGAAGCTGATGGCCCGGTTTTCAAGATCCGCCATGATCCGCGCTATACTCGGGTGGGAAAATTTCTGTCACATAGTGGGCTCGATGAGCTTCCTCAATTAATGAATGTCGTCAAGGGAGATATGAGCCTCGTAGGTCCTCGTCCCCTTCCCATGAATGAAGCGAAGCTCGTTCCTAAGCGTTTTCAGGCTCGTTTTTCGGTCCTTCCCGGCATGACGAGTGAGTGGGTGGTGCAAGGAGCACATCGCCTATCATTCGTAAAGTGGATGAAGCTGGATATGGACTACGTGCGTAATCATTCACTCATGAAGGATGCCTCCATTATGTTTCAAACAATAGTTTCTCTCTTAAAAAATATACTTTAGATTCAATTTTGCGCTTATTTTTTTATCGTCCCTTTAATATCTCATTCTTGAATACGTCTTTTCGCACATGCATCAAGCTAGTAGGCATGTTTACAGATTATAATCTTGGCAACCACGCATGACATGTGCTCAAACCCGCATTCTTCGAATGATTATCGGTTGTAGAGTGTATAGGTTGTGGATAACTTATTTCCCGCAGAAATAATTAGCGACGTTACTTAGCTATTTTTATCACTTGACAAATTATTCAGGCGAGTACTATACTGGGTACTGGTAGGGAGTATATAAGTATGGATTTAGATCAACGAATAAACAGAATAGTCGGACAGCTGAAGGGGATTCAACGCATGGTGAAGGAGAAGCGAGAGTGCGGTGACGTCCTCCAACAGATATCTGCCATAAAGAAGGCCATAGACGGCCTTTCGAGGGAGATTGTGGTGTCTGATATGTGCGAATTTTTACCCGAAAAGGATGTAAGTAGAGTTGAAGAGATGATTAAAAGAGCGATAAATTTGTAAAAAAACAAGCTTGCAAAATTGATTATTAATTACTAATATAGTCAAAATAAGTATGGAGAACGTCATCATAATCGGCGGCGGGCCAGCGGGACTATCTGCCGGTATTTATCTGGCACGAGCCGGACTTGCACCCACCATCTTCGCAGGATCACCTCCCGGAGGGCAACTTACCCTCACATCAGAAGTTGAAAATTATCCCGGATATGAATCAATTATGGGGCCCGAGCTTGTTGAAAGAATGCGCAAACAGGCAATCAAGTTTGGAGCAAAGATACGGGATGAGAATGTGGAAAGAATTGAGGTCTCAAAAAAACCATTTCGGGTTTATTTGCCAAACACGGGTAGAGACGTGATTAATCACGTCTCTACAAAATCTTTAATCATGGCAACTGGCGCAAAGGCTTTATGGCTAGGGGTACCCGGTGAGGAACGACTACGTGGGAAGGGAGTGTCAGCATGTGCAACGTGCGACGGGTTTTTCTTTAAAAATAAAATTGTGGGAGTTGTTGGGGGTGGTGATACGGCGCTTGAGGAGGCATTAACCCTTACCAAATTTGCAAAGCACGTCATTATTATTCACAGAAAAGGAGAATTCAGAGCATCAAAAATCATGCAAAAACGTGTGCTTGAACATCCGCACATCCACGAATTATTCAACGCGCAGGTATTGGAGATCCAGGGAGAAAATAAAATAGCATCGGTCGTGGTTAAAATCACTCCTTCAGATCAAACTCTTATGACAAAGTCCATTGAGGAATTGGAGAAAGTGGCCCCTGCGCTTTTACAAATGAAGATAAACAAAAAAGAAGGAGCAAGCATCATTGGTACCATACCCTTTGACGGTCTATTTGTGGCAATCGGACATAAGCCGGATACGGATATTTTTAAAGATAAAGTCAAGTTAGATAGTAAAGGTTATGTTATCACCACAGAAAGACTAGGGCACGAACTTTTAAAATCACAAATCACAAATCACAAATCACAAACAAATCTCAATTCTCAAAATTCAAATTCCAAACAGTTTGATAATTTGGAAATTGGTTATTCAGAATTGTTTGGAAATTGGGATTTGGAAATTGGAAATTACCGAAGTTCTACTTCGGTAAAGGGTGTTTTTGCAGTCGGGGATTGTGTAGATCATGTCTATCGTCAGGCGGCAACGGCAGTTGGTTTAGGGGTAGGGGGAGCGCTCGATGTTGAAAAATATTTAGAAGAAATGTAAAACTCGGCAACGATATTTTTTTGCTCAATGGGAGCCCTTTTGTTCCCAACTTGCAAAAAAACACATTGCCTGCGTTTTTTTAGGAGTTTTGTATTATTAATTCATTTTTAAATATGCAGAACACAGGTACGAAGATGTTGGAGAGTGCCCTTGAAATTATTACCAAAACAGCTAAAGACATGAGGCTTTCGGAGTCGAAGACGGAACGTTTATTACTGCCGGATGCCATCCATGAACTTCATTTTTCCGTCAAAATGGACGATGGAAAAGACCGGTTATTTACTGCATTCAGAATTCAGCATAATAATGCACTTGGTCCTTATAAAGGCGGTATCAGGTTTCATCCCAATGTGAACCGTGATGAGGTGCGCGCACTTGCAACTCTTATGACCATTAAATGCGCAGTCGCAGGACTCCCCTATGGGGGCGGAAAAGGAGGCGTAATCATCGACCCTAAAAGCGTATCGGAGTCTGAATTGGAAAGGATCTCAAAAGCATACGCCCGTGCAATTTCTTCATTCATTGGACCGGAAATAGATGTTCCCGCTCCTGATGTAAATACGAATCCGAAGATAATAGGATGGATGACTGACGAGTATATAAAAATGTCATCCCGAACTCGTTTCGGGATCTCAAATAAGATGCTGAAACCCTTACAGGGTAAACAAGTTCAGCATGACAGCGTACTTCGTGCAACGTTCACAGGCAAGCCGTTGGATATGGGGGGGACTTTGGGGCGGACTGAGGCGACCGGACGGGGAGGGGTTATGATTTTGAAAGCGTTGCTCAACAAAATCAAATCTCAAGCTCCAAATCCCAAGAAACAAACAAACTCCAATAACCAAATTACAAATAAAAAAAGTTTGGATCTTGGTGCTTCGAATTTGGAATTTCTGCAACCGTCCACGATTGCAGTTCAGGGTTTTGGGAATGTAGGATATTATTTTGCCAAAATTGCCACGGAAAATGGGTTTCAAGTAAAGGCAGTGTCTGATTCAAAGGGAGGCATATTATATGCGGGGCAAGAATCACTGGATGCGGTCGAAGTACTGAAATGCAAGAAAGAAAAAGGAAGCCTAGCCGGATGTTATTGTAGTGGTGGAGTATGTGATATAAAAAAAGGTAGGGTAATTTCAAACGAGGAGCTCTTGGAATTGCCTGTGGATATACTTGTACCCGCGGCATTGGAAAACGTCATCAATGGGCAAAATATGAGCAAAATAAAGGCAAAAATAATCGTCGAGATGGCAAACGGTCCGGTGACTGAGGAGGCATATGAATACCTTACTAAAAAAGGAGTCATCATCGTCCCCGACGTCTTGGCAAACAGTGGCGGAGTTGCCGTTTCTTACCTGGAATGGTATCAAAATATGAAGGGGCAGACGTGGACAGAAGATAAAGTAAATAAACGATTGCAGGTTATGATGACGAAGGCGTTTGACGCTATTTGGGATAAGTCGGTGAAGAAAAAAAAGCCGTTAAAACAAGCCGCGTTTGAGGTTGCTATAGAACGGATGCTAAGCGCACATAAGTAACTTAGGAGACTTAAGATACTTAGGTTACTTAAGAGACGTGATTAATCACGTTTCTACCTTAAATAATTCTGCGGATTGAGAAGCTGACCTCCCGACCTGACTTCAAAGTGAAGATGGGGTCCCGTTGATCGGCCGGTTGAACCGACGTTGCCGATCTGTTGCCCCTGGCTCACCGCCTGTCCGGCCGATACATTTATTGAAGAAAGATGCGCATAGAGTGTCTGGAAGCCGTTCGCATGATCTATCACGATATGACACCCGTATCCGTATTGAATACATCCGGCAAATGTTACCGTACCCGTGTCAGAGGCTAAGACAGGAGGTAGTGCATTACTCGCAATGTCAAGCGCCATGTGGTACCAGGATGGATACTGGGTGATAACTCCATTCGTCGGCCAGATAAAATTGGAAGTTCCCTTAACTCCCGCCTGAACTTGTGCATAGGTTGGTGCAAAATATTTTGGCCGCTCCTCTTCGATTACCCCATCTGGGACATAGATTAATTGTCCAACTTGAAGTCCAAAGGTGTCGGGATCGGTGAATTCATTAAATATGAAATTGACAATGTTTTGAGCGTTGATGCCGTATTTTTTAGCAATGGTATACACGGTATCTCCTGAAACTACTTTATGAACCACGCCCGTTACAGGTGCAATTTTGAGAATCTGGTCGGGTTTTATGATATCGTCTTTCAAATTATTAGCCCATTTGATCGTATCGACTGAGATGCCGAATTTTTTAGAAATAGATGCGAGCGTGTCACCCGATACGACCGAATAATCAACTATTTTATCGCGGGGCTTAGAAGATATGACGGTAGAAAGGGCGGTGTCATAAGGGTTGTAGGAGACCACGGTTGACTGATTTTGCGGTTGATACTTTTCTCCTAAAAGAGGAGAGAACGGATTGTTCTCGGCGATGATGGGGCCGGCAATTACGCCTGCGGCAACGAGCACAAAAAAAGAAGTATTCAGAAAGGAGGAAGAGTACTTCCCCCGTTTAACCACCAGAAGGGCAACTATGATATCTTTCATGCCTTCGAACCAACGCCCAAAGGAAAGGAGGCGCGAAAAAAGATACTCTTTGAGAAAGCTTGCGTAGGCGTTCAGGTCCTGCATCATGCATCAATTATACCAATTAACGGATTAACGGATTCTTATTTTGCTTCGGGACTTGCCTCTTTGGGAAGCTTGATCTTCGGCTCAAGTGATTGGGCCGGAGGAGTGGGTACACTTAATTTCGTTGACTTTGGTGTAGCCTCCTTGGTGGCTTCCTCTTCTTTGGGAAGCTTTTTCTTGAACTCTTCTAAATCAGCCGTGGCACGCTTGTAATCAGCCTCATCTTTTTTTGGATCAAGCAGGGTGACGGTGTTCTGCATGGCGGCGGCGGCCCGTTGATAGTCTGCTTTTTGGAATGAAGCCCATGCCAGGTTGTAATAACTGTTTGCCCAGTCTGGTTTGATGGCAACTGCCTGTTCAAATAATTTGACCGCCTCATCGTAGTTCTTAAAGGTGAACATGACGCCCCCCAAGCTCACCCGATAGGTGGGGTTTTGGGGATCCAGGATGATTGCCCGTTGATAGGCTGATACTGTCCAGCTGTCTGCACCCTGTGCAACATTTATGATATTTCGATAAATTGACGCCAAGTTTTCCCAGTTGACTGCCTTTTGAGGATTGAGCGTGACGGTTGCTTTCCCCTCTTCAATAGCCGCTTGAATGGCTTGAGAAATGGTCTGTCTGTCTGCCTCGGACAGCTCAGGTTTCTTTTCGCCTTCGGTTGCGGGTGTTGCTTTGCTTGCAACATTGTTTGCAATTAACAGATTTGTCTGGGAAAAATTAGTTCGGAAACGTTCAATATAAGGATTAATCATCACGGCCTGGCGCATATTGTCATAGACTGTCTTTACATTATTGCCGGCAAAACCGTCAACGGACTGTTTGAAATAAATTTCTGCGGCGTAAGACCGACCTACCGCGTAGCCGGAGATCCCGATGAATGCCAGCATGATCACAACAATTCCGGCATAGAGGGGAAGAATCTTTCCCGTATCGAGGGTAAATGCGTTATCTTCAGCCCCATGTGCATCGGACTCGATGACCAATGAAAACACCAAGAACAACAAGGTGATTGAAGGTGGCATAAATGCCGCGGCCAAAATAATATAGACGACAGGCAGAAGAGCATATTTATTTTCGTGGTGTTTTTTTGCCGCCACACCCTGTTTAACGAGTTGATATAACAAAAGAGCAAAAGATAAAAGGCCCAATAATCCCATTTCGGTAAAGATATGAAGAAGGGTTGAGCGGGACGTGTTGAATGAACCAATCTGCCAGAGGTTTGAAGCGTTGTATCCGGCATCTTTTACTTTGGTAAACATCGCCGAATAATTATCAACTCCCACTCCGAACAACGCAGTCAAAGGTTGTTTCAAAGTTTCAACGGCTGCGTACCAGGATAAATTAAACGGGGGAAGGATAAGCAAATCTTTTACTTTCACAAATGAGAAAATTATTCCTCCTGTTGCAATGACTGATAACACGAAGCTGACTAAAGGAAGGGCAGATGCGCGGCCCGGCTTGGCATTTTTTGAAAAAACATGGACAAAAGCAAGGACTGCCGCAAACCCTAAAAAGATAACCGTTTCCAACAGATTTCCCTGAAGGGAAAAATACTGGTTTTTCATAAATTGAAAAGAAGTCGGGAGCGTAACATTCTTAAGCGGGTTGAAAAAGTAAAATACCGTAACAAGTGAAGTTATAATTGCCGCAACATATACAAGTGTGGATCGGAGGTCTTTATTTTTTTCACGGGAGGCGAAGAAGTAAAGAATCAGGCAGGAAAACAGAAAAACAACACCGAGTGACGGATTTAAAAGTGCCTGTATTTTATTCGGGGTGGAAAGAAGGGTAGAAAGGACGGATGCGCCGAAAAAAAGGAGAGCCGCGTTATCAAGGGGCTTTTTTTCCCAGACGATTTTTTTGGTAAGTAAAAATTCACCTGTTGCCAGGACTAAAAGAAGGAGTGCTCCGAAAAAAAGCAGGTACATCTTTCCCGTGGCAAAAAATTCCTGAGTGAAGGGAAGAAAAAAGAGGGGAAAGAGGAAAAGGAGGGTATATATAACAACAGACTTAAGGTTTTTTAAAAGAGTTGCTTCTTGTTCCATAATGTCTCAGTGTAAAGAAAAGGTTTTCAAATGTCAACAGACACCGGTACTTGCACAGCATACGGTTCGGGAGACGTATATTGTGCCACAGTCTCCTGTTGATTGGTCAACTGCACAGAGGGCCGCGGTTCCGCAACTGCGGCACTGATTAAATTTGGGATTGAGGCAGTAATAATTACCCGCAACCGGGATGACAGCATTGGAGCTCATCACGAGATAATCATAGCCAAAAGAAGGGGAGGGTCCACAGGCGTGAATGGCGGAACAATTGTATGGGTCGTTTTCTTTTGCATAGGTTGCGGAAAGCTTCGCGTAGACGAGGTAGGCGGAGGGGCAATTTGCATCGCCGTTGATTTCATAGAGGTAGTTTTTAAGTGACGGATCAGGGTCGCAAACGACCGCTTTAGTATATGATTCAAGAGAGGGGGAAGTGGGTTGTGAAGTGCAGATCTCGCAGGTGGTTGCCGAGAGATTGTTGTAGCAGACTTCTGTTTTTTTCGGGTAACATCCTTTATCCGAATACCAGTCTTCAAATACTTTTCGGAGCTCATTCAAGTCATTCTTTCTTTTTGCATCTTTAGCCTTAGCTATCTGCTCCTGAGGTTTGAAAAGGGCAAGGACGCCGGTGATGAGAAGGACCAGGAGCATCATGACGACCATGACTTCAAGGAGGGTGAGGCCTGAATTTAATTTTTTGGTTTTCATTTGTGTTTATTGTAGTGGAGCCATTTATGGCTCCACAATGTTCATTATGGTGCGATGAATCGCACCACTACAGTGCATTTTTCTCGCAATGACATGATAAAAACTGTTAACAAAAAGTATACACTTACTTAGGCCGTCATCATCTTGTATTTGATGATGGACTTGCCGATGAAACCGTTGGCATGGGAGCTGATGTTGGACTTATGGGGCGTGGGGTTGGCGTGGGAGTTGCGGGTGGGTTTGTGGGAGTGGGAGTTGGGGCTTCAACACTGATTGAAGGGTCAATCCGCAGAGCGGTAAAATCGGTTCCCGTGTTGACATCACCGTCGGTATAGGCAACCACCCACACACCTCTTTTTATATCGTTCAATGTGAGCCGGACGGGTGATCCGTCTGCGGCTATCCTTGATATTTCTGTATCATTTGTTATCTTTACGCGGTAATTTCTTTCTTTCGGCGTCTCCGATACGGGAGTAAAAGGAGGAATTGTCTTGATGATGAGCGTATTTCCGCCTACATCAAAGACCGGTCCGGAGAGGGTGTTCATAATTGCGTTTAATGTGATGCGGGTGGCTTTAAACTCTTGTGAGGATAAGGTACGAAGGTCCTCATCTGTGTTGAGTACCGCGGCTTGTCCGACTTTCAAATCTTTGATCGTTTTCTGCTTATTGGTGGCATTCATGGTCTTTGCAAAAAGATAGGGAATGGGGGACTCGGGTTGTTCGATCACCGTATTTTTATCGGTGATGACGTTGTACGTAATCTTTTGAGTGACTGAATTCATCGTCATATTTTGAGAAACGGTAAGAGTATCGCCGTCTACCTTTTCAATTATTCCGGAAAATGTTTTGACCGGTTGGGTGAGAAAAAGGATGGTTGATGCGGGCCCGTTCAGTGATACATTATTTTTTTTCAAAGCGCCGGCTCCCAGGATAATCAATAATACGACTAAGACGATGATGATAAGAGCTCGGTACTCGGTTTTCATACCTTAACTGTAATGAATATTATAAATATTTTCAATGCGTGCGGGTCGACACAGGGGTCGACCCCTACGTTTTGGGTCGGGTTACCCGACCCCTACCATTACCACACTTGGATTCCTTCAATTCCAACTCCTTCAAATTGGATATTTCCCGGTGCGTAATAGGTGATGACACTGGTGGTACAGTAGCTCGTGTATTGACCTGCATGAGATGCTCTTATGCGGTATTGATAAGCGTTGAAGCCCACGACCTGACTTGATGTTATGGTATTTGCGGCGAGGGTGACGGTCGGGGTGAAGGCTCCGCCGTTGACGGATGTTTCCAGATAATAATTATCTTCTATCGTTGAACTATCGGTCCAGGTGATGATTGAGGGGCCTGAGCTGGATCCAGCGCTGACTGAACAGCTGGCCGGTGCAACAAATGTGCCCACAGTAAAGGTGATTGTGGAGGAAGCCGAAGACCAGAGGACGGAGCCGCCCGGGTCGGTGGCATAGGCACGGATATAGTAGACGGTATTTGAGGTGAGAGCCGTTTGTACAGTATAGGTTGCCGTTGAGCCGGAGTTATAAGCAGTGCTTGTCTGTGCGTTTTGCCCGCTCCAGCCTGTTTGAGATACTGTCTGGTCAAAGGTTTGCAGATTTTGTGAAAAACCTGCGTCTGTTGCAAGCTGGATTCTATAACGGAGATAATTACTTTCCAAATCAGTCGCGGAAAGTTGGATGGCGGGGACAACGCTCACTCCGGTTGCATTATTTAACGGTGAGGAAATAACTGGCGCGTTGGGAGTGGCATTCGTAGCAAAAGATACGGTGGATGAAGCTCCCGACCAGGTGACGGTACCTCCTTGATCTATGGAATAAGCACGGATGTAATAGGTTGTGTTTGCATTCAAAGGAGTCTGTACGGTATAAGTTGCCGTTGTTCCCGACGTGTAAGCTGTGCTCGTCTGTGTATTTTGTCCGCTCCACCCTGTCTGAGACACTGTTTCGTCAAAGGTTTGCAGGTTCAAAGTAAAGGCATTATCCGTGGCAATCTGTATTCTATAACGGATATAGTCTGCATCATCATCCGTTGAGTTAAGCTGAATAACGGGAGACGTGGTCAGTCCGGTTGCACCGTTGGTGGGTGCGGTTATGGTGGGCGCAGTACTCTTTTTATTTAACTTAATGCCCCAATCATAGAATTCGGGAGATAAACCTGCCGGCCAGGCCATTTGTGCGACCAGATAGATGGTCGGGTAGGTAGTGGGAGAAAGACTGAGCGTGATGGGTGAAGTTGAGAACCCGGCTGAATTCCCCGGTAGAGCTCCATCAGGAACAATTGCAGGTGTGCCTGAATTATCATACCAAACCTGATAGGTGATGGAACCACCCTGACCCGCATGATTGAACAGGATGGGTCCCCATGTATCGGCGCCGGACGGGTAAACTGATAATGCGGTGATCGCCGATGAGGTATACGAATTCACTGATCCGGTCGCCTCAATCTTATCGAACCAGAAGTTAACCGAAGTGAGATTTTGATTAAATTTAAATGCTAGATATTTTGTGGCATCTTTACTCGTATTTGCAATACCGCTGATGTTCCATGTTTTTTGTTCCCATGTATTTGCGGTATTTATCGTAAAGTCAAATGTCTGTTCAGCCGAGGAAGCTTCACCCATCTGGAAGCGATACGATCCGGTCGTGTCCGACTTTACCCAAAAGGTAATCTGGCTTGAGCCAAAGAGATTGGTTGAGGATGGATAAGTGTAGGTGACCGTGGCGTTCAATGTGGAGGGTGGGGTATAGGAATTCACGGCCGAATATGCGGTTGGTGTGGTGCCTGTGCAGTTGCCCGCACTATTATCACAGCGGATGCGACCGACCGCACCTGTGTAAGCAGTATTTCCTCCTCCTCCTGGAGAACCGGGACCAAAGTCACAACTTGTTGTCGATCCTCCGGCTCCTCCACCGCCTCCTCCACCCCCTGAACCACCAGATGATTGAATGGTGCCAATCGTAACGGTTGGTGACTGAATATAGATACTTCCTCCGGCTCCTCCACCGCCTCCACCTCCGCCACTTCCTCCATTTCCTCCAATTCCTGATCCACAACCTGCTGCAGAACCATTACCTCCGCCGCTACCGGAGCTACCTGCCGTTGCGTTGCCTCCGTTTGCAGAAACGATTGAATTATTAGTAAAGGTAGCTGCAGAAATAAAGATGGTTCCCCCTCCAATGCCACCATTCCCGCCCGTTCCACCGCTTCCTCCCGAACCTCCATGGCCTTCATCTGGATCATTGACACATGAGCCTCCGCCCCCAGCGCCTCCTGCTCCTCCACTTCCTCCTGCTCCTCCTGATCCTAAATACAATGAAGCAAGCGTATTGACCCCATAACTTACTCCAGCGGCCCCTCCACTCCCTCCGCCAGCCGTACCTGCGACCCCATAACCCGCACTACCCCCACCTCTTCCGCTTGGAGATGCGCCACCACCATATCCGGGTCCATTTCCATTTCCCGAACCGCTTCCACCTCCACCACCTCCACCATTCGGATTACCCGTGACACCACCTGCACACCATTGGTTACCACCGCCGCCTCCGCCACCGCCTCCGGCACCATTGCTTCCGGTAAATCCTTTCCCTGCCATAGTAATAGTTCCATTATTCGTAACCGTCCCACCATCCGCACGGAATACAAGTATTCCACCCTTTGTTCCATCCCATGCGGCGGCGGTCAAAGTGGCTCCAGCCGAGATAGACACGGAGGTGTAGTGGGGGATTCTGATAGCTTGAGCCCCGGATACATAAGAATTAGTCAAATTAGCAGAAAGAATAACCTGTGTTGAATTAGTTACGCTCGCAATATATTGTACCTCATTATTTCCTTGTCCGGTACCGCTGGTTTGAGATATAAGAATCTCATCTCCCGCCGCAAGCCCAGTTGTTGAAGTCATATTTAACGTGGTCGTTCCCGATGTTCCAGTTACCCCACCTGAGGCAACCGTGTTTATCGTTGTTGTTCCCGTCGTCACATTCAGTGCGCCATCATTAGCGCGTATCACTTTTACCGAACCGGTGCCTTCCTGCTTATCAACCGTGTCTTGAGTGCTTGCAAGAGGAGTAGAGGAGACCCATTGGGTATAATTATTTGCCCCTTCCAAAAGCTGTAAGCCCTGAGAAACAAGGGATACTTTATCTCCCGTTGTCTGGGTATTTGAACCGCCCAAGTCACTCGTAAATTGAGGAGACAGACTTTCAAACCACATATCTTTCGTGAGTGAAGTGTCTATCGTGAGCGATCGGACGGTTGAAAAGGATGACCAGGTATTTGCTCCTGCCGGATCCCGTGCCCGTACTCTCCAGTAATAAGTACTTCCATTCACGAGTGCATTCGCCGGTTGAATGGCGAATTGAATTGTCTGATTTTGGGTAAAGGGAGAGGACTCGCCCCCATTTTGAGTGTTGGAAAAGCCGGCATCGACTCCGGATGTCCGAACGGTTTGCGTTGCAAAGGTTGAGTTTGTGTCAATGTTGAATTCATATACAAGAGGATTGGAGTCAGCGTCAGTTGTGACAAACCGGAAAGTAGGAGTGGTGTTGGCAATTTTTGCTTTATCAAAGAGAATTCCAGCATTCAAGGTTGGTGCTGATGGTGCGGCGTTTGTAGTAAAAGATATGGTGCTGGAAGCCGACGACCAGCTATTGGATCCGCCAGGATCTTTTGCATAGGCGCGAAGATAATAAACGGTGTTATTCGTTAAAGCTGATTGCATCGTATAACTGGCGGTTGTGCCGGATGTATAAGCGGTACTTCCTTGTGTATTTTGTCCCGAATAGCCTGTCTGAGATACTGTTTGATCAAATGTTTGAAGACCGGTCGTAAATCCATTATCAGTTGCAATCTGAACTCTATATCGAAGATAATCAGTAGCGTCTGTTGCGGAAAAGCTGAATGAAGGGGTTAGTGATAAGCCAGTTGCTCCATTCGTGGGTACCGTGATAACAGGGGCGGTTGGGGGAGTGTTATTTCCATAGACCGTGGTAACTGAGTTTAGTTGTGGTGAAACGTTTGCGTCCCAGGAATTGAGTACGGCACGGTATTGATAGTAAGAATTAATGGTGGATTCTGGAGTGCCACTATAAGTTCCTATTCCTGTTTGGGTGTTAAAAGAGTCCGGCGAACTGTCATTCATATATGACGTAGCTCTCACATCATCAAGCCAGATATTTTGTCCCGCCGCGTTTGACAGATTTCTTAACGTCATCTTCGTCACCGCATTTCTCTGTTCAGATGATATCCCTCCCAGATCAAAGTATTCCTTCTGCCATTTGATAGCGGTTGCGTTTGCGGTAAACCCACTTGAGGGGAAGGTACTTCCCGTATCCCATGAAGCAACCGTAATCGTATTTCCTGTTTTGGTGTTAACTGTTGCCTGAGCGGTATATTCTACTCCGCCAACATTTTCTTTTATGATAACTTTGTCTGCAAGATACAATTTGGTTGCATCATTGACAGCGAAAGATAAGTCTGCAGAGCTTGCTATCAAGTCAGATGCGTTCAATGAATTTACAAAGTCAATAGTTATGGGATGGGATCTGCGGCTGAGTTCATATGCTTGACGGATCTCAGAGGCAGTTCTTGCAGCATTGCTAATACGGAATTCATCGATGGACCCCGTTAGAGGATTATTTGTTAAACTGGCTTGTTCTCCCATTCCTATCTGGGTTTGTACCGTAGTTGCAGTAAGCGTTCCACTTCTTGAGCTTGTTCCTTCAAATTTTCCATTAACATATATCTTCAACGTAGTCCCGTTCCATGTTCCGGTGACGTGGTACCATTTGCTGGCTTCAACTACAGTAGTCGAGCTTGCTCTTGGTTCGACACTGCCATCAGCCAATTTCACGAAGATTGACAATCTATTAGCCTCTGAACTGTTATCTTTTCTTATCATTACTTGATTATTATTGAAAATGGTTTGGTAATTATTGAAGTTGGTACTGCTGAAGTTTACCCACGCATCGACAGTTAATGCACTTCCAAAAGCGGGGAGAGATGGTGGTACTACATAATCACTCCCCCCATTAAACTGTCTTCCCTTCCCAATCTTCCCCTGTACCGTTGTCCCCGTTGAGGAGACCGTTCTCTCCCTAAACCACCACCTATGATTCATGTTGTAAGATGAGGAATGTTGTGATCCGTTACCTGTCCAGAGGAGTGCATTGTCTGATAGACGGTATGACTGGAAGGAGGTAGTGGTGGTTGAGTTACCCACCGTTGCGTTAAACCTAAAGTACCCCGTATAGTTTCGAGCTATGACATATTCATAGTTTCCTGAGGAATATGCAGAGTTGTATCCTGCCTGATCTGCCATGACATCAAAGTTCTGAGAGGAACCAATGAGAGAGCGTATCACTGAGTCTGATAATTTGTACCCATTACCCTTAAGAGTAGTTGCGTCCGTTATGACTCCCAATGCTCCTATGTTTCCCGCAACCCCTGATTGATACCAGTCCTTCACTCCCATAGTCCATCCTCCTCCATCCCGGGTCATATCACAGTAGGCTTGAACAGGTGCCTCTCCTCCTGCACCATCGGGATCAATAGTATATATTCCATCCGTGTTGTATCCATCACGCTTGAGGGATAAACAGGTACGAGGAATATTCTGTTCATCAAAATGATTAAGATTATGCTTGCGGAAAGATTGGTCGCGGGGATTGTTTTTGACAACCGATGATCGCGTCCTGCACGAGTGGTTTCCAAAAGCTCATCAGATGAGCGGGAAGCATTACTCACCCGAACTTCATCGATGAGACCATTAAAATAATTTCCTGTCAGGTCGGGACTTCTTCCAATACGTAAAACCGTGTTGGAAGCTACCGCCGAAAGATTAAATGACTGTAGTTTGTAACCTCGAGAAACTCCATTCACATAGACACGAAGTAAAGTCCCATCCCAAGTGCCGGCCAGATGGTACCAGAGGCCCGTCTGAAGTGTTTCAGTGGAATCGACGGTCACCGCAGTACTTCCGGTTTTCAGATAAAAATGGGGTATTTTGTCACTTCCCACGTAAAGTCCATAGGTTTCGTCATTCGTATTAAACGCTCCTTTTGCCACAACTGCTCCCTGCGCGCTCCAATTATTTGCCAGTTTTACCCAAGCTTCAACTGCGCCCACATTGGAAAGGTTAAGGCTGGTACTGCTCTCAACCTCAATATAGTCGGTACTTCCGTTAAAACTGCGTCCATTACCATAGTAACCGCTCGTTACCGTTGACCCCTTCGGTGTAGCATGATTATATTTTCCTGAGATATCTTTTAAATATGTTCTTGGGGTTGTTTGTTGGCTTCCTCTCTCCCTAAACCACCATCTATGATTCATATTGTACCCTGAGGAATGCTGTGATCCGTTACACATGTACAGGTAAGTATCCGTATTAGTCTCACCCATATAGAAGTTAGTTCCTCCCGGAGCAGTACCCATCTGAGGATTA